>CALJMI010000024.1 GCA_937981885.1 uncultured Caldilinea sp.
ACGAAAGCGCGCATCTTCAGTCGTCTCGACAGGCTGCGACTTGGTAACTTCGGCGATTGCGAACCGGTGGGTGACGGCGTCTTCGAGTTGAGAATCCACTTTGGCCAGGGTTCCGGGTGTATTTTGGTGTGCACGGCGCAGATGTCATCCTTTTATTGTGCGGCGGCGATAAAAGTAGTCAAAAACGTGACATTGCCGCAGCCAGGCGTTACTGGCAGGAGTTTACGCAAAATGAACGCAACAAACAGTGAACTACTCTCTAAGAGCTACGACGATTTTCTGCAAAATGAACTGCGCGACCCAGAACTGGCGGCGGCCTATCTCTCTGCGGCGGCAGAAGATGGCTCTATCGAACAACTCATGCTCGCCCTGCGTGCTGTAGCCGAAGCGCATGGCGGCATCGGCGCCGTTGCCGAGAGCGCACACCTCAACCGGCAGACGATGTACCGCACCCTTTCCAATGATGGTAACCCGACCATTGCCACCTTACTGTCCATACTTCAGGTCATGGGGCTGAATGTCGCTTTTGTGCCTGCCAGTAGGCGCTAATCATCGCACCACCCATACCGAGATCATTGTCCACCCCAGTTCCTTCGCCACCGCCAGCCGGTGGTAACCGTTGATCACGCCGTAACCGTCGTCCACCGGTTCCAACGCAATCGCGCTGTCGCCGTAGAAAACTTGATCGATGTTGCGATAGCCCAATCTCCAATTTCCACTCTCCAATCTCCATCCGCTATACTATGTCTCATGACCAATCTGCTGCGCTTGAGGAGGATGTCCGCCGGGTGCGGACAAGCATCTGCGAATTGAGGCGACCGCCACTGGGCGGCGCCGGCAATGTCGCCTGAGCGCAGACTGTGTCACCGCATCCGCACGCCACACCGGAAATCCGGGTGGCGTTTTTTGTTTGGAGCCATTTTTTCACTTTCACGAAAGGGTCTGTCGAGATGTCCACAAAAACCACCAAACCACCGGTCAAAAAGTGCGTCCTTGCCTATTCGGGCGGGCTGGACACGAGCATCATCGTGCCGTGGCTGAAGAACAACTACAAGTGCGAGGTCATCGCCTTCTGCGCCAACCTGGGTCAGGCCGATGAGCTGGTCGGTCTCGAAGAAAAGGCGCTGGCATCTGGCGCCAGCAAGGTCTACATCGAGGATCTGCGGCTGGAATTCCTCACCGACTACGTCTTCCCGACGATGCAAGCTGGCGCCATCTACGAGCGCGAATATCTGCTCGGCACTTCCTTTGCGCGCCCGCTGATCGCCAAGAAGCTCGTTGAGATCGCCGAACTGGAGGGCGCCGACGCCGTCGCCCACGGCGCCACCGGCAAGGGCAACGACCAAGTGCGCTTCGAGCTGACGGTGATGGCGCTCAACCCGAAGCTGCGCATCATCGCGCCGTGGCGCGAGTGGACGATCCGCGGCCGTCGCGACGCACTGGATTACGCCGCCGAGCACAACGTGCCGGTCAAGGCGACGATGGAGCGCATCTACAGCCAGGACAAAAATTTGTGGCATCTGAGCAATGAAGGCGGCCCCCTCGAAGACCCGTGGAACGAACCGCCCAAGGACATGTTCGAGTGGACGACCGACCCGACCGACGCGCCGGATGAGCCGGAATATGTCGAAATCTATTTCCGCAAGGGCGTGCCGGAGCGCGTTAACGGCGTGGCGCACGGGCCGGTCGGCATCGTGCAGACGCTCAATGAGATCGGTGCACGCCACGGCATCGGGCGCGTCGACATCGTGGAGAACCGGCTGGTGGGCATGAAAAGCCACGGCGTCTATGAAACGCCCGGCGGCACGCTGCTCTACAAAGGGCACGCGGCGCTAGAGCAGCTCTGTCTGGACAAGGAGACGCTGCACTTCAAGCAGATGGTCGGGCTGAAGTTCGCCGAGCTGGTCTACAACGGGCAGTGGTTCACGCCGCTGCGCGAGGCGCTGACGCAGTTCGTCAACTACACCGAGCAAAACATCACCGGCACGGTGCGCTTCAAGCTCTACAAAGGCAACGTCATTCTGGCCGGGCGCAAGAGTCCCTTCAGCCTCTACCGCGAGGATTACGTCACCTTCGACCAGGACGATGTCTACAACCAGGCGGACGCCGAAGGCTTCATCAAGCTTTTCGGCTTGCCGATGAAGGTCGCCGCCATGCTGCGTCTGCAGGGCCGCGGCGTGTCGGAGTTCGAGGAAGTCGATTACGAGGATTTCAAGCGAGACTAGAGACTGGAGAATGGGAGATTGGAGATTGGAGATTACGTCTCGATACGCGCAATCTCCAATCTCCAATCTCCAATCTCTCCATAAGGAGAAACGCATGACCTACATCGTCAAAGGCTTCGACGCTGGCGCAGTGGCGGCGGGGATCAAGAAGAGCGGCGCACCGGACCTGGCGTTGGTGGCGAGCCGTGTGCCGTGTCGGGCGGCGGGCGTCTTTACGCGCAACCTCTTTCCCGCCGCGCCGGTGCTCTATGACCGGCAGTTGCTGGCGTTCAACCCGGAAGCGATCCATGCCGTGCTGGTCAACGCCGGCTGCGCCAATGCCTGCACCGGCCCGGAGGGGAACGCCAACGCCCGGATCACCGCTGAGCAGACCGCGCTGCATCTGGGCGCGCACGAACACTCTGTCTTCGTGATGAGCACCGGCGTGATCGGCGTGCAGTTGCCAATGGAGAAACTGCTGGCAGGGATTCCCAAAGTCGTCGAAGCGTTGGCGCCCGACGGCTGGCCCGCCGCCGCCGCCGCGATCATGACCACCGACACGCGTCCGAAACTGGCGACGCGGCAGGTTGCCCTGGGCGACGCGACAGCTACGATCACCGGCATCGCCAAAGGCGCCGGCATGATCCACCCCAACATGGCGACGATGCTCGCGGTCATCGCCACCGACGCGTTCATCGCACAGCCGCTGCTCCAACAGGCGCTGACCACTGCAGTGAATGTCAGCTTCAACCGCATCAGCATAGATGGCGACACCAGCACCAACGACACGGTGCTCCTGCTCGCCAACAGCCTGGCGGACAACGAAGAGATCGTCGACGCCGGCAGTTCGGCGTACACAGTGTTCAGCGCCGCCCTGACCGACCTCTGCACCGAGCTGGCGCAGGCGATCGTGCGCGACGGCGAGGGGGCGACGCGCTTCGTCACCGTGCGCGTGCGTAGCGCCGCCACCGATGCCGAGGCGCATCAGGCCGCCAACACCATCGCCACCAGCCCGCTCGTCAAGACTGCGTTTTTTGGCGGCGACGCCAACTGGGGGCGCATCCTGGCGGCAGTCGGACGCGCCGGCGTGCAGGTCGATCCGGCGCGCTGCGATCTCTTCATCGACGGCGGGGCTGACGCAACCACGCGCGCCGGCGAGCTGCAACTCGTAGCGGGCGGCGTGCCGTTGGCTTACAGCGAAGCGGCGGCGACCGCTATCTTCGCCCAGCCGGAGATCGATGTGCGCGTGGAGTTGGGATTGGGCGACGGCGCCGCCACCGTGTGGACATCCGATCTCAGCTACGACTACGTACGCATCAACGGCGACTATCGCACATAACGCCCCTGCTGTTTGGCGCCTCCTCACGCCAGGCAGGAGCGTAGGCGCCAGCGCATATTGCCAGTCGCCTGCATCGACGCCAAACCCCAATCACGCCACAAAAAAACACAGAGGAACAGCGCGCCGCACAGTCTCGCTGTTCCTCTGCGCGCCTCGGCGTCAAAGGCTATTTTCAGAATAAGCATCGACAATCCACTACATGAGGGCTTACTTCATCGATTCACGGAAGGCAGGTAAATCTTTGCAGTCGACGTGGAGTTTGGCGGCGGTGTAGGCGTTGGTGTGGGCGTCACTGGTGCAACGCGACTCCAGTCAGGGCGAACGCCATCGGCAACCAGTTGCCACATGTTCACTGTGTTGACGCCGTGTCATTATTCAGCAACCATGCTGCGTAAAGAGGGGTTGGGTGGATCTGCATCGGGTTGTTCTGGGTGATTCGATAGAACGCAATGATGCCATCAATTGCGTCATCCGGAGTGATGACGTCACCCTGGAGAACAACGCGTACATCCAGCGACAAGGCGGCCTGTGTCACCTGCGTCAGCAGATGAATCTCCTGGAAAATGTAAGGGGCAGTCTGTGGGTCCACTATACTGGAGTTACCAAACAACCGTCCAAAGGAGAGCACCATGAACGCCACGTGGATTGTAACCGCATTTGTCGTCATTGATGATTTGATGACGGCGTTGGGACATCGGACTCACCCGCTTGCGCAAGCGAGCGACGCAGAAGTGTTGACTGTCGCCATTGTGGCGGCCAAGTACTTTCAGAATCACCATGAATGTGCGCTGTGTGTGATGCAAGAGTGCGGTTACTTGTCGGGGGCGTTGAGCCCATCCCGCTTCAATCGTCGCCTGCATACACTGGGCGACTGGCTGCTGCTGGTGGCAGAGACATTGGGCGAACTCTTTGCAACAGGAGAAACGTATGTGATTGACTCGATGCCTGTCCCCGTCCGTCGACGCGTGTGCGCTTGGCGCTGCCGCAAGGTGCGCGGACGCATTTACTGCGGCTATTGTGCCGCCAAAGATGAGAAGTTCTTCGGTTGGCGTTTGCACTTGGTCTGCACGCTGGCTGGCGAGCCGGTGCGCTTCACGCTTTTGCCAGCGTCGTTGTACGATCTGACGCCTGTGCATGAGTTGGCGGATGTTTTGCCCGCAGGCGCCAAGATCCTGGGGGACAAAGCCTATATCAGTGCATCCGCAGCGGCGGCCATTCTGACAGAATCCGGCGTCCGTCTTGTCGCACAAGTCCGGGCGAACATGCAGCCGCTTGACTGGTGGGACGATTTTGATCTCCGTGACTATCGCCACACCATTGAAACGGTCAACAGCCAACTCGACAAGATGGCTATAGAGCGTATCTATGCTCGCACCAATCCAGGCTTCTCTATCAAAGTCCATGCTGCGATCGTTGCTCTTGCCCTAACTAACGCCGACTAGCAATCAAGGTAAAGAAACTGATTTCCGACGACTGAGTGCTGCACAGTACAATACTGTTCAAAGTAGTGGTCTGCTCACTTTCCCGGAAGCCCTAGGCTTCCGGGAAGGTTGGCGATGTTTTCATCGTTATCGGCGCCGCCAGGCATGATGCTGTTCTTTGTTTCGCGATTGACTTGCCCACACTATGGGTCTTCTATCACTAACCTTTTTGGGCACGTTCGAAGTCGCCACCGCATCGGGCGTAATTACCGGCTTTCGCACCGACAAAGTGCGAGTGTTGTTGGCCTATCTGGCGCTAGAAGCAACGCGTCCACAACGTCGCGAGCGGCTGGCAGCTCTCTTCTGGCCTGAGAATGACCACGAGACTGCACTTGCGAACTTGCGGCTCACCCTGCACCGCTTGCGCCGTACGATTGATGTTGCTGCCCCTGGCCTTGCCGACACGCTTTTTGCCATCACGCGTTCGACGGTTACCTTTCACGCTGCCGCCGCCCAGGTGGATGTGCTGCGTTTCCAGCACCTGGTAGCCGAATGTGAAGTCCATCCACATGCTGATCTGCACCGCTGTAACGTCTGTCTGGCGCGCCTTGCCGAGGCCGTCGATCTGTATGGCGGTGAATTGCTTGCCGGTTTTGGGCTGGATGATACACCGGAGTTCGAGGAGTGGTTGCTGCTGCACCGTGAGACGCTGAACCATCTGGGGCTGCAGGCGCTTCACCACCTGGCCACCGCGTACGAAGCGCAAGACGATCTCAAGCGGGCGCTGCACTATGCTCAACGCCAACTGGCGCTCGACCCCTATCGCGAAGAAACCCATCGACAGATCATGCGCCTGTTTGCCCGCAGTGGCTATGCCAGCCGAGCGCTGGCGCAATATGAAACGTGCCGCCGCCTGTTGTGCGACGAAGTCGGCGTCGAGCCGGACGCCGAGACCATCACCCTGGCAGCGCAGATTCGCGCGGGCAAGTTTGACAAGAGCACCAAATCATCAGTCTCACCCGATCAGGGGCAAGATGCAGCCCCCAAACCACACATCCCAATTCATCCGCTGCACAATCTGCTGGCGGATGCGACGCCTTTGGTGGGACGCGCCCGTGAAGTCGCCGAGTTGCTTGCGCGTCTGCAGGAACCTGGCGTTCGGCTCCTGACGCTTGTCGGCGCCGGGGGCATCGGTAAAACTCGTCTGGCGCTCGCAGTCGCCCAGGCAAGTTTGCATTTGTTGGATGAATTCGCGTCTGCTCCAAACTTGCAAGGTCAAAGCTCCAAGTACGCCGATGGCGTCTTCTTCGTGGCGTTGGCGCCGCTCACCGAGGTGGCGGCGATGCCCGCCAGCATTGCCACTGCGCTTGGTCTTGAGTTGCGCGGCAGCGCCCCCGACCAGGCGTTGATTCAGGCGTTGCACACCAAACGGATGTTGCTTGTGCTGGACAACTTTGAACACCTGCTCGAGGGAGCCAGCTTGGTCGCTGAAATCGTGCAGCGCGCGCCTGGGGTGCAGATCCTGGCAACGTCGCGCGCGCGTCTTGCGCTCCGCAGCGAACATCTCTACCAGGTGCAGGGATTGGATGCGGCGCCGGGCGAGACGGTGGCGGAGGCGCTCCAGGCGTCGTCCGTTCAGCTCTTTGTGCAATGCGCACGGCGGGTCTACGCCAGCTTTCATCTCAGCCCGGCGAATGTGGCCGACGTCGTGCGGATCGTCCGGCTGGTGGATGGGGCGCCGCTGGCATTGGAGATGGCGGCGGCATGGGTGGGTGCGCTACCGCTGCATACAATCGCCAACGAGATCGAGCAAAGGGCCGACTTTCTGGCTTTTGATTGGCGGGACGCCCCGGAACGTCAACGCAGCCTCCGCGCAGTCTTCGAGTGGTCGTGGAAGCTGCTGAATCCGGAGGAGCGCCGCGCACTGTGTGGGATTTCCGTCTTTCGTGGGGGCTTCACGGCCGCCGCAGCGCAGAGCGTGGCCGGTGCATCGTGGGTGGTCTTGACAAGCCTAGTGCACAAGTCGCTCTTGAACTGGGACGAGACCGTCGGCGATGAAGGGCGCTATGACCTTCACGAATTGGTGCGTCAATTTGCAGCGCAACAACTGGATGCTGCCGAGCTTGCCGCGGTCGAAGCGCAACACAGCCACTTTTACCTGGCGTATGTTGCAGCGCGCGAACAGCGCATGGCGCGCCACGAACCACAACAGGCAGCAGCGGAAATCCAGCGTGAACTCGACAACGTTCGTCAGGCCTGGCTGTGGGCAGTCCGCCAACAGGCGCTGCGCGATCTGGATGCCAGTGCGTTTACACTATGGCAGTTCTACTCCTTTATCGGATTGTGGTCGGAAGGGGCTGAGGTTTTTCGACTGGCCGCCGAGTGGGTGCGCCGTTCGATGCGCACGCCGGATTCAGGCGACGAACAAACGTCGTTGTCCAGCCAGGCGCTCTTGAGCAAGCTATCGGCGATCCATGCCTCCTTGCTCATCAGCCTAAGCAAACATGAACAGGCGCTGGCCCAGGCGCTCGAAGCCATTGCACTGGGTGAGGGCGGAGTGAGCGCGGAAGGCGAAACGCTCGGTCACCTCGTGGCGGGACAGGCATTGCGCCGCAAAGGACAAAATCAGGCGGCCCAGCTTCGGTTGGCGTGCGCAATTCACCTGGCGCAACGTTATCAAAGCCGCAAGCGCTTTTACGAGATGATGCCCGAAGTCGAAATACGCGCGTATAGCTGGCTCTGTTCGATTGCGCTCAGCCCCTTGCAGGATTTTGTAGCCGCGCGTTCCTACGCTGCGCAGAGGCTCGCACTATGTCGCCGCTGGCACAGGATTTACGGTGAAGCCTTTGCGCTGACCGATCTGGTGGATATTGCCCAGGCGCTAGGTGATCTGAACGGCGCCCGCAGTGAGGGTCAACGTGTGTTGCAGCTTGCGCAGAGTGTGGGCAATCGCTGGCTGCAGGCAATCAGCTTGCGCGACCTGGGCGCAATCCATCGGCTGCTGGGCGAGTATAGCCCGGCCTACACATTGACATTGCAGGCGTTGACCCGCTTTCGCGAGGTTGGCGACGCCGTCAATGAGATCGCCTGCCTGACTGCGCTCGGCCGTCTCTGCACCCTGATGGGCGCGTACGACCTGGCGCACACATGGTTTGGACACTTTCAACAGGCGATCACCACCGTTGAGTCCCTGGCGGGAGAGTTGTTGGATGGTTTGTTGGCGCAGGCTTTGTTGGCTCTTTATCAGCACAATGCACAGCAGACGCTGTATCTTGCCGACCGCAGTGAGGAGATCGCCCAGAACATCGATGACCCGATTCGTCAGGCGCAGGCTCAACTCTACCGGGGGCATGCCTGCGCTGGTCTGCAACAATGGGAAGTTGCCGCCAAGGCCTATCGACAAGCGCTGACGCTCTTGATTGAGGCGGGCAAGGAGGCGATGGCCGCCGAGCCACGCGCTGGCCTGGCTGCTATTGCACTGGCGCAAGGCGACCTGGCGTTGGCGCTAGAACAGGTCGAAGCGATCCTGCCTGTGCTGGCTGCAAACCAACGCGTGGGCGTCGATGAACCGCTTTACACCTGCTGGGTTTGCCAGCGCGTGCTGGCAGCCAATGGCGACCCACGCGCCGAGGCGCTCTTCGAGCAGGCCACTGCCCTGCTACAGCACAATGCCGCCCATATCGACGATGACGCCATTCGTCGTCTGTTTATGGAGCGGGCGCTGAAGCGCTACGACCTGTTGCGCGGAACACCCTTGCCGTGATGGAGAAATCGGGTCGCGTGTCACACCGCTTCCACCGCCACCGCCGTCGCTCCACCCACGCCATGACAGAGCGTCGCCAGTCCGTGTTGTGCGTGTGCAGGGCATGGACAAGTTGACCAGGATGCGCGCGCCCGAGGCGCCGATGGGATGACCCAGGGCGATGGCGCCACCGTGCAATTCCCACAGCGCAATTCCCACAGCGCAATTCCCACAGCCCTTGATAGACGCCGGAAAGGAGTGGCGCCATCAGATCGACGGCGACGTCGTAGATTGCGCCTGGCGCCACTGTGCTGCGCACGTTGACCGGCGTCCCGCCCATTGTCGCGCCCGGGGCATTGCCGCGCGCAAAGGCAAAAAAGTAGCTGCTATCCCACGTACACGCGCCGATGTTCCGCACGCGTCAGGATTTTTGGAAGGGTTGACCAGGGAACTCACGGGCGTCGTCACCTTGAGCGGCGAGCCTGTGCGGGTGAGGTAGGCATCGAAGGCGGCAAAGTAGGGGTTGGTGAAGTCGAGCAGTTGCGCGCGTTCTGGCGTCTGCAGATAGCGGCAATGGCGACATCGATTCGGCCCAATGCCAACGCATGTCCTAACCCATCGAAAGCCAGGTCGACGAATTCCACTTCCACCCCAATCGGAAATGTCCTTTCTCGGATTGCAGGTTTACTGTAGGTTGGCGATTGTTGTATACCAGCGGGCAGCCACAAGCCGCAATTGCCCGGAACGAGGACGTTATTTCAAGTTGAGAACTCACTAAAGTGTATTGACTCCCCCGCCTATATTTGCTACAATGCCCTAAATCGTTGCGCAACCGATTGCGCAATCGGTTGCGGCACAACAGGCGATGGATCAAAAGCATATCCTATTTTCTTGCGAGCGATGAGCGGAGCCGTGTCTGCTTGAGCGCTGGCCAAATCTGCCAGCTTGAGTGAAGAGAGAAGGTAGCCGCATGCTAACTTATATTTTCAAGCGCTTTATGATGATGCTCATCACTATGTTCATCATCATCACCGCCACCTTTTTCCTGATGCGCGCTATCCCTGGCGGCCCCTTTTCCTTTGACCGCGTGCTGCCTCCCAGGGTGGAAGAAGCGCTCAAAGCCAAGTACAATCTTGATAAGCCGCTGCACGAGCAGTACTTTGATTACCTGCAGGGTATTCTTCGACTTGATTTCGGCCCCTCCTACGTTTACTTTGGCCAGACTGTCAACGAGATGATCGCCGATGGCTGGCCAGCCTCCGCCAGGCTAGGATTGTACAGCACTATCTTGATCCTTATCTTCGGTGTGCCGATGGGCATTGTTGCGGCGCTCAACCGTAACGGCCTGGCTGATCGCGTCACCATGATCATCTCTACCATCGGCGTAGTCATACCCTCGTTTGTGCTGGCAACCTTTCTGCTATACTTTTTCTCGGTCCAGTTGGGATGGCTGCCAACTTTTGGCGTCGAAACCTGGCAGGGATACATCCTCCCTTCAATCTGCCTGGCGGTAGGCCCAATCTGCGGCATTGCCCGACTCTCGCGCTCTAGTATGTTAGATACGCTCCACCAGGATTACATGCGCACCGCCGAATCAAAAGGCATCTCGCGCTCGCGCATCATCTTCGTCCATGGGTTGCGCAACTCGCTCATCCCGGTCGTCACCTCACTGGGAATGACCTTCGCCGCGCTGCTCACCGGCACTTTTGTCATCGAAAAAATCTACGCTGTGCCTGGATTAGGACGCTACTTCGTCTACTCCATTACCAATCGAGACTATACCGCCGTGATGGCATTGACCATTGTTTCCTCCGCCGTCATGTTGATTGCAGTGTTTATCATCGACATCATCTACGTGTTGATTGACCCACGCATCAAGCTATATGACCAATAGTGTAAAGCAGGACGCATGAGCCAAATCAGCAGCCAGCTTCAAACCAGCGCTCTTACAAAAGACTGGACCCCGTTGGGATCGGAAGAAAAGGAAGCTGAGACCACCAGCGATGTCTCAGTCACCTACTGGCAGGATGTACGTCGTCGCTTGTGGCAGAACAAGCTGGCGGTGACCTCGATCTTTGTCATCCTCTTCATCCTGCTGGCATCCGTCTTTGGTCCGCTCTTGACAGGCAAGAGTTATGATGCCCAGCAGCTTTCCCTGCGCAATATGCCTCCCCGCATCGAGATTCAGACCGCAGCGGACGGAACACACTTCTATATTCATCCAGACCTCAAGGTCTTCCTGGCAGATGAAAGCGGCTTTGTCGGCGAAGAATTATCTCCTGTATCAGCCCAACTCAAGGATAGGGTCTTCGTCTTCGAACACAACGAAACAACCTACTATCTTCGCTTCAGCGACGGAGTCAAGTTCGAAGACGAGAACCACCAGCCGCTGCCGTACAAGAGGACTATCTGGAACCAGAATTACCGGCTTGGCACCGACTCGATTGGGCGTGACATGCTCACCCGGTTGTTGTACGGCGGGCGCATTTCGCTGTTGGTGGCTTTTGTCGTCACCGTGTGCACACTGTTGATTGGGGTGATTTACGGTGGCGTCTCCGGTTACTATGGTGGCAACACCGATATTTTTATGATGCGCCTGGTCGAAATCCTCATGTCCGTTCCCAGCGTCATCTACGTCATCCTGCTCATGGTCTATTTTGGGCAGGGGATTTTCAATATCTTGATCGCCATGGCCCTCACCTCGTGGCTGGGTATGGCGCAGTTAGTCAGGGGGCAGGTGCTGTCGCTCAAGGAGCAGGAATTCGTGCTGGCAGCCAGGACGGCAGGCGTATTGCCGTTCACAATCATCCTCACCCACCTGCTACCCAACAGCATCGGCCCCATCCTTGTCTCTGCTACGCTCAGTATCCCTGGCGCTATCGCCACCGAAGCCTTCATGAGCTTCATCGGTTTGGGGGTCATGCCTCCCATGCCTTCCTGGGGCATCTTGAGCAACGAGGGCATCGGCGCCATCCGCTCATCCCCTTACCAGATTTTGCTGCCCAGTATTGCCATCAGTGTGACTATGTTTGCTTTCAACTTTCTGGGCGATGGCCTGCGCGATGCGCTCGATCCGCGTCTGAGGACATAAGCGATGCAAATACCTGGCAGTCCACTTCTGGAAGTCAATCATCTGCATACTTCGTTCTTCACTTTCTCCGGTGAGGTTCAGGCCGTCAGGGATGTCTCCTTTCGCGCGCATCGCGGCGAAATCGTCGGCGTTGTCGGTGAAAGCGGCTCCGGCAAGTCGGTGACGTTCCTGTCCGTTACTCGCTTGTTGTCTGCATCAGGCAAGATCGTCGGCGGCGAAGTCCGTTTTGACGGAGAAAACGTACTGGCAATGTCCCATATGCAATTGCGCAAGCTGCGCAACCAGGGCATTGGCATGGTTTTTCAGGAGCCGATGACCAGCCTCAACCCTACTATGCAGATAGGCGTTCAAATTGTTGAGCGCATCCGCGCCTTCAATAAAGGCATCAGCAATCAGCAAGCGCGCGCTCAGGCGGTCAGGTTGCTGGAATCGGTGCGCATCCCTGAGGCAAAGAACCAGCTGAAGGCTTATCCTTATGAATTGTCGGGAGGCATGCGCCAACGGGTGATGTTCGCTATCGCGATTGCCACCGGCCCCAAGCTGCTCATCGCTGATGAACCCACGACCGCGCTGGATGTCACTATCCAAAGCCAGATTTTGAAGCTGATTCGTAGCCTGCGCAATGACACCAACGTTTGCATCATTCTGATTACGCATGACCTGGGCGTCGTGGCGGAAACTTGTGAGCGGGTGATTGTGATGTACGGCGGCATGATCATGGAGGAAGGGTTGGTGGATGAGATATTCTATGAAACCGCCCACCCGTACACCATCGGATTAAGGAAATCCATTCCAAATATCAATCAGTTGGGCGGCGACCGTCTGTATTCCGTCCCTGGGTCGCCCCCCAATTTGCTCAACCCGCCGCAAGGCTGCCCCTTCTACGCACGCTGCGATCAAGCCATGCGCATCTGCAAGCAACATCGCCCACCCTATTATCAGCTCAGCCCCACCCACCGCAGCATGTGCTGGTTGTTGGATCCAGACTACCCCGGTCGTGGAGGTGGTCGATGAGCGCAGTTAGTTTTCTCGAAGTGAAAAACCTCACGAAATATTTCGGCGGCGGCGGGATCATCAAGAAAAGACCGTTGGTGCGTGCGGTGGACGGTATCTCTTTTTCCATCAACCGAGGCGAAACGTTTGGTCTGGTGGGCGAATCTGGCTGCGGCAAATCTACTGCTGCTCGCACCATTATCCGCCTATACACGCCCACCGCTGGTTCAATTCTATTCGACGGCGTAGAGATCGCCCACCTCAAAGAAAAAGCACTGCGCCCGTACCGCCGTCGGATTCAGATGATTTTTCAAGACCCCTATGCCTCACTCGACCCGCGTATGACCGTCGCCCGCATTGTATCGGAGCCATTGACTGCGACCACCTCATTGCCGCGCTCAGAGGTCGAAGCACGCGTGGCTCATTCCCTCAAAATGGTTGGCTTGGACCCTGCCCACATGAGCAAATACCCGCACGAATTCTCTGGCGGGCAGCGGCAACGCATCGGCATCGCCCGCGCCATCATCACCCAGCCAGACTTCATCATCTGCGATGAGCCCATCTCCGCGTTGGACGTCTCCATCCAGGCCCAGGTGGTGAATATGCTCCAGGAGATTCAAGAGCAGCTGGGACTCACCTACCTGTTTATTGCCCACGACCTGGCCATGGTCAAATACATCTCCCGGCGTATGGGAGTGATGTACATGGGACAGTTGGTGGAAGTGGCGCCCAGTCACATGTTGTACCGTGCTCCGCAGCACCCGTATACCATCGGATTGATGAAGTCCATCCCGATCGCCGACCCTCGCGCGGCGCGTGAAAAGAATGAGGTTCCCATCGAGGGCGAGATTCCCAGCCCGTTGAACCCACCGTCGGGCTGTCGCTTCCATACTCGTTGCCGTTTCGTCATGGAAAAGTGCAAGGAAGTAAGCCCGGAGCTGAAAGAGATCTCGCCGAGTCACTATGTTGCCTGCCACCTGTTTTATTGAGTTCTAGATTGTCACGTCATGTCGCTCACAATCTTCCCGGAAGCTCCGGAGCTTCCGGGAAGATGAGCAGCTAACCTGGAGGTCAGTAGTTGGGGAGTTACAGGCGCCACATCGTGGTCAGGCAGCAAGGATGAATCGTTATCACAGAAAGGGGGCAAACACGCTGGGGCTGCCTTCACTCCGGCAAGAACTGAGAAGAGAAGAAATAACTCACAACGAAGTAACGATCCTGTCTCAATCGGCGCGAATTTTCCTAAGGAGATCTTCAGATGAAAAAGTTGTTCATGAGTATCGTTGCCTTGATGATGACACTGGTCTTGGTTGCCGGCTGTACGCCGCCGCCCACTACTGTAGACGGGCCGAGCCAACCGTCATCGACGCAAGCTGAATCCATCACGGCGCAGGCGACAGAGCCTGCTGCGGCGTCTGCGCCGGTCACCTTCCACTACGTCTTTTTGGATGAACCGCCGGGCATCGACCCGACGATCTCACAGGGTAGCGTCCAATCCACCATCTACGCAACCCTGTATGAAGGTCTTGTAACGGTGGACGAAACCGGAAACGTCGTCCCTGGCGCTGCCACGAGTTGGGATGTCAGCCCGGACGGCGCCGAGTACACCTTCCACCTGCGGGATGGTCTGAAGTGGTCCGATGGCAAAGACCTGACCGCCAAGGATTTCGAGTACGCCTGGCTGCGCGCCCTCCAACCCGAAACAGCCTCCACCTACAGTTGGTTCGTTGAAATGTTCATCCACAATAGCTCAGCGTATGCTCAGGGCGAAGTGGAAGCGGAGGAAGTGGGGGTCAGGGCGCTCGATGAAAAGACGCTGTATGTCAAACTGAATATGCCGGCAGCCTACTTCTTACAGGCGTTACTTGCCGGCGTGTGGCTGCCGGTGCGTCAGGATATCGTCGAAGCCGATCCCGAGCAGTGGCCCCTCAAAGCAGAAACCGCCATCTCGAACGGTCCATTCAAGCTGACGGAGTATAAAATCGGCTCGTATATCACCGCCGAAAAGAATCCCTACTACTGGGACGCTGATAACGTTACCATCGATCAGGTCAAGTTCTCGTTTATCCCCGATGCCAACACAGCCTACTCCGCCTTCGTTGCTGGTGAGGTTGACGGCATTGCCGGAGTGCCCACCGCCGAGCTGGTCAACATCCTCGCCAGCGACAGCCGCCTTCACACGTACGATCAACTGCGCTTCTCTTTCCTGCGTTTGAACACCCGGTCGGAAGGTCTGTCCAATCCTCTGGTGCGCCGGGCTATCAGCCTGGCTTTCGACCGCAAGGGCTACCTGGACGGTTTGGGCAATATCACCGCCCAGCCTGCCCTCGGTTCTGTTCCCAGTGGCCTGATCTTGGACGGCAAAGATTTCCGCACAGTCTCCGGTGATAATGGCCTGGCGCCCACTGCCCAGGTCGAAGCAGCGCGGGCGCTGCTTGCTGAAGCCGGTTACCCGGATGGCGTCGGGCTGCCGGTTTATCATCTGCACTGCGCTGACAACATGGTCAAGAATGCCGAGATAGTCCAGCAGATGCTGCTGACCAACCTGGGCATCAAGACAGAGATCAAGCCGGTTGACGCCAAGCTCAACTTTCCCATGATGGTTGAAGGCAAGTACGACATCGCCTTTGGCGGCTGGGGCGGCGATTACACCCACCCCATGACCTTTCTGGAGCTGTTCACCTCCACCGCCTATGACAACGCCACCGGCTGGGCCAACCCAGAGTACGATGATCTGATCGCCAAAGCGCGCGTGGCTACTGACGAAGCCGAAGCATTGGACCTGATGGTGCAAGCTGAGCACATTCTCATCGAAGAAAGTCCAATTGTGCCGGTCTCCGTACCGTCCGGTGCGCTGATGATGCAGGATTACGTTACAAACTGGTTCATCTCCACCGCCGATACTTTGTACATCGCCAGGGCAGTGATTTCCAAGTAAATATCCTCAATTCACGGCTTGCGGTCGTCTGGTCTGTATCCTGGGCGGCCGCAAGCACTCTATGAAAACTTTGGCAGGAAGCATGTTATTGCAAGCGATACTTTTCATCCCCAGGAGAATCACACTTTGAAACAAGCAACCATCAAGGATGTGGCTGAACGGGCTGGCGTCTCCAAGACTACCGTGTCTCACGTGATCAATGCTTCCCGCTTTGTCGAAGAAACCACGCGCCAGAAGGTGATGGACGCCATCCGCGAACTGCATTACCGACCCAGCGCCGCCGCACGTAGCCTGATTACCAGGCGCACCGGCATTGTCGGGATCGTCATCTCCGATTCCTCCAACTTTTTCTTTGGTGAGCTGCTACTTAGCATCGAAGAGGTCTTGCGCCCCAAGAACTACGCCTTGATCATCTGCAACACCAATGAGACGCTTGAATATGAGGCTCACTACCTCGACCTGCTGCTGAACCAACGTGTGGATGGCATCATTGCCGCCGCCACCAGCCAGCCATGGGTCGAGCTTTCCAAAGCTGAAATCCAGCACACTCCCGTCGTGTTTGTGGATCGCGCCTTTGAGAACCTGGACGGCTATTATGTCAGCGTTGATAACCGCGCCGGGGCATATGCCGGAACCCGGCACTTGATTGAGTGTGGCTACACTAGGATTGGGATCCTGGCGGGACTCGAACGCCTTTCCACCATGCGCGAGCGGCTAGATGGTTATTGCCAGGCGCTTCAGGATGCCGGTTTGCCGCTCACCCCTGAATGGATCATCCGTTCACACTTGAGTATTGAAGGGGGGCGCGAAGCAATGCGCACCCTCCTCAGCCTGCCACAGCGTCCTGAAGCGCTCTTTATCAACAACAACCTCCTGGCGCTGGGTGCGCTCCTTGAGATGAACGCACATGACGTGAAAAGCCCGCACGATCTGGGCATCGTGGCCTTCGATGATCATCCCTGGGCGGCGGTCTCCTGCCCGCCGATAACCGTAGTGCGCCAACCAACTCACCAGATCGGCCAGGTGGCAGCTGAGATGATCTTGTCCTTGATTGACAATCGTCCAGTGCCCGAAAAGCGGATAGTTTTACCTTGCGAGCTGGTTGTGCGCCAGTCATGCCGGGCAAAAAAACTTGAACTTGGATACGATCATGGATAAAGACTTCTATGTGGACAACCGGTGTAAACTGGCAGAGAACCTGGCAGATGGAGACCTGATGCTGTTCTTCAGCGGTGAAAGCGTGCGCAAAACCGCCGATGAAAACTATCCCTTCTTCACCAACCGCAACTTTCTCTACCTGACCGGCATCCAGCAAGAACGAACCGCACTGTTACTGCATCGTCGTAATGGCGATCTGCAAGCAACCCTGTTTGCGCTCATGCCCGATCCTGCTCGCGAAATGTGGACAGGCAGGCGTACCACCTGGGATGAGTTAGTCGAGATGAGCGGCGTCACGCAAATTGAAAACTTTGACATGCTCGAACGGGTGTTGGATGGGCTGCTGGCTTTGCGTCCAGCCGCGACTCTGTGGCTGTGCTTCGACGCCCTGGCGCCAGAGCGCGCGTTCGACCTGGAACGCCAGTTCGCTGCACGGATTTCTACTCGCCATCCGCATGTTGCTATCCGCAACAGTTACCCATTGGTGTGCACTTTGCGCAAGATCAAGAGCCACGGTGAGATCGAAGCCATCCGCCAGGGCATGACCATCACCGCCGCCGGCATTGCCCGCCTGATGCGCATGGCGCGACCTGGCAAGATGGAGTATGAACTGGAAGCTGAATTTCATCACGAACTAGCTGCCCACGGTCAGCGCCGCACCGCCTTCCCATCCATCATTGCCTCTGGCGAGCGCATCTTCTACCTGCACTATTCCTCGCTCATGGGCCAGGTGGCGGAGGGCGAGCTGATTCTCACCGACGTCGGTGCGGCGTATGACGAATACTGCACCGATATCTCGCGTGTCTTTCCTGCCAATGGCCGCTTCAGCCAACGCCAGGCAGACATCTACCGCGTGGCTTACGAAGCCAACCGCGCCGTCATGGCGCAGGTGCGTCCTGGTGTTCCCTTCAGCATGCCAAATCGTGTCTGCCGTGAGGTCGCGTTTGCTGGATTGAAGGCGCTCGGAATCCTGGATGATTTCGCTGACATTGGCAGCTATGTCTGGCATGGTGTGACCCATCACGTCGGGCTAGATGTCCACGACGTAGGCGGCTATGAAGAACCGATGGCTGAAAACATGGTCTTTACCGTGGACGCCGGCATCTACGTGCGCGAGTGGGGCATTGGCCTGCGCATCGAAGACAATGTGTGCGTCACCGCCGCCGGCTGTGAGAACCTCTCCGCCGCCATCCCCGCAACCATCGAAGAGATCGAAGCTGTGATGGCATCCTGAACTGAGGCAATGATGAATCTGCAACTCTTATTCGATCAGCCCTCACTGCGTTTTGACGAAGGATTACCTATCGGGAATGGACGGCTGGGCGCCATCGTTACGGGCGGCTTGCCAGAAAAGCACCTGCTGCTCAACGAGGAGACAGTCTGGTATGGCGGCCCGCGTGACCGCAATAACCCAGACGCCTTCCGCTACATCGGCCAGGTCCGCCAGATGATGCGGGCGGGCCGCATCCGCGAGGCGCAGCGGTTGGCGGTGCTGGCTCTGACTGGCGTCCCTGAGAGCCAGCGGCATTATTCCACCCTGGGCATGGTCGTGTTGGACTTTTTCCATGAAGGAACTGTCGAAGACTATCAACGTATGTTGGACTTCAACACCGCTGTCGTGACCGAGCGCTACCGTATCGCCGATGTGACCTACACCCTCGAAGCCTTTGCCAGCCAGCCGGACGCCGTGATTGCCGTCAGGCTGCGCGCCTCCCAGCCCGTCCTTCACTTTTCCGCCAATATCGAGCGCGGTGAGCGCGTCGGCAACTTTAGCTACGGCACCCACATGGACGAGACCGTGCGTTACACTCCGCATGGGCTGGTCATGCGCGGCTCCTGCGGCGGTGAAAGCGGGCTGCGCTTCCGCGGCGCGCTGTTTGGCGCTGGAAGCAGCCAGCCTCTCACAATTGGCGATAAGTTGGTTTATGAGAACGCCAGCGAAGCGGTGTTGTTCATCGCCGCCGGCACAGATTTTGAGGATGACCACATCGAAGCGACCTGTGTGGCGCGTTGCCAGGCCGCACTGGAAAAGGGTTTTGAAGATTGCCTGCGCGACCACATCGCCGAATGGAGCGGGTTGTATAGCAATGTATCCATTGAGTTGGAAAGCACCAAGGCAGTCCGTGCGCCGCTGGCGATGAACCGCGTCTTCCATGCCTTCGAGCGTGATGACATTACGCTGGTGGACGAGTCGCTCACCTGGCAAGAACTGAACGATTCCCTGACTTTGCTGCTCTTTGCTTTTGGTCGTTACATTCTGCTTGCTTCCAGCCGCCGCTGCGCCCTTCCTGCCAACCTCCAGGGCATCTGGTGTCGTGACCTACTCTCCATCTGGGACGGCAAATTCACCACAAACATCAACCTTCAGATGGCCTACTGGCCCGCCGATTCGGCCAACCTCTCCACCTGTTTCGAGCCGTATTACCAACTCGCCGAGCGCGTCCGTCAGAACGGCCTGGCGACGGCGCGCAAGATGTACGGCTGTCGAGGCTTCGTGCTGCACAACAATACCGACATCTGGGCGGACACCGCCGTGCAGGACGCCGGCGCACACTGTTCCTACTGGTTCCTCGGCGGAGTGTGGATCGCCGTTGACATGTGGGAACATTACCGTTACACCCTGGATATTGACTTTTTGGCGCGCGCCTGGCCCATCCTGCGCGATGCATTGCTTTTCGTACTGGATTTCATGGAGCAGGATGAAGACGGCTATCTTGTCATGGGCGTAACCTCATCGCCCGAGAATAGTTACTTCACCGCCACGGGCGAGCGAGTCTCTTTTTGTCGCATGTCTGCAATGGATGCCGAGATGATCCCCTTGCTCATTCAGGATTGCCTGGAGGCGATGGATGTCTTGCGCGCTACCGGTCGGACGGACGTGGAGATTCCCGATGGGTTTGAGACGGAGATCAGAGCGGCTGCTGCTCGCATCGCCCCGCCTCGCCTCGGCGCAGACGGCGCCATTCTGGAATGGGGCGTCGAAGTGGAAGAGGCCGAGCCGAACCACCGTCACCAGTCGCATGTCATCGGCGCCTATCCATACAACGCCATCACGGCCCGCCACCCTGAACTGTTCACAGCCGTGCGCAAAAGCATCGAAAAGCGCATCGGCAATGGCGGAGCCAACACCGGTTGGAGCCGCGCCTGGGCAGCCGGCCTGATGGCGCGGCTGGGCGATGGCAACGCTGCCCGCGACCTGATCGGCAGCATGGCGCGTGATTCCGGCCAACCCAATTTGTTCAGTTGTTGCAACATCCGCCACGCGCCCAAGCTGATGGAAGACGCCAAGCCCATGCAGATTGACGGCAACCTGGGTGTGGTTCAAGCAGTCATCGAAATGCTACTGCAAAGTCACGATGGCGAGATCGTCATCTTGCCCGCCCTGCCGACGAGCTGGCAAACAGGCAGCTTCCGCGGTTTGGTGGCGCGCGGCAATGTAGTGGTGGACGCCTGGTGGGAAGACGGTAAGCTGACTCGCGCCTGCCTGACTCCCCGCGTCGACGGTGAAGTGGTGATCGCTGCCGGCCCAGACTATGTCTTGCGCCATGGCGGCGTTGAGGTGGCACCTGCGGGCGATGGGCGGATTCGCGCCCACTTGAACGCGGGCGCGGATGGGGTGTACACCCTTGTCAACCGTCTTTTTCCATGATCTCTGATTCTTATACCGTTCATCAATTCCTTTCGTAGCCTCTGTATTCAAGAAAGCGAAACCAGCCATGCAAATCAACTGGCAAGGGGTGTTTCCAGCGGCGACAACCCATTTTCACGCCGATCAGTCGCTCGACCTGGCAAGCACGCTGCAACACAATGAGATGATGATCGAGGCCGGGATTCATGGCCTGGTCATGTTAGGGACTGTAGGTGAAAATTGCTCACTGACCTACGACGAGAAGTTGGCGGTGCTACGCGCCACGGTTGAACAGGTCAACGGTCGTGTTCCTGTGTTGACCGGGGTCGCCGAATGCTCTACCGCCCTGGCCTGTCGCTTTGCTGAAGACGCTGGCAAGATCGGGGTGGATGGTCTCATGCTCTTGCCAGCCATGGTGTACAAGGCAGACGCGCGAGAGACGATGACGCACTATCGGACTGTTGCTCAAGCCACCAACCTTCCCATCATGTGCTATAACAACCCTGTCGCCTATGGCGTCGATATAACGCCAGCTATGTTTGCTGAGTTGGCCGACGAACCGACGCTGGTGGCGATCAAGGAGTCTTCCGAGAACGTTCGACGCATCACCGATATCAAGAACGCCTGTGGGGATCGCTATGTCATCTTCTGCGGCGTTGACGATCTGATTTTGGAGAGCATCGTCGTTGGCGCAGTGGGATGGGTTGCAGGTCTGGTCAACGCCTTCCCGCACGAGAATCGCCGATTATGGGAGTTAGCCACGCGCGGCGACTATGCAGAAGCCCTCCAGATTTATCGGTGGTACATGCCCCTCCTGCACCTCGATACGCATACCAAATTGGTACAGTACATCAAGCTTGCCGAAGCCGAATGCGGACTTGGCTCCGAGATGGTGCGGGCGCCCCGTTTGCCGCTGGTCGGTGAGGAACGAGACCGTGTCCTACGCATCATTCGCCAAGCTATCGCCACCCGTCCACCGCTCGTCACCGCTTAACCTACTTACCGGAGGCAAAACAAACTATGAAAATCCGCAAAATCTCAGTCTATCAAGTGGATTTGCCGCTCCATGAAGGCAGTTACAATTGGTCCGGCGGCAAATCGGTCTCGGTCTTTGACAGCACGGTGGTGCGTATCGAGACAGATGAAGGGGTGGTCGGCTATGGCGAAGTTTGTCCGCTGGGGCCGTTCTATCTGCCCGCCTATGCGACAGGTTGTCGCGCCGGTCTCAAAGAGCTGGCGCCCCACTTGATCGGCGTTGACCCGTTGCAACTGGATAAACTGAACCGTTGGATGGATGCGGTGTTGAAGGGGCACCCCTATGTCAAGTCGGGGATTGACATGGCCTGTTGGGATATCTTGGGCCAGGTGAGCGGCCAACCGGTTTGTACGTTGCTCGGCGGTCGTTACGGCGATGATTTCGTGCTCTATCGGGCAATTTCGCAGGAGGCGCCAGAAGCGATGGCTGGCCGCGTGGCTGGCTATCGCGCCGAAGGCTATCGCCGCTTCCAACTCAAGGTTGGGGGCGACCCAAACATCGATATTGCGCGCATTCACGCAGTTGCAGCCGAATTACAGCCGGGCGACAAACTCGTTGCCGATGCCAACACCGGCTGGCTTATGCATGAGGCATTGCGCGTTGTGCGCGCTGTGCGTGACGTAGATGTTTACATCGAACAGCCCTGTTTGAGCTACGAAGAGTGTCTGGCCATCCGCCGGGCTACCGATCATCCCTTCGTCCTCGATGAAGTCATCGACGGGATCGACATGTTGTTGCGTGGGCGCGCCGACCTGGCTATGGATGTGGTCAACATCAAGATCAGCAAATTTGGTGGTCTGAGCAAGGCGCGCCAGGCGCGCGACCTTTGCGTTGCGCTGGGCATTGGTATGACCATCGAAGATAGCTGGGGTGGTGACATCACGACCGCCGCCATTGCTCATTTGGCTCACAGCACCCCAACTGAGTTCCTCTTTACGGCAACGGACTTTAACAGCTATGTTACGGTCAGTACGGCGGAGGGCGCACCGCAGCGGGTCAATGGACGGATGGCTGCTTCTACGGCGCCTGGTCTTGGGATTCAACCGCGCCTGGAGGTTCTAGGCGCGCCACTATTGGAGATTACTTGAGCTGAACCCGCCGTTGTTACGACACGCAAACCTTCAACTCAATTTCAAAGACTATGGCTTGACCTGGAAGCAGCCCTATATGGGCAGCGGTGCTGGACTGGGGTTGGCGATTGTCAAGCAGTTGGTTGAGCAAAACCAGGGACGCATTGTCGTCGAAAGCACACTGGGTCAGGGCGCAAACTTTGCCGTTTCATTTCCGTTGGTGGCATAATCATCATTATGGCCGAGACCCTACGCATCTTTGTTGGCGCCACGCGTGATCTGGAGGCAGAGCGCGGCGTCATCGGCAAAGCAATTGCCGAAATTCCCGTCCAACTTGCCATCGAGATTCGCCGCACGCCGCCGCTCCTGCCTACCTATGAGGAAATCTTCGAACGCATCGCCAATTGTGATCGCGTCTATTTTCTGCTGGGCAACGACATCACGGCGCCGGCGGGGCTGGAATGGGCGACGGCGTGGCGGCTGGAGCGATCGATTCTGCCGTTACGGTGCAGCCCCAGGCCGACGCCTGCTGCGCAGGAGTTTCAGAGACTATCGCCGTTGCCATGGATCGATTTCCACAACGCCACCGAGTTGGCGCGCATCGTCTCGCTTGACGTGGCGCGGCTGCTCAAACATCCCGCCAACCGCTATGGCCTGCTTGTCGCCGAGTTGGAGCGATTGGAAGCCTACATCCGGCGGCTCGACCGACTTCAGGCTGCGCTGGACAAGGAACCAGGTGGCGCCGAAGGCGGTGGGGTGTTGATCGACGGCCGCACGCACGACGACGCCGATGAGCGGTGAGGAGTGGTGAATAGTGAAACTGAAAGAGTCAATCATGGGTGCAGCTGCCAGCTTGTTCATCGAGCGACCGGGCCGCGCCAAGAGCTATGACGAATGGAAAGAGGCGTTGGCGGCAAACGGCGCAGCCATCGACGCACGTGCAGCCTCGGCAAAAGACCCGGTGCAGGCAAGCAAGATGCTGCGTCACATCTCTGGCATCGAGCGATGGGGGCAGCGCCGGCTGCGCATTCTATTGGGCGAGCCGCCGATTGTGGACGAGTACGATAGTTATCGTCCTGGCACGGATTTCTCGCTTGATGAGCAGCGCGCCTTTTTCCGCAAGACGCGCACTGACACACTGACGTTGGTCGATCAACTGAAAGCCGCTCGCATCGGCGACGATGTGACGGCGCCGCACAACGATTTTGGATCGCTCACCGCGCGCGGCTGGCTCCGTTACCTCGATATCCACGCCAGCATGGAGAGTAAGAAGATTCGTCAGCGCTGACTTCCACTTTTCACCCGCCGCTTTCAGCCCTTCTTGAACCTCCATGCTATAATCCGCCCCATGAATCGGGAAGCATCTATGCCGACGCGGGTCGGCTTCTGGGCTGTGCTGTTGCTGGGTCTCTTTGCATGGGCGCCCGCTCTCTATCCCGGTTATTGGCAAGGCTGGGAAGGTTTCGCACCGGTCTACCAGAGTGTGACGCCGACGGCGCTGGCGACGGTCGCCGCTGCACCCGATCTCTGGCGCGGAACGGGCAGCGGTGCATACCTGCTCGCACAGCCGTTCTTACGTCTCGGCGCTGAACCCACTCTTGCGATTCGCATCACCTTTATTCTGGCATTCATTCTCGGCGGCAGCGGCGTTTATGCCTGGCTGGCTGACCGCGTCGGCGACCGTGGCGCGGGACTGGCCGGGCTGGCGTACATGCTGTTGCCGATCTTTTTGGGGACGGTTTATGTGCGCGGCAGCGTCAGCGACGCCATGGTGTTGGGGTTGACGCCGCTGGCGTTGGCTGGGCTGGCAAGCTACGCTGACCGTCGCTCGCTCGTCGGCGCGGCGATCGCCATCCTGAGTGTGTTATGGATGTGGCGGATTCAGGCCGGGTTGGCATTGATGCTCACCATTATGCTGATTCTCTATGCGCTGATTGTGGAGCGAAATGTATTGGCTGCACTGATCGCAGCTATCAGCGCCGCAGCCGGGTTGGCCGCCTTGATTCCGCTGTGGGGAACTTCGTCGCTGCCGCCTACGCTGTTCACCGCTAATTTTGCGCAACTCTACGCGCTCGTCGATTTGGGCGCCGGCGCGTTGTGGAGCAACGGTGGCGTGCTCGAACGCTATCCATTTCAGATCGGGCTGGCGGCGTTGATTGCAGGTGTTTTCGCCGTATGGGGCGTAACAACGCGCACGGCGAACATCCCGCCATTGTTGCGCCGCCTGCTCTGGTTCAGCGTCAGCGGCGTAGCAGTCGCCGTTTTGCTCTCGCTGAGCGCAAGCGAGCCGCTGTGGCGATTGACGCGCGGCGATTCGCTGCTCACCTATCCGTGGCAGATGCTGTTGGTGATTGCGCCGTTGTTGGTAACCCCGCTGGCTCTGCTGCCAGTGCTTTTTGAAGAGATGGCGGAGGCGGGTTACTGGATCGCGCTGATGACGCTGGTTGTGCTTGCCAGCCTCGGTGCGACAACGCCAGACTACACCCAGGTGCGCCCCGCAGTGCGCCCGGTTGCACTCTTTGGCGACAACCAGATTCTGGTTCTCAGTGCGCATTTGAGCGAGGATGCTGCATCCTCGTCGGCGCAGTTGGAGGTGACGTGGCAGCCGCTGCGTTCTCTGGAGGTGGACTACAATGTCTTCTTCCATGCGTTGACAATCGACGATGAGGCCGAGCAGATCGTTGCGCAGTTGGACGTACCGCCATTGGGTGAAGCGCAGCCGGCGACAAGTTGGCGAGTAGGTCAGGTGTTGACTGCTGCCTATACGCTCGATTTGTCCACCGCGCCGCCGAGCCGACCGTTGCTCTACTACTTTGGCTACTACGACTGGCGCAACGGCTCGCGTCTGCTGCTCGCCGACGGCGATGACAAACTGGTGTTCTATGGCAAATGAGTTGTTGAGAACTGGCGAGGTGAGGATCGATGCGTTAAGTTGCACCGAAACGCAGCGCAGTGAGATGCGCGAAGCACACCCGCCGCTGTGGCGCGACGGCTTTTTCTGGCTTGCGCTCGGCCTCACCATCTTTGCCGTGGCGCCCTTCTTGCTGCCCGGCTATTTTTGGGGCGCCAACGATGCTCGCCATCATGTCTATTTTCTCTTCGAGTACGATCGACTGGTGCAAGACGGCGTCTGGTGGCCGCGCTGGAGCCCTGATTTCGCCTTTGGCTACGGCTACCCCTTCTTCAACATCTACGGCCCGTTCAGCCATTTTCTGGGTGAGCTCTTTCACCATTTTCTAGGATTCAGCTTCACAGATGCGGTCAAAGCGGTCTTTGTGATCAGCATCGTCGCCAGCGCTGGCGCAATGTACGCGTTCGTGCGTTCGTGGCTGGGACGACCGGCGGCGCTGTTGGCGGCGCTGGCATACACCTACGCACCCTATCACCTGCTCAATTTGTATGTGCGCGCTAACCTGGCGGAGAGCATGGCGTTTGTCTGGCTGCCGTTGGTGCTGTGGACGGCGCGGCAGTCGGTCGTGCGCCCGGCGTATCGATGGGTGGCGGGGCTGGCAATCAGCTACGCCGGGTTGATGCTGACGAGCAATCTGGTGATTGTGCTCTTTACGCCGCTGCTGGCTGGTTATGTGCTGCTGCTGACGGTGATGTACAAAGAGGCGAAGGGCGAAGGACGAGGGGCGAGGGTTCGTGCGTGGATCAGGAAGTGCATTCCCCCTTTGTTGGGTGGATTGGCAGGATTGGGGTTGAGTGCGGTCTTCTGGTTGCCAGCGTTCACCGAGCGCCAATACGTGCGCGTCGACCAATGGTTCGATGGACGCTACGCCTACCGCGGCCATTTTGTCGAGTGGCATCAGTTCTTCAGTCCGGTGTGGGGTTTTGGCGCCAGCATCGTCGGCCCCGACGACACGATCAGCTTTCAGATCGGTGCGGCGATCGCTGTGCTGGCGGTGCTCGGAGTGCTGTTCACCTGGCGGCTGCTTGGACAGGGACGTTGGGAGATCGGCTTCTTTGGCGTGGGCGCGCTGACTGCAATCTTTGTCGCCAGTGTGTCGGCGGCGGCGCTGTGGGAGACGCCGCTGCTCGGCGGCCTTTTACAGAGCGCACAGTTCCCGTGGCGATGGCTGGTGATTGCAACATTGTGCGGCAGCATGCTTGCTGCACTCGTGGGCCATCCCTCGATCGTCCCGGAGACGCAACGGTTGTCGCTGCCGTTGCTGGCGCTGGCGGCGACGCTGATCCTGGCCAGCTACCCGTATCTGCGCGTTGAAATCCGCGAACCCGCCGAGGGGCCGGTGAGTCTGGCTGGCTTGATGCGCTTCCAGCAATCCGCCGACGAGATGACCGGCAGCACGGCATGGGTTAAGGAGATTCCGACGTGGAGCCCGATGGCGGACTATTACATTAACCAGGATCAGGCAGGTGGGCCGGTCGAGCCGGTGGACACCAAACTCGATTATTCGATTTTTGACTATGAGACATTTGGCGCCAGTTCGGTCGCGCACAGTACAATCAGCGAGGAGATATTTTATTACAATGGTCGTCAGACGCCGGCGACGATCATCTTTAACCATTTCTACTATCCAGGCTGGAATGCCTATCTGCTCGATGGTGAGCACGGCCAACGAATACAACAGATTCCAATTGTCCCCGAGGAGGAGGGGACGCTGGGGCGGATGACGGTCGATGTTCCGCCAGGCAGTGGCTATCTTCTGCTTGTCTACGAAGACACGCCGCCGCGCACCATCGGTGGAATCATCTCGTTGTTGACGGTCGGGTTGTTGGTTGCTGGCGGCGTTGTCGCCGTGATTTTACAGCGCAGACAGCGCTGATCTCCAGGAACGTTTTTTGTTGTGTAACAATGTTGCGTGACGGGGGTGCGTATGCTGCCAGGCGCTAAATCACGCAACACTTGTCACGCAACACGACGGCATGAATGCTTCATATAGCGATCGGTGCATTACCAGGAACAGATTCACATGGGCATGATTCAAAATCTATTTGAACGAAACCGGGAGTGGGTGGCGCAGGTCACGGCGCACGACCCGGATTTCTTTACCCGGCTCAAGCAGCAGCAGACGCCAGAGTATCTGTGGATCGGCTGTTCGGACAGCCGCGTGCCCGCCACGCAGATCACCGGCATGATGCCCGGCGAGATTTTTGTGCACCGCAATGTAGCGAATGTCGTTGTCTACACTGACCTGAATTGTCTGTCGGTCATGCAGTTTGCAGTCGATGTGCTGCGTGTCAAGCATATTATCGTCTGTGGGCACTATGGATGTGGCGGCGTCAACGCGGCATTGCACAACAGCAAGCTTGGGCTGATCGACAATTGGCTGCGACACATTCAAGACGTTGCAAAGAAACATGCCGCTTTGCTGACAAGCCTGGATGACGACCACGCTCGCTTTGATCGGCTGTGCGAACTAAATGTCATCGAGCAGGTGCGTAACGTCTGTCAGACTACGGTCGTCCAAGACGCATGGGCGCGGGGCCAATCACTGGCGGTGCACGGCGTGATTTACGGCATTGGCGATGGCTTGTTGCAAGACCTGCGCATGATGGTTGCTAAATCCGAAGATATCCAATCCACCTATGCAGAGGCGGTCGAACAGGTTGCTGCATGCAGGTAACTGTTTAGCCGCGGACTGCCGCCCAGTAGAGGAGTATGATGCAAACAATGGTTTCTTCGTCCGCACCGAGCACTCGTGTTCGCCGTCCGATGATTTCGGAAGAAGAGATTCGAGAGCTTTCCACCCGCTATGGAGAGCCAGCGCGACGCAACCACATCATCCTCGCCGACGAATACATTCGCCGCTATCGCTGGCGCACCGACAGCGACCGCCGCGCTGAGGTCGTCTTTGCGATCTCCGATCCTGTCGGGCGCATTTTGCTTCACGCCAAGGCGCACTATCCGGCGCACATCTACCGTATTCTTTCCGGAGGCGTCGGATGGGAGGAGTCGGTCGAGGAGGCGATGCTGCGCGAGGTGGCGGAGGAGACGAATCTGCCGGTGTCCATCGAGCGTTTCCTGGGTGTAATTGCCTACGAATTTCATTACTACGAAGAGCGCGCCCACTTCGTTAGCTACGTCTTTCACCTCCGCACCGATTTTATGGAGCCGAAGTGCGTGCGCGATGACGAGATTTCCGCCTTCCGCACTGTTCTGCCCAGCCAGCTGCTCGACGTAAGCGCCGAGCTGCGCAATCTGATCGGCGATCGCCGCGGCTGGGGACAATGGCGTGCGTTGGCGGTCGATCTGGTGTACGAAGAATTAGTTGCAAAAAGTAAATTGTAAATTGTGAACAATGAACGGTGAATTGCGAAGTTGGCGCCTCCATGCTGGCTATTTCACAATTCACAATTCACCATTCACCATTCATACCTCAAAAAATAAGCATTGAGGAGCTTTCTGCTCATGTTAGCGCCTTTGTCTTGGCTGAAGGAATATGTCGATCTCACATTGCCGGTCGACGCGCTGGCTGAACGGCTGACGTTAGCTGGGCTGGCGGTCGACGCCATCCATCAGGTCGGCGACTGGTGGGACCCGGAGACGATCACGGTCGGGCAGGTGGTTGCTGTGTTGCCGCATCCCGACGCCGACCGCCTGGTGCTGGTCGATGTCGACTTTGGCGGCGATGCGTCGCAGCGTGTCGTGACCGGCGCGCCCAATCTCTATCAATACCGCGGCGTCGAGTCGCTGCCTGTTCTCAAGGTTGCGTTTGCACGCGCCGGAGCAGTGCTCGTCGATGCTTACAGCGAGCAACGCCCGCGCCTCAAGAAGAAGCTCAAGCCCTCCAAAATTCGCGGCGTCGAGTCGTCGGGCATGGTCTGTTCCGAACGCGAGCTGGGGCTGAGCGAGGAGCATGAAGGCATCATCATTCTGCCCGAAGATGCGCCGGTCGGTATGCCGCTGCGCGACTACCTGGGCGACCAGGTTTTCGAGTTCGATCTAACGCCCGACATGGCGCGCACATTGAGCATGATCGGCATTGCGCGCGAGGTCAGCGCGCTCACCAGCGCGGCGCTGCACCTGCCCGCCGACGTGATGCCCGCCGAAGGGGATGATACAGTCGCCGACTATGTGGCTGTGCGCATCGACGAGCCGGAACTGTGCAACCGCTACACCGGCATCGTGATCCGTGATGTGGTGATCGGGCCATCGCCAGCGTGGATGCAAGAGCGGCTGACCAAAGCCGGGATGCGCCCGATCAACAATGTGGTGGACATCACCAACTACGTGATGCTCGAATATGGGCAGCCGCTGCACGCATTCGACTATGACACGCTCGTGCGCCGCGCACATCTAGCCGGCGACGCCATGCCGACGATCATCGTGCGTCGCGCCGCCGACGGCGAAAAGTTCACCACGCTCGATGACATCGAACGCACGCTCGACAGCGACATGCTGATGATCGCCGACACGCTCGGTTCGGTCGCCATCGCTGGCGTAATGGGCGGGCAAGAAAGTGAAGTCAGCGCCGCCACGCGCAACATCCTGCTCGAATCCGCCACTTTCGAGGGCATCAACAACCGGCGCACCGGTCAGAAGCTCAAGCTTTTCAGCGCGGCCAGTTTCCGCTTTGCACGCGGCGTGCCCGCCACCCTCAACGACATCGCTGCGCGCCGCGCCGCCGACCTGATGCGGCAGTACGCGGGTGGGCGCATTGTCTCCGGCATCGCTGACGCCTATCCAGTTCCACAGCGCGCAGTCACCGTCTACACCACCACCAGCGACATGCGCCGCATCCTTGGCATGCCAGTGTCACTCGACCAGATGGCGGATGCCCTGCGCCGTCTCGATTTCACGGTGCGCCAGGTCGCCGAGCCTGCCGCCGATGCGCCCGCCGCCGCCACCTTTGCCCTGCATCGCCAGGCGGATGAGCCGTTGCTCGAATGCGTCGCCCCCTGGCATCGCCTCGATGTGTCGATACCCGCCGACTTGATCGAGGAGGTGGCGCGCATCATCGGCTATGAAGATGCGCCGATCACGCTGATGGAAGACGCGCTGCCGACGCAGCATCGCAACGAGATCGTCGAAACCGAAGAGAAAATCCGCGACATCCTGATCGGCTGTGGCCTGCAGGACACAATCAACTATGCATTAACTTCGCCCGAAAATCATGCACGGTTGAGGCTGGAGTATGCGCCGTTGGGCGGTGTTGACGGCGGCGGTTTTATCGAGCTGGCGAACCCGATCGCGGTTGAACGCCGCGCCATGCGTCGCACCCTCCTCGTCAGTGCGCTGGAAAATCTGCAATACAACCTGCGCTACGCTGATCGCCTGACGATGTTTGAGATCGGGCGCGCCTATCTGCCCGAACTCGGTGAAGGGCCGCTGCCACACGAAGACCGTCGCCTAAGTTTGGTGATGGTTGGGCCGCGCCAGCCGCAGGGATTCTACAGCGCCGACGCGACCGAGATGGATTTCTACGACCTCAAAGGCGTGGTGGAGACGCTGTTGGCGCGCCTCGGTTTCAAGGCGGAAAACATTGAGTACCGCGGCGCGCCCGACACCGGTGCGTTCGGGCCGCGTTGCGCGGAAGTGGTGGTTGAGGGCGAAGTCGCCGGGCTGCTCGGTGAGATTCATCCACGCGTGCGCGCTGCGTTTGATCTGCCCGCCGTGCGCATCAATGCCGCCGAGCTGCGCATCGAGCGGCTGCTGCGCCCACACTGGCGTCGCGAGCCGATGCCTCCGATCAGCGCGTACCCGCCAGTTGTGGAGGACATGGCTTTCATCGTAGACGAGTCGGTGACAGTGCGTATGGTTGAGAATGCGATCAAGGCGGCGGGCGGCGCGCTGCTCACAGAGATCGAGCTGTTCGACCTCTACCGCGGCGATCCGTTGCCGGTGAGGAGCAAATCGCTGGCATTCCGCCTCACCTACCAGAGCCAGGAAGCGGTTCTACGCGACGCCGACGTCGCCAAAGTGCGCGAACGCATCGTGCGCCGCGTCGAGCGCGATGTCAACGGCAAATTGCGCGGCTGAGCAGGATCATGTAGAAAGATGCGTTGAGGACGTAGCGACGCTCTTCAACTGCAGGCTGGCGTACGTATATTCCATCAACTCGATGGCGTTGCCGTCGGGGTCGGTGATCCATGCTTGCAGCGAGTGATCCATACCGGTCTTCATGTTGGTGACCTCGACGCCGCGACTTTCTAACATCGCCTTGACTTCGGTTAGGCCGGTGACCTCGAGGCAGAAATGCTTGTACCGGCTGCCAGGCTCCAGCTTCTGCACCTGGCCGCCCCATTGTTTGACTGCCAGTTTCTGGTCAAAGACCTCGATGAAAGTCGTATTGCCGCAGTCGAAATAATAACCCATCAACTCTCCATCGTCGGTGTGCAGCGTGAACCTGACCGGAAAGCCGAGTTTGTCCCGATAGAACGCGACCATTTCGTCGAGTTGATCGGTGAAGAAGCAAACGTGCGCTAATTGACGAATCATGAATTTGTCCTTTCGGCCTGGAAATGAATCTCACCACCATAGACGCAGCCGGGAGTCAGCGCCGGAATTGTCAACCGCCAGTTCAGCCAGCCGATCCACCAGCGCAGTGACGCTTTGTTCGAGCAGTGCGGCGCGTGTGTGGGTCGAACTGATGCCCAGCACGCGTATACCTGCCGTCCGTCCGGCTTGAATGCCGGCGGGGGCATCCTCCACAACAAGACAGCGATCCGGCGAGACGCCCAGGCGTGTGGCGGCGAGCAAGTAGGGTTCGGGAGCCGGCTTGCCACGCGTTACATCGTCCGCCGTGACCATCGTCGTTGGGATCGGCAACCCGACCGCACGCAGTCGCGCCTTTGCCAGATCAGCGCCGCCTGACGTCACGATCGTCCAGGCATCGGCGGGCAGTACAGCGAGCAGTGCGTGCGCGCCCGGCATGGCGACGACGCTGTCGGCGTTAGTCATCTCCAGCGCAGCCAGTCGCGCCGCCTCCGCCTCGGCGTCGAGATGCGGCGCCACCTGGCGGATCGTCTCGACCGAGCGGACGCCGTGCGCCACCTTCATGATCTCGGCCACGTCGATGCCGTACGGTTCTGCCCAAACGCGCCAGTTGCGCACGATGCACGCCGAAGAGTCGATCAAAACGCCGTCAAGATCGAATAGCAACGCATCACACACCAGTTCGTTGACCATCAACTCACCGCTCCTTTTTCTTTTCGGCGATTATGGCAGCCACCTTGCGTCCTAGCTCGACGGCGTAATTTGTCCCACGATCCCAAGGGTAGACCTGGCTCATGGAAGCAAAAAATAAACCGGGCAGCGGCGTTTGCAGCGCCGGGATCATCTCCAGGTAGCCGACCGGCGGCACGGGCTGAGCGTATTTCGCCTTGTGTATCCATGCACCCGTGACCCAGGCGCGGCGAAACGCCGGGTTGAACTTGGTGAGGTGGGGCGCAAATTCATTGAGCAATTCCTCCGCCGAGAAATCGAAATAGCGATGTTCCGGCGGTAGATAGTCGCCGAGATAGAGCAGATGGTCGCCGGCGTAGCGACTGGGATCGATCATGTTTGTGTGTTCGACCAACGCCAGGAAGGGGATTCCCTCACGCTTGGGCAGGCTGATCCAGTACATGTCTTCGGTCAGCTTGCGGTCGAGCGCCACCGTCAATACGACGGCGCCCATGCTCTTGAGGCGCGCCAGTTGACCAAGATAGGCGGCGGGCAGATCCGGTGTGAGTCGCTGCATTAGAGCAGGGCTGACCGTACTGAGCACTACGTCGAAGCGCTCGGGGCGCCCGTCAACCACTACGTCGTAACCGCCGTCGCTGCGTGGACGGATTGCTTGCACAGTACAACTCGTGCGGATCGCAGCGTTCTGCTGACGAACCTTCTGCGCCAGATGCTCGACAAACGATTGAAAACCGCCGTCGAAATAGGCAAGCCTGGGTGTGCGCGCAACAACGCGCGCCCAGAACCATGCCAGATTCACATCCTGGTAACAATCGCCGAATTTACCCTGCAATTGGAATTCCCACGCTGCCTCATACGCCTTGCGCCCCATCGCACGGCGCAGCCAGGCGTCCGCCTTGATCTTGTCGAATTTGCGCCACGGGCGCGCCGGGTGATAGCGCAGATAGCCGATCACTATGCCCATGCGAATGCGATCGATGAAGGGAATCAGCGGGAAGCCGAGCACGCGACCGACGCTGTCGAGCGGATAGTTCCTGCCCTGCGTGTGGATGGCAGTGTTGGGACGATAGGTCTTGAGCGCGTGGCTAAAGCCGATCTCGTCGAGCAACGCAAGCATGGCGCGGTCGGAGAGAAAGAGGTGATGATAGAAGTGCTCGAGGGCCCATTCCCACTCAGGCCGCCCTTTGAACCCGGCGGCAAGTCCGCCTAGATAGGGCGCGCCCTCCAACACGGTGACGGCGAATCCACCCGCAGCGGTTGGCGCAGTCAGGTCATACGCCGCAGTAAGACCGGTCACGCCGCCGCCAACGATGGCGACGCGCTTTACATTTTGCGGATGATCGAATTGCATCACGCCGCCAGCGAGAGCACGCCGGGGCGAATGCCATGTTGAAGGTGCGTGCCCAGTTCCTGACGCGCCTTCTCGTAGAGCGCCAGCAGGTCTTGATCGGTGCCCTTGAACGACTGCACCGTCTGCGTGGCGCACAGATAGCAGCCGCGCAGAAATTTGTAATTGTTGCTATTGCACTTCAGGCAGCCATCCAGCTCGATCATCATCAGCACAAAAGCCAGACTGTCGGGATGGGTTTCAGGCAAGGCGGCGATGCGGTCGATCAGCGCCTTCCACTCTTCGCCGCGCAATTCACGCAGAGTTGGGATCAGGTGCGCCGGGAAGAGCAGCTCGGCTTTGGTATGGACGCCAAATTCGCTGATATCCGACATAGATTGGGTTTCCTCCAACAAAAACAGCCTTTATAGCTCCAGGTCGAGATGAACATTGGGAACCTTCATCGGCTGCGGCTGACTGCCGCCGTTTGCTCCACCGCTGAGAAGCTGGTTGAGATTCGCCAACAGCGCAGTCTCGTTCACCCCGCGCGAAGCGCAAAGCTCGGCCAGCGTCTCGTCTGGTTCAACGGCGCAACTGCTGCACCCGCCGAGATGGAAGCCGACCAGAATCTGCTGCGCCTGCGGATGCAGCAGCGTCGCCTCGCGCACGCTCATCTGTGCCGAGAACTGCGCATCTCCAGAGCGGCGCAGCATCTCGACATGTAGCCGGGTTGTGGCGTCTTCCACTTCTGCGCGGAGCGTGCGAATCGATTCCTCGACTTTGAAGAGAGAGCGGTTGTAGCGATCCAGCCGCTCGCGCGCGCTATCGAGTTCGCGATTCAGTTTCCAGGCGTAGCCAAGCGCAACAAGCGCAATGAGCAGCGCCGCCAGGCTCACAAATGTCGTCATGCTCACAGCTCCTTTTATAAAGACACCGACTCACCGACGCCCAAGATCGTGCAGTCAATGCCAGCCTCGCGCATCAATCGTTTGGCGAAAGCGGGCGCATCGACTTCGATCGGTGGAAAGGTGTTGTAATGGCAGGGGATGACGTGTTTGGCTTTCACCCATTGCGCTGCAATCAAGGCGTCGTTCGGTCCCATTGTGTAGAAGTCGCCGATCGGCAGAATCGCCAGATCAACACCGCCGACGTCGCCGATCAGCTTCATGTCGTAGGTCAGCGCAGTGTCGCCAGCGATGTAGACATCGTGACCGTCGTTGAAATTGATCAAGAAGCCATAGGGGTTGCCGGCGTAGGTTCCGTCGGGCAATGAGCTGCTGTGATGGGCGATGGTCAGCTTGACGCGACCAAAAGGAAAGACGCCTGAACCGCCGGTGTTCATGCCGGCGGTCTTTTCGACGCCGTGGGCGCCAAGCCAGTTGCTGATCTCAAAATTGCAGATCACCAGCGCGCCGGTGCGTTTGGCAAGCGCAACCAGATCGGCGACATGGTCGCCATGTCCATGTGTGACCAGAATAAAGTCGGCGTCGATCTGAGTGGCGGTGACCGGCGCCACCGGGTTATTGGGTTTTAGAAAAGGATCGACGACCAGTTTTGCACCATCAACTTCGATGCCAAATGTTGAGTGTCCGTACCAGGTGATGTTCATTGCTTATCTCCTTACACTGCGCCGCAAATCTCTTTGACCGTAGATGCATCACACCCGATGCAGATTTGTGCTCAAAAATAGAAGCCAGATTTGTCGCAGCGACAAATCTGGCTAAGTCTACCATAAGTTGGCTGGCGAATGAAGCCTGCGCGCCGACAATTTTCTACAGAATCAGCCGCCGCTTTCCTTTTTACGCTGCGCAGCTTTTTCAGCAGCTTTGCGCTTCATTTCTTCGAGACGCGCCTTCTTGGCGGCGGCTTCAGCGTCATCGGTCGCAGGCGCTTCAGCAGCTCCGCCGTCGCTTGCTTTGGCTGCGGCAGCTTTGGCCGCGGCCTGCGCCTTCAGCGCGTCGAGTTCTGCCTTCGTGCGCTTGGGTTTGGCTGCGTCGCCATCGCCGGCTTCCTTGGCCTTTGCTTTGGCTGCGGCTGCCTTCTTCTTTTCTTCTTCACGGCGCCGCGCCTCCTCTTTCTCTCGGGCGCGCACTTCTTCTTCCGCAGCGTACTGCGTGGGCCAAAGCGCCGCATAATACTCCACCGGCACGGTCAACTCTTCTTTATCATAGACGAGGTGAGGATACCGATCGTAGACAGCCAACTCGTAGTCGTGATTCATCTTGATCGCGTCGAAGGGGCAGAATTCGGTGCAAAAGCTGCAGCTCATGCACACCGCCACATCGATGTAAAATTCGGCGGGGCGCGTGATTGGCTTGCCGTTCTCATCCATATCGCGTACGATCCAGATGCACTGTGGCGGGCACACTTTGGCGCAGATGCCACATGCGGTGCAACGATCTTCGCCAGCTTCGGTGTCCCAGATCAGCATCGGGATATAGCGGAAGCGCTCCGGCAGCAGGCGCCGCTCTTCCGGGTACTGAATGGTTAGCAACCCTTCCTGCGTGATTGGCTGGTCGATGATGCGCCGCTTATCATCGATCTGGATGCTGCCCTCATAGCGGCTTGGCTCTTTGCGGCGGTCATCCGTGAACGTATCGGTAAAGTGCTTGAGTGTAACGCCAAGTCCTTTGAGCAATCCGGTCCCAAACATGCAATTCCTCCAGAAGTTCCTTACCGATCCACTTCGCCAAGTACGATGTCGATCGCACCTAGGATGACGATGGCGTCGGCGATCTTGTACCCGACCGACATTGGCCCCAAAGCATTGAGGTTGATGAAGCTAGGGCTGCGCACGTGATAGCGATACGGGTTTGCCTTGTTGTCGCTGACGACGAAGTATCCCAGCTCGCCCTTAGGCGCTTCGATGCGTGCATACGCTTCGCCTTCAACTGGGCGGAAGGTGTAGCCACCCTTGCCGCCCATGATCGTGCCAAATCCCTGGTTTAAGGTGGCGGACGCATAGGCGTTGACCTCTCCTCGTGGGATATCGCGTAGCGCCTGTTGCAAGATTTTGATACTCTCGCGCGCTTCGAGCAGGCGAATGTAATAGCGGGCGTAGATGTCGCTTTCGGGCAGTGTTGGAATGTCGAAGTCGAAGCGGTCGTAGATACAATATGGCTCAGCTTTGCGGATGTCGTAGGGCACGCCCGCTGCGCGGATCATGGGGCCGCTCACGCTCAGCGCAATCAGGTCTTGCGGTGAGAGATAGCCGACGCCCCGCCCGCGCGCTTTGACGATCTCGTTGCTGCTCAGCAGCTCGTCGAGCTGGTCGAGCGCGCGGGGCAGGCGGTCGTACACCAGATACTTGGCGCGCTCTTCCCAGCCAGGCGTCAAGTCGCGCACAACGCCGCCAAAGCGCATGTAGTTGCACATCAGTCGTGCGCCGCTGACTTCCTCAAAGAGATCGAGGATCATCTCGCGTTCTTCGATGGCGTAGAGCGCTGGCGTCTGCAGCGCGCCCAGATCGTTGAGGATGAAGCCGATCGACCAGGTGTGGTTGATGATGCGCGTCAGTTCCGCCATGATCACGCGGATATATTGTGCGCGCTCGGGCACCTCGATGTCGAGCAACTTTTCGACAGCCAGGGCATAGCCCAGATTGTTGCTCATCGAGTTGATGTAGTCGAGGCGATCGGTGAAGGGCATGTTCATTAGCCACGTGTTGCGCTCGCCGATCTTCTCGTGGTTGCGGTGTAGATAACCCATTTCTGGCTCGAGCGCCAGGATCGTTTCGCCTTCCACACGCGTCAACATGCGGAAGACGCCGTGCGTGCTCGGGTGATGTGGGCCGAGGTTGATCACGATCGATTCGGTGTCAAGCTCGCCATAGCCGTGGTAGGGCGCCTGGCTCACCGGCACATAAGTCACCGGCTCCTGCCATGAATCGGGGTCCCATCCGGCGGGATAGGTGTTGTTGTCGCCCCATGGCAGCTTGTCTTCGTGCCACTGATAGCCGCCGGTTGGGTGGCGGCTTTTGAAGGGCTTGGCGTCTTCTTCGTAATAGGCTTCTTTCCAATCCTTGCGCAGCGGATGGCCGTTGAAGCCTTCCCACGTCAGAATGCGGCGCAGGTTAGGATGCCCCTCGAACTTGACGCCGAAGAGGTCGTAGACTTCGCGCTCTTGCAAGTTGGCGCCGGGATAGACGCCAGTCGCGGACGGCACGGTGTCGTTGTCCGGCACGCGCACGTGAAGCCGCACGGGCCCGCCACCCTTCTTTGTACTGTAAAGATGGTAAACCACATCGAAGCGCTCGGAGATGCCGGCGCGCGCCTTGCCTTTGTAAGCCGAGTAATCGACGCAGGTGACGCTGGAAAGCAAGTCGTACTGCTCTTTATCGCGCAAATGGGTGAGCAGCGCCGTCAACTTGTCGGGCGCAACAAAGAGCGCCTTATCGGTGTTGTCAGCCCACGTGCCGATCACCGCACCTGGAATGGCGTCATTGTATGGAAGCGAAGAATTTACAGCCGGGGCTGTGGCGACCACCGTTGCTTCACTCATGAAAGACCCCCTAACTTATGCTGGCTGCTTTTGCGCCCGATATTTCGCCTGTGCAGCGCGGATGCGCGCCTTGACGTCCTCGGGTATCGGCTGTGGCTGGAGACGCGCCTTGCCCGCCGCGCTGCTTGTGGCGGCGCCAGCCGAACCCAGCGTATGCTCTTTGATGATCTGCACTTTGCGAGGGTCGAAGATATCTGGGCCGAGCACTGGAACTGGGATCGCCTCGCTGGCGCCCTTGCGATACCACGGCACACTGGTGATGCTCTGACGTTCGACCTTTTCGTGCAGTTTGAGCAGCCCGTAGATCAGCGCTTCGGGTGTGGGCGGGCAGCCGGGCACGTAGACATCGACCGGGATGTACTTGTCGATGCCGCTGACCACACTGTAGCCTTCTTTGAAGGGGCCGCCGCCTGTAGCGCACGCGCCCATGCTCAGAACATAGCGCGGCTCAGCCATCTGATTATAAATGCGCACGATCGCAGGCACCATTTTCTTTGTGACCGTGCCGGAAACGATCATCAGATCGCTCTGGCGTGGACTTGGGCGCATAACCTCCATGCCAAAGCGCGCTAAGTCATAGCGGCTGGCGGCGGTGGCGATCATCTCGATCGCACAACAGGCGAGGCCAAAGAGCAGCGGCCACATGCTAGATTTACGGCTCCAGTTGTAGACTTTGTCCAACGTCGTCACCATGACGTTGGCTTGCAGGTCTTCCGGAACCTGAATGTGGTCATGTAAAAGTTCCCTGACCTGTTCTTGTTTCAGATCGCTAAATCGCGCTACCGGGGTCGTCGTCATAAAACTGTTCCCTTTTTGTAGCTTGCAGCGCGCCGTTCAGGTCGCTGCCCTTGACTGATATGTTGAGAGGAAAGCTGTCAGTTCCTCGACACAGCCAACCATGCCATGGTTAGCCTTTCGTGGATTGTGCAAAATTGTACATGATCCGACTTCTTCTGGCAACTTTCCGTTAATTTGGCAGATAGAATTGAATGCTTCGATTTTCTATCATATTCATTATAAAAATATCCCGATATCTTTCGGGAACCTGGACTCCTGTCGGTATTTTCTGTCTACTTCCTGTTCTACTGATTTTTAGGTTGACATTGTATGAGCGCAATATTGCAGTCGAGGGGCGACTCGCCCCTCGACTGTGTCCGATCAAAGCATGTTCAATTGGGGCATGTGAGTGTTCAAATCCCCAACAACTCTTCGACCGCTGTCTTTTCTTCCAGAAGTTCGTCGCCGGTGACTTTGATCATTTGTTTGTCGAAGTCGCTCAATTGCAGCCCCTCGACGATGCTGTACTTGCCGTCCTTGACCGTGACCGGATAGCTGAAGATGACGCCTTCAGGCGAACCGTAGGCGCCGGTGCTGGGGATTGCCATGCTCACCCAGTCATCGGTGGGCGTACCGTAGTGCCAGGTCTGCACGTGGTTGATGGCGGCATTGGCGGCGCTGGCTGCGCTGCTCTGGCCGCGCGCCTCGATGATCGCTGCCCCGCGCTTCTGCACGGTCGGGATGAAGGTCTCTTTGATCCAGGCGTCGTCGCCGATGACCGATGCGGCGGGTTTGCCGTCGATCTCGGCGTGGAAGGCGTCGGGGTATTGGGTGGCGCTGTGATTGCCCCAGATCGTAACCTTTTTGATTGCGCTCACCGGTCTGCCGCTTTTGCTGGCGAGCTGACTGATGGCGCGATTATGGTCGAGACGCGTCATGGCGGTGAAGCGCTCCGCCGGCACATCAGGTGCGCTGCGCATGGCGATAAGCGCGTTGGTGTTGGCAGGATTGCCCACCACAAGCACGCGCACGTCGGACGCAGCGTGGTCGTTGATTGCCTTGCCCTGCACAGTGAAGATGGCTCCATTGGCGCTGAGCAAGTCTTTGCGCTCCATGCCCTTGGTGCGCGGGCGGGCGCCCACGAGCAACGCCCAGTTGACGCCGGCAAAGGCGACGTTTGGGTCGTCGGTCAACACCATGCTTGACAGTAGCGGGAACGCGCAGTCGTCCAGCTCCATGGCGACGCCTTCCAGCGCCTTCATGGCCGGCGCAATCTCCAGCAACTGGAGCACGACCGGCTGGTCTGGCCCGAACAAATCGCCGTTGGCAATGCGGAAAAGCAGGGCATAGCCGATATTGCCGGCGGCGCCGGTGACGCTGACTCGAATTGGATTTTTCATTGTTTTGCCTCCGTTTTTGGGTTTGATTATTTGCGTTAGGAACGTTTTTATTGGGTCGTTCGTTGCTTACGTGTACAATACACCAGTTAAGGATATCGCTTTTTGCGCGTTTTAGCAACGTGTAATATGCATGTCACAGCTTGAGTCAATATCTGTGTAGAGAACCGCACAGGTGGATCGATGGTCTCTCGCTACTTTCGTGAAGGGATGACGGAACACTGTCACCCATTGAAAAAAAGGAGAAAAGAGATGCTTTCAGTTGCCAGACATCGGCGACTCCGATTTGCGGCTTTGTTTGTTTTGCTACTCTCTCTGTTGCCGATGAATCCGGTCACGCCACAGCCAGTATTTGCAGAAGGGCGAGTTTACAGTACGCCACAGGCGCCAAGCGCTGATCCTGGAGAGGAAATAGTCTATATTGATCCTGATGGTTTCATTCGCGTGGTCGACCTCTATCATGGAGAGAGGCAAGTGCAATGGGTCAGTCCGACCAGCGGCTGGCGCAGCATTGCATTGGGTGATTTTGACAACGATGGAGATATGGAGATCGTCGCCGTGCGCGGCACGCCAGGGACAAACATCCCTCCAGAATTGGCGATTTTTGACCCGGTTGTCGCCTCAGGCGAGCCGATCCCGGGACAAGAGATCAACGGCATCCCGTGGAAGCAGCTGTTTAGTATGCCGCTGCCGGGACGACCAGATCTGGTGTTTGCAGGCAACTTCGATCCAAATGTACCCGGCGATGAATTTGGCATTTCACGCCAGATTGTCGCCTCGGATGGCGCTGCCAGCGGCGCCAAGACGCGCGTTGTCATTTACAAGCAGACTAGCTTGAATCCTACCGGCGCGGATTGGACGGTTCATGTCCAACGCGATTTCAATCAGGAATGGAAACGCGTTGCAGTCGGCAACCTGGATTTCAGCGGCGCGGATGAGGTGGGATTTGTCGACGAAGACAAAGGTGAGTTCAATATCTATCGCCCAGACGCTGGCTTGAGCAAGATCAGCGGCCCCGGCGGTAGCCAGTCGCGCCCCTATCGTGACATTACATTTGGTCAATATATCCGTGGCGGCAATCTTGAAGTCCTGGCTGTGCGCAAAGAGGACAACAGGCTCGATAACCCAACCTTCGAGGTGTGGGGCTACGACAACGCGAACTTCCAGCTCAACCTGGTGCGGAGCGACCGCTTCGCACCAGGACCACGCGTGATCGCTGCCGGCGACATCAATGGCGCGAACGAAGACGCCGAGGCGATCATCCTGCGCCGTTGCACTGGTGAATGTATTCGCCTGATCGTGCGCAACGACGGCGGCGACGGCGTGATTCAGGAGTTCTTGAATGGGTTGCCCCTAGATTCAGATGACGGCTTCCGCGTGGTGGCAACGGGCGATCTAGATGGTGACGGACGCGATGAGATTATCCTTATGCGCGACAACAAAATTCGTTGGTATCCCGATGCGCACAACTCCGCTCGTTTCGAGGAGATCAATGCACGCACCAATAACCGCAACCTTGTCGTCGGAGACCTGGATCGCAACGGATTCATCACGGGGCCGGTGATCGGCGCTACGCCAGCGCAGGTGCAGGAGATCGCCTATTTTGGCTTTACCAAGAGCGGTGTGATCCGGCTGCAAAATGTCGCAACCAATGATCCGATCAATTTTGAGGCGAGAAGCAACACTACCTGGCTAACGGTGACGCCTTTAGCTGGCGCAATGCCCGGCAAGAACGGCGGCGTCTTGAGTTTAACCTATACGATCGACGCCAGGATGCTGCCTGCGGGCAATCAATTCACGGCGAACATCACGATCACTTCATCCACGCCCAATGTGGTCAACAGCCCTTTCATCATTCCAGTGACCGTTGATGTACAATTCCCGCCCTTTGGGACTTCGCCGGAAAGTGCGACGGCGTTTTACTATCCGTGCGAGGAGCCGTTTGCTGAACAAGAGCTAACACTGAACGTCATCGGCGTTCCGGGCACGACGTTCACCGCTGTGGTGCAACCCCCTGCGCTGGCGGCGAAGGTCTCTGAATCGCTGCAAGGAAATTTCTTTGTCATCGAGCTTGCAGAGAACGAGATGCTGCTGACCGACCCCACAGGTGCGCAGGTCGCGTTGCACAACGATGAGGTGCTGCCTTCAGCCGTGATGAGCAACACCTGGCCCTCCAACACGCCTTGGGTGACCTCGGTTTCGTCGCCCAATAACATCGTGCCAACGACGATTTCGCTGACGATCAGCCCGACGCTGCGTACAACGGATTTTGCGCAGACTGTGTTGCTGCTCGTTGGGAACGACCCGCGCAATCCGGCAGGCCCAGTTGCCAGCCTGTCACCGATACGGCTGGCTTGTGCCTCGCAGGCATTGTGGATGCCGGTGATCGCTCGATAACAGCGTCACTTTCTGGCTGAATATCGAAAGACGGCGGCTCGTTGGGGTCGCCGTCTCTTTTGGGGCTCGAAACCAATTCTGGCGCGCCCTGTTTGACGCAAACCGGTCATGCGAGTAACATGACTTTACCATTTGTTTTATGTTGGTGCGCCTTCCAAAAGCAGGAATTATGATCTCAAAATATGGACGTGATTGGATCGCCGGCCCTCTAGCTCATATTGCGCGCGGGCTGGCATTGACCGGCGTCAGCCCCAATGCCCTGACTGTGATTGGCTTTCTGTTGACAGTTATGGTTGCCTTTGTTCTGGCGACGGGCAATTTCTTGTTAGGAGGGGTTCTGCTGATTTTTGCTGCGCTTTTTGACACGCTGGATGGCGCGCTGGCGCGGCACAACGATCAGACGACTGTCTTTGGCGCGTTCCTCGACAGTACAATGGATCGCTATTCCGAAGCTGTGACGTTGATCGCTTTGATCTACTATTACGCCAGCCAGCCAGATGGTGCAGCCGCCGTACTGTTACTGGCATGCACAATGGCCGGCTCTTTGCTGGTGAGCTACACGCGTGCACGCGCCGAAGCGGTTGGCATCGAGTGCAAAGAGGGTTTCTTCCAACGCACGGAGCGAATCATCGTGCTAATTGTCGGTCTGCTCATCGGATGGATGATGCCGGTGTTGTGGATTTTGGCGATATTCACCAATGTCACTGCCGTACAACGGATTGTTGATGTCTATCACAAAGCAAAGGCGACGTCATAGTCATTGAACCGATCACAGCCATTTCACAAATCCCTCATTGATCCGTCATGCCGTTTGCACCGTCGTATCCTGCCAAAATACAACGTTCAAGTGTGAAAGAAGCATCAAAAGGTCCGTTCAGCGGAATTGACCGTTATTTTTTCTAGCGATCATCGTCATCATGTTCAAAGGGCGTTTGCAGACATCTCAACAGGAGCCACCTGCGTCGTTCGCAGACGCAAGTGAAGAGGTGTTGTTGACGGCTGCGATGCAATATGATGAGGCGGCTTTGGGTGAACTGTATGATCGGTATGAAGCCAAAATATACAATTACATCTTCCGGCGAACTGGAGATGAGGCGCTTGCAGAAGATTTCACTTCTCAAGTGTTTCTGAAAATGCTGGAGTCGATACGCGATCAAAAAGCCTGGCACAGTTCATTTTCTGGGTGGTTGTACCGGATCGCACACAACCTGGTGATCGATCACTATCGGCGAAAAGGAAAGCAAGACGCTGTGGAGTTGGAAGAGGCATCACCGTTGATATCTGGCGAAGAACCGCTTGAAGTCAAGGTCGCACACACATTGGACGCAGAACGGCTGCGTTCGGCGATTCGACGGCTGACAGAGGAGCAGGCCGAGGTCGTGAGTCTGCGCTTTCTGGAAGGCTACAGCATCAGCGAAGTGGCTGTCATGATGAATCGCACTGAAGGCGCAATCAAGGCGCTGCAATACCGCGCCGTGGCGACGTTGCGCTCAATGCTGTATGGAGTGCTCTAGCAGGTTGATGACATCTATGTCTGTCGAAGAGTATTTTGCTGAGGCGGCTGATAGACTGCAGGGTGGGGAGGCAGTCGAGCGCATCATAGCGGACTACCCGCTCGAAGTGCGCGCCGAGTTGCAGGCGTTGTTGGCTATCGTGGAGCTGGCGGAACAGGTCGCAGCGATTGCCCCACCGCAGCCTTTGCCGCTCAACCGCATCGCAGCGCGTATCAGTTTTGCGCAGCGCGCCGCCGAACTGCGCGCTGAATTCGAGGCGAGCCAGAATGCGCCTGGCGCTGCCAACACAGTCGTATCATCGCAGCCAGCCATCACAGCGCACACAACAAGACGCCAGGAGCGACCTCAGACATGGTGGCGTCAATTTGTAGGATTTTGGACGGCGCCAACTCCGGCGATGCGGTTTGCACCGCTGGCTTTGCTGCTTGCCATGATCTATGTCTTGACCTCCACCATAGTCGTCGCAGCCAAAGAATCGCTGCCAGGCAATCCGGTCTATCCAGTTAGGGTGTGGATGTTGGAACAAGGGGTCGCAACTGCACCGGTTCAGCAAAAAGCCGAAGCGCGTTGGCTGGTGGATCGCGCGCTGGCTGGCGACGTGGCGCGGCTGGCGGAGCAGCTGCAAGCAACGCCAGATGCTGCGCCAGTTTCCGTTGAATCGATCCAGCAGTTTCGGGGTTTCGATGAAGATCTATTGTTGATCGGCGATCTACGCGTCATACCCTGGCACCAGCCAGCCGATATAGGGCCTGACGATTGGTTCCCGATCACGATCGAGGGAACGCTCGAACCAGGTGCAACCGTTTTGCTTCGCTATCAGGTCGTCCCTGGCGCCGCCAACGTCGTACAAGGCGTCGAGCTGACTGTCCTGCAAAGCCCGGCAATGCCGACGCCGCAACCGACGCCGACATCAGCGCCCGTTACAGGCGTTCATTGCCAGCGCATTCAGGCGCCAAACTGGATCGCATATATTGTCAAACCTGGCGAGAGCCTCAGCGATATCGCGATGCGATCCCAAACTTCGGTGACGGAACTGCGACGCGTCAACTGTCTGACCGATGGCAGTGTGCGTGCAGGCACGACGATCTTTGTTCCAATGACGATCCTGGGGCGGGTGCCGTCCGCGCCGCCGCCTGCACTGGCAACAGCCATCCCCACGCCGGTCATTCCGCCAACGCCCACACCTGCGCCCTTCACGCCGACCAACACACCGTCGCCGCCGACCAGTGCGCCGACGCTTGCGCCCACTTCGGAGTCCGCCTCGCCGGAGTCTACTGCTCTTCCGCCATCTGAAACCGAGACGCCGGTGCAGTCAGCTACGCCGGCTGCACCCTCGACGCCGACGCAAACTGCAGCGCCAACCGAATCCGACGTCACTGCCATTCCTTTGGAAACCGAACCGCCAATCCCGGCGACTGCAACGCCAATTCAGACCGAGCAAACAGAGTCATCCCCGACGCCATCGCCGACAGCCGAAGGTGGATCATCGCCTGCTGAAGCGCCGTCGCCAACCGCCACCGCCTCCAACATCGAGCCGCCGACAGCTGCACCGGTGGAGAGTGCGGCAACGCCGACGCCGCTTAACACAACAGCGCCAACTGCACCGCCAACAATGGAGCCATCGCCCACCCTGGCTGAATCCGCCGGCGGCGCCAGCGTCACCTCAACACTGCCGCCGACAGCAACGCCCCCGCCGCCGACAGCAACGCCGGTCGCAGCGTCTCCGACCAACACACCTGTTGCAGAAGGGGATTGAAAGCGGCGTCTGTGAATGGCGCCTGCCCGAAGCTATTTCTGGTTTTTCAATTTGCGGGCGTGAAACGGGCGTAATTCAATTTGGCGTTCGTCGCAGGTTACTGTTTAGCCACGTGAAGTGTAGACCTTGCGAACGCTCGTTGCGGTTATATGGCAAGCGACTTCTGAGGATGTGACGTAGCCAGCCATAAAATCACCCAGGCGCCGACTCCGCACAGCCCAATCACGCCGGTCATCGGCAACGCAGTATTGTTGGCTAACAGACCCACGAGTGCGCCTGCCAGAGCGCCCGCCGCGAATTGCGTGGCGCCAAGCAGGGCTGATGCGCTGCCTGCCCTGCGGCCATAGGGCGCCATTGCCATCGCCATTGCGTTCGGGCCGACCATACCTGTGCTTGCAATGGTTATGAAGAGCAGCGCAAGTAGCAGGGGGAAGCCGCCGACCTCAAACAGAGTTGCGCTGAAGAGTAGCAGCGACGCACCAGCGGTGACGCTTAGCGCAATGAACAGCAGGCGAAAACTGGTATATTTCGTCAACAGCCAACGATTGAGTTGTGAAGCAGCGATTAAGCCAAACGCGTTGGCGCCAAAGAAGAAGCCAAATTGCTCGGGCGGCACGCCATTTAGCTCGATGAAGACAAAGGGCGAACCAGAAATATAAGCGAACATCGCCGCCGACGCCAGTCCACCTGCCAGAGCAAAACCCATGTAGCGGCGATCGGTCAGCAACCTGGCATAGGCGACCAGCGTATATCCCAACCCTTCGTGTGTGCGTCGCTCTTGTGGCAGGGACTCTTTCAGGCCAAACCAGACCAGCGCAAAACAGAGTAATCCAAATGCAGCCAATACGAAGAAAATTGAACGCCAACCAAAAGCAACGAGCAATTGGCCTCCAATGAGGGGCGCTGTGATCGGTGCCACGCCCATCACCAACACCAGCAGAGAATACATGCGCGCCGATTCGCGCTCGTCGAAGCAATCGCGCACAATCGATCGCCCGATCACCATGCCCGCCGAGCTGCCAAGCGCCTGTAAGAAGCGCAACCCCATCATTCCGGCGACGGAGGGTGCAAATGCGCAGCCGATGCTGACAACTGCATACACGGCGCAGCCAAACAGCAGCGGAGCGCGCCGTCCCAGTCGGTCAGAAATTGGGCCGTAGAACAACTGCCCCAATGCCAGACCAATGAAGAACACCGCGAGCGTCTGTTGGACGGCTGCCGTTGTCACACCAAACTCGACAGCGATGGTTGGCAGCGCCGGCAAATACATGTCGATGGAGAGTGGACCAAATGCCGCGAGCGTGCCTAGAATCAGCGCAAGACGAGCATAGGAAGGGCGTGCATGGTTTGCTGTGGCAAGCGTTGTGTTGGCCAAGGTCAAATCCGTGCGAATAGCGCTTCGGCGGTGATGCGCAGATTCCTGGCATCTATTGCGATCAAGGTGTGCAGGATCGTTGGAGCGCTGACGGCATTGTCAGCGGTTTGATCGGAAGATTGTTTGTCGTGCAAGTCTTCCATTACGATTCTTATAGGGATTGCGCTGTTGAGTGTTTCACCAAACGCGCCGACTATTCTGGCATACGCACCGGGCGATAAGTAGTTTCGTCGGGTTCATCATTGAATGGCGTGACCGTTGGCGGTGGGGGAGGTGCAGCTTCGCGGCGGAAAGGGTTGCGCAAAGCAGCGGCTGGCGCTGCTTGTGCAGATGAGGCAACTGGCTGCAACTGTGGCGCCACGGGTGCACTTTGCAGTTGTGGCCGAGCAGCGCGTGGCTGCGGCGCACCGCAAAATACGCAGATTTCCCACTCGTTGCGCACCAGTTTGCCGCAACTTGGACAGGAATGCTGAAGCTGGCTGTGACAGTTCGGGCAGTAGACCCACGCTTCATTGACGGGGACGCCGCAATGATGGCAGGTCATCGTCTCTTCCAATTCACGCAGCAACGCTTCTTCCTCCAACGCGCGATCATAGACTTCAGCGAGCGTCGCCTTGGGACGAATCATCAAATACAGAATGAATCCAATCAGCGGGAAAATCAGCGTCAACGCCACTGCCAGCGTGATCACAAGCCAGTCGCGCGTGCGCGAACGAATATCGTTAAAAGTCCAGATGCCCATTGCAATCCAGAAAGCAAAGAGAAAAGCGCCCAACGCAGCAACCAGCACGCCCACAATGGTGCCGATAGTATTAATCAATTCTGGTGACATCGTCTACTCCAAACCTGCGGACTGTGCCGTAACAAATTGACAAAGATTATAGCGCACCCAGCGACGAAGACCAAACGTCAGGGGCGCTGCCGGTGTTCCTTTATCTATCGGACTTCATATCTTGCCGCACGCGTCTTGCGTCAGAAGCTATGCAAAAGCCATTATCTCCAGCAGCTTGCAAGACGCGCCCTAGCGAAAAATTGATTTGACAGAAGATTTGCAGCGTGCTATAGTCGCATCGCCAAAAATTGACAGAAACAACGCAGACAAATGATAGCAGACGACGCATAGACGCTCTTCTCGTGGACCGCAATTTGTGTTGTAGTGCGCTCAACCAGGCGATCAACACAACAATGCGCCGATTTCGATGAAGCGTTTACTTATAAAACATTCATCGGCGTCTGGTTATTGTCCCTGATATACACAATCATGTCGGCGTCCACTGCAGGTAAATTTCAGTTGCAGGTTTGCTCCCAGTGTAGATAGAGTTGAGATGGTTGCCATGAACGGTCACAGCAGTGCACCCTTTATCATGGTGTTGTTTGAGTTTTCCAGCACGAAACATTTGAGTAAAGGAGAATTGTTATGAACAAACGCCTAACGATGGTTGGCATTTCGTTGCTAATTATTGCCGTCATCTATTCAGCGTGCGCCGCACCGGCGCCTGCACCCGCAGCAACGCCTGCACCCGCAGCCGAGAGCGCTCCAGCGGCGCCAGCGGTGGAACAAGCGGCGGCGCCCGCGGCGCAGGCAGGCAGTCTGTTGGACATTGTCAAGTCACGCGGCAAAGTTGTATGCGGCGTCAACAACCAGGTGCCGGGCTTTGGCAACGTCGATGCAAACGGCAACTACAGCGGCTTCGACGTAGACTTCTGCAAGGCGGTGGCTGCGGCTGTGTTGGGTGACGCCGACGCCGTCGAATATCGCTACGCAAGCGGCAACGACCGTTTCACGCTGGTGCGTTCCGGCGAAGTCGATGTGCTTTTCCGCAACACGACATGGACGCTCACGCGTGATAGTGCTGAGGTGGGCATGGAGTTCATGCCGGTCAACTTCTATGACGGCCAGGGCATGATGGTGCGCAAAAATAGCGGCATCACCAGCCTGGACGACATGGATGGCGCAACCATCTGCGTACAGAGCGGCACGACAACCGAGCTAAATCTGGCGGATGTTTTCCGCGCCAAAGGGCTTGACTTCACGCCTGTGGTCTTTGAGGACAATGACAAAACTGCGGGCGCCTACGATGAAGGCCGCTGCGATGGTTACACGACCGACAAATCGGGTCTGGTCTCGACGCTCACCAAGCTGACCAACCCCAGCGAGCACATGATTCTTGAAGACACGATGTCCAAAGAGCCGTTGGCTGGCGCCGTCTTCCAGGGCGACCCGGTGTGGGCGGATGCAGTGCGCTGGGTGGTCTTTGGCTTGATTGAAGCAGAAGAGAGTGGCGTCACCAGCCAAAATGTCAACGAAATGTTGAGCAGCAACAATCCAACGATCAAGCGTCTGCTCGGCGTCGAGAGTGACATGGGCGCCAAGCTTGGGCTACCCAGTGACTTTATGGTTCAGGTGATCTCACAGGTTGGCAACTATGGCGAGATTTATAACCGCAACCTTGGCCCCGACACCCCGTTCAACCTGCCGCGTGGTCTGAACTCGCTGTGGACCGAAGGTGGTCTTCTGTACGCGCCGCCTTTCCGGTAGAAGCAAGATCTGAGGAGTAAAGCGCTGGCGATCAGCGACCGTGAGGTTGAAGATGCAGGGGATAGCTATCCTTTGCATCTTCAACCTCAAAACGCTTGAATCATAGCGCTCCTACATCGACTCGAAGTGCACCGCTTATGACGACTTCATCCCTTCCTCATGCTCGCCCTTCATTTTATCGAGACACTCGCGTAATTGCTGTCATTCTACAAATTATCTTTCTTGTTGCAGTGGTTCTGGCTGGCTGGTTTCTGTACAACAATATGACTACTCGTCTTGCCGCCGCTAATACAGCAACCGGCGGCGCGCTGACGTGGACTTTCCTCAACCAGACTGCGGGTTTCGGCATTTCAGAAGGCCCAACCTTCCGACCGGATGAAAGTTATGGCCGCGCCTTTCTGGTTGGCGTCGCCAACACACTGCGCGTGGGCGTCGTCGGCGTGATTCTGGCGACCATTCTTGGGTTGTTTGCCGGAATCGCGCGTGTCTCGAACAATTGGTTGCTGAGCCGTCTGGCGGCGGTTTACGTCGAAATCTTTCGTAGTACGCCGCTGCTTGTGCAATTGCTCTTTTGGTATGTCGGCGTGATCGCTACGCTGCCTAATATCCAGGATGCGGCTGAATTGGGCAATTTCGGGTATCTGACCAACCGCGGCATGTATCTGACCTGGATTTACCCTACGGAAACCGGGCGGGTCTGGAACTGGTGGTTGTTGGCAGGCGTCGTCATCGGCGTCTTGATGAGCTGGTTGCGACGCAGGCAACTGGAACGCGATGGCGCGCCGAGTGGCGGTGTATTTGTCGGCGTGATTGCGTTTCTGATGGTCGCCGTTATCGGCTATTTTGTGACAGCTTCGTCAGCGTCCATGCCTTCCACCACAACGTATGAGTTGCGGCGCGGCGACCGCGGCACGCTGTTTGAAGACATCAACGGCAATGGCGCGTTCGAGCCTAGCGTCGACCGCACTTTGGCGTATGTGCCGATCACGCTTTTCGATGGCGATGGTCAAGTGCTCGCCACAGGCATGACCGATGGGGATGGAACCTTTCGATTTATTGATTTGCCCGCCGAGGCTGTGCGTTTGGAATGGGACACACCCACTCCCCTGGCGATCAGTGAACCGCAACGCCAGGGCTTTAATTTCCGCGGCGGGTTGAGTATGACGCCTGAATTTGCAGCGTTGTTGTTGGCGCTCGTCGTCTATACAGGCGCATTTATTGCTGAAATTGTGCGCGCTGGCATCAATGCAGTCAACAAAGGGCAATGGGAGGCCAGCCGGGCGCTGGGGCTGAGCACCAGCGACACGCTGCGCATGGTTGTGCTTCCGCAGGCGCTGCGCGTCATTATTCCTCCACTGACCAGCCAATACCTGAATCTGGTGAAAAATTCCAGCCTGGCGATTGCAGTTGGATACCCCGATATGTTTAACGTATCGCGCACGATCGTCAATCAGACTGGCGCCGAGGTGCAAGGCATTATTCTGGTGATGGCAGTCTATCTCTCCTTCAGCCTGTTCACATCGCTGTTCATGAACTGGTATAACAGGCGCGTGGCGTTGGTTGAGCGGTAGCGGGTGATTAGAAAACGACGGTTGAAGGACAAAGGAACGACCCGATGGCGACAGATATTCGTCCAACGAGTTGGGTGAACACAAATCACCCTGCCCCGGCGCAGAAACCTCCGGCTTCGGAGGTTGGCGTCGTCGGCTGGTTGCGCGCCAACCTCTTCAGCAGCATTGGCAACACCATTTTGACGCTTGCAACATTTGTGGCGCTCTATTTTGTCGTCAATGGATTGGTGCAATGGGCGTTGAACGCGTTCTGGCAGCCCATCTGGGACAATCGCAAACTCTTCGCCGTCGGGCCGTTTCCTGTGGCGCAGATGTGGCAGCCCGCTGCGGTGTTGCTGATGGTCAGCGCACTCTTCGGGCTGAGCGCCGGGCGTTGGGGAAGCATTATGCGCAACCTGGGCATCGGCCTGGCCGCACTGCTGCTGTTCCTGGCGATCATCCCGATCGGGATGATCGCGCAACAGGTGATGGCGGCAAGTTTGGCGTTGCTGCTGCTCGGTTATGTTGTTGGGTTGCGTTTTGCGTTTGCGAGCAAATGGCTGTCGCTCGCCTGGTTTTTCAGCCTGCCGCTGACCTTTGTGCTGCTGATTGGCGGCGTCAACCTGCCTGCACTAGGCATTCGCTGGCAGTTCGCCCCAATGGTCGACACAAACCTGTGGGGCGGGTTGATGGTGACAATCTTGCTTGCCGTAGTCGGCATCGCGCTCAGCTTTCCGATCGGCGTGTTGCTGGCGCTTGGTCGCCGCAGCAAATTGCCTGTGGTCAAATATTTCTGCATCGGCTATATTGAGCTCATCCGCGGCGTGCCGTTGATAACGCTGCTCTTCATGGGCATGACAATGCTGCCGCTATTCTTGCCGAGCAACTGGGGCAATCCATCGCAATTGGTGCGCGCAATGACTGCAATTACGATGTTTAGCGCCGCCTATCTGGCTGAGAATGTGCGCGGCGGTTTGCAGGCGATTCCCAAAGGGCAATATGAAGCCGCCGACGCGTTGGGCCTGAGCGGCTTCAACAGTCTGCGCTTTATCATCCTGCCACAGGCGTTGACCAAGGTGATCCCGGCAATCGTCGGTCAATTCATTGGCCTGTTCAAGGATACATCGCTGGTGTCGTTGGTTGGGCTGCTCGAGTTGGTCGCCGTAGGCAAGGCGGTGATCCAACAGCCAGAGTGGTTGGGCGTCCCCGGAGGCGTCGCCAAAGAAGTCTATGTTTTCGTAGCAGTTGTCTTCTTTATTTTTAGCTATGGAATGAGCTTTGCCAGCAGAAGGCTGGAAAGCAAGTTAGGATTTGGGAAGAGATAAACGAAAAAGGGATGGGGGAATCGACGCCTCACCGCACAAAGTGGCTCCAGTCTCCAATCGTTAACTCAATCTCCAATCTCGATTCTCTCAATCATCTATTCACCCAGGAATGATCTTATGGCAGGTCACGCAGAGGACACCGACATTATTGTCGCCAGGAATGTAAATAAGTGGTATGGCGAGTTTCACGCGTTGAAGAATGTCAGCCTTACTGTGAAACGACGAGAAGTGGTCGTGATCATCGGGCCGTCGGGGTCGGGCAAATCGACCTTCATCCGCACGATCAATCGGCTCGAAGAACATCAAAGCGGTGAAATCATCGTCGATGGCATTCCGCTGACGCACGACGTGCGCAACATCGAGGCGATCCGCATGGAGACCGGCATGGTCTTCCAGCAGTTCAATCTCTTCCCTCACCTGACCGTGATACAGAATATCACGCTGGCGCCGATCCATGTGCGCAAGATGAAAAAGAAGGATGCAGAGGAGCGCGCCATGCAGTTGCTCGAACGCGTCGGCATCCCAGAGCAGGCGCATAAATATCCGGGGCAGCTCTCCGGCGGGCAGCAGCAGCGCGTCGCTATTGCCCGCGCGTTGGCGATGCAACCCAAGATCATGCTCTTCGATGAACCAACCTCGGCGCTCGACCCGGAGATGATCCGCGAGGTGCTCGAAGTGATGGAAGAGCTGGCGGAATCGGGTATGACAATGGTCGTAGTCACGCATGAAATGGGTTTTGCAAAAGGCGTCGCCGATCGCATCGTTTTTATGGATGGGGGAGAAATTGTTGAGATCGGCGCCCCCGATCATTTCTTCACCACCCCCCAACATGACCGTACAAAGCTGTTTTTGCAGCAGATTCTGAAATAATACAAACGCTCGAGCAGCTATGGCGATTCAAAATATGCAATTCGCCCGACGTTCGTTGCTCTTTATGCCGGGTGACAGCATGAAGAAGATTCAGAAGGCGGCGAATTGGGAGGTCGATACAGTGATCCTCGACCTGGAAGACGGCGTAGCGCAAAATCGCAAGATGGAAGCGCGTACGACGGTCGCTGAGGCGCTGCGTACGCTGGACTTTGGCGAGCGCGAGCGGTTGGTGCGCCTCAATCATGTCAGCACTGGCCTGCCGTCCGATGAAATCGAGGCGACAGCGGCTTGGCGCCCCGACGGCTATATTGCACCCAAAGCCGAAGACGAGGCTGATCTGCGCGCCGTCGACCGGCTGCTCGAAATGGCGGAGCAGCGGTTTGGCGTGGAGGCTGGCGTTTTTCGCCTGTTCGCCATGATCGAAACTGCGCGCGGCGTGATGAATCTCAAGGAAATTGCACGTGCAACGCCGCGACTGGAAGGATTGATCTTTGGCGCCGAGGACCTGGCTGGCGACATCGGCGCCGTGCGCACGTTGGCGGCGTGGGAGGTTTTCTATGCGCGCAGCGCCGTCGTGACTGCCGCCGCTGCCTATGGTTTACAGGCGTTCGACATGGTCTTCACCGATTTTCATGACGCAGTCGGTCTGGAGACCGAGAGCCGGTTCGCTCGTCAGCTTGGCTACACCGGCAAAACCTGCATCCATCCCAATCAAACGGCTATCGTCAACCGTGCGTTCTCGCCGACGCCGGAGGAGATCGACCGGGCACAGCGGCTGGTGCAGGCGTTCGAGGAACAGCAAGCGGCTGGCGCTGGCGCTTTCACTTTTGAGGGCAAGATGGTCGATATGCCCATGCTGGTGGCGGCGCGCAAGGTGCTGGCGCGTGCAGTCTCATAGTCTACTCAATTTCTACAAGCTTTTGTCCGCGTTCGACCACCTGCCCTGCGCGAGCCAATACTTTGTTGACGACGCCGTCACTGTTTGCCTGAATGCGTAGTTCCATTTTCATTGCTTCGAGCAGTACGAGTGTATCGCCGCGTCTGACCGTATCGCCTTCTTTGACGAGTACGTCGAGCACTCGCCCAGGCATGGCGGCTTCGAACGCGCCGCCGTGACCTGGCGTTTGTGTGCGACGCTGGCGCAGGTCCGGCTTGACCAGCGTATACACGTCGCCATCAATCCAGACGTAGGTTTGATCATCCTGGTGGGCGATATAGACGCGCTGTCGTCGCCCGTCCACGCACAAGTCAAACCGGCCCAATTCGCCGGCTTGCACTGTAATCTCAAAGCGCCGATCATCGATCAACACGTGAAACTGTCCGTCGACAGGCGTCACCTGCACACTGCGCTCCTGATCGCCGCACCTGAACTGGAAAGTCCTGGACATGCATCCCTCCGGGTTCGTTCAAATCGATCCACTTCTGCAGAGCACAAATCTTACGAATCAACGTCGAACACTGTATCCTTGTCACCGCAGAATAACAGGAGCTGGAGTACGGATCAGATAGCGTCTGGCAAGTATTGTACTCTTTGTGAGGACGCAGCGGCAACCTATAGTAAAGCCCCTCACAATATGACAGCATGTTCCGGCACACAGGGGATGCAGCGAATGAAACGCTTCGGGGTGAGAGGGTTGATTGTGGTTAAGTGAACTAATCGGAGCGACAACATAGTTCAGGAGGCGGTTATGGAGATCAATCTGCACCCGCGCCATGTCAAGATTGTCGGTGCGCCAATGGATTTGGGACAGCAGCGCCGCGGGGTGGATATGGGGCCGAGCGCAGTGCGCTACGCTGGACTGTACGATCGGCTTGCGCAGCTTGGTCACACGGTGCACGATATCGGCAACACCCCGGTGGCCGGGCGCGATGAAGACGATGTGCGCAGTGAACGTTGGGTCGAGATCGAGGGAGGCGGTCTCCGTCATCTGCGTGCAGTGACGGCTGCCTGCCGTGCGATCTATGATGTGGCGAGCGCGTGCGCAGTCCATGAGTTCCCCATTTTTCTAGGCGGCGACCATTCGATAGCGATCGGTACGATCAGCGGCATGGCAGCCAGGGGAGCGCTGGGCGTAATCTGGATCGATGCGCACGGCGATTACAACACGCCGGAAACGACGCCTTCTGGCAATATCCACGGCATGCCGATGGCGGTGCTCAGCGGCCTGGGCCATCCCGACCTGGTCAACCTCGGCGCACCGGGCGCCAAGCTGCGCGCCCAGGACATCGTGATGATTGCCATCCGCGATCTCGATCTACAGGAGCGTATTGCGCTGGCGCACAGCGGCGTCATCGTCTACACCATGCGCGACATCGACGAGTTAGGCATGGCGACAGTGGCGAGGCGCGCGCTGGCGCGCCTCAACCGTATGGCGCACATCCACGTCAGCCTCGACATGGACGCGCTCGATCCGAGCGTGGCTCCCGGCGTCGGCACACCGGTGGCGGGCGGTCTGACCTTTCGCGAGGCGCACCTGTTGATGGAAATTCTTGCCGAGTCGGGAAAAGTCTGCTCGCTCGATATCGTCGAAGTCAACCCGATTCTGGATGAGGGCAACCGCACCGCCGAGGTCGCGGTGGCGCTGACGGCCTCACTGTTAGGACAACAGATTTTGTAGCGGAGAGACTATGCCCTCACTTCCCAGCGTTCGATCGTCACATCATCCAGATAATCTTCATCCACGATAGCGCCGTGACCAATGCCGGTCGGTACGGTCAAAGTGCTGTCTGAATTGAGTGTAAAGGGATTTGTGACGATGTCGCGCTGGAAATAGCGGTCGTTGGCGCTGATGTCGCCGGGCAGAGTGAAGTTGGGCAGGCTCGCCAGCGCCACGTTGACCGCACGTCCGACGCCCGTCTCCAACATGCCGCCGTGCCAGACCGGCATCCGGGCCGCTTGCGCCATGTCGTGGATGCGCTTGGCGTCACCCAGCCCGCCGATGCGGCTCGGCTTGATATTGATGATGTCGCAGGCGTTCATTTCGATCGCCCAGCGCGCATGGTCTGGCGAGACGATGCTTTCGTCCAGGCAAAGCGGCGACTTGAGCAGCGGTTTGAGTTTGGCATGATCGAAGATGTCGTCGTGCGCCAGCGGCTGCTCGATCAACAGCAGGTCGAAGGCGTCGAGTTCAGCCAGGTGGTCAGCGTCCTCCAGCCGGTAGATGCTGTTGGCGTCAACCTGAAGGCGCAGATCGGGCCACGTCTCGCGCACGGCGCGCGTCGGCTCGACATCCCACCCCGGTTTGATTTTAAGCTTGACACGCGCATAGCCTTCGTCCAGATAGCCGCCGACGACCTTGAGCAGCGTTGGGATGTCCTTCTGGATGCCGACGCTGACGCCGACCTCGACGCGATCGCGCACGCCACCGAGCAGATCAGCCAGGCTGCGCCCCGCGCGCCGGGCGAATAAATCCCACACAGTGAACTCCAGCCCGGCTTTCGCCATGCGATTGCCGCGCACGCGGCTGAACGCAGGCGTCACATCCCATGAACTGGCAAGGTCGGCCGCCATCAACATTGGCGCCAGGTAATCCTGCATAATCACCCACGCCGTCTTTTGATTTTCCTCATTGTAAAATGGGTTTTCGCCGGTAGGCGCTTCGCCCCAGGCAACGATGCCCTCAGCCTCCATGCGCACGATAATGGCGTGGCTACCTGTTTCTCGCCATCCACTGGTTTCGAACATGGCGACATACGGAAGATAGATTTTGCGAAGTTCGATTCGTTCGATGCGCATGATGTTTTTGCCTGAATGTTTTGGGGCAAATCCTTGCCTGAAAGGATAATGCCTGCTCAATGTGATGTACGTGTTCGCACGAGCGTCGAAGATGTGACGACGTCTGGTCAAGACTCAATCTGATCATACCAGACAAAAGGTGCAACTCTGCAATCCCGCCGACATGCTGGCGCGTCCAGACCCTGTAGCCAAAGAGTGTGCATTCAGGTGTAATAACCAGATGACGATATGTGGCGACGCTCGACTTTGCACCTGGCGCAACTCGCACCGCCGGACAATTTCTATCATTTGAGTCGTGGCAACACCCGCTCGCCCAAGAAGCGCAATCCCTTCTCAGGCGTCAGCCCGTGCGGCGTGCCGAACTCGACGCGCGATGCACCGGCGGCAAAGAGCGTTTCGATGTGCACAACCACCTCATCCGGCGCGCCGGCAATGGCAAAACGGTCGAGCAATTCATCGGAAATCAAGGCAGCCGCACCGTCGAAATCGTAGCGTGCAGCGGCCTCCTTGAGCCGCGCCAGTAGCTCCGGCTCGATCTGCACGGTCGGGTCAAGTTCAGCGACGACGGGCAGATAGAGCGCCACTTCCCGTCGCGCCAATCGTCGCGCCGCCGCCCGGTCCTCGTCCACGACCGACACTGCGCCGATGACAATCCCAACACTGTGCTGCTCCGTCTGCTTTGCTCCCTGTTTTTCTCTGCGCAACCCCTGCACCCTCTGCGTCTCTACGCCAACATCATCCAGGATGCGCCGAAAATGGGGAACCACATCCGGGTTGGCGCTGCCGCCGATCTTGATCTCGGTAATCTCGTCGATGCAGGCGCGGATCGTCTGCGCGCCCCAGGCGCCGAGCAAAAACGGGATGTCGGCGCGCAGAAGTTGCCAGCGCAGCGAGTCGCCGCCTGCCAGCGGAAAGAATTCGCCCGTCAGTGGGGCGGGGTCGCGACGCAGCAGATGACGCACGCACGCCAGCGCCTCGCGCAGAGCAGTGACGGGTCGCAGCGGCTGCACGCCCACGAACTCCAGCCAACTGCCGCGCGCCATGCCGAGGTAGGCGCGGCCGTGGCTGGCTTCATCGATCAACGCGATGTTGCCGGCGATGTTGATCGGGTGACAGGTGAAAGGGTTGACCGCCGCCACGCCAAGCCGGACGCGCGTGGTCGCTCGCGCCATCTCCAGCAGCGGCAGCCAGGCCGGCTGGTAGAGCATGTCGTTGTAGACGGTGACGGCGTCGAAGCCATACGCTTCGGCAGCGGCAGCCAGTGCGCCATAGGCGGTCAACGGCTTGTCGGTTTGGAAGGCAATCGAAAGTTCATTCATGATGGACGACGGGCGGTGAGAAACAAGGTGCGGCTTTGCCAGGGCACAGACTGCCCGGTCAACTGGCGCTCGAACAGCTTTTTGATCTGCGCAATTTCGTCACCGGTCAGCAGCATCGCCAGCCGGTCGATGTAGGCGGGGCGACCGCTGTTCACCGGTGTGAACCAGCGTTCAATCATCGCGGCTGTGATCGGCGTCTCAGTTTCTTCCACTTCGCTTTGCATCGTGACTGTCAACCCGGTCGCACTCAATGCGTCGTTCAGATCGGTCTCATCCCAGTTGACCAGCGGATCGGCGGCGTCGGCGTAGATCGCTTCTTCCGCCTGTCGCCAGCGTTCCACTACATCGGCGGCAAGTTCGCGGCTGTCGACCAGCGCGTAGAGCCGCTGCGTATGGCGCGGGACCCGCTCCGCCAAGCTGATCACGCCGCCGGGCGCCAGCAGCTCCGCCAGCAGTTGACACACTGCGCCTTTGTCCGCTTCGTCGAGCAGGGCGTTGTGTCCCACGATAGCGTCGAAGCGAAGGAGGGGCGAAGACGGAGTTGTGAGTTGCGAGGGGCGAGAGGGGAGAGGTGACGCACTGCCGGATTGCAGGGATAGAAAGAGCGGCAGTTCCTCGATTTTGCCTTCCATGATCGCCGGGCGCTCGATCTGTGGCAGGCGTTCGGCGAGCTGACGCAGGGCGTCGGCGTCGCGGCGATTGCGCGCCAGGGCGTAGACGCCGCCTTCGGGTGTGCGCCGCACCGCTTCCCATGTCAGCAGACCGGCGCCGGCTTTGAGATCGAGCACGGTGCTGTGATTGAGGATGCGTGCGGCGTCGAGCACGCGGTCGCGCACGCGCGCCAACCGTTCGCCTGCGCCGGAGATCGTGCGCTGCAGCCAGCGTTCGCGCGCCGGGTCGTTGGGCGAGTGCGTCAGGATTTCGCCGCGCTCCTCCTCGGCGTCGAGCATGGCGGCAAGTTGCGCCTCACGGCGCCGCGCTACGTCGAGGCGGATCGCCGCCTCGTAGCCTTGATCCGACGGCTGATAAAAGACCTTGCCTTGCAACGATGTGGGCAAATATTGTTGCGCCACCCAATGGTCGCGGTAGGCGTGCGGGTAGAGATAGCCCTCGCCGTGACCGAACCCCTCTTTGTCGCGGTTGGCGTCCTTGAGATGGCTGGGCACGCCGCTGTCCGCTTCCTTGCTGACCTGCTCCAGTGCATCGAAGAACGCAAACGCCGTGTTCGACTTCTTCGCCGTCGCCAGATACAAAGCCGCCGTCGCCAGGTGAAAGCGGCCCTCAGGCATTCCCACCTGTTCGAACGCCTGCGCGCAGGCATTGACGACTTGGATCGCGTTCGGATCCGCCATGCCCACATCTTCGCCAGCAAAAATTAACATGCGCCGGAAGATGAAGCGCGGCGACTCGCCCGCATAGACCATTTTCGCCATCCAGTAGAGCGCCGCGTCGGGGTCGCTGCCGCGCAGACTCTTGATGAAGGCGCTGATCGTGTCGAAATGATAGTCGCCCTCCTTGTCATAGAGCACGGCGCGCCGTTGGATCGACTCTTCGGCGATGGCGAGGGTGATGTGGAGATTGGGAGATTGGAGATTGGAGATTGGAAATTGGCCGCGCTGTGAATCTCCAATCTCCAATCTCCGATCTCCAATCTCAGATTTCCCTGTTCCTGTGGTCTCTACAGCTAATTCCAATGCATTCAGCACGGCGCGGGCGTCGCCGTTGGCCACCTCGACCAAGTGCTCCAGCGCGTCGTCGTCGATGGTGATGTTCAGCCCGCCGTAGCCGCGTTCGGGGTCGGTGAGCGTTTGCTGCACGATGGCGCGCAGGTCATCTTTGGTGAGCGGTGTGAGCTGAAAGATGCGGCTGCGGCTGACGAGCGCTTTGTTGACCTCGAAGTAAGGGTTCTCGGTCGTGGCGCCGATGAAGATCACCGTGCCATTTTCGACCCACGGCAGCAGTGCGTCCTGCTGCGCTTTATTGAAGCGGTGCACTTCGTCGACGAAGAGGATCGTGCGCTGGCCATGGTGTTTGGCGCGGTTCTGCGCCTCGTCGATCGCCTCGCGGATGTCCTTGACGCCCGCCAGCACGGCATTGATGGCGATGAAGTGAGCGCGCGTGGTGTTGGCTATGACGCGCGCCAGCGTCGTCTTGCCTGTACCCGGCGGGCCGTAGAAGATCACGCTCGAAAGCTGGTCGGCCTCGATGGCGCGACGCAGCAGCCGCCCCGGCCCGACGATGTGTTGCTGTCCGACATATTCGTCGAGCGTGCGCGGGCGCATCCTTGCCGCCAGCGGTGCGCTGCGCTCCATGCGCTCCTGGTTGGCTTGCTCGAAGAGGTCCATGTCAACCGAGTCGTTCAATCTCTGCCAGCACAGGGCGATGGTCGGAAACGCCGTCGCTCTCTGTCCAGATCGTGCAATTCGTAACCATCGGCGCCAGCGACTGGCTGGCAAAAAAATAGTCGATGCGGATGGGCCAGTCCTGCGTCGGGAAGGTCACGCCGCCGGGTTCGCCAAAGCGTCGGTAGAGATCGACATAGCCTGCCTTTTCCATCGCCTCCACCACCTGTGGCCCCTTGCCGTCGTCGCCGGCCAGCGCGCCGCCCTGGCTGGTCGGCTGTGCGCGCAGCGCAACCAGGTGATCCTCCGTCCAATCCCAGCGGCTGATGGCGTTGAAGTCACCCATCACCAGGTGCGGGCGGTTGCGGTCGCGCACGAGCCAGGTGCGCGCCACACGCAGTTGCACCATGCGCGCGGTTTCGCTTGTGTGGTCAAGGTGGGTGACATACGCAGTGAAGGTGCGCCCGTCCGGCAGCAGGATGCGCCCTTCGAGCAGCCCGCGCTGTTCGCGCCCTTCGAGCACGCCCTCCTTGTCCTCCTCCTTCGCCGTCAGGTGATGCGCAGAACTGGCGATGATGGGCCAGCGGCTGAGCAGCGCGTTTCCATAGGCGTCGGCAGGCATATCCTGCTCGGCGGGCCAGCGCAGACACGGCCCAAAGACAAAGTACATCCCCAGCCGCGCCGCCAGTGCTTCGAGCGCCGGCCGTGCGTCGCCCGGCGCCACGCGCGGGTAGTAGACCTCATTCAGCCCGATAATGTCGGCGTCGATGGCGCGCAACACGTCGGTCACGTCGTCGAGATTCGGTTTGTGGTCGGCTGTGCGCCAGCCATGGATGTTGTAGGTTACGATGCGCATAATTAGGATTGTATAATCGATCAGCATTCGTTCACAATTCACAATTCTGAGTTCATAATTCACAATAAAGAAGATTAGAAAGGCTCAATTATGTCACTTCCAACCCGCGAAGAAGCCTATGCCCTGCTCTGCGAGTGGGTGCAGTCGGAGAGTTTGCGCCGGCACATGCTGGCAGTAGAGGCTGCGCTGCGCGCCTATGCTCGCCATTTTGGCGAGGACGAGGAGTTATGGGGCGTCACCGGGCTGCTGCACGACCTCGACTACGAACGCTTCCCGAACATGGACGACCAGGTTAACGGCCACCCGCGCACCGAGCTGCGTCTCTTTCGCGAACGCAACTATCCAGCAGAATTGATCCACGCCGTCGAAGCACACGCCACGTTCCTGGGCGTCCCGCGCCAATCGCTGCTCGACAAGGCGTTGCTGGCGTGCGACGAGCTGACCGGGCTGATCCAGGCGGCGGCTTACGTGCGCCCGGATCGCGACCTGCGCAACGTTGAGCTGAAATCGGTCAAGAAGAAGTGGAAAGACAAAGCCTTCACCGCTGCCATCGACCGTCACGAGAATATGCAGTTCATCGAGGAATTGGGCGTCCCCTTCGACGAGCACGTCCAGCGCGTGCTGACAGCGATGCAGGGAATTGCGACGGAGTTGGGTGTGGCGGGGGAATAAGAGATTGGAGATTAGGAGATTGGGGGTTCTTGAGAAGATTGCTTCCTCCTGAAAAAATCTCTTATAATCTCCAATCTCCAATCTCTAATCTCCAGTCTCCAATCTCCGCAACTGCACCGTACACTGCGCCATGTAGCCGCTCCACCAATCTTTGCAGGCGCGCGGGTCGAGGAATTGGCCCGTATCGCGTGTGGCGATTTTGACCGAACCGCGGTCGGCGATGCCGACGATCTCGCCGTTGCGCAGCGCGGGTAGCTGTCCACGCCCAGCAGCGTTGGTTGTCTGGTAGAGCGCAAGCAAGCTAGGATTGACGGCGAAATCTTCGAGATGAATCATATAGCCGACAGCGGCAGTGTCGCGACGTGTGTAGGTGATGGTCAGGCGGCGCTCCTCAGCGTAGAGCACCAGCGCCTTGAAGTCACCTGTGTAGATGTTCGGCGTGCGACGCGGGATGCTGATCGGTTCGTTGGGCGCCGTCTCCATTTCGATCAACGTCACCGGATAGTCGGTGATCGGTTCACCGCGACAGCCGTCGGCGCCGCAGCCCCAGTCCCATTCGTGCACTTGATGCACTGAGCGGAAGGTAGGCAGCCGCGGCGGCGCAAACATGCCGTCGATCTGTGGCGCCAGCGGGTCAGTGTCGCCGCCGTAGTTGACCAAGCCCAAATGACCTGTGGTTGTGATGTAGCTGCGTAACGCAAGATTTAGATCGCCGTGAATCGCAGCCGGACGATCGGAGGGCGGCGGTTCGACCGAGATTGCGCTGTAGACCTGTGGGGTCTGCGTCGGCGCAGGGGTGGGTGTGGGCGTCGGCGCTTCTTGCCGTGCGACGATCGGCAGGTACAAAGGGGCGGGCGGCATTGTTTCCCCTGGCGACTCCTGCGCCTGAGCAGAAAATGGCTCATGGGTTGCAAAGAGTGCAAGAGCAATTATTGCCGTAAACACGGACATAAACACGAATTGGCGGGTGACGCGCATGGGATAGTCTCCTTCGAGATAACAAAATCTCTGATAAACGGGGCTAACCGATAGTGCACCGACACCGTTTACTCGGCTGTGGGCTGCTGTTGCAACATCGACCCGCCAAGCCGCAAGAGCGCTGCCCCAATCTGGCGCAGACAACCGTGCAGATCAGTCGCAATGGCGCCCGGCGAGAGATGCAGAAACTCCCATCGTTCGGCGAGCAACATCGGACGCGACTCTTGGGCGGCGGATTCGTCATTACAATTGATGCCAAGATAGCCGCCGCGCGCCCGCAATGTAATATCAATCGGGTGTTCGCCAACGATGCGATTCTTGAGCGGGCGCAGGTTGTGCTCGCGCAGCGCCGACCATAGCCGATCAAAAGGATCGTCTGTTCGGAACAACTCCTTGACATCGCCCGCCGTCAACAGCTGCGCCATCGTCGTGTGGATGAAGGTCAGACGGCGAAAGCTGGTTGCGGGCACGGGCCGCTCCAAACGCTCAAGCGGTCCGATGTCAATCCGATAGTAATAGTCATTGGCGCGCGGATGGTCAGGTTCGTCGGGCAAGAGGTCGCGGCGCAGCATCAGCCGGTAGCGACGCGTGGCTGCAACATAGGAGATCGTTTGCGCTTCCGGCTGATTGCGAAAGGCGCCAGTTTGATAAAATGCAAGAAAGTCGGCGCCGATGCGTCGCGGCGCCTTGCGTTGAGGGATGCGATACCATCCATGATGGGCAGCGCGCTCGAAATCGGTGCTATTGTTCAAAACGACGACAAGCACTGTGCGGCGCCGGGCTTCGGCGTCCAGATACGTTGCAGACATTGCCATACCTTTCTGTAAGAAATCTGGCAATCGATTGTATCATAGACGCAATGCACGCTCAATCAGTGTGACTACTGTTCTAGGAGAGGTCGACCATGATCGTCTACCCTGTACGCCGTTCGATAACGCCCTATATGCGCTTTGTTGCTGTGCTGCTGGCGCTTTATGCGGCCACATTGCTGATCTTCTGGCTGGCGGCGCGCCCGACAACGATTGATCTGGGGATCATGGCGACAGTGGCTGCGGTCGTAATTGCAGTTGTGGGTGCAGTCGGGTTCATCGCCTACCGTATGCGGTTGATCTATCGGCTTCCACGCGTTGGCGGTGTGGTGATTGTCGCCTTTTTGCTGGCAGCCTTACTGAGCTTAATCACAGTCTGGATCGGGGCGCAATTGTTGTTTATTGAGCCGTACGATGTCACCGTTGCAGTCGCGCTGATGGTTTTGGCGGCGGGTATTGTCATGACGATTGGCTATTTGCAGTCGTCCGTGTTGTCAGAAAAGATCGATGCATTGCATAGCGCCGCCGAGCAGCTGGCGCTGGGACGTTATCATGCGCGCGTCGAACTGGAAGATGGGGACGAGCTTGCACAACTGGCGAGCATGTTCAACGCTGTGGCTGCCAAACTCGATGCCGCCGTCCGTAAGGAGCACCAGCTCGAACGCCTGCGCCGCGACCTGACCGCCTGGATCGCCTACGATCTGCGTGTGCCGCTGCTTTCGGCGCGCACCATGGTCGAGAGCATCGCCGAAGGGCTGGTCACCGACCCAGAGATGCTTGACCGCTATCTGCGCATCGCTCGCCGCGACATCAACGTGCTCTCCGATCTGATTGATGACCTTTGCGATATGGCGCAGGTGGATGTGACCGGTATTCGGCTGGAACGTACACCAGCGCACATCGACAAGCTGATCGAGCTCACGGTTGAGGAGCTGGCGCAGACGGCTGCACAAAAAGATGTTCAATTGACTGGGCGCTGCGAGCCGAACATTCCTCCAGTTTCGATCGATGTCCGTCAGATCAGCCGCGTGCTCAACAATCTGGTGGGCGACGCCATCCAGCGTGTACCCAAAGGCGGCGCCGTCAAACTCAACGCATATCCTGGGCGCAACGGCGCTTTGGTCGAAATCACCGATAGCTATGAAGGGGAGCGCTCCGAAGACGTCAAGACCACCTTCGAGCTCTTTTTCGACGAAGACGATGTGCGCAGTCAGACGCAGGAAACGCCTCGGCTGCGGCTGGCGCTGGCTGATGTCGTTGTACGTGCACACGGCAGTCGAATTCGCCCCCAGCGGCTGGGCGACCAGGGTCTGCGTCTGGTTTTCGCTCTGACCAAAGATGGCGCCGGCGCCAATCCGCTCAAGCGCGGCATGTGATGCGCGGGCGCATCGCTGCGATTTCAGCATTTTGTCTGCATCATCTGTCGGATTTGTTCTGAATCGATCTTTAGTATGATCCCCACATCACCGTAATTGCTGAACACCCTTCGCTGTCGGTGAATGTACTCAACCTACTGGTTTGTTTATTGCCAAATCTCACTCATTAGAGACCCTCTGTTTGCTCTCGAAAGGAGGGACGGGCTGGATGCCTTCCTGGAATGGGGCTGTTTCTGCAAACACACATCTGGTTGGAAGACCACTGGCTGGTTGTGCGCGCCTGTTCATAGTAACAATCTGTGTGGCGTTGATTAGCGCAGGGATTTGGGCGGTTCGTCAGGCAGACGTTTTGGCGCAAGATCGATGCACCCTGTGCATCAGCCAGGTTTACGGCGGCGGTGGCAACAGCGGCGCACCCTACAACGCCGATTTTATCGAGCTGTTCAATGCGACCAACAGCAACATCGAGTTGAGTGGCTGGACGGTCGAATATGCGTCAGCGGCGTCAAGCTCATGGCAGAGCGTTTCGCTCGATGGACGCAGCATTGCCCCGTACACCTATCTACTCGTACAGTTAAACACCGGCGGCAACGGTGTAGCGCTGCCGTCGCCCGATCTGACCGCCTCGATCAACATGGCGGCAGACAGCGGCAAAGTGCGGATAAGAGCCTCTAGCGTCGTTATGGATCTGCTGGGTTACGGCAGCGCCAATGAATTTGAGGGGCAGGCTGCACAGACAGCGTCCAACACACGGTCACTGGTTCGCAGCAACGGCGGCTGCGACGACACGAACAACAACAGCGTCGACTTTGCCAGATCAGAGCCAGCGCCGCGCAACAGCAGTATCTCCCACCAGTGTGCAGCGATGGCGACAGATACACCGACCCCAACGGCAACGTCCACAGATACACCGATGCCTACGCTAACAGACACCCCAACACCGACAGAAGCGCCGACCGAAACGCCTACACTCGAGCCAACCGAAACGTCAACTGAGCCACCTACGTTCACACCGACCGAGACGCCAACCGAGACGCCAACACCCCCACCAATCGAGATGCCAACCGAAACGTCAACTGAGCCACCTACGTTCACACCGACCGAGACGCCAACCGAGACGCCAACCGAGACGCCCACAGCCCCATCAACCGAGACGCCAACTGAGACGCCGACTGAAATTCTTACAGTCACGCCAACCGAGACACCCACACCTCCACCGACAGAAATTCCTACAGCTACGCCGACGGAAATTCTCACAGTCACGCTGACCGAGACGCCCACACCCACGCCCACACTGACTGAAACGCTGACCGTTCCGTCAACCGAGACGCCCACACCCTCCGCTACAGAAACGCTTACGTCAGAACCGACGCCGACGCCCACCACTCAACCACCGCTGATTCGATTCAGCGAGGTGATGGTCGATCCACGGGCTGTGGACGACGCCGTCGGCGAGTTCATCGAGCTTGTCAACGGCGAGGATGTCGCAGTCAATCTTTCTGGCTGGCGGCTGGTGGATGGCGCAAACCGCAGCCACACCATCGCGGAGAACGTAGCGATCCCGGCGAATGGCTATCTCGTCCTGACGCGCGGCAGCGCCGCTGCGCTGAGCGGCTATCTTCGTTCGGACTACCAGTACGCTTCGCTCCAGCTCGCCAACACGTCGGGCGTGGTGATGCTCTATGCTCCGAGCGGCGCATCACCAGTCGACGTGTTTGCCTGGGGCGAGGCGCTTGGACGACGCGTCGTTGCTGGCGCCAGCTTCGAGCGGTCTGACCTGATGGGCAATCAGTGGGTCGTCGCCACAGCGCCGTGGAGCGCCACTCACAGCGACAGAGGTAGCCCAGGAGCCGCCAGCACGCAGCCGCCGCCAACGCCGACGGCTATAGAAACCCCGATGCCCGAACCATCAGCAACGCCGACGCCAGTCGTCTCGGAGACGGCATCGCCTGAACCAATATCAACGCCAGTCGAAGCGCCTCCACCGGGCATCTTCCCGACGCCCACGCCTACACCCACCAATGAACCGCCGCCACTCATCCGGCTCAGCGAAGTGATGGTCGATCCGCGGGCGGTGGGCGATGAGATCGGCGAATACATCGAAATCGCCAATATTCATACAGTCGCTGTCAACCTTGGCGGCTGGCGGTTGGTGGATGGCGCAGGTCGCAGCCACACTATTGTTGGCGAACTATGGATCGAGCCAGAGGGTTATCTTGTATTGACGCGCGGCGGCCCGACAGCGTTGAGCAGCTACCTGCGTTCGGACTACCAGTACGCTTCACTCCAGCTTGCCAACACGTCGGGCATGGTGATGCTCTACGCACCGGGCGGTGAATCGCCAACCGACGCGTTTGCCTGGGGCGAGGCGGTTGGGCGGCGCGTTGTGGCGGGCAGCAGTTTCGAACGCATCGACCTGACCGACAACCGATGGGTAATCGCCGCAACAACATGGAACAGTGCTCACAGCGACAAAGGCAGCCCAGGAATCGCTTACAGCCATCCAGTGACGTCGCCTTCGCCGCCAACCGTCATCGAGACTCCAACAATCGAAACCACAGCGACGCCAGTCGAGACGCCTACGCCGGGCATCTTCCCGACTCCAACACCTACGCCAACTGTTGGCCCGCCGCCGCTCATCCGGCTCAGCGAAGTAATGGTCGATCCTCAGGCGGTGGGCGATGAGATCGGCGAATACATTGAAATTGCTAACGCTGACACAGTCGCTGTCAACCTTGTCGGCTGGCGCCTGGTTGACGGGGCTGACCGCAGCCACATAATCACTGGTGAATTGTGGATTGAACCGGATGGCTATCTCGTGCTGACGCGTGGCAACGCTGCGGCACTTGGCAACTATGTGCGCTCCGACTACCAATACACTGCGCTCCGATTCGCCAACTCTTCAGGATCGCTGACGCTCTATGCGCCGGGCAGCGAATCGCCTATCGATTCGTTTGCCTGGGGGCAATCTGTCGGACGGCGCGTCGTGGCGGGCCGCAGCTTTGAGCGAGTTGCGCTGATGACAGACAATTGGGTCGTTGCTGCGTCGCCGTGGAGCGACATCCATCCTGACAAAGGCAGCCCGGGCGCCTCCTTCTCTGGCGTTGCGCCGACGCCTGCTCCACCAACTGCAACGCCGGACGGTTCAGTCACACCGACGCCCGGCATTTTCCCAACGCCGACGTCCACGCCTACTGTTGACCCGCCGCTCATCCAATTCAGTGAAGTGATGGTCGATCCGCTGGCTGTGAACGACACGATCGGGGAGTTCATCGAGATTGCCAACGCTGACAGCGCTGCCGTCAACCTGGCTGGCTGGCGGCTGGCGGATGGTGCAGGTCGCAGCCACACCATCGGCGTCGAACTTTGGATTGAGTCGGGTGGCTATCTTGTCCTAACGCGTGGCAGCGCCGCCGCACTAAGTGATTATGTGCGCTCCGATTATCAGTACACTGCGCTCCAACTCGCCAACTCTTCAGGATCGCTGACGCTCTATGCGCCGGGCAGCGAATCGCCCATCGATTCGTTTGCCTGGGGGCAGTCCATCGGACGGCGCGCTGTTGCGGGTAGCAGCTTCGAACGGGTGTCACTGTTGGAGAACGACTGGGTCGTCGCTACGACCACATGGAGCCTTGCTCACTCCGATAAAGGCAGCCCGGGCCGACCATTCTCTGGACCAGCGCCCACACCTACGCCCTTGGTGTCGCCGACGCCGCTGCCGGAAACGTGGCGGGTCAGCAGCCAGGTGAGTGGGTTGCAGATCGACGAGGTGCACTTTCAGGGCAGCGACACAGAGTTTGTTGTGCTGATCAACCTCGGCGTCGAACCGCTGTCACTCGCTGGCTGGATGATCGGCGACGCCGAAACGCCTGGCGGCAACGAGGGTGTTTACCGCTTGCCCGATGAGGCTGTCCTGCCCGCAGGTGCACGTTTCGTCGTTGCTCGCAACGCTGTTGTGTTCCGTGAAGTCTTTGGTCGCTCGCCCGATGCGGAATGGGAAGCGCATGATGACCTGACGCCCGACCTGACACGCGAACGGATGCTCGGTCGCGGCGCGCTGGCGTTGAATGACGCTGGCGACGAAGTCGTGTTGCTCGATCCAGCGGGTTTGCTGGTCGACGCCGTTGCGTACAAGAATGGGGCGTACGCACAACTCTCTCTGGCAGGTGTATTGACGGCGCCGAACGGTTTGTCTTTGCAGCGCGTGCCCGGCGCCGATTTTGCAAACAACCGTGACGTGCGCCACCGTTTCATGGCTGCGCCGCCGCAACCTTTTGAATCGCTCAACCTTCCACCAGGTGCAGCGCGAGAGATGGTCAGGCTCGATGATGTGTATCAGGCGGTGTGGGGATCGCTGGGCGCAGCCAGCAACTTTTCGACGGGCTTCACGGCGCCGCCGCATTACTTGTTGGCAAGCGCAGCGGCGCAAGGTCTCGACTTTGTGGCAATTGCCGACGAGTCGCCCATTCAGCCCGCACATATCCCCAACGGCGTCACGTCGATTGCAGCCTGGCGTTGGCGTGAGGACAAAGAGGAGGTCATCGTCTATGGCGGCGCGCCGCCCGCCGATCGCTCGCGTGCTGCCATTGCCGCCTATCTTGCCGGCGCCGACGCTCCGTGGCAGGCAGTCGCTGGCGTGGGGAACTTCGGCGCAGCGCCGCTGATCGCCTCGGCTTCGAGTTCGCCGCCCTCGAATATGAGAGACTGGTTCACGGCCTGGCAGCGCAACGGCGCGCCATCGCTGCCCGCTGGCAACAGCAACCCATCTTTGCCTGGCGCGCCGCAGTTTCAGCCGCGTTACACCGGTCTCGCTGTCATCAGCACCGATGCCGTGGGTGTGCGCGATGCGCTTGTGGCGCGCCGCGGTTGGGTCTCGAGCGCACCCGGTCTGTGGCTGACCATGGTGGCCGAGGTCGAAGGTGGTCAGCGTATCTGGATGGGACAGCGACTGACGCCCGCCAACCGCGTGACGATCCACATCACCTATGGCGACCGCAGCGGCCAGCCTGCCGGACTGGCGCTCTGGCAAGATGGTCGCCCGATTCACCAGCTCGACCGGCCCAGCCCCGATGGGCGCTGGACGTTGACGATCCCTGCCATGCCCGGCGCCATCCTGACTGCGGTCGCCACACAGTTCGACGGCGATTTTGCCGTGACTGCGCCCTTCTTTATCGAGCAGGGCGAACCAGGCGTCCTGATGATTAACGAGGTGTTGCCCGCGCCGCGCAACGATTACAACGGCGATGGCATGGTCGACAGCGAGGACGAGTACATCGAACTCTACAACCCTGGTCGGCTGCCGTTGCCGCTCTTTGGTTGGATGCTGATGGACGGCGACGATGAGAGCACAGCGCGGCGCATGATCTTTGGACAGGGACGCTATCTCGGCGGCGGTGAACGGCTGTTGCTGCTGCGCAGAACGAACCGTCTGACCTTGCGCAACGATGGCGGCGTCGTGCGGTTGCTCGACCCCAACGGCGTCGAGCGCGACCGCGTCGCCTGGGACGCCAGCCTGACGCGCGGGCGTAGCGTGGCGCGCATCCCCGACGGCGGCGACTGGGTGTGGGGCGCCGACGCCACCCCTGGCGAAGCCAACGCCAATACGGGCGTCAACGACTTTGCGCCCTGGCCCAACACGCCGCCTGCACCCGCTGCACCGTCGAAACCCAAGCCGCTGGTCAACCCGGCTGCCGAGGCGACGGCTGGTCAGGCTGGCGGCCCGCCTGGCTCGATTGCGCAGTCCAAGCTGGCGGGTCTTGGTGCGTTCGTAGAGTTTCGCGCCGTGGTCGTGGCGCCGCCGGGCCTGTTCAACAGCAACATCTACGTGGCCGACATCGCCAACGACGGCGTCACTGCTGGCATCGGCATCAACGTCTACCTGCGTCGCGGCAATTATCCGCCGCTCGAAGCGGGCGATCTCGTTCTACTGCGCGGCAAGCTCGATTCCTTCCGCGGCGAGACCGAGTTGCTCCTCGATACACCGGAGCAGATTTGGCGCCTTCAGAGCGGCCCACCCCTACAGCCGCTGCGCGTGCGCGCTGGCGATATCGGAGAATCGCTCGAAGGCCGGCTGGTCACCTTTCGCGGCGTCGTCACAGGGTGGCAGGGCGACAGCATCTTTTTGGGCGACCCCGACGACCCGACAGTGGAGCCGGTGCGCGTCACTGTGCGCAGCACACTCTCGTGGAAGCGCCCCTACGTCAAGAAGGGCGAGTTCTGGCAGGCGACTGGGTTGGTCAGCCAGTTTGCTCGCGAGGCGCCGTGGAACGGCGGCTACCGAATTCTGGTGCGCTGGCAGAGCGACCTGGTGAAGGTGAGATAGAGATTGAGAGAGGAAGAAATTAAGGGGTCAGAGCGCACCTGTGTTGCCAGCTGCCACTGCAGCTTTGCTTTTCAAACTGAATTATTGCCGGAATGCAAGGTTATCGGCGGATGATTTCGACATGATCGCTCCCATCTGATAGACGTATACGTTGAATCTGTGGATCGTACATTCCGAGAATAACGCGATTCCAGATCTGCGGTAAGTTCTCAAAATGATAGGCGTCCACAATACAATCGCCCGATCGCCATGTCGATGTGGGATAGACGCCGTTTTGCGGCCAGCGGTCAATTTGCGCAACGATCTGATCGGTGGAATCGAGCGCTTGGAGAAAAACGGTGTAGTTGGTGTGAATCACACGATCTGCACCCCAGCGCAGCCTCAAGGTGAGCAAATCGCCGTCCATCTCAATATCGCTCTCTAGATCGAACAATTGAATGCCATTTTCCCACTGCGCCACGGATGGCGTATCGAGACATGGCGGCGTCTCTCGATTCAGACGCACCTGCGCCAGTGTGACGACATCAGCCACCGGCGCGCCTTCGTCATCGACCAGCGACACGCGTTCAGTCGGTTGGTCGTGGCGATAAAAACCAACCGTAAGCATCGCCAGATCGTCGACAACCGGAGCGACTGGATGTAGTACATACGAATCGGCGAAGAGTACGCCGGGAATCCACTGCGGCGTCGGGTGTCGCCCCTGAGCTGGCACGCCATCGAACTGATAGACCTTCTTCCCTTGACTGTCGGTAAGGTGGATGAACAGAGTGTAGAACTCGTCAATTGGACGCTGCGCCGTCCAGTAAAGCGTCAGAGGCAGCGCTTCTTTGCCGTCGATTGCGGCGCCGTTGGGAAAATCGGCGCCGACCAGCTCAGCGCCGTTCTCAAAAACAGCATGAACGTTGCGGTCGGGCTGGAGCGAGCCAACGATGGCTGGCGGGATGCGGTATGCGTCTGTCAGCACATTGAGCTGTGAGAGGGCAAGCAGGCAGAAAATGGGCGGAATCACTATCTGTAAGAAGCGCTGACTGCGCCTCGGCAAAAACGCCTGCCAGCCGAGAACCAGTAGCAGGGCGATGGGTGTGATGGCGGAATAGAGCAGGCGTCCTTGTGCGGTGAAGTTGACAAGGCGCATCCAATTCAGCAAGCTAACGAACACTGCACTGCTCCAAATGACTGCCAGTATAAGAGCATAGAGCGTCTGACCAGCCATCGGAACGTCGACGCCGCGTCGTAGCAGCGCGCACACAAGACAGATCAACACTCCCAGCCCAGCAAGCAACGATGCATAGCGCATCGCATCGAAGAACCTCGGCGGCGCCAGCACACCGTAGCCAAATTCGCCCCAAAACGAGTTTTGCAGCACCGGCATCAATGCGATCAGACCAGACAAATCGAGCGGCTTGTCACGCGCCAAATCGGGCAGCACAGCCAACATTGGCTTTATCGGCGCGATCTCTCCCCACAACAGCCAGTTGCGCACATACCAGAAGCCAGCGATAGCAAATGCACCGATCGCCAGCGTGGCGGTTGCACGCACGATCTGACGCCAACCGATGCGTTGCCAGTTCGTCAGCAAAATGAAGATCGCCGGCGCGCCGATTGCCAGATTGCCGTACTTGGCAAGGGTTGCTACGCCAAGCGCGCTTCCTGCCCACAGCCAACCCCACAGATGATCTGGCTTGCGCGCAGCGCGCAGCATCAGCCAGATGGCAAGCGCCGCTGTGCCCGCTGCCCAGGCGTCATTTGTGATTGTGGCGGCGCTGAAAAGAAAGCGAGGATTGAAGGCCACAACGCTGGCGACGGCAAGCGCCAGCCACGTTGCATCAGGAAAGAGTAGGTGCACAAGCAGAAAGGACGCATTGAGCGCCAGAAGTCCGCCAAGCATCGACGCAACACGCGCAAGCCACACCGCCAGACGCGCCTCCCACAGCGCCTTGTGCACCGTCGCCGTGGCGCGATGGGTCTGTCCGCGCAGATAGTGCGGATTTGGGTTGAGCAGCTCCAGTCCACGCTCTGCTGGCAGCCAAGTGGTGGCGGCGGCGACAAGCGCATAGTAGAGCGGCGGTTGCTGGACCAGTTGGTGCGAGATGGCGGCGTGACGTTCATCGAGCGTGGGCAGCGCGCCGTTCTGCTGCAAGTAAACGATGTAGGCGTAATGTGCGCCAGCGTCGGGCGCCTCGAAGGGCGGCGTAGCGCGTGCATAGAGCGTCGCCAACACGACGAAGACAACGTTGATAGCCACCAAGCCGCCTATTTGCAGCCGATGCGTCAAGGATTCGATACAAGACCTCACAATCAGTTGAAGTTGTACAATCCAGGCCATGGCAGACGCCAGATCAACAGCCATAGTGCAAGGCAGCCCAGAAGCGCCAGCCAGTCGCCTTGTTGCATACGCAGCTCGACGAACTTCGAGCGCCCTTTGCGCCCCCAGTAGCCGCGCGCTTCCATCGCTGTCACCAGCTCTTCGGCGCGACGCAGCGTGTTGACAAAGAGCGGCACAAGCAGCGGCAATCGGGCGCGGGCGATGCGGTCGGGTCGATACCACTTCTCGCCGCCAAAGTCACCGCCGCGACTGGCCTGCGCCTTGGCGATCCGCTCCAATTCCTCGGCGATGGTCGGGATGAAACGCAGCGCAATGATGTTAGCGAGGGCGAATTCGTGCACCGGTAGACCGATGTGTTGCAACGGCGCCAACAGACTCTCGATGCCGTGCATGATGTGTGAGGCTGTAGTCGTCAGCGTGAGCAGGCTGACGAGGAAGAGAAAGGCGACCAACCGCAGCGCGCCCAGGATCACCAACTCGACCAGACACGGTGTGATGCGGACAAACCACCATTCGAAGAGGATGACGGCGCAGGTCGAGTATCGCCCTTGAAAGAGCAACTGCATGAGCATCAAAACAACAACGAAGGGAAGCGCCGGCAGCAGCCCACGCAATACATAGCGCACCTCGATGCGCGCCAGCTTCGTTGTAGCCATCAGCAATCCAATCACGACGAGCGTCGCCAGGACGCTGCGCGTAGTCGTAACGGCAAGAGCAATGAAAAGCGCAGCCAGCAACTTGGTGCGCGGGTCAAGCCGGTGTACGAACGAATCAGTTGGGATATACTGTCCGACGGTGACGTTGCGCAGATACTCAAACTCGCTCATGGTCTGTTGCTCTCGACGGCGTTGCTTCCGGCGAAGGCGGCGCGTTGCACCAGCAGGCTGGCAATCGCCTCTTCGGCCTGTTGTAAGGTGTAGACTACAGCGTCGGTGGGCAGCAGATCGTGCGCCTTCAACGCCTCGGCGACCTGTGTCATGTCGGGCGTATCGAGGCCAATAGAGCGCAGCTTGTCCGCTGCGCTGAAGATGGCAGCCGGCGCGCCTGCCATCACTGTGCGCCCATCGGCGATCACATAGAGGCGGTCGCAGATTTCGGCAAGCTCTTCCATGTTATGCGAGATGATGACCAGCGTCACCCCGCGGCTGCGCAGGTTGAGGATGTGGCGCATCAGCTGGCGTCGCGCCTGCGGGTCGAGACCGGCGCTTGGTTCGTCGAGCACGAGCACCTGCGGCTCCAACGCCAACACGCCTGCAATCGCCACGCGCCGCATCTGCCCACCGCTCAAGCCAAAGGTGATGCGATCTTTGAACTCCGCAAAGGGCAGGCCGACTGCTTCCATCGCCCGTTGGACGCGCGCCCGCACCTCCTCGCGGCTCAACCCCTGTTTGCGCGGCCCGTAGGCGATATCGTCGCCGACATATTGTTCAAAGAGCTGCGCCTCGGGCATTTGAAAGACCAACCCGACCATGCGCCGCACTGTGCGCAGATCGACTGTCGGGTCATTGAGGTTTTGCCCCAGCACCGTCACCTTACCTTCATGCGCGCGCAACAATCCGTTGAAATGCTGGATCGCGGTCGATTTGCCCGATCCTGTGTGGCCGATCAGACCAACGATCTCGCCAGGAAACACCTCGATCGTGATGTCCTCCAGCGCTTTGACTTGCAACGGCGTCCCGCGCATGTAATAGTGCGCAACGTGGTGGAGGGAAAGGAGAGGTGTAGAGGTGGAGAGAAGCGGAGAAGCAGAGATTGGAGATTGGAGATTGGAGATTGGCGTCTCTCTCTTTCTCTCTCTCCCTACCTCTTTATCACCCTCACGCACTCCTCTTGCCCCCTGCTTCTCGCTACTTCCGCAGCAACCGACAACAGCGTCGGCGATTTCCTGTGGTGTGAGCAGGCTGGCGGGAAAGGCGGGAAAGCGACGGTGCAGCGCCTGCGCAAGCTCGCTGACATGCGGTGCGTCGAGATGTAGCGCACGCAAGCGATCCAGCTGCTGAAAGACTTCGCGCGGCGGTCCCTGTAGGGCGATGCGTCCTTCGTCCATGATGATCAACCGGTCGGCGTGGATCGCCTCGCGCATGAAGTGTGTTGCGGCGACGATGGTCACGCCCTGTTCTTTGTTAAGACGCCACGCAATGTCGAGCACTTCTTTACGCCCTTGCGGGTCGAGCATCGCCGTGGCTTCGTCGAGCACCAGCACTTCCGGCCGCATCGCCAGCACGCCTGCGATGCAAATGCGCTGCTTTTGCCCGCCCGACAGCAGATGCGGTGCGCGGTGGCGGAAGGGTTGCATGGCAACCTGCTCCAGCGACCAGTCGACGCGGCGGCGAATTTCCGCGCGCGGCAGGCCGAGGTTTTCGGGGCCAAAGGCAACATCCTCCTCGACAATGGTCGCCACGATCTGATTGTCGGGCTGTTGGAAAACCATGCCGACGGTGCTGCGAATCTCGCGCAGATGCGCACGTTCGCGCGTGTTCCACCCCTTGACCCACACTTCTCCCTGCGTTGGCAGCAACAACGCGTTGAGATGCTTCGCCAGCGTCGACTTGCCTGAGCCGTTGTGACCGAGCAGCACCACATACTCGCCCGGCTCGATGCTCAGATCGATTCCGCGCAGCGCCTGCACTGCACCGCTCTCGCGCTGGTAGATGTGGTGAAGGTTTTCGATGCGGATTACTGGCGGCATAGCGCTCTGTTCGTCAGAGGCGAACGTGAATATGTTGTGGCGGCATCATGCAGCGGGCGGCGTGAAACGACTTGCACCGGGCGATGGCTGCACCGGATAGATGCATGGCTCGATTCCGGTGACGCTTGTGTAGCCGTTGGCGACGAATTCAACGAATGGCTCGACTTTCTCCTCAATAACAAAGGCAGCCATGCAACCGCCAAAACCGGCGCCAGCCTGACGTGCGGCGATGCAGCCCGGCGCCGCCAGCATTGTCTTGAGCATGATTTCCATTTCAGGGACGGTGATTTCATAGAGATCGCGCGCGCCAGCGAAGGAGGCCGCCGTCAGTTGATGAATGGCGGCATGGTCGCCCGCTGTCAACGCTGCGGCGAGCGCGGGCACGCGAGCGTTCTCTTCAAGGATGTAGCGGCACCGCCTGGCGACCGCATCAGGCAGTTCGGCGGCGTGAGCCTCGAATTGCTCAAACGAAACATCGCGCAGATGGGTGACGCCGGGATAACGTCTGGCAAAGTAGGCGGCGCCCTGTTCACATTGAGCGCGGCGCACGCCATATTCGGAGCCAGCCAGATCGCGCTTGGTGCGCGTGTCGCAGATGACGACGGCGATTCCATCGGCGATCGGCGCGTCGCTGCTGGTGATTGTGCGCGCGTCGAGCAGCAGCGCACAGCCAGCCTTGCCCACCGCCGACGTATATTGATCGAGAATGCCGCACGCCACCCCGACGAAGTGATTTTCAGCGCGCTGTCCTAGCACAGCAAGCTTGACAGCATCGAGTGTAAAACCACCCACCGCCTCGAACATCCGTCCAATCGCCATCTCCAGCGCGGCGGACGAACTCAGCCCGGCGCTGACCGGCACCGTCGTGTGAATCAGCGCGTCGAAGCCGCGTAACGGATAGCCTGCGTCGTACAACACACTCGCCATACCGCGCACATAGTTCGTCCAGTGTTGTTCAGGGGCAGGCGCAATGGCGTCGAGTGAGAAGATCGTCTCCGCGCCGAGATTGAGCGATAGGACGCGCACTGTTCGATCCTGGCGCGAACGTGCGGCCACCCAGGTGTCACGGTCGATTGTCATCGAGAGAATGAAACCGTGGTTGTAGTCGGTGTGGCTGCCCATCAAATCGACGCGCCCAGGCGCGCGCGTCCAAAGTTGTGGCGCATCGCCGTAGCGGGCGCTGAAGGCGGCGGACATTTCGGCTGCACGGCGAGCAGGCTCATTCATGATCCCTCACAAAACGCTTTTGGTGAGCGCCGCACAATGCTACGAATGCATCGAGCAAGGCGCGAACATTTTCGATCGGTGTGTCGGACATCATGCGATGCGATGGCGCAATGAGCAAACCTGTGCGCTCCGGCGCCAGCTCGCGCACCGCCTTTGCGACAGCGGCGCGTACGTCGTCGGGCGCACCAAACGGCATGGTGGACTGCGTCGAAATGCCGCCATAATACGCAAGTCGATTCCCAAAGGTGTTGCGCAGCCAGCCAAAATCTGTCACCTCAGGCTGAACCGGGTTGTAGACTGTGAGCCCAATCTCAACCAGGTCGGGCAGGATCGGCTCGACGCGACCATCAGTGTGCATCAAAATGGGCAGCCCAGCCTCTCGAAATGGCGCAAACATGCGGTCGAGGCGCGGCTTGATCAGCCTGCGCCACATTTGGGGCGACATCAACATGTTGACCTGACCACCGTAATCGTCGCCGAAATAGCCGCCGTCCACGCCAAGCTCGATAAACCGTCGCACCAGCACAACCTGAATCTCAGTGATGCGGTCGAGCAGCTCTGCAGCATAGCCAGGGTTGCCAGCCATATCCATAAAGAATTCCACCATGCCACGCAACGACCAGGCGCGCTCGAACAACGCCCAACCAAAATTTGGCGCTACAAAGCGATGACCGGCGTTCGCCTCCACCAACCGGCGCGCGTCGTCTAACAACCCTGGAGCGTGTGGATCGGGCCAGGCGAAGGCGTCGAGATCAGGGTTCTGCTGCAGCGGGCTGACGCAGACGAAATAACCCTCCTCGCGCGTGTCAAAGCCGGCTCCCCACCAGTCGAAGCGCGCAACGCCGTCATCAGACTCGCGCACCGGATAGGTCAGGTCCAGGCGCAGCAGGTGATTGTCAAGACGATCGGGAAGTTGGGCAATGGAGACGCCCAATGCTGTCGCCAGTTTCTGACCCATCTTGCCGGTGTAGTTGATCTGAGTCGGCAGGCGGTCGACAGATTCGTGATGGATGGCGCGCAGCACGCGCTCGCGAGGCGTCAGTTCAGTGTTCATAGCGTCATTGTAGCACGGGAACGTCGCTTCATCTATTTGCCTGCTTCGCTTCTATTCAGGCAAACTAATCGACATGAAGACCTTGATTGATCTGGAGTGGCTGCGTTCAAAAGGATGTCGCAGTCAGCAGGCTTTTCACTGTTGGTCGCTTACAGTGTGCATTCTGACGGCGATGATTGCGCTTGTCGGATGCGGGCAGAGCACGACACAGGAGCGCACAACGTTTGTATTCCCTACACCGACGCCAACGCCTCTTGGGTATTTCGTCGGCACACCGCAGCCGGGCGGTGTCTGGACGCGCGCGTTGAGCGCCAATCCAACCAATTTCAACCCACTGTTGGCCGCCGACCATGCTAGCAGCGCCGTTCATGCCATGCTCTATCCAGCGCTGGTGCGTCAAGACCCAGTGACCGGGCAATATGGCAGTGTTGGCGCTATGGCGGAACGCTGGGATCTCTCGTCTGATGGGCGCACCTGGACCTTTTACTTGCGTCCCGGTGTTGTCTGGAGCGATGGCGAGGCAGTCGATGCCTATGATTTTAAGTTTGCTTATGACGCCATTCGATTTGGCAACATCGATTCTCCACATCAGCGTCTGGCGGCGCCGATCGAGTCGATCGAGATTGTCAATCCGCTGACTGTGCGCGTCACTTTTAGCGAAGAACGTTGCGATGCTCTCTCGTTGTTGCGCGTCGGGTGGCTGCCGAGTCATCGCTTTTCCGAAGACTTCAGCGATGTGGGCAGCGCCTTCTTTAATCAGTCGCCCGATGTGAGCGCCGGGCCATTCATTTTTCAAAGCTATATCCCCAATGACAGTGTCGTGCTGCGGCGCAACAACCGCTATTGGCAAGGCGCGCCGTTGATGGAGCGGATGGTCTTTCGTATCGTTCCCAATGTCGAGGAGCGGTTGAGCCTGCTGCTGAGCGGCGCACTTGACGAGACGCCATTGACGCCAGACCAGTTGATCCCGTTGCTGGACGCCCCACAAATCAAGGTGGCAAGCGGCGCTATCGACGCCTATGATTTCATTGCTATCAATCTTGCCAACCCTGCTTCCCCGCAACGCGGGCTTTCCGACGAAGGCGCATTTCTGTTTCAGGACCCGCATCCGCTGTTGAGCGAACGATCGGTGCGTGAGGCGATGGCGCACGCCATCGATTATCGAGGCATTGTCGGCGCCATCTACCTTGACCAGGCCTATCCACTGGCCGCCAATGTCCTGCCGATTGCGCCGTGGGCTTTTGATGCTTCGTTGGAACAGCGCACGTACAACCCCGATTTGGCGCGTTCCATCCTCGAAAACAGCGGCTGGATCGACATCAATCGCGACGGCATCCGTGAGAAAGATATTCGTGCGCTGCGCATGTCTTTGATTGCGCCGGAGAACAATCCCTATTACATGCGAATTGCCGAGATCGTGCGCGATCAACTCAACTCGGTCGGCTTCGACATCCGAATGCAATCATTGACGCCTTCCGCCTTCACGCGCCAATTGCTCAGCCAACGCTTCGACCTTGCGCTGAGCGGCTGGACGGATTTTGGCGTCGACCCCGACGATCATGAGTTGTGGCAGGCGGCAACTGATCGGCCGGGCAGCGGCTTCAATTTTGTGAGTTACCAGAACCAGCGCATCGAAAATCTGCTGGAACAAGGCTTGACCATGCGTGGCTGTCAACCGCAAGATCGAGCGCCAATCTACCGGGAAATTCAGCAAATTTTGTATAATGATCTGCCTTACATTTTTTTGGCAGGCATCGTGCAGAATATTGGATATACAAGTCAGTGGGGTGGAATCTCCCCTGGCCCATGGGATTTCTACCACAATGTACAGACTTGGTATCGGTTGCCCTGATCAGGTTCTTGATGATTCAACCGGACGACTTTCCGCGAGAGAGAAACCAAACGGCCTCAGTGGGTGATGACAACCAGACGGCGCGCAGGCAACAAGTGAACGATTCAACGGCCAAACCGCGTCCCACCGAGCAATTTGACCGCGATTGGCTAGGCTCGATTGCAAGGCCAGTGCTGATCGTCTTGATGGTGAGCAGCGTCAGCATTACGGTGCTTGCGTTTTTGCGTCAGTATGCGCCCGAAATGCCGGTTGGCGTGCGCTGGAGTGTTGCGGGGATGGGTGTGATGGCGGCGATCATCGGCGTCGCCACCACCACCTGGCTGGCGATGCCGGCGCAGCGGCTGAGACGCTCGGCGGGCTATCGACTGGCGGAGATCGTACTCTTAATTGCAGCGGCGCGCATGATTCTTTGGCTGGCGAGTGGAGCCTTGCCTAGCCCGTTGCTGTTGCTCAATGATCCGCTTTCAGCCTTCGCTGACGGCGTCTTTCTCTTTGCGTTGGTCACGATCCTTTTCACCTGGTACGCAGCGATTGACTTCACCGATGATCTGACGCGCATGGCGTTGCAGCCAGATGAATTGTGGATCAACCAGCGCGCCAATGTTCGCTTCGCAGACTCCGCGCGACCGGCTCCGACGAATCGCTCAGCGATCCTGCGCGGCTTTGTTGCGCGCTGGGTAAGCTGGGGCATTGTGCTGATCCTGCTGGCTTCGACGCTGCGCATGGGCATCACACGACCGGGCTTCTGGGGTTTGACAAGGATGGATGTCGATCCGTTGGTTGTCGGCGCTATCTTGCTCTACTTTCTACTCGGTCTGTTGTTGATCAGTCAAGGACAACTGGCTGTGTTGCGCGCACGCTGGACAATCGATCATCTTCCGACAGCGCCGGCGGTCGTTCGCAATTGGCCAATCTACACGTTTTTGGTCATCCTGGTGTTTGGCGTCATTGCCGCCTTTCTACCGCTAGGCGATACATATCTTCTCTCCTTGATCCTGGGCACACTCCTGAACATTCTTTTTGGGCTGGTCTTCCTGCTGTTTCGGTTGATCACGTTGGCGTTCTTGATGTTGCTTTCGCTATTGCCGTTTTCTAATCAGGACCCACAGGAGGCGCCGCCGCCGCCGCCAGCGCAGAATGTTTTCGAACAACCGCCAGCGCTGTTGGAAATTCCGGCGTGGGTGAGCGGCGCGTTTTTTTGGCTCTCGGTCGTTGCGCTGCTCGGCTACGCCGCCTATTTCTACTTTAGCGACAAAGATGCATCGATGGCGTGGCTGCGGCGTATTTGGATGCGCATTGTTGAACAGTGGCGCGCCATATTTGGCGCAGCGCAACATTGGTATCGACAACGACAGCAACTTGCCAACGATAAGAGCGCTTCGTCAGTCAAATCGCCAGCAATAGAATTGCTGCGTCGCTTGCTGCCATGGCGGCTATTGAACCCTGAGCAGCGAGTGCGCCTTCTCTATTTTCAATTGTTGGAGCATGGCGAAAAAGCAGAGGTTGGCCGGTTGCCTGCTGAAACGCCGGCTCGCTATGCGCCGCGACTGGGATCGACAATCGATGCTACAAACGAGGACGCTCAGGCGATCGACGAGTTAACGGAAGCTTTCATCGATGTTCGATATGCTGGTCGGCAGGTCGATAGTCAGTATACTGAGCATTTGCGCGCTCTATGGACACAGTTACGCAGTAAACTTGTTTCAAAAGGCGCTGAAGATCAGACTTCGTAAAGTTGCCTTGACGCATCCAGGCGGCGCTGATATAATTTAGTCCTAGAATTCATTTTATTGGGTGATCGCCTGGAGCGATAGCGACGGATATGATTTACGATCCAGTCTGGCGCATTAAGCGGAGCGCATCGCACAACAAAAGAACACCAAAGGCGAGGTTGAGGTAGATGTCCGAAGCAGAACGCATGGAGACCACGTCGGTTGGCGACGAGCAAAAGTCGTCCGACCTGCAGTTGTTTGAGCAATATTTGAGCGAAGGACTCGATCTGGACATGCCCGGTCGCGGCGACTTGCGCGAGGGGGTGATTGTCGAGATTCGTCCGTCGGAACTGCTGGTCAACGTCGGCAGCAAGCGCGATGGCGTCGTGCCTCAGTCTGACCTGGCTAAATTAGACCCCGAATTTGTCAAAAGTCTCCGCGAAGGGCAGACAGTTGATGTCGTGGTCGCCAAGCAGCCTGAAGATGATAGCGTCTTTCTATTGAGCATCGCCGATGCCCAACAAAAGCGCGATTGGCTCATCGCCGAGCAGTTGCTGGAAAGCGGCGCAATCACGACGCGTAAGGTTGTTGGCTTCAACAAGGGTGGTCTGACCGTCGAATTCAATCATTTGCGTGGCTTTGTGCCAGCTTCGCACGTGGTTGATATGCCACGCAATCTAAACGAAGATCAGCGCCGCGACGAGTTCGAGGGACATATCGGTGAGGAGATGCGGCTGAAAGTGATTGAGGTCGATCCCAAGCGCCGACGTCTGGTTATGTCGCAGATGTTGGCTGAACGTGAGTATCGTACAGCGCAACGTGAGGAGTTGTTTAAGTCGCTTGCAGTGGGCGATGTCGTGGAAGGCGTCGTGCGCAGTATGAGACCTTTCGGTGCGTTTGTGGACATCGGCGGAGTCGATGGCCTGTTACACGTCAGCGAGATTGGTTATGGCAATATCAATCATCCGCGCGACGTGTTGTCGGTTGGACAGACCATCCAGGTGCAGGTGATCCGCATCGACGCTGACGGCCAGCGAGTGGCATTGAGCCGGCGACGGCTGCTCGCCAACCCGTGGGAAGGCATTGAACAGCGGTATGCCGTTGGGTCGATCGTCCCCGCAACGATCACGCGGCTAGCCGAGTTTGGCGCATTTGCCGAGTTGGAGCCGGGCGTGGAGGGGCTAATCCACATCAGCGAACTTGCCGACATTGCCGTGGCGGAGCCGCTCAAGACTGTGCGTCCCGGCGACGAGGTGAAAGTGAAAGTGTTGCGCGTTGATCCCAAGCGACAACGCATCGGCTTGAGCATTCGCCAGGCTGAGGATGCCTCTGCCGCTGCCCAAAGCTGATTTTTATGCAGCATCTGTCGTGTACGGTTGCGTTGCAAGAAGTGCAAGAAGAGAAGAAAAGGAACGGGTTTCGACAGGAAATCCGTTCCTTTTTGTCATAATGCCTGCTGGGGTTTGGCGCCTCGCCAGACATTCAACTATAATCAGGAATGCGGTTGATTGTAGCGCCGATTATTGACGACTGACGAGGGGAGGTGATAGTCATGAGTGTTGAGCTTCGTCCAGGTGAATCCCAGGATGGTCTGCTGAAGCGGTTCCGTAAGGCGGTTGCCGAGGCGCGGATTCTGCCCATCGTCAGACAAAAACGCTGGTTTACGTCCAAAAGTGAAATTCGCCGTATCAAACGGCAGAAGGCAATTCGTAAGTCACAGCGGTTCAGCCGTCCATAAGCAAAAACTGCCTTTGACGCAGAGATTAGGAAGACATGTCAGAAGAAACGATTACCCTTGACGGCAAAATCGTAGACGCATTGCCCAATGCCATGTTCAGGGTCGAACTCGAAAATGGTCACACGGTGCTCGCCTATTTGTCGGGCAAAATGCGTAAATATTATATCCGTGTGTTGCTGGGTGATCGTGTCAAAGTGGAGATGAGTCCGTATGATCTGACACGCGGGCGCATCACATATCGGTATCGCAACTGACCACCGCATTGACAGAAAAAGGGCTGGATTTCCAGCCCTTTTTTATTGCGAGGGTAAGCAATCGGTTAAGGCGGGGTGGGGGCTGGCTCTTTCTACTTCTACCACGCCTGTGCAGTTGGTGACTGGACAAGCCGCTGATAAGCGTCGATAGCACGCTGCGCAAACAGCTGTTCAGCCTCGAAGGTGAGTCGTTGCACTGCGTCTTCGAGCGGCGCCCAAACTGGCAGGAATTGCGCTTCGTCTTTACGGTTGCGGCGGATAGTGCGATGGCTGGTTAATCGCATCAGATAATAGTGTTCGGTGCGAATGAAGTCGTCGCCCTGAAATTTGAACTTTACTATCTGGCTACCGAGATCGCTGACGACCTCCAGGTCCGCGTAGCCGCTCTCTTCTGCCGTCTCGCGCAGCGCCGTCTGCAACGGCGACTCGCCCGGATCGACGTGACCTTTGGGCAGCCGCACTTCGCGTCGAGCAGGCCGGTCGAGCAGCAACATGCGCCCTTGATCGATGACGACGCCGCCAGCGGCGTCATACTGCTTGAGCGCCAAACTCCACCACCTTTTGTGCACGATTGTCAGCAATGTCGTCCACCTTCACGAAGAGCTTTGCTGCCAGCTCGCTGCCCAACACCTGGGTCTGCACGCCATCCTCTGGGAGACGCTCCGCCTCCTGCGTGCGCAGCGCCAGGGTGACCGGACCGTTGAACGGCGCAACATCGATCAGCGTCACTCTGCAACCCGGAACCAGCTTCAACTGTGACAGATAGCGCAATACGCGCGCATCGCTGCTGTCCACGCGGCGCAACAGACCACTTTCACCCTGCTCTAGCTCTGTGATCGGCTTCAACCATTCCATCGGCATAGTTCCATCCTTACGCGGGATTGGGTCGCCATGAGGACAGTGGGTTGGGTAGCCGCACAGCCGATCCATACGATCCTCAAAGGCGGAGCTGATGGCATGCTGCATCCGGTGCGCTTCAGCGTCCACCTGATCCCATGTGTAGCCCATCATTTTGATCAGGAAGACTTCGAGCAGGCGATGACGGCGGATCAGTTGCAACGCCGCTAACTCGCCTTGTTCGGTGAGCATGATGCCGTCGGCAGTCGAGCGGTCGATGAAGCCTGACTCTTCGAGGCGTTTGAGCATGCTGGAGGCAGCGGCCGGTGAGACGTGCATCTTTTCCGCCAATGCCGACGTCGTCACCTTATCCGACGCTCGCTCCCGACGCCCACCCAGCTTGTAGATCGTCGCCAGGTAGTCCAACATGCCATCAGTTGTAATACCACAAAATGTCTGCATCGAATTTTTCTCATTTTGCTTAGAAATATTACTTTTCTGATTATACGGTTGGCGTTGTCGCTTTGTCAATCCAACGCGCTTTCATATACAATTTGCGGCTATGGAAAACCCAGCCTCTCACCCTATCGTCGCTCCGGGCATTCATGATTCCAGCGAAGGCAATCTCGATGCGGTTGACCGTGCATCGCTGTTGGTCGAAGGATGTCAACAGCTTGGCATCGAATTGACCGAGGCCGCCATCACCCAATTTGAACGCTATTATCGCGAGCTAGTGGACTGGAACACCCGGCTGAACCTGACTACGATCACAGGCTATGCCGACGTACAGACGAAACACTTTCTCGACTCGCTTGTCAGTCTGCCGTTGATTGCCGAAGAGCTTGCCAGCTCGTTGCCCCTACCAACTTTGCGCATACTTGATGTGGGGACAGGCGCTGGCTTTCCGGGAGTTCCACTCAAACTGGCGTCGCCAGCGTTGCGCCTGACGTTGATGGACGGCACGCAGAAAAAAATCGCCTTTTTGGAGCACCTTCTCACTGTGTTGGAGGTCACTGATGTGACGCTGGTGCATGGTCGCGCGGAAGAGATGGGACGTTCTCCTATACATCGCGAGCGTTACGACATTGTGGTTGCGCGCGCCGTTGCGCCGCTAAACACGCTGGCTGAATATTTGCTGCCGCTGGTCGTCGTCGGCGGGCTGGCTGTGGTCTACAAGGGGCCATCGGCGCCGGAAGAGTTCATAGAAGCGCGCCGTGCGATCAAATTACTCGGCGGTGAAGCAGTGCGTCTGGCGCCGGTCGCAGTCCCATTTCTTGATGAACGTCGTTTTATCTTATTGGTGAAGAAGATTGCGTCCACCCCGCCACAATACCCACGCGGTCAGGGGCTTCCTCGCAAGCGGCCGATCGTCTGAAATTCGTCATCCGATGCAGTTGGCGGTTATTCGTCGATGCAGCCTTTGGTAAGGTAGAAGGTCATGTGCTGAAAATAGATAACCGGGTCGATGTATTCCACGCGCACATGCGCCGGCACAGTCAGCGTAATCGGCGCATAGCAGAGAATGCTTTTGATCCCGGTTGCGATCAACAGGTCAGCCACTTGCTGCGCAGCAGTCGCAGGGACGGCGATAATCGCAATCTGGCAGCGATAGCGTTGAACTGTTTCGGTGATGGCGTCGATGGATTGGATAATGGTGGCGCCGATCGTTGTGCCGATTTTGTTCTCGTCGGAATCAAAGACGCCCACGATGCGAAAGCCGCGATGCTCGAAGCCGTTGTAGCTGGCGAGTGCGTGTCCCAAATAACCAGCGCCGATCAAAATCACCGGCCACACGCAATCCACTTTGAGAATCTTCTCAAGTTGATTGCAAAGGTATGCGACATTGTAACCGGTGCCTTGCTTGCCAAACTCGCCAAAGTGGCTCAAGTCTTTGCGAATTTGCGCCGAACTGAGACCGAGCAGTTGCCCCAATTCCTGACTTGATGTAACCTCAGCGCCCTGTGCGTTGAGCAGGCGCAGCGTGCGCAGATAAATGGGCAGGCGGCTGATAACGATATCTGGAATCTCTTCCAAAGCGTTCGTTGGTAGGCTCATATTGGGTTGCACCGTACTGATCAGGCGGCGTCTATTTTGATACTTTGATAATTTTATCACTAATCAAAGAGAGTGGGAATTGGCGCTGGCACAGATCGGACTTTATATTCAGGGACAATAGCCCCCGTTTGAGTTGCACTCCAACAGGAATGTAGAATGCGGATACATTGCGCCATTCGATGACTTGCGATATACTGACTGCTAACTTCAACGGCGCTCCTACCCGGAATGCAGCGAACCGGCGAAAATGGTACGTACATGAAAATAGATGAAGAGATACATGTGCTTTACATCGCACATGGGCGATTGGCATTGTCGGAACATAAAGCGTTGCAGAATGCACTGTTTGGCATACAACAGGAGTATGCGCAGCCGGAAATGCCTGCGTTGATTTTGACGCTCGTCACCAGTCAGAAAGCTGCATTGTTGGCTGGCCGCTCGCTCGCACCAGCTATCGCTGTGATAGAATTCAGAGAGTGGCCGAAACGGGTCGAGTTCTGTAGCCAGCTTGTGCAACGGTGGCCCACAGTTCGTATGGTTGCTGTCACCAACCACACACTGGTTGGCGCACCTGTGGACTTTGCGCAGTCAATTCCGTATCCGATGTCCCCGGACAGACTGGGCGCCACGCTCAAGGAGATGTTGCATCAGAACGTGAATGGACGGATCGTGCAGGCGGGTGAGGTGATGCTCGACCTTCAGAATCGCACGGTGTTTACAACCAACGGGCAGTATCACATGACGCCAAAGCAATCCGCTTTGTTGCACATGTTGATGGAACGAGCCGACGAGGTTGTTCCGCGCAGCGAGATCATGCAAGAGATATGGCAGACGAACTTTCTCGGCGACACGCGCACGTTGGATGTTCATATCCGTTGGCTGCGCGAACGCATCGAAACCGATCCGTCAAACCCACAATATCTTCTCACAGTGCGCGGCAAAGGCTACCGCTTCTGCTCTCGACGCTGAGAGCACACCTGTCGATCAGCTGACCTTGCGGAAAACCTCTTTGATATTGGGCAGTCGCTCGATCTTGGTCATGATGCGAGTAAGTTGCACCACGTCTTGAATTTCGAGGGTGGCAGTGATGACGGCGAGGTTGTCTTTTTGTCCGGTGACAGCCTCGATGTTGCGCATGTTGACATGTTCGTCAGCAACCAGCGCCGCCACATCGCGCACCAGACCAGAGCGATCATAAGCGCTGATATGAATCTTGACCGGATAGGTCTTCTCTTGTTGCGTCGTCCACGCCACCTCGATGATGCGCCCACTGTCGATGCCGATCAACCGGTTGATATTTGGACATTTCTGTGTGTGGATCGTCACGCCGCGGCCTTTGGTCACATATCCGACAATCGGGTCGCCCGGAACCGGATTGCAGCACCTGCCTAGATTGGTGAGCAACCCCTCAACCCCTTGCACGCGCAGACCGTCGTAGTCGGCGTCGCGGTCGGCGGCGTTTTGGCCGGTGTGAAAAGAGAAGACGTCGAACGAAGCCAACCGCTCCTGTTCGCGGCGTTCATAGTCGATGATCTTGGTTGCGATGTGTTGCGAGTTGATGTCGCCATAGCCGATGGCAGCCAGAAAATCGTCCAGGTCTTCATAGCGGAAGAGCTTGCTGACTGTCTCGAAGCTAAGGTCGGCTGAAAGGCGTCGCAGCTCCTTGTCGAGCGCCTGGCGTCCACGCAAGATATTCTCTTCGCGGTTCTGACGGCGCAGCCAGGAGCGAATTTTGCTGCGCGCGCGTTGCGTTGCCACAAACTCCAGGTCGGGGTTGAGCCAATCGCGGCTTGGCCCGCCGCGCGAAGCCGTAATGATCGAGACCTGGTCGCCGTTTTGTAGTTTGTAGTCGAGTGGCACGAGCTTGCCATTGACGTTGGCGCCGCGGCAGCGATGTCCGAGCTCGGTGTGGATGTGATAGGCGAAGTCGATCGGCGTCGAACCGGCGGGCAGGTCGATAATGTCAGCGTTGGGCGTGAAGACGAGCACACGGTCGCTGAACACGTCGGTCTTCATGCCGTCGACAAATTCGTCAGAATCGCTCATCGAAAGCGGTTCCGACATCAGCTTGCGCAGGTAGCTGATCTTCTTCTGTACATCTTCGCTGTGGCGCGCCTGTTCTTTATATTGCCAGTGCGCGGCGACGCCCAACTCCGCCATTTCATGCATCTCGACAGTGCGAATCTGAATCTCGACGGGGCGTCCATCCTTCTTGATGCGCACCGCAGTGTGGAGGCTGCGGTACATGTTGTCTTTGGGGTTGGCAATGTAGTCGTCGAATTCGCCGGGGATGGGGTGCCACATTGTATGGACGACGCCCAACGCAGCGTAGCACTGCGCTATCGTGTCGACAATAATGCGGAAACCGTGCACATCGTAAATCTGCTCGAAACCGACGCCTTTGCGCTCCATTTTGCGGAAAATCGAGTAAATGTGTTTGGGGCGGCCATAAACCTGCGCCTGCAGCCCTGCTTCAGCCAGCGCGCGTTCCAGGTCTGATTTGATCCGGATCACGAGTTTCTCTCGGTCGCCTTCTTTCTGCTGGATGGCGTTCTTGATCTCTTTGTAGCTGGCTGGGTTGAGGTAGCGAAAACTGAGGTCTTCCAATTCTGACTTAATTCGCCAGATGCCCAGCCGATTGGCGATCGGCGCGTAATAATCGAGCGTCTCGCGCGCAATGCGGCGACGTTTGTGTTCTTTCTGCCCGCTCAGTGTGCGCATATTGTGCAGCCGGTCAGCCAGTTTGATGATCAGCACGCGCAAATCTTCGATGCTCGCCAGCATCATCTTGCGCAGCGACTCGGCTTTCTGATTGCTGACGGGCGCGTCGCTCTTGCTTTTCTTTTCCTGAATTTTCTTGAGCTTGGTGACGCCATCGACCAGCTTGGCGATGGTCTGACCGAAGTGTGTACGGATGTACTCTATGCCAAAATCAGTGTCTTCGGCCACGTCGTGCAGCAGACCGGCAGCCAACGCCTCTGGATCCATGCGCAGTTCGGTCAGAATTTCGGCGACAGCAATCGGGTGCGTGATGTACGGTTCGCCGCTGTCGCGGCGCATGGCGCGATGCGCATAGCTTGCCAGTACGTAGGCGCGCAGGATTAGATCGCGGTTCTCGTTGCGGAAACTGTCGGGCAGGCGTTGCCATAACGATTCGATGGCGCGTTGCTCTTCCGGCGAGGGCTCGATGCGGATGTAATCCTGCTCGTCAGCGGTTGGCAATGGTTTCAGTCGCTCGACGGCCTGCCAAAGCGACTGTGATGCGCTATCTCCCAGGGCAGCGCCATTTGTCGCCAATGTTGCGACGTTGGCAAGCATGACGCCATCACCAGCTATAACCATGCTATTGGCGGAAGCGTGTTCGGAATAGGTCGATTCCTGCCCTTTCTCCTTTGCGTTAGCTTCATTTCGACGACGTCTGTCATCATCTGCTTCTGTAGTCACAGGTCTGCCCCGTCTACGCTGCGAAGCTGGAAGTTTCTCTGTTGAGACGCTGGGAAGCATCCTGTTTCTCCTCCCAACGGATTGCACCGCTGTTACACAATCCGCTGAAACCACAAATCCTTACACTTTGACATTATTATACCCGCACAGCGTCCTGCTCTGCAATGCTCTGAAAATCATCTTTACACTCATGTTTGGCTCTCCCGCCAGGTTGTAGCAAACGCAATGATCTGTGCGCTGTTCGTCGTTTCCAGATCGAACCAGTGGATATCGCGCAATTTGCGGAACCAGGTCGTCTGGTGGCGCACATAGCGATGCGTCTCGGTCTTGATGCGTTCGACGGCGGTTGCCAGGTCGCAGCGGCCGGTCAGGTAATCGATGCACTCACGATAGCCGAGGCTGGTCATCGCAGGCAACCGAGGGGCATAGCCGGCGTCGAGCAACCGCTGCGTCTCCTCGACCAGCCCAGATGCGAGCATGGCGTCGACGCGGCGGTCGATGCGCTGGTAGAGCGAGAGGCGCGGTCGCGTCAACCCGATCATCAAAATGCGGTAGGGTGGCGGATCGGCGCCTTCCAGCTCAACTTTGGGTTTCCCTGTCAGCAGGAAGATTTCCAGCGCGCGCAGTACACGCCGCGGGTTGCGTGCATCGACCTGCGCGGCGGTTGCGGGGTCAAGCGCTGCCAGTTGTCGGAAGAGCGATTCCACGCCCTCTTGCGCCAGCCGCTCCTCCAGTTCAGCGCGCAGCACTGGATTGGGCGGCGCCGTTGGAATGCGCAGCCCTTCGACCACTGCACGGATGTAGAGCGCTGTTCCACCCACCAGCAGCGGCGTGCCGCCGCGGCGGTGGATGGCGTTGATCGTGGCGTAGGCAAGCTGCTGATACTCGGCCACTGTCAACACCTCGTCCGGCGCGCGGATGTCGATCAGATGATGGGGAACAGCTGCCCGCTCAACCGGCGTTGCCTTGGCGGTGCCGATGTCCATTCCACGGTAAATCTGACGGCTGTCGGCGCTGACCACCTCACCGTTGAGCGCCTTACACAATTCGATGCTCAGCTCGGTTTTGCCGACGCCGGTCGCGCCCAAGATCACGATCAACGGCGGCAAGGCATGTTCAGGCGTATCAGCCTGGCTGTGGAGAGAACGTTCGTCACTCATCGCCCACCGCATGACGAATGTGCTCGATGTTGAGGAGTCGCCCCTGTCCATCCATTTGCACGCCGACCACATCGATACGCCAGGCGCCCGCCCATGCCCGCTCCTGCACATAGCGATGCGCCACCTGTCGCATCCTGGCAGCCTTGCGCGGCGTGATCGACTCCAGCGCTGTGCCGTAGGCAAGCCCGCGTCGCGTGCGCACTTCGACCAGCACCAACCACGGACTCAGTTCGCCGCCGCGTACAAAGTCGGGCGCCAGCTCCTGGGCGACGATGTCGATCTCGCCCTCCTTGCAGCGCCAGTTGCGTTCGACGATGGTTAGCCCCGCTTCCCGCAGCGTGCGCGCCGCCAGCTCTTCACCGGCGTGGCCGAGTTGTTTGCGTGGATCGATGGTCGTCATGATTGGTTGAAAAGCGTTGCCTGCCGAGCGATCGGCGCAAAGCTGTGACGATGCAGTGCGCACGTCCCAAGCTGAGCAATTGCAGCGAGATGCGCCGCAACGCCGTAGCCTTTGTGCGTTGCAAAGCCATATCCCGGATATTGGAGGTCATAGTCTGTCATTAGCTGGTCGCGATAGACTTTTGCCAGGATCGAGGCCGCCGCCACCACCACCATTGTGCGGTCAGCTTTGGGCTGCGAAATTTGGCGGATCGCTACGTGCGGAAGGCGCACCCAGTCGATCAGCAAGTGGTCGGGGACGCAAGCCAACGCCGCCACCGCTTGCTGCATTGCCAGCCGCGTCGCCGCCGCAATGCCAATGGCGTCGATCCGGGCGGCGTCTACCACACCGACTGCCCAGGACTCGGCTGCGGCGCGAATTTGAATCGCAAGTATAGCGCGCTGCGTCGAACTGAGCAGCTTGCTGTCGCGCACCATGGACCATATTGGTGCAGCTTCACGTTCAGGCGTCACGACCACAGCCGCAGCCACTACTGGACCAGCCAGCGCTCCACGCCCGGCTTCGTCGATCCCGGCAACGCGCAGAACCCCCTGCGCCCACAGCGACTGCTCAAGCTGGAACGTCGGCGTTCGAGACAAATCGTGCATATTGTTTGCGCTCATGCCCGCATTCTACCAGCGATCAGGCGCATTTGCATGGCGGTAATTCAGCCATCCCGTCACGCCGGAGGTGATAACCTACGAGGAGCGCCCTACACTTCATCGAATAGAAAACGCTGATCCGAAGGGATCAGCGTTTGGCACACATCGTAAAGTTGTGGGAAAGCGTCGTGCACAGACTAAACCTTGAGGAAGCGTTTTTCGCGCAGACGCGCTGACTTGCCCTGGCGGTCGCGCAGATAGTACAACTGTGCACGACGCACGCGCGCCTTGCGCAGCACTTCGACCTTTTCCACGGTCTTGCTGTAAACCGGGAAGGTGCGCTCGACGCCCACCCCGTGTGCACCGGTGCGGCGCACAGTGTAGGTCGCACCCGCCGAGGAGCCGCCGCGCATCGCAATCACAACGCCCTGGAAGACCTGAATACGCTCGTTGCGTCCTTCGACAATCTTCTGGTGAACGCGCACCGTGTCGCCCGGTGCAATATCGGGAAAGTCAGAGTTTTGTTCTGGCTGAAGCGAAGCCATCAATGCGTTCGTCATAACCTATATCCTTCATCAATCACACAGTGCAGCCAAAGCAGTTGCCAGACGCACGTTGTCACGTGAACAAGTCTTAAGTGCAACTCAAACAATATATCACATCTCTAGATCGACGCCAAACCGACGCCCATCGAAATAACAATGAGTGCGATGACAACTTCAATGGCGTTCCTCTGCAAAGCTGCAACAATTTGGCGTCAATTCACTGACAATCTATAATGGCAACGTTGTGAGCTTGCCAGATCAGGTTGATGAAACCTGTCTGTCTGAGGGGCTCCAGCCGTTTTTGTGCAGAAAAGCCAGGTCGCTGGCTGTTAAGGATGCATGATTCAGCAGGTCCGGTCGGCGGTGAAGCGTGCGCAGAAGCGCCTGTTCACGTCGCCAACGGTCGACATTCGCATGATGTCCGCTGAGCAGGATCGATGGCACACTTTGGTCGCGAAATGTGGGTGGACGCGTATATTGAGGACCTTCGAGCAAGCCGTCCAACCCGGGTGAGTGACTGTCCTGGTGCGCGCCGAGGTCAAAACCAAGTGCGCCGGGCAACAACCGTGTAACGGCGTCGATGAGGATCATAGCCGCCAGTTCGCCGCCGCTAATCACGTAGTCGCCGATGCTGATCTCGTCGGTGACGACTTGCAGGCGCACGCGTTCGTCGACGCCTTCATAACGTCCGCAGATGAGCGCCAGCCGCTGATGTTGTGCAAGGTCGGCGACGATGCGCTGGTTGAGCAGCCGCCCCTGTGGCGTCAGCAAGATGACTGGCGTATCTGGCGGCAACGATGCAGGCGCGTCGGCGCTCCATGTCGGTAGGTTGACGTAAGCGTCTTCAGGTGAAAGCGACCAGCCGGCCGGATGCGTCAACACCGTCTCGACGGCGCGCACAATCGGCTCTGGCTTCATGATCATGCCGCCGCCGCCACCGTAGGGCGTGTCGTCGCAAATGTGATGGCGGTCAGTGGTGAAGTCGCGAATATTATGGAGACAAATCGAGATCAGCGCCCGGTCGATAGCGCGTTTGATGATGCTCTCGTTCAAGGGGCCGCTGAACATCGACGGAAACAAGGTGAAGATGTCGAAGTGGATTCGATGAAGGGTGTCAAGTTGAGTTTCAGCAAAGTTCTCGCCAATCTCAGACGCACATTCGCTGTGTTCGTTCTTGGTCAACAATCCGCTCCCTCCGCTCAAACGGGCGCTTCGCATCCATCTAATACAGATCGCTCAAGTGAAAAATCTGCGACCATTCTAACACATGACCGTGGCACGGCGCAGGTAATTACACCAGTGACTCTCAGCCCAAGACCGCGATTGTCGATAAACGCTGTCCGTATAATTGCTGCCGTGATAGTGGTGGTGGTCAGTGCATGGTTGGTATGGACGCGCAGCGTTGCCAATGACAGCCGGCTGGATGGCGAAATCGTTGCGGACGAACGGGCCTCGATTTCCGAGCCAGGCACGATTCTTGGCTTGCGCCCTACCTTTACGCCGACGCCAGCATCTCCGGCAACGCCATTGCCTGTGATCGACGCCAGCGAGCTGACGCAGATTGTGATTGTTACACCGACGCCTGACCCGCGGCGGGCGCTGACAGTCGGCGGCGCAATTATCGACCGCCCGTTTGCTATCGCCAGCGCCGAACGCAGTTCGGCGGGGCTGATGAGCCTGCTTTCGATCGGCGCCAACCTGCCGTCGGCGCAACAAATGGTCGTCGATCTTTCCGATCTGAAAATTCCACCGATGGTCGAAGAGATCATCGAAGCGCCGGTGCCACAAGTGAAGATCGTCACGATGGATGGCGTCGAACTTGCACCGCCCGAACCACCGACGCCTACACCTGCGCCGGATGTTGCGCCAGAGCCAACTGCTGTGCGCCCGATCATCCCCCCGCTGGTCAACAATGGGCCGACGCGCGTCTGGTCGTCGTTCCAGCCCAAACCGCCGGAGGAGAACGACCATTTCTGGGTTGACTCGCCATTTGTGAACACCGAGTACAATCGGGTTGCAGCGCCCTCCTATCAATTTGGCTCCACGGCTGGCGGTCAATATCGCCCACATCACGGTCTTGATATTGCCAACCGTTGGGGCACACCGGTGCAGGCAGGCGCAACTGGCACGGTTGTTTTTGCCGGACTGGACGATCCGATTCCGATGGGGCCGTATCCAAATTTCTACGGCAACACAGTGGTGATTCAGCTAGACCGCAAGCTGCCAGTGGCTGGCGGCGAAATCGACGCTTTTGTGCTATACGGCCATCTCAGCCGCGTTACGGTGGCGCAAGGGCAGCGCGTCGAGCCGAACGACATTGTCGGTGAAGTTGGCATGACCGGCATTGCCATCGGTCCCCATCTGCACGTCGAAATGCGCGTTGGCGAAAATACCTATCAAAATAGCGTGAACCCCTATCTGTGGCTCAAGCCCGCGCCGGGCGAAGGCGTTGTCGCCGTGCGTCTGGTGACGGCGGATGGTCGTTCCTGGCCCGGCGCGCGGTTGACGCTGGCGCGCTTCGAGAATGGTCGTGCGGTCTGGGGCCGCTTGATCGAGACCTATCTCGACAACGAGAACATCATCCCTAACCCGTCGTGGGGCGAAAATGGCGCAATGGGCGACGTGCCGGCTGGCTATTACGTGCTGATCGGCAATGTCAACGGCGAAGCAGTGCGCGCCGAGTTCTTCGTGCGCGAGGCACAGACCACCTTTGTGGAAATCCGTACAAAACAGTAATGCGCCCGACCCTCTCCATCGCCGACCCGGCGTTGCTCGACCGCATCATTGACGAAGCGCGCCATATCCTGGCGACGACTGGCATGGAGATCCGCGGCGCGTCCATGCATCGACTTTTGCTTGACGCCGGTCTGCCCGCCGCCGCTGACGGACGCATTCTCTTTCCTGGCGAGGTAGTCGACCGCGCGTTGAAAAGCGCTCCGGCGTCGTTTACGCTCTTCGACCGCGACGGTAATCCTCACGCCGAAATTGGCGGCGACAACGTTCACTTTACACCGGGATCGAGTGGTCTTAAGGTGCAGGATCATCGCACTGGACACACGCGCCAGGCGACCACTGCCGATTTTGTCGAGTATGTGCGCGTCTGCGACGGGTTGGAGCATGTGCGCTATCTTGCCACCGCCTTCTCGACTGGCGACGACATCGAAGCGAATGTCTCCGACGCGTGGCGGCTGCTGCTCTGCCTGACCAACTCCAAACGTCCAGTTGTCTCCGGCGCCTTCACCGAGCACGGCGTCCCACGCATGGCGGAGATGATGCAACTTTTCCGCCGTGACCGCGCTGACCTGATCGCCCGACCGATGTCGATTTTTACGATCACGGCGACCGGCAATTTTCGCTACAGTGAAGACTCGTGCCAGAACCTGATCGACTGTGTGGAGGCTGGTATTCCGGTCGAAATCGTGCCGGTGACGCTGATGGGGCTGACCGCGCCGGTGACGCTCGTCGGCGCGGCGGTCTTTCATGCCGTCGATACACTGGCTGGCGTGGTGATGAGCCAGCTTGTGCGACCCGGCGCGCCGGTGCTCTACGGCGGCGCGCCGGCTGAGTTTCATATGCGCGAGACGACCTCGCCGATGTTGGGCGTGCAGGCGCTCTATCTTGATGTGATCAACGCGCAGATTGGCAAACGACTTGGTCTGCCGGTGCAGGCGTACATGGGTTTGAGCGACGCCAAGGACCTCGACGCGCAGGCCGGCGCCGAAACCTTTGGCAGCGCGCTGTTGGCGGCGCTGGCGGGCGTCAATTCGGTGTCGGGGCCTGGGATGCTCGACTTCGTGCTCGTTTTCAGCCTGCCCAAGCTCGTTTTTGACAACGAGGTGTGCGGACAGGCGCTGCAATTGGTGCGCCCGCTGCAGATTGTCGACGATCTGCCCACCAGTCATCTGGTCAAGGCGCAGCTTGCCGACATGCATTTGATCACCGCCGCACACACATTGATACACTGGGAGCGACATCTTTACCTGCCTGGCGCCGTCTACGACCGCAAGAACCGCGAGGCGTGGCAGCGCATGGGCAGCAAGACGCTTTGGCAGCGCGCCGTCGACGAGGTCGAGCAGCGCTTGGCTGCCTACACCCCGGTCGACGCCGATCCGCGTGCTGTTGTTGAAATGGAACGCCTCATCCGCAGCGGTATGAGCAGCGACGCCCCGTTACCTGCTGTTCCCGGTCTGCGCAGTGAACCTACTGGCAGCAGCGATGGCCGACGCCAGCGACGCTTCCGTAGATGACTAGGCGTCACCACTCGCCTGCGTAATCACATCTGCGCGGCGCCAGCGACGCCGTCGTCCAGGCATAGTGCAACTCGACCAGCTGGCGCAGATGCAACAGATCGTGCGCCACCCATGCCGCCAACAGATTGCCCGCCGCGAACGGTTCACCCCACGGTGCAATGGCGGATGCATCCCAATTGGGCGCGGTTAAGCTGCGCAGCCACGCCAGCGACTGTTCGCGTTCGGTCAAGAATGCAGCCAGCGACTCTTCCAGATCACGTTCATTGTACCGGCATTCTGTCACCCACCCGCTTGGGTTGATCGGCGGCCAGGCATCGTCAGGACGATGTAGTGTGTAGTCGATGCGTTGACGGAAATCCTTGCGTTCCTCATCCAATAAGTGATTGATGACCTCCAGGATCGACCAGCTTGCCGCGTCGGGCTTCCAGCGCGCCTGCGCCTCACCAACGCCAGCAACCAACGCCGTGATCCGCTGTGCGTTAATCTGCATTGTTGCTGTGATCTGTTCGATATTCATTCGACCTCCATTTTCAAGTTCGATGACTCAGTATCTTCCACAAAGGCTTGGTGCTTTTCCGGAAACTCAGTGTAGTTTACGTTTTTATCTCGCGTAAAAGTGCGCAGTTGCGAAGTTGAAGATGGTTTCCTTCGCGGCTGCGTGTGAGATTCGTGTGCACGATTGTCAATGCGTTCCAGGCGGCGGGCGTGCGCGGCCACATCAAGGTGCTGGTTGGCGGCCCCGTCAGTCAGGATTTCGCCGACGAGATTGGCGCCGACGGCTACGCGCTAGACACAGGCGCGGCGGCGCGCAAGACGAAGGAACCGAGGACGTTAGGAGTGTAATTCAAGTTGGGGCGCGTGTCGTAGGATATTGCCTGTCAGGCCGGACAGGGGATGTCCGGCCTGACGATAGAAAGCTCAGCGAGGCGAACGAAGAGGTCACCGTTGGACGGCGGGCAGATAAAGGCTGTTGGTCAGGTCGCTTTCGTCTGATGAGAGTGGTTCAACGGCGGCGCCGCTGACCATACTGGCAGGCGTATTGCCGCCGCCAAAGTCATCGAAGCGGGCGCCGGCAGTCTGGATGTACCAGGCGCCGATGCGCCCGCCTCGGTTGACGAAGAAGCCGCTCGTCGGCGCCGCGCCGATCAGGATGCCGTTCCTGTAGACGCGCACGGAGCCATCCGCCAGCGCGCGCGCGCCGAGCACATCGCCGTTTGCGAACGCGCCAGGGATGATGAGCCGCGTCGCCCAACCGCTCTGCCCAGGCTGCACTGTCTCCACCACCACGCGCTGATTCACGGCGTCGTAGGCGACCAGGATCATGCCTTTGGCGTAGTTGTTGGTTGCCTGCGCCTTGAGGATGAGCGTGTGGTGCTGCCCGTGCGGGTCAATCGTAGCCAGTTGCATACACGCCACCTGGTCGCTGCCAAAAGTGCGTGGCGCTTTGTTCCAGAAGATCGACCCGGCAGTGCTCAACGGTTGCGCCTGGTTGGTGTTGATGCGATAGGTGTTGGTTGCGCCGGTCCAGTTTCTGCCCAGCCCGCTCGTCGTGTTGGCGCGATTGAAGTCGTCGAGCAACGCACAGGCCAGCGCCGGACCAACGTACTGATTGTGCACCGTCACTTGAGCGGTCTGCAATGGGGCGACCTCCACCGGCGAACTGATGATCGTCGCCACCCAGTGGCTGCCTGGCGACTCGCTCACCGTGTAGCTGCCGGGAACGAGCGGCCCGAAGGTAAGCGCACCGCCACTCGTGTTCTGGCAGAAGGGCGTCGGGTAAGAGGGACCGCTGATGCAGATGCTGAAGACAACGCCAGGAATGGGCGTCACGCCCTGCCAGTCGATCGTCTTCTGGACGTTCAGCGCGCCGGGGCGCAGGGTGTTGGTCACTGTCGCCTGCGCTGGCTGCGTGTCGGAGACGCTCACCACGCCGGGCAGCGTCACGCTCCAGTTCGAGCCGGGGTCGCTCTCGGTGACAGTGTAATCGCCGACTTGCAAACCGTTCCACGTGATCGCCCCGCCGCCCGTCATTTGGCAATTCCCGGTGGGATAGGAGGGGCCGGTGATGCAGATTTCAAAAGTCTGTCCGGTCGCAGGCGGCGCACTGCTCCAGTCCACCACTTTGGTCAAGGTGAGATCGCCCAGGCCATCGCAGGTGGTCGTCACGTTGGGCTGGAAGCCGACCGCAGTGCTCGTATCCGCACCGTCGCAGAGCCAGGGGGTGAAGTCAGTGTTGCCTGTGGCTGTGTCGGCGCCGGTGCTGTTCGGGCCGGTTGCTGCGCCCCACCAGTTCAGTTCACTGTTGCTGGTGAAGTCATCAGTGTCGCTGTCCAGACCGTTTGCGTTGCCGGTGATGCTGTTGAGTTGCACGGTGGCGTTGACGAAGTCGCTGCTCGTGCAATAGGACTGACCGACGCACTGGCTGAGCACGACGCCGTACTCCCAGTTGCGCACATAGTTGTTGGTCGCCGTAAAGTCGATATCCATGGCCCCATAGCCGCCGTCCGCCTCGATGCCAACGCCGCCCGTCGAGCCGTCGCTGTCCAGCTCGTTGTTGATGACGCGGATCGTCTTGGTGTTGGCAGCCGCGGCCATCACAGCGTCGGCGTTCGACGCTGTGGCAGGCGCGACGCTAGCGCCATCCTCGAACGACGAAGGCAATCGGCCGGGCGGCGGGTCGTCGGCGATGACGCCCCAGAAGCCGGCTGAAGCAGTGCCGGCGGCAGTGGCGTTGATCAGGTTGCCATCATGCGTGCCGTTGCCGTCGATATGATAGATGCCGACCTGATTTTGGCTGATCGTGTTGCCCTGCGTGTTGGCGTCGGCGCTGTAGATCAGCACGCCGGTCGAAACCCACGTGAAGGGCGTGTAGGAATGCCCGCTGATCGTGTTGCCCTTGATGGTGGCCGTGGCGCCGCCGCTCACCTGCACGCCGTTCTGTGCAATGAAGTTCACAGCGCCCGCGCCGGTGACCGTGTTGTTCTCCACCAGTGCACTCGAACCGGCATTGCTGACCGTCACGCCATTCTTCTGATAGCCGACGATCGTGTTGTTCTGGATCGTCGCTGTACCTGTCGTGCCCAACGCTGCCCGCCCCACCAGAATGCCGACGCCATTCTGACAGCCGCTGATCGGGTTGTCGCGGATGTCGCGCACCACGTTGGCGTGGATGTAGGCATTGGCGCTATCGCGCACAAAGAGACCGGCGCCGATGCTGCCGCAGCCGCTCGGCCCAGGCCCGGTGACGGTGAAGCCGGTTACTTCCACATCGATGCCGGCCCCGGCGATCTTGACAATCGTCGAGTCGGGATTGGCGGCGGGCGGAATGGTGGGAGGCGCCTGAATGAAGGTCACGGCGGCGCCGCTCTCACCCACCAACTGCAGCGTCTTGGTGATCACCACCTGCTCGACGTAGGTCGCCGCCTTGACCAGGACGGTGTCGGTCGGCTGTGCATTGTCCACCTCGCCCTGAATCACAGCACCGATGCGCCGCGTGTTGGGGAAGGTGTAGCTGCCAGCGGTGTAGGTGTAGCTGCGCACATCGAAGGGTGGATAACTGCCGACCAGCGCCACAACGGCTTTGTCGTAGGTGTTGTTGTACCAGTAGCTCGTCCAGTCGAACTCGCCGGAGACCACCGTCCCCCGTGAACGGATGTACTGGGTGGAGCCGCTGAAGTTGTTGCCCTGGATTACGGCGCCGCCGACCGGGTAGACGAACCACGGCACTGTAGTGTCCGAACCGGTCAGACTGATCGCAGGGTAATTGGCGCCGCCCATGGCGAAGGTGTTGTTCTGAATCATGCGCCCGCTCACTGGCCCGCCTACGCCGGCGCCGTTGTTGATGGAGAGCAGGCCACCCTGGTCGAACCAGTTTTCTTCGATCAGGTACGACTGGATGTGCGCCACGTTGTTGACGGTGTCGTAGCGCCAGTCGCCAAAATAGACTGCACCGCCGCCTGGCACCGCAATGTGCACATCGCGTAGGGTGAAGGCGTCGCCGATCACCTCGATCGTCTTATTGTTGCCCGCTGTGTTCGGGCCGACGCGCAAGCCCTGGATGGTGACGTTGTCGCCTTCGACGAAGATGCCGCTGTAGCCGAAAGTGTTGGTGGCATTGGTGTTGACGGTGGCAAGCGTCGCTGTTGCGTCGGTGATCGATGCGTCACTGGCGTCGACGCCCAGGATCGTCACGCCGTTCTTGGCGATGAACAGGCCAAACTGGTGCGGCCCGTTCACGCCGAGCACATAACGATTGGTCGCAGTTTCGTTGTACGTTCCAGGCAGCACGCGCACCTGGCCGCCGGGCTGCACTGCATCGATGGCGGCTTGAATCGTCTTCTTGGCGGTGGCGGGCGTCTGACCGCTGTTGGCGTCGTTGCCGTTGACGGCGTCGGCGTAGCAGACGGTCGAGCATTGATCGACCTCGAAGTTGGCGTGCACTTCATCGGCGCCCCACTGCAGAGTCACGTTGTCCACGAAACCGCGAAACGTGGCGCCCCATCCAGAGCCGACGCCGACGTTGACGCCGAATACGAGGGAATTGGCGTCAAGATTGATCGGCGTGGGATCGCCGGGTTGACCGGTGACGCCGCCCGCCAGCCAGTTGCTCAACGTGGCGCTGTAGTTTTGCACGACGCCGCTGGGGATGGATTGTCCACCGGGCACGAACATCCAGAAGTTGCCGTTGAGGATGTTCTGCGTAACCCACTGGTCTGTTGGAATCGGCGCCGCACCGTTGTAGACAGGTTCCCAGATCAACAGGGCGTACTTGCCAAAGGTTGGCGAGCTTGGGGTGACATCCGCCACATAGAGCCGAAGCACGGGCGCCAGATGGTTGGCGGTCGTGCTGCTGCTGGCACGGTAATACTCGTAGCTGAGCGCAGTCAGCCCCGCAAGCGTGCGATTGGCATAGTTCGCCGGATCCCACAACTTCTCGTAATCCGCCTTGTCCTGACCGGGCGTGATCGTGTTGGTGGTGAACTCCAGCGAGCCATTGCCGGCGCGCGGTTGCGCAGTGGTAATGGCAACCGTGGCATCGGTGCGCACATTGGCTGGCGCCCAGCCGTCGGGCGCGCCGGTGGTGACGATCACCGCCAGCGCCTGACCCGCCGAACTAATCAGCAACAGCGCAATCAAAAGAGCTGCAATCACGGAACGTTTCCAGAGTAACAGGTTCATCAGGGTCTCCTTCTGGGGAAAGAATGGTCCGACAAGCGTGACCTCCACGCAACGTCGCCTGCGACATGGACGCCAACGCGACGCGCGCAAATTCCGCACCCACGCACTGCTGAAAATAAAAGCTGGGAATCGACCTCCTTGGGGCGAGATCACAATTACAACTGTACGACGACTATGCTTTAGACCGGGATATAAGCCTTAGGGCAAGCATGACAAAATCATACGATCATTTTTGGGAAGTCAGGCTTGCAATTTGCTGACAAAAGTCGTAAGGAACACGAGGAATATCACGAGGCATGTACAGTCTCACCAGAACATCTCTAATCATGCACGGAGGGTCGGCATGGTGGAGGGGAAAGTTGCAGGTTGCGATGTTATCAGTTTACGCTCCGAGCACGCCCCAACCCGGGCGCTTTGCCAGGCGGGTGATCATGCTGCGATAGGCAGTCAGGGATCGCTGCAATTTGGTGTACACATTACCACCGACTGAATAGCCCTGAAAGCCGATCCAGCCGCGATAGCCGATTCGCTGTAGTTCCGCCAGCACGATGAAGTTGTCCAGTTCGCCATCGTCCAGAGGTTCGATGGTGGCCGCCATAGGGCCACTGCCTTCAGGCAAACGGCGGCTGCCGCAGACATTGGCGTAGCGCAGATAGGGCGCCGCTTCATCCAGACGCGCAGAAAGTTGTTTCCCATCCACGGCGTACCAGTGATAGCCGTTGAACGACAGCCCCAGGCGCGGATGCGCCAGCCGCCGACACAGGCGCACGGCGTCCTCCGTACGCTCCAGCCAGAATGCAAAGTGCGGATAGAGCAAGATTTCGTGCCCGTGCCGGTCAGCAACGGCCAGCAGGCGCTCGATCCAGGGCAACGCCTGGTCATCCAGTGTGGCGTCAGATTGCGTCCGTCCTGGCGCCTCGGCGTAGAGCGCCACCGCCACCTGCGTCGGAATTGGCAGCGTCTCGATCAGTTCCAGCACGTGCGCCGCCGAACCAGCGGGCGCCGATGCAATGTCGAGCGTCGTGTACACGCCGGCAACATCCAGCCCATAGCGCGCCTTGACATACGCCAGACGCGGGATGTCAGCTTCGGCTTCGGCGCTCCACAAGGTCAAGTAGGTGGCGTCGTAGCCAAGTTCAGCCAGCATCTCGCAGCGCACGTCGAAAGCGTAGGCGCCCAGCGAGGTGTAAAAGTAGGTGTCCATTGCGAAGACGCCTGCAAAGAGCCTGTCGGCGCTCATGCTATCTCCCGTTTTTGTACAGTTTGTGGCTGTCCGGTGGCGGCGCAATCATAGAGCGCGCGCAGACAGGCAAAGTTGAAGCGCGCCTGTTCGCCCAGAATGGCTGGCGCCGTTTCCCCTTGCAGTACACGATAGAAAAAGGTCAACGGCTTGTGGTGAAACGGCACGCCTTCACGATGATCACAACCGACGATTGTGCTCGTCACATGGCCGGCGTGATCGCAACGATGCACCACCTCACCCTCGCCGGCCAGCATCAGCCAATCCCATGTCACGGCGCCGTGACATGGGATTGGCTGATACTCGATCCCCGAGCGGCTGCGCTGGTGACGTTGAACAAAGGTGAGGTGATAGGGCGCGCCGACACCACCTTCCCGGAGCAATTGTTTAACGGCGTTGGTCGTGGACAGCGCAAGAAAGCGGCTGCTACAACAGCCGATGTGTAGCCCAAGCGTTCGCGCCAGATCGACCATCTCGGTCGCCTGCGCCATATCCAGCGCCAACGGCTTCTCGCACAGCACATGGCGGCCGCTGTGCAGCGCCGCCAACGTCAGCGCGTAATGCGTGACCGGCGGTGTGGCGACGACGACGATGTCATCCGCCTGCGCCGCTCCCGCCAGCATGTCGGTGGCGCTGGCAAAGGTGCGCGCCGTCGGGTGATGCTGCACAAAATTCGTCAACGCCGCTGGATTGGGGTCGGCGACGGCCAGGTTCAAGTTGTCGCCCGCCAGCGCCTGGGCAGCGTCAGCGTGATAGCCGGCAATCACCCCGGCGCCGATCAGATAGAGTCGCAACGTGGTCAGTCCTTTCGTCCGCAAAGCTGTTTGATCTCGCGCACCAGGCGTGCGGCTTCCTCGATGGTCGGCGCCTCTGTGACGAAGAAGAAGCGCGTGTCCGGTCGCGCCAGGCGCAGGCAATCCTCGACCATCTCCAGATAACTCTCATGGCCGTTGAAAGTTCCGCTTTGACGGGCGTGCGGCCCCGGCGCCAACACAGTGAAGCCAGAGAACGTGGCGATTTCCTGCTCCAGGTTGACGGGCGGTGAAAAGAGATTCAGATAGCGCACGCCGGGAAGCTGACGAAAGCCCTGCCATTGATGGCCCGAACGCGCGCAGCAGTGCAGGGAGATGCCGCCGAACTGATTGCTGAGCGCCTGCAAGTACGGAAGGCAGAATTCGTTGAAATAGCGCGCCGAGATAGAGCCAACGTCATCTTCCGACAGGCAAATACCCCAATCGACCGGCATCCACAGTTCGGGATAATGCACCAGACAGGCGTTGGGGTAGCGCTCCCGGAATGTGCTGACGCCCAGCGCGACCGTGTCCGTCACCTTGCGCAGCAGACGATGCACAGCATCCGGCGTGTCAGCCAGCGCCATGAAGAAGGCTTCCTTGCGCCAGATCAGGGCGGCAATGTCGAAAGGATTTTGAATGTCAAAACCGGCAATTCCTCAAGACAACTCCCTAAATGCAACATAACGGTCCTGCCTCCATAGTTCGGTGAGCTTGCTTGTTTTGTAAGTGTTCGCACATGCAGATACTTGCAAAAGCGCGATGATGCAATCGCAACAGTGCGATTGGTTTCGAGGAAATATTACAAGAAATATTACAAGGAGACTGGTTATCCATGCGTTTTCGAGAACTCTTGATAGGATTGCTCATCGTCTTGCTGAGCGCTGGATGCGCCGCCCCAGTTGTTGACCAGGCTGCAACTGAAACAGCAACAGAGGCTGGGGCGCCGACAAAGTTGCGCATCGTCTCAACTGTTTCGCCGATCACCAACGTGGTTTATAACATCGCGGGCGATCGCGCCGAGATCGTCGGCATCGTGCCGGAAGGCGTCAATTCGCACACCTATGAACCGGCGCCGTCAGATGCGCGGCAGTTGGCGAACGCCGACCTGATCTTCATCAACGGGCTGAAACTTGAGGAGCCGACGCTGAAGCTGGCGCAGGCGAATGCCAAAGCGGACGCCGAGATTGTGCTGTTGGGCGACTTGACGATCAGCCCGGATGACTATGTCTTCGACTTTTCGTTTCCCGAAGCGGAAGGCAGCCCCAACCCGCACCTGTGGCCTAACCCATTTCATACCCTCAACTATGCAAGGATCATCCGCGACAAGCTGAGCGAACGCGACCCGCAGCACGTCGATGAGTACGCTGCCAACTACGCCCGCTTCGAGGAGCGTATCCAGGCATTGGATGAAGCAATCAAGGCGACGGTTGCCAGTATCCCGGTGGAGAACCGCAAGTTGCTTACCTACCACGACTCATGGGCGTATTTTGCGCCAGTGTACGGCATGACGGTGATCGGCGCGATTCAGCCATCGGATTTTGCGGAGCCGTCGGTGCGCGAGCTTGTCGAGATCATTGAGCAGCTCAAGGCTGAGCGCGTGCCAGCGATCTTTGGCTCGGAGGTCTTCCCGTCGCCGGTATTGGAGCAGATTGCACGCGAGACCGGCGCAGCGTATGTCGATGACCTACGCGATGACGATCTGCCCGGAGAGCCCGGCGATGACAACCATTCCTACTTCGGATTGATGGCGGAAAATCTGCGCATCATGGCGGAGGCGCTGGGCGGCGACCCGTCGATCATGGCGGCGTTCGACACGCGTAACATCCCCGGCGCAGATCGTGGCGTTGAGCAGAATCAGTAGCGTTTCTGGCTTGCTGATTGAGAGGGGATGGCATGCAACCACTTGTCGACGTGCGCAATGTAACCTTTGGCTATGACGGCGCGCCGGTGCTGTGCGACGTTTCGCTGCATTTGCACCGCGGTCAGTTTGCAGCGCTGGTCGGCCCAAGCGGCGCTGGCAAGACGAGCCTGCTCAAGTTGACGCTTGGCGTGCTCCAGCCGACTCAGGGCGTGCTTCACTTCGACGGCGCGCCGCTTGATGGACGACAGGCGGGCCGCATCGGCTATGTGCCGCAGCTCGAGACGGTGGACTGGAACTTCCCGGTCACGGTGGAACAGGTGGTGCTGATGGGGCGCGTGCGGCGCAGTGGATGGTGGCCGTGGTACGACGCAGCGGCGCGACGTGAAGTGCGCACCGTGCTCGAACGGCTGGAGATCGACCACCTGGCAGAACGGCATATCCGCGCGCTGTCGGGTGGGCAACAGCAGCGCGTCTTTCTGGCGCGTGCGCTGATCGCACAGCCCGATCTCTTGGTGCTCGACGAGCCGACCAGTGGCGTCGATATGCGCACGGCCGAGAACATCCTACATTTGTTGGCGGAGCTAAACCGACAGGGTATGACAATCCTGATGACGACGCACGATCTCAACGCCGCCGCTGCGCACGCGCCGTGGATCGTCTGCCTGAACCGCCGCGTGATCGCCGAGGGGCCACCGGAGGAAATCTTCACTGAGGAAGTGCTTAGCCAGACCTATCAGAGCGAGATGATGGTGATTCGTCGCGACCGCATGATTCTCGTAGTGCAGAAGCCGCACCCCCACACGCACCATGACATCTTGCCCGTTCCAGTGATCGGACATCGCAATGTTGAGAACGAGCCAGCAGGCGTCGATCACGCTGTGGATCGACCGGCGTCAAAGGAGAACGTGCTCTATGCAGTGGCTGATTGAACCATTTCAGTATGAGTTTTTCCGCACCGGGCTGAGCGTGGCGATATTGGCGGGTGCGCTGTGCGGGTTGCTTGGCGTCTACATTGTCCTGCGCGGGATGAGCTACATCGGGCATGGGCTTTCCCATGCGATCTTTGGCGGTGCAGTGGTCTCGTATGTGATGCAGTGGAATTTCTACATCGGGGCTGGCGCGTGGGGCTTTCTCAGCGCGGTGCTGATCAACCAGACGGTGCGCAAGACGCGCATTGGCGCCGATGCCGCCATCGGTGTAATCACGACCGCCAGCTTCGCCATCGGCGTGGCGCTGATCAGCCGCTATCGTCGCTTTACGCAATCGTTCGACGCGGCGCTCTTTGGCAATATTCTGGGCGTCACTTGGGAGGAAGTGGCGGTCGTGGGCGGCATCACGCTGCTGGTCACGCTGACAATTCTCTTGATGTACAAGCAACTGCTCTTCACGACCTTCGACGCCGAGGTAGCGCAGGTTTACGGCGTGCGTACGCAGTGGGTGGACACGCTCTTTGCGCTGGCGCTGGCGGCGGTGATCATTGCGTCGATGCAGGTGCTCGGCGTGACGCTGATCGCGGCGGCGCTGGTGATTCCGGCGATCACGGCGCGGTTACTGACCGATAGCTTTGGGCGTATGATGAGTTACGCTGTTGCGATCGGTGTGCTGTGCGGCGCGCTGGGGATGTACCTCAGCTTCTACGTGGATGTCGCCAGCGGCGCCACCATCGTGCTGCTGCAGGCAACGGCGTTTGGCGTGGCGCTGACGATCAGCGGGCTGCGTCATCAGGCAGGGAAACGACTTACGCACGTGCATGTGGATTGATGGAACAGATGCACAGCGCAGCGCAGCTGCACGTCTGTTCGTACAGCCACCCGCTTTGACGCAAAGCCTCCCGCATAACTTTGCAGTCCGCGTCCTATCGTGAAGAATTTCACTTATCGACCGTGAGAGGAAATGGCAGCGCCAGACATGGCAATCCGATTGTTGTTTGCCACACCCGACCAAGAATCCCAGGAATTGCTGGATTCAATGCTCTCCGCTGCGCTGGAGCTGACGCCGTTGACCGTGCGCGCTGAGTATGTGACGACTCAATCCGCATTGTTGGCGCGCGCCAACGCAGAGGCGGACGATGTGATTGTGATCGACTGGTTGATGGCGCAGGCGGATACGCCAGCGCGGGTCCCACACTGCTCCACTGCAACCCAAAGCTGCGCATCATCGCCCTGCCGCCAGAAAGTTACCGGCAATATCGCAGGCAGGTGTGGCAGGCGGGCGCGTGCAGCAGCATCGCCAAAGAGAACATGGAGCAGGAATGGTTCTCTAGTGTCCTGTGCATCATGCATTGGGCAATGGAGCGCGAGGCGCGTCTGCACGCCTTCTGTGGATCAGATGTTCGCCAACTTTACAGTTTGGACAAGGCATATCGGCCCTATGGCTTGGACGACAAATTGATTTTCATAGGGCAGAAAGGCGGCAAGTATTTCAGACAACGGCCGGCGAGAGCAACTCACCGGAAGGACAATGAAAAATATCTGGCCATATAGTTGATAACCGACGCGGCCGGGCCTGTGTGCTATTTCCGCTCTTGTGTGCTATGATCGCCTCAGTCAACGGCGAGATTCACGGGTGGCGGGTGCAATGTTGAAAGTTTACCTTGATACGTGCAGTATCCAGCGCCCTTTGGATACGCTCAGTCAAACCCGAATCCGGCTCGAAGCAGAAGCCGTGCTTGGTGTATTGGAGCGAGTAGAAGCCGGCGAGGTCGCACTCGTTTCGTCAACGGTGCTGGAGATGGAAACAGCTCGGAATCCTTTGATAGTCAGGCGGGAACACGGCGAACAGGTGTTGAGTCGAGCAGTATCAGTGGTGTTCGTTGACGAACAAATCGCCAGGCGGCCCAGTGCGTTTGTCCAGCACGGCATTCAAGCCACCGATGCCTTGCACCTGGCTGCGGCAGAAGCGGCAGGGGCGGATTACTTCTGCACCTGTGATGACCGTTTCTTGCGTCGGGCGTTGACGATTGGTGATTTGCAAATAGCAATTGTCTCTCCGTTAGCGTTGATTGAGAAGATGGAATCATGATGGAAGCCACTCGGCCACTTACTGAAATTACCCAGGAAGCGTTGCGCCTGCTCTATCGTGAGTTAGGGCTGGTCAATACGATTCGATTTTTGAATCAGTTTACGACCGGCTTCGGCAACTACACAGAGGAACGTCGGGCGCTGATGGAGCATGAGACATTGGAAACGCTGCTGGCCCAAGTCTATCAGTATCAGGCGCAAAAAGCGGGCGACAGGTCCTAGCCCGCAGGCTGGCAAGTGCAGTGGCTGGCCGGCCAACAACCCGCTGCACCGGACTGGCTTTGCTAAGGGTCGCGCCATACCTACTCCTTCGCCCCTGTGATTTCGATTAGGTTGTTGTGGTGCGATCGTTCGCCAGCTGGTGAGCGGGGCATTTGGGAGACCAATCGCCAAGAGATATCTTATGGTGAAGAAACCGTCAAAAATCTTCAAACCAATGACGCGCAAGTAATTGCGTAAAAATGATACGGTGCTGCTTACCGTTGCTATGGTCGGTCTTTTCTTTCCAGGGAGAGAAGTTGTTGGAAATGCCTGATTTCGACATAGGCGTCCCCACCTAAACATATGACGACACTTCAGCCAGCTTTGACGGAGCCAATTCTACACACCCTCATACTCGGCATCGGCAACGCCTGGCGCGGGGATGACGCTGCCGGGTTGTTGGTTGCGCGTGCACTGCGCGCCCGCAAGCTGCCGGGCGTCACCGTGAGCGAAGCGAGCGTGGTCGATCCGTCGCTCCTTGACGCGTGGCAGGAGGTCGACCGGCTGATCATGGTCGATGCGACGACGTCGGGCGCGGCGCCGGGGACGGTGCATTGCTTCGATCTTAGCCGGGAGCCACTGCCGGGAAGCCTGTCGTTCTGTTCCAGCCATGCCTTTGACCTGGCAGCGTTGCTCAATCTGGCGCAGACCCTGAATCGCCTGCCGCCTCAAGTATGGGTCTTTGGCGTGGAAGGGCATGATTTTTCTCATGGTCAGGCGGTCAGCGCGACGGTGCAGCGCGGCGTCAACAAGTGTGTCGCCGCCATCCTCGATCTCCTGGATGCCGTAACCGATTGAGCAGCAAAATCGTGATTCAGAAGGCAACGCGTATCTTGACCTCATTACCTCGCGCGCGCGCTTGTGAATTTTCTCGCAAACTAGCCAGTTGACTATTCACGCGCCCTCGGTGTTTTGCTAAACTAAAAGAGCGATTCTTTCCGTTCAGGAAAGGAATGCTGTGCACGCCTCGTTGGTCTTTCGTTCATGGTTGCGGTTGACCGGTGAGGGCTTGGCAACGACGCCGGCCGTGCTCTTCCAATAGTTTGCTTCACGCTGCGTGGTACGGCGTCCGGGTTGATAATGCCAGCCGAGGACGCCGTTTTTGTTTCCCCTTGTTGTGAGGATGCCCCGACTGTGAAAGGAGCCTGGCTATGGAATGGGAACCGATTCACAAATCGCTTCAAGCGTTGAAAGTGCAGCCCAATCTCATCGATTACGAGCAAGTTTACCGTGATTTTTCTTGGGACAACATTGCGCGCGAGCTGGATGGGCTGCCCGATGGGCGCGGGATCAACATTGCCCATGAGGCGGTCGACCGCCACGCTCACGGCGCAAGACGCAACCATCTGGCGCTGCGCTGGCTGGGCAAGGATGGCGCCGTGCAGGACTTCACCTACGCCGACCTGGCCGAGCAGAGCAATCGCTTTGCCAATGTGTTGCGTAAATTGGGCATTGGCAAAGGCGACCGCGTTTTTGTGCTGGCGGGACGCATTCCGGCGCTCTATATCACGGTGCTCGGCGCGCTCAAGAACGTGAGCGTCCTCTGCCCGCTCTTTTCGGCGTTTGGACCTGAGCCGATCGAACAGCGACTGAAGATCGGCGACGGCAAAATCCTGGTGACGACGGAGCGGCTCTTCAAGCAGCGCAAGATCGCCGAAATGTGGGAGCGACTCCCTTCGCTTGAATTTGTGCTGCTGACCGATGCCACTGCGCACGTCAACGAGGACATTCTCTCGTTGCCTGTGCTGATGGCGGAAGCGTCGCCGGAGTTCACGATCCCGCCGACCGACCCAGAAGATATGGCGCTGCTGCATTTCACCAGTGGCACGACCGGACGACCCAAAGGCGCAATCCATGTCCACAAGGCGGTCTATGTCCATTACATGACCGCCAAATACGCGCTCGACCTGCACCCGGATGACATCTTCTGGTGCACCGCCGACCCCGGTTGGGTGACGGGCATTTCCTATGGCATCAGCGCGCCGCTCTGTCATGGCGTGACGACAATTGTGGACGAAGCCGAGTTCGATGCCGAACGCTGGTATCGCATTCTGGAGGAGCAGAAGGTCACCGTCTGGTACACCGCGCCGACAGCGATCCGCCGCCTAATGCGTATGGAGATGGAACCGCTCAAGCAGTATGACCTGAGCCACCTGCGCTTCATCGCCAGCGTGGGCGAGCCGCTCAATCCGGAGGCGGTGGCGTGGGGTATGAAGATGCTCAAGCTGCCGATCCATGACAACTGGTGGCAGACCGAGACAGGCGGCATCATGATCTCAAACTTTGTGGCGATGGACGTGCGTCCCGGTTCGATGGGGCGGCCCATACCCGGCATCGAAGCGGCGATTGTCGAGAAGCTGGAAGGTGAGCGCGTGCGCGTCGTCGCCGAGCCGTATGTCGAGGGGCATTTGGCGCTCAAGCCAGGCTGGCCCTCGATGTTCCGCGGCTATCTGCACGACGAGGAGCGCTACGCCAAATGTTTTGTCGACGGCTGGTACATCTCCGGCGACCTGGCTGAGCTGGACGAGGATGGCTACTTTTGGTTCATCGGTCGCGCCGACGACATCATCAAGACCGCCGGGCATATGGTCGGTCCCTTCGAGGTGGAGAGCGCGCTGCTCGAGCATCCTGCTGTGGCGGAGGCGGGCGTGATCGGCGTACCCGACCCGATGATCGGCGAGGTGGTCAAGGCGTTCGTGTCGCTCAAGCCATCCTACAAGCCAAGCGAGGAGCTGCGGCTGGAGTTGCTGGGTTGGGGGCGCACCAAACTCGGTTCGGCGGTGGCGCCCAAGATGATCGAATTCCAGGACAACCTGCCCAAGACGCGCAGCGGGAAGATCATGCGCCGCCTGCTCAAGGCGCGCGAGCTTGGGCTGCCCGAAGGCGACGTCTCGACACTGGAGAAATCGGCGGAGGAGGAGAAGGTGACGCAGTAAGGAAGAGATTGGAGATTGAGAGATTAGAGATTGAGAGATTGGAGATTAGGGGCTTTCGCTCTTACGATCCCCAATCTCCAATCCCCTAATCTCAGAATCAAAGAGGTGGTTGACGAAAGGAGCGAAGGGCGATGAGGACAATGACAAAAGAAGTAAAAGCACGCGACAAACCGATGATTGAGCGCGACCATGCGTTGCATCTGTTGCACGAGATGGTGCGCATCCGCCGGCTGGAAGAGAAGAGTTATGAGCTGTATAGTAAAGGCAAAATCCGTGGCTTCATGCACCTCTACGACGGCGAAGAGGCGGTCGCCGTCGGCGTGATGCAGGCGCTGACGCCCGACGATGCCATCCTTGCCACCTATCGCGAGCACGGCCATGCGCTGGTGCGCGGGGTTTCGGCGGGCGCAATTCTCGCCGAGATGTACGGCAAGCAGGAGGGCTGTGCGCGCGGGCGCGGCGGTTCAATGCATCTGTTTGACAAGGCGACGCGTTTCTACGGCGGCAATGCCATCGTGGGAGGCCATCTACCAATGGCAGTCGGCATGGCGTTGGCCGACAAACTGCGCGGGTTGAACCGCGTCACTTGCTGTTTCTTTGGCGACGGCGCCGTAGCGGAGGGCGAGTTCCACGAATCGCTCAACCTTGCCGCGCTGTGGAAGGCGCCCGTGCTCTTTGTCTGCGAGAACAATTTTTACTGCATGGGCACATCGCTCGAACTTCACCAGTCCGAGCCGGACATCGCCAAGAAAGCCGCAGCGTATCGCATCGAGTCGCAGGCGGTCGACGGCATGGATGTGCTGGCCGTCGAGCAGGCGACGCGTGAGGCGGTCGAACGCATCAAGGCAGGCGCGGGGCCTCAGTTCATCGAGGCGCGCACCTACCGTTTCCGCGCCCATTCGATGTTTGACGCCGAGTTGTACCGCGACAAGAGCGAGGTGCAAGAGTGGCGTCAGCACGACCCGATCACCCGCTTCGTCGATCTGCTCAAGCAGGAAGGACTGATCTCCGACGAAGACCTGGAGGACATCGAGCAGCAGGTGCAGGCGGAGATGGAGGAGGCGGTCGCGTTCGCCGAGGCGGGCACGTGGGAGCCGGTCGATGAACTCGAACGCTTTGTCTACGCCGAGGACATCCCGCCGGAGGAGCTATATCGCCCGCCGCCGCCGGAGACGCCCGCTGCAGAGACGCGCGAGATGACCTATCGCGAGGCGATGCGCGAGGCGATGCGCTCTGCCATTCAGCGCGATGCGCGCGTCTTTCTGATGGGCGCCGACGTCGGCCGCTATGGCGGCTGTTTCGCCGTGAGCAAGGGGCTGCTTCAGGAGTTCGGCGAAGAGCGCATCATCGGGACGCCCCTTTCGGAGTCCGCTTACACTGGCGCGGGCATCGGCGCAGCCATGAACGGCATGTTGCCGATCGTGGAGATCATGACCTGCAATTTCAGCCTCCTGGCGCTCGACCAGATTCTTAACAACGCCGCCACCATCTTGCACATGTCGGGTGGACTTTTCCACGTGCCGATCGTGATCCGCATGGGCACGGGCGGCGGCAAGCGACTCGCCGCACAGCATTCGCACACCTTCGACGGCTGGTACGCCCACATCCCCGGTTTGAAGGTGCTGGCGCCGGCCACGGTCGAGGATGCTCGCGGCATGTTGGAGAGTGCGCTGGCCGATCCCAATCCGGTGCTCATCTTCGAGAATACGCTGCTGTACAACCTGAAGGCAGAGCTGCCGGTCAACGCCGGGCCGCTGCCGATCGACAAGGCGGCGGTGCGGCGTGAAGGCAAAGACCTCACCATCATCGCCTACGGCATGGCGCTGATCAAATCGCTGGAGGCGGCGGAAAAGCTGGCAACGGAAGGCGTCGACTGCGAGGTGATCGACCTGCGCACGTTGCGCCCGCTCGACGACGCCACGATCATGGCGTCGGTCGCCAAGACGCATCGCGTGCTTGTGGTCGATGAAGACTGGCGCAGCGGCAGCATCGCCGCCGAGATCAGCGCGCGCATCATGGAGCAGGCGTTCTACGAACTTGACCAGCCGGTCGAACGGCTTTGCGGCGCTGAAGTGCCCATGCCCTACGCGCCGCAACTGGAGGACGCTTCGATTCCCCAGGTCGAGAGCATCGTAGCTGCGGTGAAAGGGATGGTGACACATGGCTGAATTTCTGATGCCAAGCCTGGGCGCTGACATGCAGTCGGGCAAACTGTTGGAATGGCTGGTCAAGCCGGGCGACACGGTGAAGCGGGGTCAGGTCGTCGCCGTCGTCGGCACGGAGAAGGGCGATATCGAGGTCGAGGTCTTCGAGGATGGCGTGATCCATGACTTCGCAGTTGAAACTGGCGCCGAAGTGCCGGTTGGCGCGTTGCTGGCGATCATCAATGGCGGCGCAGCAAAGTCCACAGGCGCGCCGGCGCAGTTTGCCGTGGCGGAAGCGCCGCCTGAAGCCGCGGTCGAGACCAAAGTCGAAGCAGTGAAAGAAAGGCCGACGATCAACAGCCAGCGCGTGCGCATCTCGCCGCTGGCGCGTAAACTCGCCGAAGAGTTGGACGTCGATCTCAGCCAGGTGCAGGGCACAGGCCCGCACGGCGCCATCGACAAAGCGGACGTCGAACGGGCGGCGGAGGCGCTTAAGGCACGCGCTGCACCATCCACCGAAGCAGCGGTCGTTGAAACAGAACCCGCAGCCGAGCCAAAACCAACGCCCGCCGCAGCCCCGGTCGAGCGTCCGAAAGACAAGGGCAGCGCCGACTTCCAGGCTGGGATGCGCCGTGCGATTGCGCTGGCAATGGCGCGCGCCAACCGCGATATCCCGCACTACTACCTGGAGACGCGCATCGACATGACGAACGCGCTGGCGTGGCTGGAGGCTGAGAACCTGCAGCGCTCGATCCAAAACCGGATTCTGCCTGCCGTGCTGTTGATCAAGGCGGTGGCAAAGGCGCTGACGAAGGTTCCGCAGCTCAACGGCTACTGGGTGAACGATGCACTGCAAGTCGCCGAGGGCATCCACATTGGCTTTGCGATTGCGCTACGCCAGGGCGGGTTGATCACGCCGGCGCTGCATCACGCCGACCTCAAGAGCGCCGACGAGCTGATGGAGAATCTGCGCGACCTGATCATGCGCACGCGCGCCGGTCGCCTGCGCAGCTCGGAGCTGACCAACGCCACAATCACCGTCACAAGTCTGGGCGATATGGGCGTCGAAAAGGTCTTTGGGGTCATCTATCCGCCGCAGGTTGCGCTGGTCGGCTTTGGCAAAGTGATCGAGGAAGTGTGGGTGGAGAAGGGCATGATCGGCGTGCGTCCGGTCGTCCACGCCACGCTTGCCGGCGATCACCGCGCCACCGACGGTCGCGTCGGCGCCGAGTTTCTGGACGTGCTGAACAAGCTGCTGCAAGAGCCGGCGATGCTGTTTGGCGCATAGATGGCGCCGATTTGAAGCAAGAGCACGCCGCTGCGAGCGGCGTCTACGAACGGCGGCGATGACGTAGCGGCGGCTCTCAGCCGCAGGTCTCGATGAAAGAGCACTGTGCGTGGAGAGCAAGAGCACTACGAACGGCGGCGATGACGTAGCGGCGGCTCTCAGCCGCACGGTCTGAGGTGGAGAGGAATGTGTGGTTGAGAACCGCACCTACGATTGCCGACTAAACTATCAGAAAGGAGAAGAATCCATGATCGCAACAAAAGC
>CALJMI010000025.1 GCA_937981885.1 uncultured Caldilinea sp.
ACGGTGATCGTCGCGGCGCCGCTCACCCGCCCTTTGACTTCGAGGAAGCGCAGCCGCCCGGTCGCGGGGTCGCGGCTCTCGATGTCGTAGCCGAGCTGCTCGTGCTCGCGGTCGACGGGATCGAAGCCCAGCCGACGTTCCACCGCCATCACGGCGGCGCGGGCGCGCGCGGCCGTCATCTGCGTATCGACCGGCGACGTGGGCGGTAGGGTGGCGGGCTTGCCCGTGATGTGCGCCAGCAGCCCCGCCGGGATCACGACCAGCCCGCCCAACACCACCGGCGGCAGCGCCGAGATTTTCGCCTCCAGGTCGAGTTGTTCCATGCGGCGCTGCAGCCGCGCCTGCAAATCGTCGGCGCGGCGCCGCGCCTCCTGCGAGTTGAGCCGGGCATTGGGGCGCCCCGCCTGCTCCTGCAGCTTGAGCTCCTCGGCGCGGCGATCCCAGTAGTTGATCTCCTTGGTCAGCCGATCCTGCACTGCGGCGCGCGTTTTGGCGATCCATGCCAGCCGGCGGTCGCGCACTTCCTGCAGATGTTCGGGCGCGGCGACGCTGATCGCATGGGTGACGGCCCGGCGCTCCAGGTCGCGGCTGATCCAATGCAGCTCCGGCCGCGCTAGCAAGTCGTCGGGCGACGGCTCGTCGGGTTCGAGCGGGCGAAAATCGAGATAGGGTGCGTAGTGCAAGCGTCGGGTCTGTCCCTGTGGGGCGACTTCGACATAGTGCATCTGCCGCGAGATGATGCGCCGCTCGCCCGTGCGCGTGACGCTGGCGTCCTGGATGGCGTGCTCCAGGTAGAAGATCACGCGCGGTTCGACGCCAGGGTCGCGGTCGTCCACCAGGATCGTCCCACGGCGCAACAGGTCGCGGTTGCGTTCCAATGTCAGATCGATCACGGCGTCGAGCAGCGGATGACCGGGGCAGACAAAGGCAGCCAACGGCTGTCCCGGCGGCGCGATCAGCTCCTTCTCGAAGGCGATGCGTTCGTAGCGCGCCAGCACCGGTTCACCGCCGCCGAGCCGGTCGCGATGGCGGATGGCGGCGGGTGCATGGATGATCTCATAGCGGCGGGCTTCGCGCTGACGGGCGACGCCGCCCAACTGCTTGAAGGCTGCGAGAAAGAAGGATTCGACGTAGTGCGGCTGCAGACGCCGCGCCTCGGCGCGTTCCATCTCCGCGCGCACGCGCGCCACGCGGCTGGCGTCCATCACATCGTTGGCGAGCGCACGCTCCTCGATCAACTCTTGCAGATGGCTGCGTGCGACGGCATTGGCGATGGCGCGATCCAGACGAGCGCGCACGTCGGGTCGCTCGCCGTAGCGGATCGCCTCGATCAGCAGGTCGCGCAGAGGCTTGCCCTCGAATTGTAGCTTGCCGAGCACGTCGAAGACCTTGCCGCCCAGCGCCTGCCGCGCCTGCTCCAGCTTGTCGAGCAGCGTGCGGTAGACGTCGCCCTCGCGCGTCTCTTCCGCCACCAGGTTCCACAGATAGCAGACCTCGGTCTGACCGATGCGATGGATGCGGCCAAAGCGCTGCTCCAGCCGGTTGGGGTTCCAGGGCAGGTCGTAGTTGATCATCAGGTGCGCGCGCTGCAGGTTGATGCCCTCGCCAGCGGCGTCGGTGGCGACCAGCACCTGCACGGCGGGGTCGAACTTGAAGGCTTCCTGCGCCTTGAGACGTTCCTCGCGCCCCATGCCGCCGTGGATGACGACGACGGCGTGGCTGCGTCCCAGCAGCGTCGCGATGCGCGCCGCCAGGTAGTTCAGCGTATCGCGATGTTCAGTGAAGATGACGAGCTTCTGCTGTGACGAGGGCTTGGGCGGCGGCAGAGACCCGGCGTCGTAGGGGACTTTCTCCTCGCCAATGCGTCCGGCAAGCGCAGCGGGTGTGAAGATTTCGCCGAGCAGGCTGGCGAGTTCGCGCCACTTGCGATCCTCGCCGCTGCGCCGCACCGCCAGCGCCAGGCTTTCCAGCCGCGCCAGCGTAGCGATCTCCGTCTTCAACTCCTCGATCGTGCGCGCGGCGGTGGCCTGGTCGACAATCTCCTCCTCGATCGCCTCGACCTCCTGGTCGGGCGCGTCGTCCAGTTCCTCCAGATCGTCGGCGTCGAGCAGGGGACCGGCGTAGGGGTCTTGAACCTTCCCGGAAGCGCCAGAGCTTCCGGGAAGGTGGGCGTTTCCGGGAAGGTGCCCCTCCAATTCGCGCAGCCGTTTCTCCAGCCGCTCCTTGCGTCGGCGCAGCGACTGATAGATCGCCTCCGGCGAGGAAGCCAGCCGCCGCTGCACGATGGTCAGTGCGAAGCCCACCGTGCCGGCGCGCTTGTCGTTTTCGAGCTTGGCGGCGCGGTCGAACTCCTCGCGCACATAGCCGGTCACTTCTTGATAGAGCCTGGCTTCGGCGGCGGACAGTCGATAGGGCACGGTGTAGGCGATGCGTTCGGGGAAGAGCGGTCGGCCGTCGAACTTGAGCAGATTCTCCTTGACCATGCGCCGCATCAGATCGGAGACATCGACCTGATGCACGCCGTCGCGGAAGCGTCCCTCGAAGCGGTCGGGGTCGAGCAGCGCCAGAAAGAGCTGAAAATCCTCTTCCTTGCCGTTGTGCGGCGTGGCGGTCATCAGCAGGAAGTGGCGCGTCAACTGCGCCAGCAACTGTCCGAGCCGATAACGTTTGGTGTATTTGACCTCGCCGCCGAAGAAGGTGGCGGACAGTTTGTGCGCCTCGTCGCAGACGACCAGGTCCCAGCGGCAGTCGGGCGCCTTGAGCTTCTCCTGCAAATCCTCATCGCGCGCCAGCTTGTCCAGCCGGGCGATAGCCAGATGGTTCTCCAGAAACCAGTTGCCGGTGCGCGCCGATTCCAGCTTGTCGTTGGTCAGAATCTCGAAGGGGAGATGAAAGCGGCGATAGAGTTCGTCCTGCCACTGCTCCGCCAGGCTGCCGGGGCAGACGACGAGACAGCGTTGCAGATCGCCGCGCACGATCAGCTCCTTCATCAGCAGACCCGCCATGATCGTCTTACCCGCGCCGGGGTCGTCCGCCAGCACAAAACGCAGCGGCTGGCGCGGCAACATCGCCTCGTAGACGGCGGTGATCTGATGGGGCAACGGTTCGACCAGCGAGGTGTGCACCGCCAGCAATGGGTCGAAGAGGTGCGCCAGGCGGATGCGGTGCGCTTCGGAGACCAGGCGAAAGCGTGCGCCGTCGCCGTCGAAGCTCCAGGGGCGGCCCTGTTCCACGATCTCCAACCGCGCTTCGTCGTGGCGATAAAGCGTTTCCTGCCCCAGGCGACCGGCGGCGTCTTTGTAGATCAGCACCAGTGCGTCATCACCGTACCACTCCACGTTCACCACGGTCGCCAGGCTGTCGGGCAGGATGCCGCGCACGGCAACGTTGGGTTGTAGCGCTTCAAGACGAATCATCGGAGGTTTCTCCCGCCGCCAACCTTCCCGGAAGCTCTGAGCTTCCGGGAAGGTGAACATGCTGTTCTGTTCGGAATCACTGTGTGCTTTCTGGCAGTTCGCTGCGCCTGTCGCTGGCTTGCGCCTTTTGCCGCGCCGTCAGCCGATCCGCCAGTTGATGCAGCGCCTCGCGGCTGGCGACGATCACCAGCACCAGCACGCCCTGCAACACCAGCGCGATCTCGCTTGGCACTTTGGTAATCAGCTCCATTCCCAGCGCGCCGGTCTGGATGGCGCTGAAAAAGAGGCCGTAGAAGAGCACGCCGGGCAGGCTGTTGTTGGCGACGATGGCGATCATCACGCCGTCCCAGGCGTAGTTGGCGCCCAACCCACGCAGGAAGCGATGCGGTCCGCCCATGATCAGCAGCCCACCCGCCAGCCCCGCCAGCGCGCCAGTGAGCAGCATCACCGTCACAAAGTTGCGGTCGACCGGACAGCCGCCCAGCCGCGCAAAGAGCGAGTTTTGCCCGCCGATGCGCCACTCATAGCCGGGGCGCGTGCGGTTGAAGATGAACCACATCAGCGCCACCGCCGCCAGCATCCACAAGACGGCGCTGTTCCAGTCGCCAAACTCCGGCAGCCAGGCGTTGCGCGCGATCGCTGGCGTCATCGGCGAATAGGCGGTCGCGTCCTTGAACGGGTAGGTGATCGCCCACAGTGTGAAGTAGTCGGCCACGATGTTGAGCATCAGCGTCACGATGAACTCGCTCATGCCAAACGCCTGGCGCAGCAGCGCGGCCAGACCCGCCCACAGCGCGCCGCCGAGCAGCGCCAGCAGCGCCAGCGTCGGGATCAGCAGGATCGGCGGCAGGTCGAGATAGAGGCCGCCAATCGTCGCCGCCAGCGCGCCCATCAACAACTGCCCCGGCTGGCCGAGATTGATCGGCCCCGACGCAAAGGCGATGGCAGCGGAAAGGCCGGTGAGCACGAGCGGCACGGCGTTCTTGAAGGTCGTCGCCAGCGCATAAGGGTTGGCGAGCGAGAACTCGAAGAGCGCCGCATAGCTTGCCAACGGATTGTAACCTTGCGCCAGCATGATCAGGGCGCCGATCAGCAGCGCGATCACGATGCCGAGCGCGGCGTTGAGAAGTCTACGCATCGGCGAACGCCTTTCCTTCGAGCATATATCGTCCCACCAATTCGACCGTCGCCGCTTCCACCGGCAGGTCGGCGACGACTGCGCCGCGATGCAGCACCACGATGCGGTCAGCCAGCATAAAGATTTCCTCCAGGTTGGCGGAAATCAACAGCAGCGCCCGCCCGGCGCGCCGCATCGCCAGCATCTGGTCGTGCACGTACTCGATGGAGCCGACATCCAACCCGCGCGTGGGCTGGTCGAGGAGGATGAAAGGGCTGTCGAGCAGCAGCTCGCGCCCCAGGATCACCTTCTGCTGATTGCCACCGGAGAGCGCACGCAACGGCGCAGCGCGTCCTGGCATCACCACGCTGAAGGTCTCCGCCAGCCGATCGGTGAAGCGTTGTGCAGCGCCGTGATCGAGCAGCAGTCCGCGCCAGCGCGTCAGGTTGCGGTTGAGGCGGTGATGCGTCATGATGGCGTTCTCTGTCACCGACGCAGGCAGGCTGCCACCCATCCGCCCGCGATCTTGCGGCACGTAGGCGATGGCGCGGCGGCGCGCAAGGATCGGCGCATGCGTGATCTCTTCGTCCGCAACGCGGATCGTCCCCGCCGTCGGTCGCAGCAACCCCGTGATGGCGTTGACCAGCTCGAGCTGGCCATTGCCCTCGACGCCGGCGACGCCGACCAGCTCGCCGGCGCGCACCTGCAGGCTGACATCCTTGAGCCGCACGCGACCGTGCGCATCCTCGTAGCGCAGTCCGTCGATGGCGAAGATCACGTCGCCGTGCGGTTGCGGCGTGCGCCGCGAGGTGAAGAGCACCTCACGCCCGACCATCCGCGCGGCCAGTTCGGCGCGCGTCGTGCTGGCTGCGGGCACGGTGGCGACGACGCGCCCTTTGCGCAGCACCGTCACGCGATCCGAGAGTTCGAGCACTTCCTCCAGCCGGTGGGAAATGAAGATGATCGTGTGACCCTCGCTGCGCAGCTCGCGCAATTCGGCGAAGAGTTGAGGAATCTCCTGCGGCGTCAGCACGGCGGTCGGCTCGTCGAGGATCAGCACCGAGACATTGCGGTAGAGCAGCTTGAGGATCTCCACCTTCTGTCGCGCCGCCACGGAGATGTCAGCGACGCGTGCATCGGGGTCGAGGGCAAAGTGGAATTGGTCGATGAGCGCCCGCACCTGTTGGCGGGCGCGCGTGCGGTCGATGCGCCCCAGCCAGTCCACCGGCTCGGCGCCGAGCACGATGTTTTCCCACACCGTGTACTCGTTGACGAGTACAATCTCCTGGTGCACCATGCCGATGCCAGCGGCGATGGCTTCGCCGGGCGCACGAAAACGCACGCTGCGTCCCTGATAGATGATCTCGCCGCGATCGGGGTGGATCAGGCCGTAGAGCACTTTCATCAGCGTGCTCTTACCCGCGCCGTTTTCGCCGACGAGGGCGTGAATCTCGCCGTCGGCAAAGCTCACCGTCACATCGTCCAGCGCCAGCACGTTGGGCGGATAGACCTTGACGATGCCGCGCATGTGGATGAGATCAGGGGCGAGGGGCGAAGGGCGAGTTGCCACGAACAATCCTTTCTTGACGGAGAGACCTTCCAACAAGTTCTGGCGGATATGCCATGTCACGCCGGAGGCGATGACCAACGGCGGATATGCCATGTCACGCCGGAGGCGATGACCTACGGCAGAGATGGCATGTCACGCCGGAGGCGATGACCTACTGCCAGACGTCGCTGCCGTCGTAGAGGTCGATCTTGAGTGTCCCGTCGATAATCTGCTGACGCAGCTCGGCGATTTTCGCTTCGATGGCTTCGGGCAACACCTTGACCTGCGCCTCGGTCACGAGATCGACGCCGCCGCTGGCCAGGCCATATTCCAGCACCGCACCCGGCTGATAGCTGCCGTCGACGATGCTTTTGTAGACATCCTGGATCGCTCTGCCCACGTCCTTGATGTCGCTGGCGACGACGAAGCCTGGCTCCAGGTCGTTCTGGTTGGTGTCCACGCCGATGGCGTAGAGGCTGCGCTCGCGCGCCGCCTGCAGCACACCGATGCCCGCCGCCGCCGCCACCTGAAAGACGACGTCCGCCTTCTGGTCGTAGAGCTGGAGCGCGGCCTGTTTGCCCTTCGCGGCATCGTCCCAGGCGCCGCCCAGCGATTTCTTCTCCACACGAATTTCCGGATCGACCGACTGCGCGCCCTTCTCATAGGCGTAAATAAAGGCGTTGACGACCGGATCGACATCGCCGCCGACCACGCCCACGATCTTGTCGGGGTTGATGTTGGGCACGCTGGCATCGATGGTCAACATGCCCGCTGCGACGCCGGCCAGATAGGCGCTCTCCTCCTCGATAAAGTCGACCGAGGTGATGGTGTTGGCGTCATTCTGCACAACGGTGTCGATGTTGACGAAAATTTTGTTGGGGTTCTTGTCGGCGATTGCCTTGAGTTGATCCTCGAAGCCGTAGGAGATGACGAAGATCACGTCGGCGTAGTTGACGGCGGCTTGCAGCGACGGCTCGTACTTGCCGGCGTCGAAGTTGGCTTCGATGGTGCGCGTCTCGACGCCGTACTCCGCCGCCAGCGCGTCGATGCCCGCCTGGCCGGAATCGTAGAAAGCGTTGTCGCCCAGCGCGCCGTTGATCAAGTAAACGACGCGTTTTGAGGGTGCAGCTTCTGACGACGCGCCCGGCTGGGAGACCGGCGTCGCCGTACAGCCTGCCAGCAAGACCAGGATTGGCAAGAAGATTGCAACAAAGCGCCTGTACATCATAGCCTCCTTTTTAGAAAACTTTCCCAGGAAACCGCAATCTTCCTGGGAGACGATAATAACTTGCAGTGTTTCGGCTGTTCATAGCGTGTTTTGGTCTGATTATGTTGCCTCTCTCTTCATTTCTCTGTGATCTCCAGCGCCACATGCGCCGCCTTGTTACGTGAAAAGCGTCCCATCAGATTGAAGAGATGAAATTGCCAGCCATATTTCTTCGCAAGGCGTTGCTGCTGCTTCTGATCTTCGGCCGGATCGTCGAGCACGCGCGCCTGCGCTTCCACCCACTCACTCTTTGGCGCGCCGCGCGCGTCGCTGATGGCAAGGCGCACGCGCCCGTTATTGCGGATGCGTTTTACCTTTCCACTATTGTCAAGCGTCCATACGTAGAGCTTATCGTTCTCTGCGGCGACCCAAACCGGCGTAATCACACCTTCGCCATTTTTACGGAAGGTTTCGAGAGCGATATAGGTTGGGTTGCCGATATCCTGAAATGTCATCGAGATGCTCCTCTTTGCTGCTTCTAGATCAACCCAGATGGTTTAGGAGGATGCGATTGCCCGATGGATCGAGAACCGACCAGCCATCTGCAGTTGTGTTGGCCTCAATGCCAAAGAATTGTAGCTGTTCTATGATTCTCATTAGAATTGTAGAATCTGGCACAATCAATTGAAAGTCCAGCAGACGCGCGGCGCTCTTCGGTGGAGGCGGCGCGCCGATTCCCGCCCATGTGTTCAGCCCCAGGTGGTGGTGGTAGCCGCCCGCCGATACGAAAGCCGCCTGCCCGCCGAAGCGCTGCATCAGATCAAGGCCGAGCAGATCGACATAGAAGCGCTCCGCCGCCGCCAGATCGGCGACGTGCAGGTGGATGTGCCCCATGACAGTGCGCGGGTCGATGCCTTCCCACAGTGCGCGCGTGCGATCCGCCGCCAACAGCCCGTGTAGGTCGAGCGGGTCGGTCGTCATGCCCAGACTGCCCCTGACAAAGGGCCATTCACGCTGTGGGCGGTCTCGATAGATTTCGATGCCGTGGCCGTCGGGGTCGGAGAGATAGAGCGCCTCGCTGACGCCGTGATCGCTGGCGCCGTCGATGGGCGTCTGTGTGGCGATCAAATGGTTGAGCACGCGCGAAAGCGCCGCGCGGTCGGGCGTCAACAGAGCGAAGTGATAGAGGCCGGTGTGCGCGCGCTGCACCGGCAACGCATCTGGCTGTTCGACTAGCGTGAGCAGCTCGCTCTGGTCGGCGCCAAGCGCCGCTGCTCCATCTTCACGCCGCAACAGGCGCAGCCCGATCCGCTCCTGATAATAGCGCAGCGACCGGTCGAGGTCGCGCACGACGAGCCGAACCGCGCCGCAGCGCATCGCAGGGTCCATCTTTACGGTGTTCATGTTCGCTTACAACTCCCGAAAAATGGCGCGTCCATCGACCATCGTCAGCAGCGGTCGCACCTCATCGATCTCCTCCGGCGCGGCAGCGAAGATGTCCCGATCGAGCAGCACCAGGTCGGCGAGCATGCCAGCGCGCACCATGCCCTTGGCGTGCTCCTGGAACTCGGCGTAGGCGGCGTCGCGCGTGTAACCGTCGATCAATTGGGCGAACGTCTGGCGCTGCACCGGGTCGCCAGGCTGCCAGACCTCGCGCATCAGCCCGCTCCACAGACCGGCGAAGGGATCCATTGTCACGACGGGCCAGTCGCTGCCATATGCCTGCCGCGCGCCCGCTTCGCGCAGCGTCTGCCAGGCGAAGCTGTAGCGCCAGCGTTCGGCGCCGGCGCGGCTGGGCCAGACATCGCCGGCATGCAAGGTCGGCGGACAGTGCGCCGGCTGCATCGATGCGATCACGCCCAGTTCGGCAAAGCGCGGGATGTCGTCGGGATGAATCACTTCGATGTGCTCGACGCGATGGCGGCTGTCGCGGCGACCGTTGACGCGCTGCGCGTGTGCATAGCCGTCGAGCGTGCGCCGCACTGCGCCGTCGCCGCAAGCATGGACGAATATCTGCAAGCCCAGGCGGTCAGCCTCGGCGGCGATGGCGTTGAACCGCTCGGCGGTGTGCAGCGCGCCGCCGCGATTGCCCGGCTGCCCGGCATAGTCATCGACCATCAGCGCCGTGTACGATTCGAGCACGCCGTCCATGAAGACCTTGATGGCGCCGCTGCGCACATAGGCGCCCTGGAAACGCTGTTTTTGTTCGGCGGCTTCGGCGATCTTTTCCAGCGGCGTGTCAGGCTTGATGTCATAAGGCACATAGATGCGCAGCGTCATCTCGCCGAGGTCTTCGAGCGCAGCGTAGAGTTCGATGCTGTTGTCCCACCCATCCATGTTGTGGACGCTGGTCAAGCCATAGGACGCGCAAAGCTTCAGCCCCTTGTGCAGCGCAGCGCGGCGTTCGGCGTCGGTGGGCGGCGCAATCAGGGTGCGCACCGGGTCGAACGCGCCCGGCTCGCGCAATTCGCCGGTTGCCGTGCCGGTGGCGGCGTCCATGATGATTTCGCTGCCCGCAGGCGTCTCGCGTCCGTGCAGGATGCCGCCGCGCCGCAACGCCTCGCTGTTCGCCCATACGGTGTGACCGTCGAACGCAGTGAGATAGACAGGACGGTCGGCCACGATAGCGTCGAGAAACCAGCGATCCAGCCGCTCGCCGGGGGGGATGGCGCTGTATTTGAGCTGCACGCCCTCAATCCACTCGCGCTGCGGGTTGGCGATGGCGTAGGCGGTGATGGCGTCGCGAATCTCAGCAAGTGAATTCGCGTCGTCCAGCCGCAGCTTGTCGAGCTTGAGCGATCCCCACAGCAGATGAAAATGACTGTCGATCAGCCCCGGCAGCAGCGATCGCCCGCCGGCGTCGATCACTTCGGTGCGCGGCCCACGCAGGTCGCCGGCGTCGGCGGTGCGACCGACGAAGACGATGCGGTTGCTGCGCACCGCGACGGCTTCGGCGCGTGGGTTGGCGGGATCGGCGGTGTAGACAGCCGCGTTGACGAAGAGATAATCAGCGTAAGTAGGCATGTTGTGTGCTCAAACAGGATGCAATCTTCCCGGAAGCTCTGAAGCTTCCGGGAAGATGAAGATGAGTTGTTCGTTCAGTCGAGACGCCAGTTCTGGATGTCCCAGCTCAGGCTGCCCCACATGTTGACTTCGTAGCCGCTCAGCCGATTCGACGCGCCGTAGCCTTCGGTGAAGAGGTAGAGATTGAGGCGCGGCAGTTCGGTCGCAATCAGGTCGGACAGCTCGCAGTACGCGGCGTGGCGCGCATCCAGATCGACCGTGGCGCCGGCCGCCTGGATCAGCTCGTCGGCGCGAGCGTTGACCCAGCGCGAGGCATTGGCGCCGGCTGGGTTGTCCGCCGTCGGGATCGCTGTGCTCATGTAGGTGTTGGCAATCGAGGCGTGCGGTTCCATCGGCAGACTGGTGTCGTAGACGAGGATGTCGAAGTTGCCGAGCTGGCGCGGCGCGCCGTCGTCGAACGAGCCGAAGATGATCGAGAAATCGTCGTTCTGGATCGTTGTCTCGATGCCGACAGCCTTGAACATTTCCGCCAACGCCTCTTCCAGCTTCACCAGTTGCTGGAAATTGGTGTAGCCGTTGAGTTGCACGCGCAACCGCGTGCCATCCTCGGCGTAGGCGGCGCCCTGCGCAATGCGAATGCCGTCGGGACCTTCGACCCAGCCGGCTTCTTCGAGCAGCGCCTTGGCCGCTTCGAGATCATACGGATATTTGCGCTCCTGGTCGCACTGATACCAGCCATAGGCAAAGGGCGTCGCTGTCTCGATGACGCCCGGATTGACCGCCGTCACGATCAGATCATAGTCGATGGCGTGAGCGATCGCCTGGCGCACGCGCAGGTCGCCCAGGATTGGGTGCGGCGGTTCGGCGCCGGGATCGTTGTCGAACGGACGGCTGAGGTTGAAGAAGAGCGTCATGTTCCATTGTCCGGGAATCTCCTGAATGGCGGCCATGCCGTTCATCTGCGCGTCGTAGACTTCCTTGACTTCGCCGGGCCAGAGCTGAACGTGCGCCTCGCCTTTCGCCATCATCGCCATCTGCGCGCCGGGGTCGGGCACGATAGTGAAGATCACGCGGTCGATGTAGGGCTGTCCCTCCAGATAGTAGTGCGGGTTGCGATCCATAATGATGCTTTCGCCAGCGTTCCACTCGGTGACGACGTAGGGACCGCCGGAGACCGGGTTGCGGTTCCACGCCCATTGCAGCATCTCCTCCGGCGCACCCGTGGCGTGGCGCGGCAGAATGCCGTACATGAATTGCTGTAGATACGCCTGGTTGAGTTCGCTGTAGGTGATGACCGCCGTCAGCTCGTCGGGCGTCTCGATCGAGGCGATTTTCTCGAAACCCAGCGACAGTACATTGCCGCTCTCGGGATTGGAGATTGCTTCCCACGTGAACTTGATATCATCGGAGGTGAGCGGCTCGCCGTCGGACCACTTGAGATCGGGGCGCAGTTTCCACGTCACGGTCAGATAATCTGCGGAGACGCCGCCATTGGCGACCGTCGGCAGCTCGGCGGCGAGCACGGGCACAAACTCGCCCTGGGCGTTGGGCACAGCTAGCGGCGCGCTGACCGCGTCCGCCACCTGGCGCACGATGGCGGCCACGGCGTGGTATTGATTCAGCGAGGCCGGCTCTTCGGGGATGATGACAACGATCTGACTTCGCGCCGACGCGTCGCCGGGCGCAGGCGCAGCGGACGGCGCGCCACACGCAGCCAATGCCAACGCCGTAATCACTATCAGGATCAGCGTTGCGGCCAGGCCGCGCCGACGACGAACAATGTCTGGTAGATTGAGTTTCATGGTTTCTCCTTTGCTGGTTGAATGACTGTATGGGCATACCCCGTCTGAACGCCACAGCGTTTCAGCGGGCGGAATAAGGATCGAAGGCATCGCGCAGCCCGTCGCCAATGTAGTTGATCGACATGCTCGTGATGAAGATCATCAATCCAGGGAAGATCATCAGCCACGGCGCGCGCAGCGCATAGGTCTGCGCTGTGGCGAGCAGATTGCCCCACGATGGCGTTGGCGGCTGTACGCCAAAGCCAAGATAGCTCAACCCCGACTCGGTGATGATAGCGTAGGCGACCATCAGCGTCCCCTGAACGATGATCAGACTGACGGTGTTGGGTAGAATATGGCGGCTCATGATGCGGCCGTGCCCGGCGCCGATGTTCTCCGCCGCCAGCACAAAGTCACGATGCTTGAGACGCAAAAACTCGCCGCGCACGATGCGGGCGGGCCACATCCACGACAGCACGGCGATGACAAAAATGACGATGAGCACGCTGCTGGTCAAGCCAAGCGCCGGAATCTCGCGCAGCAGTGTGGCGATCAGGATCAGCACAAAAAGCGTCGGCAAGGTCAGGAAACCGTCGGTGATGCGCATGAGCGCGTTGTCGATAAATCCGCCGAAATAGCCCGCCACCATGCCGACGAGAACGCCGATCAGCAAGGAAAGCAGCGTCGCGCTCAGCCCGACCGTCAACGAGATGCGCCCGCCGTAGAGCGTGCGCGTGAAGACATCACGACCCAGATCATCGGTGCCGAACCAGTGCTGCAGCGACGGCGGCTGCAGCGCGTTGGCGGGATTCTGTTGCGTAGGCTCATAGCGGCTCAGCGGCGCAAGGACGGCGCTGGCGATCACCAGACCGAGCACGACGATGGCGACCACCGCCAGCCGATGGCGCAGAAAGCGCCGCCAGATCAGAACGCGCAGCGGCGCAGCTTCGGTCATTTTGCGAGCGGACGGGGCAAAGGCGTCGTTCAGCGTCAGCTCACTCATAGCGCACCCGCGGGTCGAGCCGTGCATAGAGCATGTCGGCGATCAAGTTGGCGATCACGATCAGGACGGCGTTGATCATGATGATCGCCATCAGCACCGGATAGTCGCGACCGCGCGCCGCCTCCCAGAAAAGCCGCCCCATGCCAGGCCATGAGAAGATCGTCTCGATGAAGAGCGCGCCGGCAAAGACGGAGGGCAGATCGAGCGCGATCATGGTGATCAGTGGGATGACTGCGTTGCGTCCGGCGTGGCTGTAGACCACGCGCCGCCGCGGCAGCCCCTTGGCAATCGCCGTGCGGACATAGTCGGCGTTGAGCGTCTCCAACATGCTGGCGCGGAAGAAACGCGAGTACCACGCCACCCATGCCGAGCAGAGCACGGCGACGGGCAGAATCATGTGCCAGATCAGATCGGCAAGTGTTTTTGACCCGCCGAGGGTGTACATGCCGCCTGCCGGCAACAGTGGCCCGCCGGTGAAAGGATTGTCGAGCCACACGTAGAAGATCAGAATGGCGACCAGCCCAAGCCAGTAGACCGGCACCGATTGCCCGGCAAAGGAGAGCGTCGTCACCAGATAGTCGAACCAGGAATATTGGCGCAACGCCGAGAGCGCGCCGAGCGGAATCGCAATCAACACGGTCAGGATAAAGGCCGTGCCCACGAGCAGCAGCGTGTTTGCCACGCGCTCACCGATCATCTCGGCAACGGGGCGATTGGTCTTGATCGAGCGACCGAGATCGCCCTGCGCAACGGACGAAATCCAGGTGATGTATTGCACGTGGAGCGGCTGATCCAGACCGAGGCGTGCGCGCAGTTGTTCGCGCTGCTCCGCCGTGATATTGGGGTTGCGTTCTGCCTGCGCCAATGGCCCGCCCGGCGCCGAACGAACCACCAGAAACAGCACAATGCTCAGGACAAAGAGCAAGGGAATCGCGTGCAAAAGTCGTCGTAAAAAATATGTCCGCATTTATTATCAGCGTATGGTCGAGGAAGAACAGCAACTGGAAACCATGATTCAATTGTGGCGCTGCGATGCAAGCCAAAGTCGATCGAGACACCATACTCTACCGCGTTCCATTGTTTCGGTCAAAAGCATTGCAGACCCCCCACAGGTGCAAAGAGCAAGTAGACCCCACCGATAATTTGAAATTACTCGATGAGACTTTGGTCGCAGCAGTATCTGCTTGCCTCTGATATTTTCAAGCGGAAACTGCGAACACTGCAATTGCGATCAGAGTTCGCCAGGCCGTAAGGAGTCGGATGTATGGACATGGCGCATCTGCCACGTATTGACGCTGTACGCTGCACAGGCTGTGAACGCTGTATTGAGATTTGTCCCACCCAGGCGCTGGCGCAGGTGAACGGCAAAGCGATATTGCTCTATCCAGAGCGATGCACCTACTGCACATTGTGCGAAGACATCTGCCCAGCCAATGCGATAGCGTTGCCGTTCCTGATCGTCTTTGCCGAACAGAAAAGGATGTGAACAAGGCGAGATTGCCTTGAAATGAGGATGGTTTCAGACTTTCAAACTTTTTCACCACAAAGGAGAGCAACAATGAGGAAATTTTTTACCATCCTTCTTCTTGCCGTGATGGCGGCGTCCATCATAACGGCTTGCGGAGGCGGAGATGACGCAACCCCTACCCCTGAAGCGCTCAACGTAGAGGGCGGCTTGCCTGCGACGGCGATGGAAATTGCGGCGGCGCGCGGGCTGACTCCGGATGATATCGCTGCTGCGCTCAAGACGTATACGCCCAGCGGCAAGATGGACGAGTACATGCTCTTTCTCTCCGGCGGTCATTCTGGCAACGTAATCGCGGCCGGCGTGCCGTCGATGCGCATTCTCAAGAACATTGCTGTCTTTACGCCGGAATCCTGGCAGGGATACGGCTTTGGCTCGAAGGAGTCAGAGGCTGTGCTCGACGCCGGCAACGTCGGCGATGTCAAGATCCGTATGGGCGACACCCATCACCCGGCGCTCAGCGAGACTGACGGCGACTATGATGGTCAATATCTTTTCATCAATGATAAGACCAACGCCCGCGTCGCCGTCATCGACCTGCGCGATTTCGAGACCAAACAGATCGTCAAGGATCCGCTGCTGATCAGTGCACACGGCTCCACCTTCGTCACGCCCAACACCGAATATGTTGTTCAGGGCAGCCAGTACAACACGCCGCTCGGCTGGGAATACGCCCCGATCTCTGAATACAAGGACAAATACCGCGGCACGATCACCTTCTGGAAATTCGACCGCGAGAAAGGGCGCATCATCCCGGAAGAGTCTTTTGCCGTCGAAGTGCCGCCGTACTGGCAGGACCTCTGCGATGCGGGCAAACGTGCGTCAGAGGGATGGGCATTCTGCAACTCCTTCAATGCCGAGATGTACACCGGCGGCGTCGAGAAGGGCAATCCCCCCTTCGAGGCCGGCGTGAGCCAGCGCGACACCGACTATCTGCACATCGTCAACTGGAAGAAGGCGGAAGCGGCTGTCAATGCCGGCAAGTTCGAGACAATCAAAGGCATGAAGGTTCTCCGCATTCCGACCGCAGTGGCGGAAGGCGTGCTCTATCTGGCGCCCGAACCGAAAAGCCCACATGGCGTCGACGTCAGCCCCGACGGCAAATACATCGTCGTCGCTGGCAAGCTCGACCCGCACGTGACAGTCTATTCGATTGACAAGATTCAGCAGGCGATCAATGGAAAACAATGGACGCTCGACGAGTTCGGCATCCCAATCCTTGATTTCGACGCCGTGATGATGGCGCAAGTTGAGCTTGGCCTCGGCCCGCTGCACACGCAGTTCGACGACCAGGGTTTCGCTTACACCAGCCTCTTCCTCGACAGCGCCGTGGCGCGCTGGAAGCTGGGCGGCGACGATCCCAGTGGCTATGTGCTGGTTGAAAAGACGCCGGTGCAATACAACATTGGCCACATTGCGGCAGCCGAAGGCGACACGGTCAGCCCGGACGGCAAGTATCTGGTGGCGCTCAACAAATGGGCGGTTGATCGTTTCCCACGGGTCGGCCCGCTGCTGCCGCAGAACATCCAGTTGCTCGACATCAGCGGCGGACAGATGAAGGTGATCTACGACATGCCGATGGGCATCGGCGAGCCACACTACGCGCAGATGATCAAGATGGACAAACTCAACCCATGGGATGTCTATCCAGAAGTCGGCTGGGATCCGATTGCCCAGGGGCCGGCGGAATATGCAACCAAGGCTGGCGAGGAGCGCATTATTCGCAACGGCAACAAGGTCGAGATCTACATGACAGTGATTCGTTCCCGCCTTAACCCGGAACATGTTGAACTCAAGAAGGGCGATCACGTCACCTGGCACATCACCAATCTGGAAACCGCCAAGGACGCCACACACGGCTTCCAACTTGGCGGCTACAACATCAGCCTGAGCATCGAGCCGGGTGAGACGACCTCTTTCGAGTTCGAGGCTGTCAATGATGGCACCTTTGCCTACTTCTGCACCGAATTCTGCTCGGCGTTGCATCTTGAGATGATGGGATACATGTTCGTAGAGCCGTAACGAGGGAGACTAGGAGATTGGAGATTAGGAGATTGCTGCAGAAAAGGAGACCAATCTCCAATCTCCAATCTCAATGTAGAGTAGAAGGGGAACGACAATGTCCACCGACATGGAAAAACTCATCGGCCCACGTGTGCCAGCAGAAGAGCTTAAGGCGCACCGGACGCGTTATATGATCCCGACGCTGCTCTTTGCGGCTGCTGCCATCATGATCGTGATCTCAATGTTTCTGCCCTATTGGAGTCTCACGTTGCACGCGCCGCAGTATCCACAGGGGTTGACGGTCGTCGCCTTTGTCAACGATCTGGAGGGGGACATCGCCGAGATCGACGGGTTAAATCATTACATCGGGATGCGTCCGCTCGGCGAGGCGGCGCAGTTCGAGAAACAGGTCTCCATCTACGGGATCGTCGGTGTGTCGTTGCTGATCCTGGCGGCCATCTTTGTCCATAATCGATGGGCGGCGCTATTGGCGCTGCCGGGGCTAGGGCTGCCAATCTTTTTTCTGCTCGACCTGCAATTCTGGCTTGCCAACTTTGGCCAGAATCTCGACCCAACGGCGCCGCTGTCGAGCAGCGTCAAGCCCTTCATCCCACCTGCACTCGGCGTCGGCAAGATCGCTCAGTTCCGCACCGAAGCGCAACCGGAGATCGGGTTGTGGCTGGCTTTTGCCGCGTCGGGAGTGATCCTGGTCGGGCTGTACTTTCATCGGCGAGCGTATAAGCCGCTGGTGGAGATGCATCAAAAACGAGATGGCAAGTCTGAATTGTGAATCGTGGATTCTGAATTGTGAAGTGCGTTCAGGGTGCAAGGCGAGACAGATGCAACTATTGAGTCAAGCCCGAATTGCAGGCAGCGTGCTGTTGCTGCTTCTCTTCTCTGCGTTTGCTCTGCCTCTCTGCGTCTCTGCATCGGGTCAGGTCACGCCGCAAGCGGCCGCAGAGACGATGCAGTGCGGCCATGTGAGCCTGCAGGCGATGATCGACGAAGCGGAGGCAGGTGATACACTCATCGTTCCCGCTGGAACCTGGCGGGCGCCGATCCGCATTGACAAGCCGCTGACGTTGGAAGGGCAAGCCTGGCCCGTGATCCGGGGTGATGGCAGCGGCAATGTGGTTGAGATCACAGCGCCCAATGTAACGTTGCGTAGCTTTGTTGTGGCTGGCTCCGGCAAGTCGCTCGACCGCGAGGACAGTGGAATCCGCGTCTCGGCCCCAAACGCAGTCATCGAGAACAACCGCATCGAGGACGCGCTTTTTGGCATCTACCTGGAGCGCGCGGCGGACAGCGTCGTGCGCGGCAACATGATCCACGGTATGGACTTGCCGATCTCGCGGCGTGGGGATGGGCTGAAAATTTTCTACAGCCCGAATACGCTGATCGAGGGCAACATCATGCGCGACACGCGCGACGCCATTCTCTGGTACTCACCTTACAGTGTCGTGCGCCACAACGATTTTGCCGACGGGCGTTATGGGCTGCACCTGATGCAGTCGGATCACCACGTCATCGAAGAAAATATCTTTCGCAACAACTCGGTCGGCGTCTACGTAATGTACGGAACCGGTTTCGAACTGCGCCGCAACCTGATCGCCAGCAACCGCGGACCCAGCGGCTACGGCGTCGGTCTCAAGGAAGCCAGCGACGTGCTGATGGAAGGCAACCGCGTTGTGGGCAACCGCGCTGGCGTCTATTCCGACAGCTCGCCGCTGCACCCCGCCACGACCGTGACCTACCGGAACAACCTCTTCGCTTATAACGAGATCGGGCTGGAAATGTTGCCCAATACGCAACACAATCGCTTCCAGGGGAATATCCTGCTCGACAATGGCGAACAGGTAAACGTCTACGGCGGCGGCGATCTGACGCGCAACGAATGGGCGCTCGACGGGCGCGGCAACTACTGGAGCGACTATGCCGGCTTCGACGCTGACGGCGACGCCATCGGCGACCTGCCCTATATCAATAAAAGCCTTTTCGATAGCCTGATCGGTGTGCAACCAGAATTGCGGCTTTTCCATCTCGGCCCGGCCAGTGATGCGCTCGATCTGGCGGCGAAGGCGTTTCCGCTCTTTGCGCCGCAGCCGCGTATGAGCGATCCGGCGCCGCTGACACAGCCGCCTGTGCTGCCGCCAACGCCCGGTCTCGAACCACCGCCGACCGCAGCCAATTTAGTCGTTGCCGCAGCGATGGTGGGCATGGCGTTCAGCATCCTTGCCGCTGGCCTACGTCTCGGAAAGCGACGGCAACGCGCATTATCTGCGTAATCTGTGCATCAACGAAGTGACAATCGCTTATGATCGAGTTTACCGACCTCACCAAACGCTACGGAAAATTCACCGCCGTCGATCACCTGACGCTGCACGTGCCAGCGCAAGGAGCGGTGGCGCTTTGGGGCGTCAATGGCGCCGGCAAGACGACCGTGATCAAGTGCTTGCTCGGTCTGCTACGCTTCGACGGTGCAATTGCGGTGGATGGCTGCGATGTACGCCGTCAGGGCCGCGCCGCTCGCCAGCGCATCGGCTATGTGCCGCAGGAACTCGCCTTCTACAAAGAGATGACTACCTACGACATGGCTGAATTTTATGCGCGCCTCAAGGGTGCGCCAGCAACCCACATCACACCGGTGTTGGAGCAGGTCGGATTGGATGAACATCAAGACAAGCCGGTCGGCGCGCTTTCTGGCGGCATGAAGCAGCGGCTGGCGCTTGGTCTGGCGCTCCTGGCTGACCCGCCCGTGCTGGTGATGGACGAGCCAACCTCGAATCTCGACACTGCAGCGCGCAGCCAACTGCTGCAGATGTTGATCGAAGTCAAGGCGGCAGGCAAAACCATCTTATTCACCTCGCATCGCATCGAGGAGGTGGAGGCGCTGGCGGACACGGTCGCCGTGATGGAAAGTGGGCGGCTGCGCTTCACTTGTTCGTCGGACGCACTGGCGCAACGCATTGGTCTGCGCACGCAGGTGAAATTCATGGTGCCCGACCATCAGATCGACCATGCGCTCGACATCCTGCGCAGCGATGGGCTGGCGGCGCGGCGCAACGGCGTCGGTGTAATCGTCGATGTCGCTCACGGTGAGAAAGCGCGTCCGATCCACACACTAGGCCGCGCCAACATCGAAGTAATTGATTTTGAACTGGAGTGAACGATGAACGTTCGCATTATTTGGACGTTGGCGCAAAAAGAATTGCGCGATGCACTGCGCAACCGCTGGTTTTTGCTATATACGGTTGCATTTATCGGGCTGTCGTTGGCGCTGTCGTACATGTCGCTGGCAGGGGCAGGGATCGCGGGTTTCGCCGGCTTTGGCCGCACCGCCGCCAGCCTAATCAACCTGGTGTTGTTGATCATCCCGTTGATGGCGCTGACCGTCGGCGCGCAAAGTCTGGCGCACGAGCAGGAACAAGGCACACTTGCCTATCTGCTGGCGCAGCCGGTGACGCGCGCCGAAGTCTTCATCGGCAAGTATCTGGGCCTGGCGTTGAGCTTGTTGGCGTCGTTGGGGTTGGGTTTTGGCATTGCTGGCGTCGTGCTGGCGCTGGCAAACGGCGCCGGCTCGCCGATGGCTTACGTCAGCCTGGTGGGGCAAACCTTTTTGCTCAGCCTGACGATGCTGAGCGTCGGCTTTCTGGTTTCGGCGCTGACCAAACGTGCGGGCGTCGCCATCGGGATCGGTCTGTTTTTGTGGCTCACGTTTGTTTTCCTGGGCGATCTGGGGTTGATGGGCACAGCGATCACGATGCGGCTGCCGGTGGAACAGTTGCTCTGGTTGTCGTTGCTCAACCCGCTGCAGGTCTTCAAGATGGCGGCGATCCTCGACATCAACGCCACGCTCGACTTGTTGGGGCCGGCGGGCATTTATGCCATGCAAGAGTACGGCGCCCAGTTGCGCGGCGTCTTCCTGATGCTGACGGCATTGTGGATCGTGACGCCAGCGCTGGCAGCGTATGTACGCTTTCACCTGCGCGGGGATTTGTAGGAGGGGCGATGTCCACTTCACCATTCACCATTCACAATTTACAATTTACAATTCTATGAATGCATTACCAGCTACACAAAGGATATTGCAATGGCGCTGGCTGTTTCTCGTCGTACTCGTCGTCCTGGCGGCGTGCAGCGGCGAGCCGACGACGCCTGAGCCGGCAAAAATCCGTTTTGGCGAGACAATCTGCGCCGAATGCGGCATGATCATCAGCCAGCCCAAGTATGCCAGCTCGTTTGCCTATGCAGAGAGTGAGGGGCGCTTCAAGAGCCTGGCGTTCGACGACATCGGCGACATGATCAGCTACATGCGCAAACATCCAGAGTTGATTCCGGTTGGCGTTTGGGTGCACGATTATGAGAGTGAAGAGTGGATCGACGCCGAAGCCGCTTATTTTGTCGAGAGCAGTTTGATCCGTTCGCCAATGGGTCACGGCATCGCTGCCTTTGCAGACAAAGCCGCAGCCGAACGCCTTGCCGCCGAGACAGGAGGAAAGGTGTTGGATTGGGATCATCTTCGCATCGAAATGGCAATGGCGGATCATCAACATTGAGAGAAAGTGGGAGATTCTTCTGTAACTTTCCGATGGCGAAACCGTATAAACGAGATTGAGAGATTCGGACAACAACGATACTCTACGGATCGGAATTGACGAACGCAGCAAGCAAATAGCCAATCTCCAATCTTTATAATCGCACAGTCTTACAATCATTATTTTTGGAGGAATAAACATGTTCAAGCGATTGGTTCTGTTCGCGCTGGTTATTGGGGCGATGGCAGTGTTGGCGGCCTGTGGCGGCGGCGATAAAAAAGAAGAAGCGACCCCGACGACAGCCGCAGCGGCGGTGCAGCAACAGGCTGCCGCTCCGGCAGCGCCGGTGGGCGATGCAGCCAATGGCGCCAAAATTTTTGCGACGGCGTGCGTGGCGTGTCACGGGCCAGAGGGCAAGGGCGTCACCGGACTGGGCAAAGACCTGACCACCAGTGAATGGACGCAACAGCAAACCGACGAGCAATTGATCGAATTCATCAAGCGCGGTCGCGATGCTGGCGACCCGCTCAACACGACCGGCATTGCCATGCCGCCCAGGGGAGGCAATCCGGCGATGACCGACCAGGAGATCGCCGACATCGTGGCGTTCATGCGCACGATTCATGAGTAGAAAGTCAACAACAATCATGGCGCATATAGACTCGACCCCTTCGGGGTACCTGAATGTGTTCAGTTATCGTAATACACATACGCGCGATATCCAGCTCGTCCGGCTCTTTGCCGGGGAGGAGATGCATGCCTATCTGCTGGTGGCGCCGCCGGGCGCAATGATCGAGCGACACACGCACGAAAACAAGCATGAACTGTTCGATGTGTTGGAGGGCAGCGGCGTCATCGAGGTGGATGGGCGAAAGGTCGCGGGAACGCCGGGGCGCTGCGTCTTCGTGCCGGCCGGCAGTGCGCATAGCCTGCACAACGACTCGGACGCGCTGTGGACGCTGCGCATCACCTGCCAGGATCGCGTCTATCCCCGTCACATCGGCAAACTGGTGGGGCGTGCGATCCGAAAGCGAGTCGAGCGTTGGTTTGGAAGCAGCCCGTCGAAGTAAGGAGGTGCAGATATGTTGGCAACCAAAACGGAGCATGTGTTTGACCCTTTCGCCGGGCTGAATGGCCTTGGCAAACCAGAGCAGTGGCAGATCGGCGGGCTTGACCCCTTGCCTGAAGAAGAGTGGGCAAGGATGCGCGAGTTCCTCGCCCTGAACGACGCCGAGATAGATGCAATGCTCAGCACGGTGGAGGCGCTCTTTCGCCGCGGGCATGAGCTGGTGGTTGCCACCTACGACTACCTGCTGCACAACCATGAGACTGCCGCTATCCTCGGTTGGGAAAGCGGCGCCGATCCGGAGCATCTTTCGGAGCGACGCCGTTTCTTCACTGTATGGCTGGCGCGGCTGTTGGGGATGGACTTTAGTAGCGATCTGGCGCACTATCTTTTCCGCGCCGGTAAAGTTCACGCAGCGCATGGGCCGCGCCGCATTCATGTGCCGCCAGTCTATGTCACCGGCTCGATCAGCCTGGTCAACGGCGCGTTTGCGCGCTTCATCATGGAAGAGATGCCGGGCCATGCATTGGCGCCGCTGGCGTTGGCTGGTTGGAACAAGGCGTTGACGCTACACCTGCACCTGATGCAGATGGGCTATCAAGCTGCGCTGGCGTTGGATCACGGCGATTTTGGCGTGCCTTTCGTACTTTTTGGACGGATGCGCACCGCAACTGGCGTGCAGGAACTGACGGTGCACGTGGAAAGCGGTGCGACGGTGGAAAGCGCGCTGCGCAAGTTTTTCAACTATTATCCGGCGAGTCGAGCCGAGGTCTTCGATGTGGCTTGGGCCGATGGCGAGCGCGTGGATAGCACCGGCACGCCCTGGTTCACCGTAAATCGTCTCTATGCGGTCAAACCAATGTGGCGCGTGCTGCTCAACGGCAAAGATCTGAGCTACATCGGCGGACCAACGGTAGAACTGCACCCTGGCGACGAAGTTCACGTCTTTCCGCCAGGCAGGTAGAGACTGGAGACTGGAGCAGATATGACTGACCAATTCACAATCATCACCGCGTTACAGGAGCCGCTCGATGCGCCAACAGACAGCATCGTCAGTCGAACGGTGTACAATGGCGAGGGTGTGCGAATTGTGCTCTTTGCGTTTGCAGCAGGACAGGAGTTGACCGAACACACTTCGACGCGTGAGGCGTTGATCCATGTGCTCGACGGCGATGCTGTGATTACGCTGGGTGAGGAAACCGTCGTTGCACGGGCAGGCATGCTGATCCGCATGGCGCCGAACCTGCCGCACAGCGTGCTGGCGCAGAGTCCTGTGCGGATGTTGCTGTACATGCTCGGCAAATGAACTTCTGCGAAGAGCACTGTTCACGTTCTACACAGAGTTTGAGAGTCAAGGAATCTCTTTGATGCAATTGCGAACTTCGGTGGGCACTGCGACACGCGTCACACGGGTAGTGTTGTTGGTGTTGGCGATAGCTGGCCTCCTGCTTGGCATGTGGGCGGGGCTGATTCGGCTTGGGTGGTGGTCTCTGCCGGTGCTGCGCCCGATGTTGCCGATGCTGCATGGGCCGCTGATGGCAGGCGGTTTTCTCGGCGTGCTGATCGGCTTGGAACGCGCAGTCGGCACGGGCAAACGCTGGGCATACGCAGGTCCAGCGCTGATCGCGCTCGGCGTCGTAGCGTCGCTTGCTGGTCTACATAACGGGTTGGGGCCGCTGTTGATGACCGCCGGCAGCATTGTCGTGACGCTTGTGCTGGTCGGACTGGTGCGCCTGCAGCCTGCACTCTTTACGGCGACGATGGCGATCGGTGGGTTGGCATGGGTGATCGGCAACGCACTTTGGTGGTTTGGGGCGCCGCTGCCGGTGGCTGCACTCTGGTGGATAGGCTTTCTCGTGTTGACGATTGCAGGCGAGCGACTGGAATTGAGCCGAATGCTCAAGCTGTCGGTGTGGAGTGAGCGCATCTTTGTCGGCGCAATTGCGCTGCTGCTCATCGGGTTGATCGTCGGTTTGTTTGTCTATCCTGTCGGCATGGCGCTATTGGGAGCAGCGCTCCTGGTCATTGCCGGATGGCTGCTACGCTATGACATCGCACGGCGGCGTATCAAGGCGGGCGGGCAGGCGCGCTTCACAGCGCTGGCGTTGCTTTCGGGCTACGGATGGCTCGTGGCAGGCGCCGTTCTGATAGTGCGCTTTGCCGGGGTGACTGCCGGGCCCTATTACGATGCAGCGTTGCACAGCGTCTTTCTTGGTTTTGTCTTTGCCATGATCTTCGCACACGCGCCGATCGTCTTTCCCGCAGTGTTGAGCATCCCTATTGTCTTCACCAACCGCTTCTACATCCCGCTGCTCCTGCTGCACATCTCCTTGCTTTTGCGTGTGGGCGGCGATCTCTTTGGCTGGTGGGATGCCCGGCTGTGGGGCGGAATGCTCAATGTGATCACGATTCTGGCGTTTCTGGCGACGACGGTGACTTCATTGCGTCCGCGCACAGCGCTTGCGAACACCGCATCGTCGAACAATACTTCGCATCAGCCAACAGCCTGACGAACTATGCCTTCGATCACGCGCCTGTTTATCAAAGCAAGCCTGCTCTACCTGATTGCAGCGTTTTTTGTCGGTGTGATCCTAGTGCTGCGGCCGATGTACGACCTGCCACCGATCACTGCTGGCTTCTCACCCATCTACTTTCATCTCTTTATGGTCGGCTGGGTGATGCAGCTGATTGTCGGCGTCGCCTACTGGATGTTTCCGAAATGGAGCAAAGCGCAGCCGCGCGGCCACGATTCTCTGGCGATGGCGACCTTCTGGTTGCTAAACGCAGGGTTGCTGCTGCGCGTTGTGGCGGAGCCTGCGCAGATGGTGAGTGTATGGACAGGCTGGGGGTGGCTGATTGTCGCGTCGGCGACGCTACAGTGGCTGGCTGGGCTGGCTTTCGTTGCCAATACCTGGCCGCGCGTCAAGGAAAAGTGATAATCAGATGCTGTCCCGGAGATCAATAGCCCTTACTGCGCATACCACTGGGAGCAGTCAATGCCGCGTCTGAGCGTCTGGTTTGTGCGTGCTGCACTTATCTATCTGACGCTGGGCTTCACCTTCGGTGGGTTGATGTTGGCGAACAAAGGCGTCCCGATTCATCCGCTGATCTGGCGGCTGTTGCCTTCGCATATCGAGTTCTTGCTCTTTGGTTGGACGATTCAACTGGCGTTTGGCGTGGCGTTTTGGATTTTGCCGCGCTGGCAGACGCAACGTGGCAACGTGCGACCGGCGTGGGCGGCGTTTTTGTTGTTGAACGGCGGCATTTGGCTGGTCGTGGCGGGAAGTTGGTTCAACTGGCCGGCGTGGACGCTGGTAAGCGGACGTCTGCTCGAGACGGCGGCGGTGGCGGCGTTTGCGTGGCATGCCTGGCCGCGCGTCAAGCCCTGGGTTGAGGATTCTCCATAAAAAGAATGCCGGGGCGCGAATGTAGCGCGCCCCGGCATTACTGTCACTTACTTAGCTTGCACACCGAAAGCTGCCTTCGTTCCCGGCAGCTGGGAGTAGATCAAGATCAAGCCATTGACAATAATTGACGGCAGCATCTCCATCCAGGTCGTCTGTCCCAAGATCGAAACAAACGCCAGGATCAGATTCAGCGCAGACAGCACGCTGATGAACAACCAGCCTTGTTGATCCAGCGACCACAGCATACGGAACACCCACAGATAGATCAGCGCCATGATTCCCCACAGGATTGCTCCCAGGATACTGACGCCGAAGAAACCAATTGTGCCCCCAAAGAGCGCAAATGGATTCAACATCTGCAGCGTGTGCAGAAATGCAACGATGGCTGCAATCAAGGCAAAGATCGCAAGTACAGTTACACCCAAGGGCCGTTTCTTCTCCATAGAAATCTCCTTTGTTACTTCTAGAAAGAATAACCGACATAGATGATTTTACGACAAACTTCCATCCGCAAAAACTGCTGACATAAAAATTATACCACAGATTGCACCTGTCAAGAGTTGAATTGGTGGAGATGTTTTTGGCTGCTACAATATTTTATATCGGCGTCAAGATCGCTAGACGAAAGCAGGAAAAAAAACGATGGCGCGTCGCACAAGTCCATCAGGCTCGAACATCCAACCCTATCCTCGGATTCAGGATGATCAACGGCAGGCTGGTCTGCTCGACGACATGACGTTGCAGCCACACACCTATGTGGTGTGGGTTCACTTAAAGGAAAGCAATGGCTGATCTCAAGTTTCCGAGGAAGTACGTTACATCATCAGGTGCAGTGTGCGATATCATCGAAGGTGATAGCCGCGAAGAATTACGGCAATTCCGTGGGCAGGTCGACCTGATCGTCACATCTCCACCATATGCTGATGCGCGCAGCAGGCACTACGATAGTGTTCATCCAGACAATTTTGCTGATTGGTTCATGACATTTCATGAACCTTTCTATGATGCGCTCAAACCCACCGGCAGCCTGGTAATCAATATCAAAGACAAAGTGGTTGATGGCGTCAGGCATCGCTATGTGTGGCACATGATCGAGCGGCTCAGTGACAAGGGCTGGTTGTGCATCGATGATTACATCTGGCACAAGCCCAATCCAATGCCTGGCTACTGGCCGACCCGCCTTAGGGACGGCTGGGAGTATTGCTTCCATCTTGCAAAATCGACGCGCCCGTACTTCAACGCCGATGCAGTGCGGAAACCGGTTGGAGATTGGGTGGAATCAAGATTGAAGAACCTGGGGAACAACGGTACTGTCGCTCGCCCTGGTAGGCAAGAACAAAGGGCATCCGGCTGTTTTTCCGGTTGATCTGCCGATGTTTTTTATCAAGCTGCTCTCGCCGCCGAATGGTCTGGTCGCCGATCCGTTTGGCGGCAGCGGAACAACAGGAATCGCTGCGCTTGTCGCAGAACGCAATTGTGTCTTGATCGATAACAACCATGAGTATTGCTGCGCAGCGCACCAGCGTTTGCTCATAGAGGCGGGCGCGTCCCCAGCCACAGAGGTGCTGCAAGAGACGCTGTATGGCCGGGCGGAGATGGTCAAGCATCTTGTGGTGAAGGAAACCGACATGACACAGACGAACAACAGAAAAGGTCAACGACCTGATGACGACAACCCGTGACGAAATCTTGATCCGCATCCGCACCATTCTCAGCCGGCCCGACCTGTCCTTTCCGCCGGTTGCTCCGCAGCCGCTCACCGCTGAGGAGCGCATGACGGTGACGCACGCCGAGGGCGCGCCGCGCCAACTTGCCGAACGCTTTGGTCAGGAGTTGACCAAACTCTACGGTAGCTACGAGATTCTGGACTCTCCCGTGGGGGCGCGGCTGGCGCTCATCAACCGCCTCACCGACTGGGCCGCTGAGGATGAGGCCGCGCGCAAGGGCCCCAAGCCTGAAACTTACGGCCAGGATCGCATGGTGCTCGGCTGGGCGCCGGAGAAATTGCCCGTCGATGGCCTGGCGGAGGCGTTGGCGGATACAGGCTGGAAGCTGGTCGCTCCCGCCCGCCTTGCTACGCCTGAAGCGCTGGACAGCGTGCGCTTCATTCGCTTTGGCGTCACCGGCGTGGAGGCCGCGTTCGTAGCCACCGGTTCGCTGCTCGTCGTCGCCGGCGCAGGGCAGAGCCGTTCCGCCAGCCTGCTGCCCTTCCGCCACATTGCCTTGATCCCCTTCAGCCGTCTCTATCCAACCATCGAAGCGTGGTTGGCGGAACGCCGCTCCGCCGGCGATCTGGAGGCGCTCCTGCGCGCCCATGCTGGCTGGAATCTGATCACCGGCCCGAGCAAGTCCGCCGACATCGAGATGAACCTGACGCTTGGCGTGCATGGGCCAAAGTTCGTCCATGCGATTCTCTTCGACGATACACGACAGGCAGAGAGAGCGGAGATTGAAGATTGGGAAATGGACGCAGTGGAGAGGGTTCCTGGCGAGTGAGATGTTGGATAGGGGGAGTTGAGCAAATTTTTACAGCTAAAAATCCGCTCAACTCCGCCCAATTCATCCCATCCGCGTTGATATTTTCTATCGCGGCGTGATCGCAGCGTATTCAGGCCACGCCAGCACAAACCCCAGTTTTTCGTGTAGGAGTCCCTGGAAATCCTTCAAAAGTTGTGGTGTGTTGCGAATCTGGCGTGGGGTAAGCCCCTGGTTGAGCGCGTGTGCAGCCACTGCACCTGCGGCCTCGCCGATGTTCCACTCGACCGGATGCAGCCGGTAGCAGCCGTTGGTGATATGTGTTACGCCCAGATTTTTGCACGCCGGCAGCAGGTTTTCGACGCGCACCGGCAGCAGTGCGCCCAGTGGAATCTGAAACGGGTAGCTGCTGATGTCGACGTAGGTGCGCGGGGTTGTGCTCGGGTGGAGGTCGATGCGATAGCTGCCCACGCCCACGCTGTCGTGGAAGAATTCAGCGCGGTCAAGACCCGCCTGCCGCCGCTGCTCGACGCCAACGTGCTGTTCGACGACGGTGAACTCAGCCTGAATGCGCCGCGCCTCACGTACATAGACGCCTTTGGCAAGCCCGTCGCTCGTGCCAACGATATCATGGCGCAGCCGCACGCCCGGATAGCCGTAGCCGCCATCGTGACGCGGCGCTTCGGTCTGCATCCAATACAGGAAGGAGAGGCTGAGCTGGCGACACTCCTCCAGGTGTTTTGCCTGGTCTTCAGCGCTGACGCCAACCAGCGGCCCAAGCCAGTAGTCGATCTGAGGCCAGTTGACAAGCGTAATATCGCTGGCGTAGAGACTGTCCGGATAGTGCTTGCGGTAGAAGATGCGGCGATAGTGCCAGAAATCATCGCCGTCGATGCGGTCGGTGGGGCCATCGAAGATGGCGCGGTGGCGCGTCGCCAACGTGATCGGGTGAACGTCGAGCCAGCCAAGCTGTTTGCCGGGCCAGAAGTCAGCCTGATAGTCGCGCCAGAAGTCGTACATGGTGGGTCGCGCAATGGTGTGATCTTCGCCGGGCAGGTAGTCGATGGCGAAACACCACGTCACCGCCTGCTGGTCGAGCGGGTCGGGATCGCCAGGCAGTGCGTGTAGCTCGCCGGTCTGTGCCTGGCTCTCGGCGCCGATGACGTGCTCGACGCCGCCTAGCTCCAGCAAATCACCCAGCTCGGTGGCGTCGATGATATAAGGCGCACGGCAGATCACCTGTTCGCCCGTATTCCCATCAAGCAGCGTCACCGCAGCCACGCGGTCGCCGTCCATTTCCACTGCAAGCGGGCGATGGCGCAGCAGCACATCGACCTGGCGGCTGGAGCGATAGGGCGCCAGCAGTTCGTCGATGGCGGCTAACGCCACGCGCGGCTCGTGGCAGAGCGGACTGACGTTGCCGCGCCCCGGATTGAGGTTGACGTTGTGGCGCGCCTCGGTGGTGAGTGGATAATTGCGTCGGTAATAGTCGCGAATTTTGGCGCGCAGCAGCCGGTAGGAAGCTGTGCAGCCGGTCGATTCGACCCAGGGATGCTCGTCGGGCGGCACAGCCTGCGCGGTCAACTGCCCGCCGAGCCAGTCGGTCTCCTCGGTCAGAATCACGGTGCGGCCGAGGCGCAACGCAGCCAACGCCGCCGCCACGCCGCCCAGTCCACCGCCAACGATCAGGATGTCGGTTGTTCGCTCTTGCATAGAGAGTTCTTTCTATTATGGTAACTGTGGATACAAAATGTACGGGTTTGGCGTGCCAAACCCCCGCTGGCGATATATCGCCAGCGACGGGCATGAAATTTCATGCCCGCACCACAAACTCGTGCTCTGCGCTGTTCCTCGCAATTCGCACTTCGCCCCTCCTCTTACCCCTTCAACCCGGAGAGCGTGACGCCCTGGATGAAGTAGCGCTGACCGGCGGCAAAGATGATCAGCATCGGCAGGATCATCAACGTCGAGAGCGCCATTAGATAGTGTGTGTCGGGCAGTTGACCGGCGCCGCCGCGCAACGTATAGAGACCGACGGCAAGGGGGCGCAGGTCAGGACGCCCTGCCATGTAGACGAGCGGCGCCAGGAAGTTGTCCCAACTGTCGCGGAAGGCGAAGATCGCCACAGCGGCCAGCGCCGGCTTGGAGAGTGGCATGACGATGCGCCACCAGATGCCGAACTCGCTGCAGCCGTCGATGCGTGCCGCGTCGGACAATTCATCGGGGATGCCCATGAAGAACTGGCGCAACAAAAAGATGAAGAACGGGTTGCGGCCCAGCAATTGGGGCACTGTCACCGGCAGAAAGGTGTTGATCCAGCCGATCTGATTGTAGATCACGTAGAGCGGAATCAGGCGCACGACATAGGGCACCATCAGCGTGCTCAGCAGCAACAAGAAGATCGCATCGCGCCCTGGAAAGCGTACACGCGCAAAGCCATAGGCGACGAACGAGCAGGTGATCACCGAGCCGATCACCTCCGCCGCCACCAGCACCAGCGAGTTGCGCAGCCACAACATCACCGGCGCAATGCGAAAGACATCGATGTAGTTGCTCCACATCACGGGGTTGGGTATCCACTCCGGCGGCCAGACTGCCACCTGCTGCGGCGTTTTGAGCGAGGTGGAGACTGTCCACACCAGCGGAATCAGCATCAGGATCGAGCCCATCAATAGAATCAGGTGCAACAGCCCATGACTGGCAAGGCGTGCTTTGGGATTGCGTACAGCCATAGTTCATCCGTCCGCTTTCTCAACTGTAGTAGACCCACCGCCTGGAGGATCGATAGACGAACAGGGTCAAGCCAAAGACGATAATGAAGAGCACGACCGCCAGTGCAGACGCATACCCCATGCGAAAGTAACGGAAGGCATTGTTGTAGAGATGCAACATGTAGAGCAATGTTGCATTGTTTGGGCCGCCGTTGGTCATGATGAACGCATTGTTGAATGCCTGGAACGCAGCCACCAGACTCATCACCAGGTTGAAAAAGATCGTCGGCGTCATCAATGGCACGGTGATGCGCCATAAACTGTGCCATCCGCCGGACCCGTCCACCTCCGCCGCCTCGTACAACTCCTGTGGAATGCCCTGCAAACCAGCCAGGAAGATGATCATGCTGGCGCCGATGCTCCACAGGCTCATGATGATCAATGCCGGCATTGCCCACGATGGGTCGCTGAGCCAGCGAATCGCAGGCAACCCGACCAGCTCAAGCCCAAAGTTGAGAATCCCGCGCCGCGTCTCGAAGATGAATATCCAGACGATCACGGCGGCTACGGCGGGCACGACCGACGGCAGATAGTAGATGGTGCGATAGAGAGTTGTGCCGCTAATCTTGCTGTTGAGCATCATCGCCAGCGCAAAAGCGGCAATGATGCCGAGCGGCACGCTGACGCCGATGAAGTAGATCGTGTTGCTGACCGCCTTCCAGAAGAGCGGGTCGCGCGTGAACGCTTCGACATAGTTGTCGAGGCCAATGAAGCGCTCAGCGCGACCGGTCGCCGTCCAGTCGGTGAAGCTGTGATAGAAGCCGGAAAGGATCGGATATGCTTCAAAGGCGACAAAAGCGAGCAGCCACGGTGAGATGAAGATATAGCCGATCAGCCAGCGCGGCAGCTTGCGCCGCCGCGGAGGGCGGGTCGTTGTGACCTGCCCTCCGCTTACAGATTGCGCGGTCATCCCTGCTGGCTCCAGTAGCTGTCGACGACGGCTTGCGCCTGCTCCGCCGCCCGCGCTAACGCCTCAGCCGGCGACGCGTCGCCAAACATCGCTGCCTGCACACCCTGCGTGACGATGTCGCGCACCTGGGCGTGGATGGGCAGAATCTGCACCGACACATCGCTTTCGAGCGACTTGAGCACCTTGTCCCAGTGAGGGTTCACCTCGTAGAAGGACGGGTCTTCATTGACAGCCTTGATCGGCGAAGGGCGCCCTTGTTGCATCATGAACCAGCCGCCGCCATCCTCGTCGTAGGTGATCTTCTGCAACCACTTCAACGCCGCCTCGCGTCGCGCATCAGTAACCACATTCGGCACGACATACCCCCAGGCAAACGCCTCGCCGGACAATCCCTGCGACTTTGCCGCCGGATTGTCTGCATTGTAAGGGCGTAGTCCCATGTCCCATTGCATTTCAGGTTTGTAGGTCTGCATGTGGAAGAAGATCGAGACATTGGGGAAGTTGATCAACTGTGCGTCGTTGTACCACGGCTGCGCCTCGGTCGCCTCGCCAGGCCCAGCGAAGAAGTCGATCACATTTTGCACACCGCCGTTGATCTCGTTGGTGAAGTTGACCATCCACTCCAATGTCTGCACACCTTGTTCGTTGCCAAAATCGACCCTAGTGAGGTCGTTGTTGTAAATGTTGCCACTGTTGCAGTAGAGCCAGCCGAAGAAGTCCGACGCCATTGTGCCCACCGTGGCGCCGATCTTGACGATGCCTTTGTCGTCCAATTCGGTGAACGCCCTTGACATCTCCTCCAGCTCCGCCCAGGTTGCCGGCACCTGATCCTCATGACCCGCAGCGCGCAGCATATCGTAATTAACCAGCGTCAGGCTGGTGACGCCGCCGCCGGTGGGCATCGGCATTGAATACAGCTTGTCCTTCCAGTAGAAGTTGCCGATCTCTGAATCATAAAAGCGGCTGAGGTCAAGGTTGTTGGCTGTGACGTAATCGTCGATCGATGTGATCAGCCCGTCGTTGGCAAAGCGTAGAATCTCGGCGCGCGACGCCATCAGCACTTCGGGCGGGTCGCCGCTGGCGAGTGCCGTGAAGAGATTCTCTTCGCGTCGCTCGAAGGGCTGCACCAGGTTCTGCACCTTGATGCCTGGGTTCTCCTCCTCAAAGCGGGCGATGATCTGGTTCATCAATTCCTCGCGTGCGGCGCCCCATACATTCCAAAAGCGAATGGTGACTTCGCTTTGCGCAGGTGCGGCGGCGCCGCTGCCCGGCGCCACCGCCGGCGCACAGGCTGCCACCATGCCGGTTGCGGCGACGCCGCCCATCAACTTGAGCATGGTGCGTCGGCTGAGGGTGTGTGATGCACTTGACATAGAGTCCTCCTTTTGAGTCAATCAGCGTTCCGATACACAAAAAACAAACGAAAAACACATGCTTTCAAGGACGCGTGCGGGGCGGAGCTATCGTGCTGCCCGCCACCGGTGTGCAAGGAAGCGACGCTTGAAGTGGTGTGGTTGGTCCCTTTGCGTCGAGTAGGCGGGTCAGCAGGTGTACGGCCTGTGCACCCATCTCTTCGCGCGGAATGCTGAAACCGCTCAAGTGCGCTGCGCCTTCCATATCGCCAAAAGGATTGCCCAATAGTCCCACCGACAGGTCGCCAGGAATATCAAGGGCCAGCGCGCTACATGCTTGCAGCAGTGAGTGGGCAATCGGCCCGCTCTCCACCACGACAGCGGTCACGCCCTGGTCAAGCAGCGCTTGCAACTGTGTCGTCTTCACGCGATGCTCTGGACAGAGGCAAAGCAGACTTTCATCGACCGGGCAGTCGTTGGCAATGAGTCCCTCTCGATAGCCGCGCCGGCGATCCAGCAGGGACTCAGTGTATTGCTCTGCGCCAATGTAGGCGATCCGTCGATGCCCGGCGGCGGCGATACGTTCGACCAACTCGGCTGTGGCGGCGGCGTAGTCGGCTGCAACGTAGGAGATTTTGTCACCCTCCAGCTCGCGCCGGCCCACAAAGACAAAGGGATACCCTTCATGAACCAACGCCTGCACTTCGGCTTTGGACTCCTCCACGCCGAGTAAAATAGCGCCGTCGGCAAGCCACAGACGGTTGCGCCCATCACGATAGATGCGTCGTCTGCCGTCGCCGACTGAAGTGCTGGTGAAGAGCAGAAGGTCGAAGCCGAGCATTTCCGCGGTGCGCTCAATCCCAACCAGAAACGGATAGTAGAAGTCGCGATGTGTAACAGGAAAGATCGCCTCGAAGGTGAAGACGCCAAGCAATCCGTTGCGACCCTTTGCCAGGCTCTGCGCCACTGGATCGGCGACATAACCAAGTTCCTCGGCGGCAGCCAGCACGCGCTGCTGCGTCTCCGGCGGGATCCGCACGTTGCCGGTGACGCGATTATTCAGCACCAACGACGCCGTCGCCGAAGAAACGCCAGCGCGTTGTGCAACATCGATTAGCCGCGGTCGTCTTGTATGAAATGTCGACACAATCGTTTTGGGACAACTTGATAAAGCGTATTATCACGTGCTGTTCGACAGAATATCAGAACCAATACCGTTTGTCAAGCACTTTTTTTGACCATTTGACCGTTGACCATGGTCTACTTCACGTCTGCGACGGACGCCCCATATTGAAGTACTCTTTGCCATGCCCCTTTCTGTTTATGCGCCTTCAACACTATGCGTAAGACGACAACGAAGACGATTTTCTTTGGCTTGCGATTCTTTCAACTTATTGATGGTGCAATGTAAACTATCGTTATGGCGCGTGAAGAGTGATGACGCGGTGTAGTCGCCTGAAATCGAAAATTGAACGAACAGAGAACCTTGCGCACGTATTTGCGCGTTGCATTGTTGATTTCCATCGCTTTGCTGTGTGCTGGTTTGTTGATCTTTCCAACAATGCCATTGCATGGCGGCCTCGTGGCAGCAGGAGCAGCGTTGATTTTGGCGCTTCTCTTGGCGTTGTTTTGGCGCGTGCAACATTTGTCAACGTCGACTAGTCAGGTTGCTACAGCCAGGCAACAGACGCTGATCGAGGCGATGCAAGACACCGTTCAGGCGCTGACGGGCACGCTCGATTTGAATGAAGTTCTTGATCGCATCTTGAACAATGTAAGCCGCGTAGTGGCAAGCGATGCAGCCGACATCTTGTTGCTCGATGAAGCGACGGATCAGGTTCAATTTGTGCGATCGGCGAATGCTGGACCCGGTGGAAAGACCGACGAGCGTCTTCTTGGCGGATATTTTCCGATGAGCCGTTTGCACAATTTGCGCACAATGCAACAAACGTTGCGGCCAGTGTTGATCAACGACACACACGCCGACCCACACTGGTTCCGCATGGCTGAGTCTGACTGGATTGGCGCGGCGATGGGCGCGCCGATTGTAGGGCATGGGCGCGTGCTTGGCTTTATTGTGCTGAACAGTGCGAAGCCCAATGCCTTTACCCCGGAACAGGCCGAGTTGCTGGCTTCCTTTTGTGGGCAGGCTGCAATTGCGCTGGAAAACGCGCAGCTCTACGCAAGCATCAATCGTGAACTACTCGAGCGACAATCTGCACAGCAGAACCTGACGCGGCGCCTGAAAGAGATGGAACTGCTGAACCGGACGATTCTGCACGCCTCCACGTTTGATCTTAACCAGGCGCTCAATCATATTTGTCGCGATCTGGCGATCTATTTTGCCGCGCCGCAATCGGGTATTGCGTTGTTGGACGAAACAGGCGAATCATTGAAGGTTGTGGCAGAGTACACGCCAAGCCGTTCGTTGAACGCATTAGGGGCGATCATTCCGGTGCGCAATAATCCGACCACTGAATTTGTGTTGCAACACCGACGGCCGCTGGCGATTGCCGACGTTGAAAATGACGAACGTATGGAGCCGATTCGCGCTCTGATGCGAAGACGAAACGTCGCTTCGCTGTTGATTATTCCACTTTTTGCGCGCGAGACCATTGTCGGAACGATCGGGCTTGACTGGTATGAGCCACACACATTTGATGAACACGAAATCGAGGTGGCGCAGAGCGTGGCGCGCGCCGTCGGTCAGGCTATCGACAACGCGCGTCTCTATGAAGCGATCCAGCAAGAATTATCCGAACGTCGGCGCGCCGAACAGAGCGAACGCCAGCAACGCCAATTTGTCGAAGCGTTGCACGACGCAACTGTAGCATTGGTCAGCTCACTCGACCTGGACACGGTGCTCGACCGACTGCTGGCTGACGTCGGCCGCGTTGTTAAGCACGACGCTGCCAATATTATGCTGCTCGATGAAAGCCGCACGTATGGCAGGGTTGTACGTGCGGTCGGCTACGATTCAAACACTATGGCGGCGGGGTTCTTGTCGAACAGCTACAAAGTGGATGAGGTCGCCAACCTGAAGGAGATGTGCAGCACCAGGCAGGCGGTGCGGATCGCTGACACGCACGCCGACGATCGCTGGCGCCGCGTCGAAGGCGACGAATGGATTCACAGTTATCTGGGGGCGCCGATCCGCACCCGAGACGAGGTCATCGGGTTTCTCTCGCTCGACTCCGCCACGCCTGACTTTTTCACCGAAGAAGATGCACAGCGTCTTCAAACTTTCGCTGACCAGGTCGGCATTGCGTTGCAGAATGCGCAGCTCTTCCAGGAGGCGCAACAGGCGCGTGCGGCGGCGGAGGCAGCCAGCCGCGCCAAATCGATCTTTCTCGCCAACATGAGCCATGAGATCCGCACGCCGATGAACGCCGTGATCGGCATGACCAGCTTGCTGCTCAGCACCGAGCTGACGCCCGAACAGAGTGACTACGTTGAGACGATCCGCACCAGTGGCGATGCGCTCCTGTCGGTCATCAACGACATCCTCGACTTCTCCAAGATCGAATCTGGCCGCCTGCTTTTGGAAGAGCAACCCTTCCAACTGGAAACCTGCATCGAAGAAACGTTTGATCTCTTCACCGGCAAGGCGGCTGCCCAGAACATTGAGTTGATCTACCGGCTCGACGACAGCGTCCCTTCTCGGCTGGTGGGCGATATGTCAAGATTGCGGCAGATATTGCTCAATCTTGTCGGAAATGCCGTGAAATTCACCGATCAGGGTGAAGTCACCGTCACAGCCAGAGCTGAACCGGAAGGAGAACGTCTACGTCTGCACATTGCTGTTCAAGACACTGGCATTGGGATACCCGCACAGCACATGGATCAACTGTTTCAGCCCTTTTCGCAGATCGATCCTTCGATGTCGCGGCGTTACGGCGGCACCGGGTTGGGTCTGGTGATCAGCCGCCGTCTGGCGCAACTGATGGATGGCGACATCTGGGTTGAGAGTAAGGTCGGTGAAGGTTCAACCTTCTATTGTACAGCGGTGGTGAAACCCGCAGCAGACGCCGAACAGACAAGAGCTGCGCCAGTTTTTCTGGCAAAAAAGCGGATTTGGATCGCCGAGTCCAACAAAAGATTGCTTGCTGTTTTATATCAGTGGTTGGAAACCGCAGGGGCGCAGCCGACGATGGCGAGCACAGCGTCTGGCCTTGCTGAGCTGATTGCAACAGCAGATCGAGAATCGATTCCCGATCTGCTGTTGCTGGACATGAAGTTGCTCAAGGGAACTTCGTCGCTTGCGGCGCAGTTAGCCAGCGGCGGTCGGTTGCATGGCTGTCCGGTTATTGCGCTCACTACTGTTGGTGATCTATCTGCCAGGCATAGCGCATGGCGCAGCAGCGGGTATTTGTTGCGCCCAATCAAACAGCGCCAATTGTTTGCTATGCTCGAACAACTATTGTCATCGGCGCCTGGTCACTCGCAGCCCAACGCCAGGATGGACAATGTGTTTGTAACGTCCCAGGAGCAGTCGAAACCGTTGCGTATATTGCTGGCGGAGGACAATCTGGTCAACCAGAAGGTTGTGCTGCGTATGTTGGAAAAGTTTGGCTATGATGCTGATGTTGCCAACAATGGTCGGGAAGCGGTCGATGCAGTGCGCTGCCAGCCCTATGATCTGGTGCTGATGGATGTGCACATGCCTGAAATGGATGGTATTGAAGCGACGCAGATCATCCGTCGCACATTGGCGACCGAACGGCAGCCGCGCATCGTCGCCATCACCGCCGCCGCCATGATCGAAGACCAGCAAGCATGTCTTGCCGCTGGCATGGATTCATTCTTGACCAAGCCCGTGCGTCCAGAGCATCTGGTGCAAATGCTGCAATCGATGCGTGAATGAAAGGGGAAGGGGCAAAAGCAGGTTGCGTAGAGTGTTTCCGGCCAGCTTTTTTAAACTTTGCAGGGCAACGTAACGATAAATTGACTGCCCTTGCCCGGTGAACTTTCTACATCGATCTGACCGCCGAGTATGCCGACCAGCCGCCTGGTAAGCGCCAACCCCAACCCAACGCCGGAGTAATGGCGGCGAATCGAACTGTCAAGCTGAATGAAAGGTCGAAACAGGCGGTCGATATCCGCCTCATTGATGCCGATGCCATGATCCCACACCGTCACGCAACAGAGCCCTGCAGTTGTATCTTTTTTGAGGATGATGCCAAGCTGCCCTGTTTCAGGCGTGAACTTGATGGCGTTGCTCAGCAAGTTGAGCAATATCTGAAGGTAACGGCGTTGGTCGCTTTCCACCAGAATCGATTCCGCATGCGTCTCAAACTGAATTGTCTGTCGTTTTTTGGCCGCGGCGGCTGCACTGCGATCAACGGCAATTTTTGCTAGAGAGACTGCATCAAACACCTCGATCTGTAGATGAATTTGACCAGCCTCGATGCGGGAAAGTTCGAGCAGATCGTTGATCAATATCAACAGGTCGCGACCGCTGGACTCAATGACCTTGACCGCATGTAGTTGGCGGTTCGTGAGCGTCCCAAAGTCAGCGGACTGCAACGCATCGGCGAGTCCTAAGATGCTGCTCAGCGGGGTGCGCAGTTCGTGGCTAATGGTCGCCATGAATTCGTCTTTCAGGCGCGCCGCTTCGCGCAATGCTTCGTTGGCTGCCTGTAGTTCAGCATGGCTATGTCTCAGATCGACCTCAATTTGGCGCAGCGCCGCTTCCGCCTGTTTTAGCTCGGTGATGTCGATGCTTACGCCCAGCATTGCCGGTTTTTCATCAGCCGCAACCGCCAGCGGGAATTTCACGGTCTGTAGAATATGCTTGCTGCCGTCGCTAAAATGAACAATCTCTTCGGGGATCGACAGAATTTCGCCGCCGGTGATCACTTGCAGATCCTGGGTGTAGAATCGTTCGGCTTCAGCGAGATTGCTGCTGAAGTCGACGTCGCGCTTGCCGATAAACTGTTCGGGGGTCTTGCCTTGAGAGGCGGCAGCCGTCTTGTTGACCAGAATATAGCGACCATCAATATCCTTGGCGTAGATCATGTAAGGCACAAGATCGATTACCTGGCGCAGACGTTGTTCGCTGATGCGCAGCGCCTGTGTGCGCTCCTCGACGCGCGCCTCCAACGAGTGATTCATCTCTTCGAGTGCAAGCTGCGCCTGTTTGAGCTCTGTGATATCGCGACCGATGCCCACCAATCCCACAACTTCGCCAGCCTCGTTGCGCAAAGGCATCTTCGACGTCAGCAGGCAGATGTCTCGTCCATTCAGCGTCAACCATTCCTCCTGGCTGAGGAAAGGACTGGCGCTTTCCAGAACGCGCTCCTCAAGCGTACGGAAGCGTGCGGCAATGTCTGGCGGGAAGATTTCCTCATCGCGTTTGCCGAGCGCTTCCTTCTCATCCTGAAGCCCCATATAGCGCAGGTCGGTGCGGTTGGTCAGCGTTTTGCGTCGCGCGAGGTCTTTGACGTAAATTGAGTCTGGCAGCAGATCGATGATTGTGCGCAGGAGGCGGTTGCTGTGTCTGGCTGCCTCTTCAGCCTGCTTGCGTGCGGTGATGTCGGAGGTGACGCCAACTGTGCGAACCAACGCGTCATGTTCGTCATGGATCGGTGCGCTACGATTATGCACCCACCGGATCGAGTTGTCTCGATGAACGATACGATACTCTAGCTCCGTGTGTTGCCCCTGCGCCTGCTGGTCAAGCATTTGGCGTACGGCTGGCAGGTCCTCTGGGTGAACTGTGGTGAGAAAGGCAAAAGGGTCGTCCTCCTGACTGTCCAGGTCATACAACTGTTTGTAGTCAGCGCCAAAGTAATGCGTCTGGTTGCTGCGTATCTCATAGACCCAGAAGACATCGCCATTGTGGTTGAGCAGCTGGTAAAAATCTGCCTGCCGCTCCATTAACGCCTGAAGCTGATTCTCAAGTTGTGTTATCCGATCCTCTGGCGAAAGGCTCATTTGATCGATCTTCTCCGCAACTATATTCACGCCTCTCCAATGATTGCATCAGCCTGTTTGGCAGAGTCCTCATCGCTCACGAGCGTGATCACGCGGAATGTTTCGGCGTAAGCCATTTCTTTGCCTTTGGCCGCCTCCGCCGACCACTGGCGCAACATCGGCTCCGGATCCCAGTCGCGCATTTGGCTGAGATGACAGCGCAGCGCCGCAATCTTGAGGTCGATCGTGTTGGTGATGTCCACCCAGGTGTCGCCGCTGCCCCATCCCTCGACATATAGCTTGCGCACCTTGTGTGCGGTCAATCCCTCCCCCGCCAATTCCTCGAAGACGTGCGGCTGACCAGCAGCAGGAAAAACAGAATCGATTGCCGCCGCCGCTGCGGCGCGATGGTCCGGATGGTTGACGTAAGTTGCGTCGACAAACCAGACCGTCGGATCGCCGCACACTACAACTTCGGGCCGGAAACGTCGAATCTCGCGCACCAGCTTGCGACGCAGATCGAGCGAGTTGACCAGCATTCCATCCGGCTCGCGCAGAAAAATGACATGTTGCACACCGATCAATTGCGCTGCGGCAAGCTGCTCCTTCTCGCGAATGTCGGTGACTTCCTGGCGCGTTAGGGCGGCGTCGGCAATGCCGGCATCGCCGCTGGTGAGCAGTACGTACACAACTTCGGCGCCGCCCTTCACCCAGCGTGCAGCGGTGCCGGCTGTACCAAATTCGATGTCGTCGGGATGGGCGAAGATGAACATCGCCCGGCCGGGAATATACGGTGAATAAGAATTCATCGATTTGTTGTCACTTTCACTGTGCGCACTGCAGCGTCTGATGTGCTTGATCCAGCGACGATACGACCTGCCTCGCCGATGTCTGGAGACCAACCGCTGCGTCGCCGACGCGCTGATCCGGGGTCAGGCCATCGACTGTGCGGCTGAATTCTTCAAATGCATTGACCATTTCCGTGATCTGCTGGTTCTGCAACACAGCATTGGCTGCACGCGCAGCTTCGACGAGTCTGGCGACGTTCCGGCGCATCTCTTGAAGTTGTGCAACGCTGGTTTCTCGGTCGATCTCGATCAAGCCGGCGGCGGCGCTGCGCAGTGAATTGAGCGCCTGGCAAACGCCTTGTCGCGCCTCTGCCATCGGTGCGACGGTTTGGACGTTACACCCCGCCAACAACATCACAAAGAGCAAGACAATCGTAAAGTGCAGAAACTGTTTCATAGTTGTTCCTTTTCGTTATGAAGGGGCGATCGAGTATACTAGATATTTGTGTGTATGAACAGCGCAACATGCAAAGCCTACCATGTTTACTTTTGATACTGTCGTGAGATCAGGTCACGACAACAGAGAGATGCGTCATGGGACTACAGCGAACAGCACGCGGCCGCCAGATCATGCGGTTGATGCTCGAACTTGACCGACCGATTCCCTCAATCAGCGACGACGAGCTTGAGCAAGAAGTTCGAGAAAACTATCGTTGGAACTTTACGGTCAACTTGATCGACGGCGCCGCCTTCTGGTTTGGTTTGAGCTTCATCTCAGCAACAACCATTTTACCGCTGTTCGTGAGCAAACTCACAACAGCGCCTTTCTGGATTGCATTGCTGGCGGTGTTGAGCACGGCAAGCTGGTATTTGCCCCAACTGTTCACTGCGGGCGTCACCGAAAGGCTGCCGCGCAAAAAGCCCGTTGTCATCAACATTGGCTTTTTCACCGAGCGATTGCCGATCTGGCTGCTGCCGGTGGCGGCATTGATGGCGCCGAGTCAGCCGACGTTGGCGTTGCTGCTCTTTTTCTTTGCCTATGCCTGGCATGGATTTGGCGCCGGGATGATCGCTCCTGCCTGGTCCGACATGATCGCGCGCATCTTTCCGATTGACCGTCGCGGCTGGTTTTTTGGTTTCAGCTCGTTTATCGGCACCGGCCTCGGCGCGCTTGGCGCCGTGGCAAGCGGCTGGATGCTGGCAAACTTTCCCTATCCGCAGAACTTCGCTTACACCTTTCTAGTGGCAGCCATCGCCATCACACTCAGTTGGGTGTCGCTGGCGCTGGCGCGCGAACCGGTGCAACCGCTGCCTGAACATGTGCGCCAACAGAGCAAGCAGTCCTGGAAAAAAATTCGGGCGATTCTGCGTCGCGACCACAACTTCAGCGTTTTTCTTGGTTCGCGTCTGCTGTCGAACTTGGGGAGAATGGGCGCCGGTTTTCTCACTGTAGCCGCTATCCAACAGTGGCAGGTGAGCGACGCCAGCGTTGGCATTTACACGGCTGCGCTGCTGATCGGGCAGACGCTCGGCAACCTGCTTGCAGGCGTGATCGCCGATCGCCGCGGTCACAAATTTACGCTCGAATTGGCGCAGTGGGCGAGCATCCTCACTTTTGGCATGGCGTGGCTGGCGCCACACCCAGACTGGTACTATACAATTTTCTTCTTGATGGGCATTGTCAACGGAATTGCGATTGTCTCCGGGGTGTTGATCGTGATGGAGTTCTCGAAGCCAGAAGATCGCCCGACCTATATTGGTCTTGGTAATACAGTGACCGGCGTCGGCGGCGCCATCGCGCCGATTATTGGCGGCTTTCTAGCAGTCTACAGCTACGATTGGCTCTTCCTCGCCTCGACGCTGTTAAGCGTCGCCACGTTGCTGTTGCTCATTTTCGCCATGAAAGAACCGCGTCTGCACAAGCAGGTGGAACTGACAGGGAGTGGGAGATAGAGAGATGGGGAGAGTGGGAGAGTGGGAGATAAGGCGATGGGGTGTCTTTACAGCCACATCACCCGACGACCCCACCCCCTAGAACCCGATTACCCAACCACCCAACTATCTCTTTTCCCCGCTTTTCTCCCCGTCTCCCTTAATCATCCTACTTCAGCGGCTCGATCGGTTCGGGGCGGTGACCATAGGTCGTGTTCGGGCGTTCGACCGGTTTCGCCCAACGCACGGCGTTGCTGATCACGCGCAGCACTTCCGGCTGATGATAGGTCGGATAGGTCTCGTGGCCCGGACGGAAGTAGAAGATGCGCCCCTGTCCGCGGCGATAACAGCAGCCGCTGCGGAAGACCTCGCCGCCCTGGAACCAACTGACGAACACCAGCGTCTCCGGCTCTGGTATATCGAAGAACTCGCCGTACATTTCTTCGTGTGGAATCTCAAAGTATTCGCCGATGCCGTCGGCGATGGGGTGGCCGGCGGCGACAACCCAAAGTCGCTCGCGTTCACCTGCCTCACGCCACTTGAGATCGCAGGTCGTGCCCATGAGTCGCTTGAAAATTTTGGAAAAATGACCCGAATGCAATACGATCAAGCCCATCCCACGTAGAACATGGTCGTGCACTTGCTCGACGATCTCGTCCTTCACTTCGCCGTGCGCCATGTGTCCCCACCAGATCAACACGTCGGTGTTGTCGAGCACGTGGTTGGTCAAGCCGTGATGCGGTTCATCCAACGTTGCTGTGTGCACGATGCAGCCATGACCGCGCAGATAGCCGGCGATGGCGCCGTGGATGCCCTGTGGATAGATGGCGGCGATTTCGGGGTTTTGCTTTTCGTGGCGATATTCGTTCCATACCGTCACGCGTGTTGATGTTGCCATTTGAATTGTCTCCTCGATTTTGTCTTCTTAATCAAATATCCAAAGAATGAAGTTTTTCCCTGATTCAGATCACTGCGCCGGCGGTTTCGGCGACGAATTGCTCGGCGTCATGCAGCGTGACGGGCGCACCGCCGCGCTGCGCCGAGGCGCGGATCATGTCCCAAAGGATCGCCATACGTAGACCGATTTCCGGCGGGCTGGGGTTGGAGAGTTCACCGCGGCAGACATACATGAACTGCTCCCACGCGCCGTGCGACGCTGGCGTCTCGACCGGCGAAAGCTCAGGCTCGCCCTGGCGCTGAATCTCCAGCAGCTCGCCCCACACGCCTGTACGCAAGATACCCCCGGTGCAGAAGACGCGCACGTCGGACGCGCATGACTCGATTGTGTCGCCACAGGCGCTCAAGCTGATCAGCGCACCGGAAGCCAGTCGCGCCATCACCACGCCGAGAATGTCGACAGGACGCCCGCGATTGTCCAACCAGGCCGCCACCTCGACCACTGGTTCGCCCGCCAAATCGGCGACGGTGTTGAGCAGATGTGCGCCAGTGTCGAAGAGAAAACCACCGCCCGACATTTCTGGAATCTGACGCCAGGTGTGCTGGGTGCGAAAGTTCCAGCCTTGCCATACCGTTCCGTGGATCGTAAGAATCTCACCCAGCTCGCCGCTGCGCAACATTTTGACCGCTGTGCGAATTTGTGGGGAGAGGCTGCCGTTGAAGGCGACGACAAGATGGCGTTCGCTGCGGTCGCGTGCGGCGATCAGGCTGCGCGCTTCAGCAGCGTTCATCACCATCGGCTTCTCTAACAACACGTGCAGCCCCGCTTCGAGACAGGCGACGGCCTGATCGTGGTGTAATGCATGGGGTGTGATGATGAAGGCGGCGTCCAGTTCATTGCCATAATTGCGCAACAGCGCCTCTAGATCAGGTTCATTGCATGGCGGCGCAACGCCGACATCCTCGAACAAAACCTCGAAGCGACGATAGGTGGCGTCCGATGGTTCGCAAACCACCGGAATGGAAACCATTCCCTGATGACGCAGCATGGCGGCGGCGTGGTGCCGCGCCATGCCGCCGCAACCGATGATGGCAATCCGAAGTGGAGATGAAGGGGCAACAGAGCGACTGGGCGACATCAATTCCTCCTGTCAAGCTGAGTCGAATTTAGATTGTTTTCAATAGTGCCATACGCATCGGACATCTGTCCAAAGATTATTTATGGCGTTTGCAGACTGGTAGATTCCTGCGCCGTAGCGTTGTTTTTGTTGTTGCCTGCATGTGTCAGGTATAAAGAAATGCATGACAACATGCGAAGCCCTGATCCTTGCCTCAGCCAGCCAGCGCCGCCAACAGTTTTTGCGCGATCTAGGCTTGACCTTCACGGTCGTGGTGGCCGACATCGACGAGACGCCGCTGCCCGCCGAAGACCCTGTCGTTATGACGCAGCGGCTCGCCGAAGCAAAGGCAAGCGCCGTTGCGCAGCGGCTTCCCGAAGATGCACCAGCTATTATCATAGCTTCGGACACGACCGTCGCGCTGGGCAATGAAATCTATGGTAAGCCCATCGACGCCGAAGACGCAGTGCGGATGCTGCGCGACCTGCGCGATGGCGTGCACGAAGTCATCAGCGCAGTGACGTTGTTGCGCACCGCCAACCGCGTACAGAAGACGCGCATCAATCGCACGTTGGTGACCATGCGCGCCTACAGCGACGCCGAGATCGCCGCCTATGTAGCTTCTGGCGATCCAATGGACAAAGCTGGCGCCTACGGCATCCAATCACCCGGGTTTGCGCCAGCCTGTGCGCTCGACGGCTGTTTTGCCAGCGTCATGGGGCTTCCACTCGCAGATCTATGCGATCTGTTGGCCGACTTCGGCGTGCATGTGAAGCGTAGCCCGGCGCAGGTCTGCGCTGCGATCAACCCCTTTCCTTGCTGCGCCAACCGCAGCACCCATGCTACACATATCGATTTCGTCTGACGCGCCTCACGACAGAGCTTCACAATAGAGCGCTGCCTCTGGATTACGGCAGGTGCTGTAGGGACACGAAATTGCGCGCCCCTACAGTTCATTTCCCCGACGCAGCGCTCTGATCAATGGTACTTCGGCAGCCAGTCACCGTGTGCCTCGATCAGATCGTCGACCAGATGCCAGATTTGGTCGAGGTCAAGCTCGGCGGCGGTGTGCGGGTCGAGCATGGCGGCGTAATAGATATACTCGCGCCTGCCGGTGAGCGCAGCCTCGACGACCATCTCCTGCACGTTGACGTTGGTGCGCATCATCGCGGCCAGGTGTGGCGGTAGCGCGCCGATCTTGGTCGGCTGCAAGCCATTTTTGTCGACCAGCACCGGCACCTCGACGCAACAGCCCTGCGGTAGATTGTCGATCAGCCCGTTGTTCGCCACATTGCCGTAGATCACGCGCGGCTGGCCCGTGACGATGCTGTGCACGATCAACGAACCGTATTCGTGGCTGCGTCGCACCTCGTTGATGCGCTCGAACTCCTCCACTACCCACGGCATGTGCGCTTCGGGCACGCCAGCTTTGGTCATCGCCGCCACAAACTCTGTCTTGAGGTCAACCGTTGGGTTTTCCAGCTTGCGACGCATAAACTCCCAGCCGGTGATCTGCACCTCGCAGCGGCGGATATACTCGTCGAGCGGAATGTTGAACTTCTCGATCAGGTCGGGACGGTCGCGCTTGATGAACCACGGCACATATTCGCTGAAGTGTTCGCTCGACTCGGTCACGAAATAGCCCGTGCGGTTGAAGACTTCGTAGCGCACGCGGTTCCAGTCCGGCACGCGCCCCTCATCGTAGACCTTGCGGATCAGCGGGTAGAGATTCTCGCCGTTGCGCTCGAACCGGAGATAGAACGCCATGTGGTTGATGCCGGCGCAGATGTAGTTGATCTCCTCGATCGGCACGCCGATGTCCTCAGCCAGTTGCTCTGCCGTGCCCTGCACGCTGTGACAGAGACCGACCGTTTTGATGCCGGTGGCGCGGCTCAGCGCCCAGCAGTTCATCGCCATCGGGTTGACATATTGCAGGAAGGTTGCGTCTGGACACAGCTCCTCCATGTCGCGCGCAATGTCGAGAAAGACTGGGATCGTGCGCAGCCCGCGCATGATGCCGCCGATGCCGAGCGTGTCGGCGATGGTCTGGCGCAATCCATATTTCTTGGGAATCTCGAAGTCGATCACCGTGCCCGGCTTATAGCCGCCGATTTGAAACATGCTGATCGCAAAGTCGGCGTCTTTCAGCGACTGCCGGCGGTCGAGCGTTGCCTCGATCTTGGGCGAAATGCCGAAAAACTCGGCGATCTTGTGCGCCACGATTTCGGAGGTGCGCAGGCGATCCGGATCGATGTCAAAGAGGCTGATCGTGGCATCCTGTAGCTCAGGATAGCTGAGGATGTCGCCCATCAGATTCTTAGCAAAGACCGTGCTGCCCGCACCGAGAAAGCTGATTTTTGTCATACTGGTGTTTCCTTGTGATGCTATAGTTGAGATGCAATCGTTATAATCAGTTGAAGATGGGCCGCGGATGCCGCGGATTTGGCGGATTCTTGCGGATTGGATCAGCGTCAATCCGTTGAATCTGCGTCATCCGCGGTCTATGGAGCGCGCAGCGTCATTGCGCGCAGCCGATCTGGATCGACGCGCACACTCAATGCCTCCTGGACCGAGAGCCAGCCGTCGACAATCGTGAGCGGTCGATCCGTGATCTCCTCGCGCAATTTCAGAAAGAACGAGAGTTCTGACGGATGTTCAACTTCCGCGCGCGCGGCAAAGACGGCGGCGCGCGCCGCGCCGATCGTGCTGCCCGCCTGCGAGCCGACCATGACGCCCTTGCCCGCCCGCCGCGCCAGCTCGACCATCGCCAGCGATTCAGTGTAGCCGGTGCGCGGGGTCTTGATGTTGAGGATGTCAAAGGTGTCCAGTTCGAGCTCGCGCTGTAAGTCGCGCACGGTGAAGGCGCTGTCATCGGCGATGAGCGGCAGCACGGTCTGCGCGCGCAGCGCAGCGCGGGCGCGCACCTGTTCGACTGGCAGCGGCTCCTCGCAGTAGTGCAGCCCCAGGTCACGCAGCACGGCGAGCCGTTGGGCGGCGTCAGCGGCGACCATTGTCTCGTTGGCGTCGGCATAGAGATCGACGCGATCTCCGAACATCGACTGCAAGTCGCGGATGCGCGCCAGATCATCGTCCCAATCGCGTCCGACCTTAACCTTGAGCACGCGCACGCCCTGCGCCACGACCCGTTCCGCCTCTGCCAGCACCTCGTCGCGTGCGCCAATGCCGAGGATGTAGCTCACGCGCACCCGTTCGCGCGTGGCGCCGAGCTGCTCTGCCAGCGTGCGCCCGGCGCTACGCGCCAGTGCATCGTGCACAGCCATGTCGATGGCGCCTTTGGCGGTGTGGTTGTTGGGGATCAGCGCTATGCGCGCCCAGGCTGTGTCGGCAGGCTGGCCGATCAGCCGTGGCGCCAGCTCGTCCCGGATGATGGCGACGATGGTGGCGGCGGTTTCGCCGTAAATGGTCGGGCGCGGCGGCGCTTCGGCAACGCCTTCGCTGCCGTCGCTCAACGCCACACGCACCAGGACGTGACGCGCCTCCGCCAGCGCGCTCTGGCTACCCCAGCGCAGCTCGCCGACCATCGGCAAACGAAAGATGGAGGTCTCGATTGCGGCAATTGTGGGTGTGGACATCCTATCTGGCTCGCAGCAGTTCCAGAATCTTCAGCGCGATGGTGTGCGGCGCGTCGGCCACGGTGTCGACGACGAGCGTTCGCTCCGGCGCAGTTTTTTCCAGAGCAGCGCGTGTGGCGGCGGGATCATAGTTGCGCCGTTCTTCGACGACGATGGCGAGCGCCTTGCGCAAGTCGTCGGCGGTCACCTCGCCGCTGCTCACCAGATCGACAAGGATATGCTGCTCCTGCGGCGTGAACAGCGCTTCGGCGCCTTCGACATTGAGATTGGTGAAGCGCTGCATTTCGTGGGTAGGGTGCGCCGAACGCGCCGCAATCACATCGAAGGGGTCTTGCCGCCCCATCAGGCGAATCACGCGCACCACGTCGGGCGCGTCGAGCATCGCAAAGCGCGCCAGCGGCAGCACCTGCGCCGCAAATGTCACCTCGTTGTCGCCGCGCAGTCCGTCAAACAGCAGCAACCCAGGCGTCTGCTCCACGTCGATCCACAACATGCTTAACGCCTCGCCCATGCCGCCAGGGTGAAGCTGGCGATAGGCGCGCGTGTAGGCGAAACGCTGCGCCCGATCCGCAATAGGCGCGCTGGTCTCGCCCGCCAGCGCCTGCATCGAGGGGATGATCAGGCGGTCGGTCAACGCACGACGGTCGGGCAGCAGATGAAACGCCAGGCCAGCGCGACGCAGCGCCGCAAGCGTTGTGCTCTTGCCCACGCCGGTCACGCCGACCAACACCAGCAACGGGCGAGCGCGGATCGGCTGCCACGCCGGCGAGGGTGGCTCGCCGTATCCAACATCAGGCTGGAGAACAACAAATCCCGGCTCGCCCATCGCTGAAACTCCTACGCTTCTGTAACGACAACTTTGATCATCTTGTCGCCCTGGCGGATGGCGTTGACGACATCCATGCTGCTGGTGACCTTGCCAAAGACGGTGTGCTTGCCGTCAAGATGCGGCTGCGGCGAATGCGTGATGAAGAACTGGCTGCCGTTGGTGTTGGGGCCGGCGTTCGCCATCGAGATGACGCCGGTTTCATGGCGCAGCGGGTTGTTCTTGACCTCGTCCTCGAATTTGTAGCCAGGACCACCGCGCCCGGTTCCGGTCGGGTCGCCGCCTTGAATCACAAAGTCGGCGATGACGCGGTGAAAGCTCACGCCGTCGTAAAAGCCCTCTTTCGCCAGAAAGACGAAGTTGTTGACGGTCTTGGGCGCGTGTTCCGGGTACAGTTCGAGCACGATGGGACCGCGGTTCGTCTCCATCGTGACGGTGTAGCTCTTTTTCGGATCGATTGTCATGGCCGGGGGCGTCGTCCACTGTTTGGCTGCCATCTGAAGTATTGTCCTTTGGAAATTGTTTCGTTCTTCGTTTCAGGCGCACACGATTTGCGCGCCCATCTTTCAGTATATCAGTGTAGCAGAGGGACAAGGCTTGGACAATTATATTCCCGCTTCCTTCGCCCTTTCTTCTTCTCTCCCCCTCTCCCTCTCTCCCCAAAACCCTACTTTTTTGACACCCCTCTCCCTTTGCCCTACAATCGCGGGATACGATAAAGGCACGTTTGCACGGAATGGATGAGGGCGGGACAGTTATGAAACACCTGACGACCAACCAGATTCGCCAGTATTTCCTGGATTTCTTTCATAAACACGGCCACGAGATTG
>CALJMI010000026.1 GCA_937981885.1 uncultured Caldilinea sp.
TCTACACCAACCGCTCAAGCAACGCCAGCGTCAACCGTTTCGTATCAAGCTGCACCGGCTGATCGTCGAGCACGGGGCCTACGCAGGCGGGGCAGCCTTTGCTGCACGTGCAGGTGTGGACAATCTCATAAGCAGCGGCGAGCAGTTGGTCGTGCAGGTCGTAGAGCAGCAGGCTGAAGCCCAGCCCGGCAGGCACGCGCTCGAAGAGATAGACGCGCGGCGCAGTGCGGGGCGTCTCGGTGGTCTGGCTGGTCGATGCGGTGCGCACATCGGCGGCGGGTGGTTTGCTGTCAACGCGACGACCGATCGGCGTCCCGCGCGCAACGAACGCGCCCAGATCGCTGCGATCGCACATCAGATAGAGCGGCGCCAGGTTGCTCAGCAGGTGCGCCAACCCGTCCATCCCCGTGGTGAGCCGCCCGGCCGTCTCCAGCCGGCGATGACACGTCCGGCACAGCAGCATCAGGTTTTCCAGCCGGTTGGCTTGCAGATAGAAGTCGTTGACGCCGGGCACATAGCCAAAGGCGCGGAACGGGATTTTGTGATGTACGTCATGCTCGCGCCCGGGCGGTTCGGCGGCGCCGCAGACGCTGCATCGATAGTGGTCACGCGCCCGCACCGCCGCGCGCTGCGTCTGCCAGTTGGGGCCGTAGTCGTTGACCGAATCGAACCACAGACCCGCCGCCTCCAGGTCTTGCTGCACGGCAGGCGCAATCTCGCACCAGTAGGCGCTGGTCTCCAACGTGCGTCGCGCATAGTCGAGCGGATAGACGCCCAGCGTCTCGTGCGTCACGCGTTTGATGCGCCGGTAGCCGACCACCTGCTCGTGAACCGCAACCTCGCCGTGTGCGGCCACACTCTGGTTGGTGGCACGGGCGGCGTGACAGAACAGCGGCTCGACATCCGATTCGGCGATGGCTTCGGTGTAGTAATCGACATCGACGGCGGTCACATCGGCGCGCAGCGCGTCCAGATCGAGCCGCTGCACCGCATAGCTTTGCCCCTCATGCAGATAGATGGCGCCGTCGTGCACCAGCATCTGCGCGCTGGCTTGATCGACTGCGCCGATCACCTCGCTTGCGCCGTCATCCTGCGCGCGACGCTGGATCACGACGCTGTCGCTGCCCGCGCTGCGCAGACTCACACGCCGCGCCGGGTGACTTGCCCCGCGCCAGAAGATGGTAGCGCCGTGACGATGCACCTCGCCCTGTTCGTCGAGCAAGGTGAGCACATCGTCGAGGTGTGGGCTGGCCCCAAAGTGCTCGCCGCGCTGGAAGGGCAGCTCGGCGACGGCGCAGCGCACGTGATCGACCAGCAGCATCAGGTTGTCGGGGTTGACCAGCGCGTGTTCGGGCGATTGCTCGAAAATGTAGTCAGCGTGTTGGAGCACATACTGGTCGAGCAGACCGGCGGTGGCGACGAGCACGGCGAGCGCAGCGTCGGTCGTGCGCCCGGCGCGGCCGAACTGCTGCCACGTCGCCGCAATGCTGCCCGGATAGCCGCACAGCACCGCCGCCTCCAGCCCGCCGATGTCGATGCCCAGCTCCAGCGCGTTGGTGGCGACGACCCCGCGCACCTGCCCGCTGCGCAGCCCCCGCTCGATGCTGCGCCGTTCCGCCGGCAGATAACCGCCGCGATAGCCGCGCACCGGCGCCGCGTCGCCCGTTTCCGGCGCGGCGTGGATGCTGGATCGCCGCGCCAGCGTCGCGCGCAGATAAGTGAGCAGCAGCTCGGTCGTCAGCCGCGCACGGCCAAAGACAATCGTCTGCAGACCGGCGTCGATGCATGTGGCGGCGAGGTCGGCGGCTTCCAGCGTGGCGGCGCGGCGTATACCCTTTTCGACATCGACCAGCGGCGTGTTGAGCAGGATGATGTGTTTCTCCCCGCGCGGCGCGCCCGACTCTTGCACCAACTGCATGGGCTGTTCGATCAGCCGCTCGGCAAGCTGCGCCGGGTTGGCGATGGTGGCGCTGGTGCAGATGAAGTGCGGCTCGCTGCCGTAGCTCCGGCAGATGCGCTGCAGACGGCGCAACACATTGGCGACATGGCTGCCAAAGACGCCGCGATAGACGTGCATCTCGTCGATCACAACCCAGCGCAGCCCGGCCAGGAACTCATGCCACTGCACATGGTTGGGCAAAATGCCAACGTGCAGCATGTCGGGGTTGGTGAGCAGCAGCCGCGCCTGTTTGCGGATGCGGCTGCGCTGCGCCGCAGGCGTATCGCCGTCATACGTTGCGATGGTCGGCGCCAGTTTTCTCGGTGGCGCGTGCGCGTCAAGCGCCTCCGCCAGCCGCAGCAGTTCCGCCAGTTGATCGTGGGCAAGCGCCTTGGTTGGGAAGAGGTAGAGGGCGCGGGCGTGCGCATCCGTCAACAATGCATGTAAAACAGGCAGGTTGTAACAAAGCGTCTTGCCGCTTGCCGTCGGCGTCACCACGGCGACGCTGCGACCCTGCAGGGCGGCTGTCGTCGCCGCGGCTTGATGGCAGTAGAGTTGCTCGATGCCGCGTTCCGCCAGCACTGCGGGCAGCAGCGGGTGCAGCGTTGCGGGCAGGGGGCTGTAGCGCGCCGGCTGTGCAGCAAGCGTGCGCCATGCCGCCACTTTGCTCATAAACTGCGCATCGCTGCGCAGGTCGGCGAGCAGGTCAGCCACGGACATCGAGCAAATCGCTCATGGCGACAGCCGCTCGCGCAGCCAGGCGTCGTCGGGCTGGCGTCGATAGCGCAGGCGATCGTGCAGCCGGTTGACGCCGCCCTGCCAGAACTCGAACACCGCCGGGATCAGCCGGTAACCGCCCCAGAACGACGGGCGATCGGGATGATGGTCGTGATATTCCGCCTGCAGTTCGGCAAAGCGCTGATCAAGCACCGAGCGGTCGGGAATCACGCGGCTCTGCGCCGAGACCCACGCGCCCAGACGGCTGCCGAGCGGGCGGCTGTAGTAGTACTCATCCGATTCGGCGGCGGAGAGCTTTTCGACCGCGCCCTCGATGCGCACCTGGCGTTCGAGCGGCTCCCACCAGAAGAGCAGCGCGGCGAAAGGGTTGACCGCCAGCTCGCGGCCCTTGCGGCTTTCGTAGTTCGTGAAAAAAGTAAAGCCGTTGCGGTCATAGCTCTTGAGCAACACCATACGCACCGACGGCCGCCCATCCGCCGTCGCCGTCGCCAGCGCCATGGCATTGGGTTCGTGGATGTTGCTCTCGCCCGCCAGGCGAAACCAGGTCGTGAAGAGATCAAAGGGGTCGTGGCCCGCGTTTTCCTCCGAGAGCCGGTCGAAGCGATATTCCTTGCGAAAAGTGGTCACATCCGTGCTCATCGCACATCCTTTCGTGAATGGTCAACGCGTTGCGTGGCAGCGTTCAAGGCTGCAACCCAGGAGTATAGAACAGACGGGCGATTCTGCATAGCGGCAAAATGCTGTAGGGTGGACGTCACGTTTGAGGGGAGTTTGTTTTGTAGGTCATCGCCTCCGGCGTGACATGGCACTCATCACGCCGGAGGCGATGACCTACAGTGGGAACCAACAATTCAGCCTGCGGCCGTCTGCTCCCAGGCGCGCACGAAGTGTTCCGGCTCGACGCCCAGTGCATCGGCGACGCGGTTGATGTAGTTGAAATAGGCGATCACCTGCACAGCGTCATGGAGCGCGCGGTCGTCGAAGCCGTGTGCGCGCAGGGCGTCGAGGTCGGCGGGCGTCATGGCGTGCGGTGTGTGCGTCAACTTTTCGGCGAACTCGCACAAAGCGCGGTCGGACGCAGCCAGATCGGCGCGACGCCACTCGCTGGCGATCTGGTGCACAAAACGGTCGGCGGCAGCGTCGTCGGTAATGCCAAAATCGGCGACCTCAGCACGGAGGTCGTGCGCATGGGCGCGGCGTCAATAGGTGCAGTGATTGGCGGCGGAGACGACGGTCGCCAGCATCTCGCGCTGCCCACGGCTGAGCGGCGACGCGCCGTGCATCAGCGCGCCATAGAAATCCATCGACGCCTTGAGCGCACGCGGGTTCTGGCTCATGATCGAGACAATGTTCCAGATGCGGCCCGCACGTTTGATCGCAGCCTCGTACTGCGCCTTGAGCAGACCGGTGGCTTCTTCGAGCGAAAAGACGCGAATCCAGGGCATGGCAGGCTCCTTGTAATGTGACCGCAGAGGCGAGGGGCGAGACGCCGCTGCCTGTGTTCATTGCTTGATAAACCCGTATCTTCTCAATCTCTTGGGGGGGACTCTTGGGGTGCGGACAAGAAATATCGTGTCCGTACGGTTGGCAGGTCCCAGTTGATTGGCTTGCATCTTACCACATCGATGTGGATGCAATAATCTTTTTAGCATTCCGCGTTGAGTACAAAATTTTGGGCTGAGTACTGAATATAATATACCGTGTCCGTACAATTTTCCTCTCAAGTTTTCGGAAAGCCACGATTACTTACGTAAAATTGCGCCTTTCCTTTTGGGCTGTCTTTTTGGCGATGCTACAATACTCGTCTATGCGCGCCCTGGTGATCAGCGATAAGGTGGAGCCGGTTTTATACAGCGCCGGAATCAATCGACACATCGGCAAGGTCGATCTGGTAATCAGTTGCGGCGATCTTCCGCACTACTACGTGGACTATATCATGACTATGACCGGACGCCCCACATACTTTGTGCACGGCAACCATGCGCGCGAGGTGGAATACCACAGTGGAGCCGGCGCCGATAATTGGCGCGCCGTGAGTGAACCGATGGGCGCCGTCAACTTGCACATGTGCACTGTGCGTGAAGATTCGTTGCTGCTGGCCGGGCTAGAAGGATCGATCCGCTATAACAATGCGCCGCGCTTTCAATACACTGATACAGAAATGATGCTCAACATCTTACAGTTGGCGCCAAAGCTAATCGTAAATCGCATGCGCTACGGTCGCTATCTCGATGTGCTGGTTGCGCACTCGCCGCCATGGGGCATCCACGACCAACCTGACCGCCCACATCAGGGTTTCAAGAGCTTTCTGACCTTTATGAAGTGGTTTCGCCCGCGCTATTTACTGCACGGACATATCCATCTCTACCGCCGCGATGTGATCACACAGACGCGCTATCTCGACACAGAAGTGATCAACGTCTACCCTTATCGCATCATAGAACTGGAGCCTGGGCAATGAGCGATATCGAGCCGCGTTGGCGCACTGTATGCCGTGAACTTGCGTTCGAACGCGCCAGCGCCGAAGTCCGCCGTGCGCTGGGGCTGGCGCCGGACGCGCCGATTCCTTTCAACGACCGCTGGGAGCATGTACAGCGCGTTGTGCAGATGGCGCTGTGGCTTGCAGGCAAATGTGGCGCCGACCGCGATATCGTCGAGGCGGCGGCGTGGCTGCACGATATCCGTAAGAGTAAGCCGAATCATGGCAAGGTGGGTGCAGCCGAGGCGGAGAAAATTTTGCAGAAGACTGATTTTCCGGCAGAGAAAATTGTCGTTGTCGCCGATGCCATCGCTCGCCATGTCGGTCTGACGCGAGCGCCGGGCGCGACGCCGCTGGAGCCGGTCGAGTGCGCCGTGTTGTGGGACGCCGACAAGCTGACCAAGCTCGGCGTGGGCATGGTGGCTCATCAGCTTAGCACACATCAGTTTCACGGCATGTCACTGACAGCGCGGCGCAAAGATATGCAAAACTTCATGCGTACGGTTCTCGTCAAAACGGTGGAAAGCATGAACACGGCGCCAGCTCGCCAGCTCGCACAGGTGCGTTATCGAGCGATGGCGGCGTTTTTGGATGAATGGGAAAGTGAAGAGAAGTTGTGAAGTATCATCTGATTACACTGGGTTGTCCAAAGAATAAAGTCGACAGCGACGGCATCGAAATGCTGTTGCGCAGCGCCAATTACCGCCCCACCGAGCGCCAGCAGGACGCTGACGTGTTGATCGTCAACACCTGCGGCTTTTTGGAGGCAGCGAAGGAAGAGTCGATCGGCGTTTTACAGGAGCTGGGGCGGCGCAAACGCAAGCATCAGATTCTGGTGGCGGCGGGCTGTCTGGTGCAGCGCAACGGCGCCGAGGTGGTGAAGCGCGTGCCCAAAGTCGATGGACTGCTCGGCACGCGGCGTTGGATGGAAGTGCTGGAGTTACTGGCGCAGATCCGCGGCGGCAAAGAACGTCGGCGGCACGAACGCTACATGATGCTTGGCGACGCCGAACTGGCAGGCATGAGTTACCTCGACGCCAACCATGCACCGGCGCTGTTGGGTGACCCGGCAGCCGACTTCATGGTCGCAATGCCGCGTCCGCCAGTGACGGCAGGCAGCGCCTACCTCAAGATTTCGGACGGTTGCAATGCGCCATGTGCGTTCTGCACAATCCCATCGTTCAAGGGCAAGCTGCGCAGCCGTCCGCTCGAAGCCATTGTGGACGAGGCAAGCGCGCTAGTCGCCGCCGGCGCCCGCGAGTTGGTGATCGTGGCGCAGGACACGACCGATTATGGTCGTGATCGCGGCGAGCCAAACAGCCTGCCGCGGTTGCTGACGACGATCTGCAACCGTACAGACGATCGGCTGCGTTGGGTGCGGCTGATGTATGCCTACCCCGGTCACGTCAGCGATGAGTTGATCGAAGTGATGGCGTCGCAGCCAAAGATTGTCCCGTATCTCGACATGCCATTGCAACACGGCGACCCGCGTACGCTGCGCCGCATGCGCCGCCCCAGCCGGTTGGAGATGGTCTACGATCACATCGAGAAGCTGCGCGCCGCCATGCCGGAAATTGCGCTGCGCACAACTTTCATCGTCGGCTATCCCGGCGAAACCGAGGAGGAATTTCAAGGGCTGCTCGACTTCGTGCGCGCCATCGAGTTCGACAAAGTCGGCGCATTCACCTTCAGCCCGGAGCCGGGGACGCCCTCGGCGGAGTTGCCCGACCCGGTCGATGATGAAGTCAAGCAGGAGCGTTACGCGCGGCTGATGGAGACGCAGCAGCCGATCAGCCTGCGCAAGAATCAGGCGCAGGTGGGCAGGATGCTCGAAGTGCTGGTTGAAGGCGAGGGCAAGATCGAAGGGAGCAACGATCCGTTGCTGCTGGCGCGTTCCTATCGCGACGCGCCGGAGATCGATGGGCTGGTGCTGGTGCCTGGCGTACGGGGCGTTGCGTCTGGCGAAATGATCGAAGTGAATATCAACGGCGCTATGGAGTACGATCTAGTCGGTGAGCCTCTGATCGCCGAAGTCTTTTCGAGCAAACGATCAACGCCGATTGCGCTGTCTTGATGAAACTGTGACATACATCCAGGCGAGGGTGCGCTTCAAGTTGGGGGCGTACTGCGTAGATCATCGCTCTTGGCGTAACGGGATGCCATGTCACACCAGAGGCGATGACCTACTGTGGTACACTACTATCCTTACTGGTTTCAGCCTTGAGGCAGCGATCGAATGGAGAATTGGCAAGATGAACGTCCGCGTATATGCAACCCTGCGCCCGATCGTGGGCGGAAAAGAGGCAAGTCTGAACATTGGGCCTGGCGACACATTCCGCCAGATGATCGAAGAAATGCTGGTGCGTTGGCCCGCGTTGGAACGTGAATTGTTCGATAGCAAGGGTGAACTGCGCACGAACATTCACATTTTCCTCAACGGGCGCGATGTGCGCTATCTTGGCGGCCTCGACATGCCGATCCCAGAGAATGCTGATGTCTGCATCTTCCCACCAGTTGGCGGTGGATGATAATGCGTGTGCGCGTCGAGCATGACTACTATGGCGTCCCGCTTTGGCTGATGAAAGAGTATCTGATGCAGCTTGGCGGCCGCGAAGTAGACGAAAATGTGATCGAAGGCGAGGGCTGGCGCGCCGAGCTGCGTAAGGCGGAGCGCCGTCACATCGGTTCCCTGAGCGTCGGCGGCGCTACGACCATTTTCTTTGGTGAGCAGGAAACCCTCGACGTCCTTTTCGAGAGACTCCATTGGAAGACCTTGCGCGGCGGCGGTTGATCGGGGCTGCGAACCGATCGATCCACAAAATTCATTTGAATTACTAACCATTTAGTCGGTGACAAACCCCTGTTTGTAGCCTGTTGTAGGCTATTGTAATCTATGACACAGATGCTGCCTGGCGGTTGATTCCAGGTTGAAGCCTTGTTGCCCAAGCGTCCGAACCGTTATGAAGAAGAGCTCGACTAGAAGAGATGTTCGCTGGCGCTCAGTCATACCTTGTGAAAAATGATGATCATCTGCTCACGATTTCGCTTCTTTTATTCAATTTTAATCGCAGTGCTCTTGCCGCTTTTCTCACTTGTGATCACCCTGTCTTTTGGATCGATTGCACCACTATACGCCCAGGATCAGGGCGACCGTCAATCGCCGCCTTACGATCCTGCGCAAGTGACCGTGCCGTTGGCGCCGCCCCTTGCGGCAGCTGGCCGCGCCAGCTATCTAGAAAACTGCGCCCCCTGCCACGGAGAGCAGGGACTTGGCAACGGGCCTACGGCAGCCGACCTGCCCGGTCCAGTGACCGCCTTCGCCGATAAAGCTGTTGTTTGGGGACTCAGCCCGGCGATGCTCTTTCACACGACCAAGTTTGGCAGGCTAGAGAAGTTGATGCCGCCGTGGTCAAACCGACTGGATGACAACGAAATCTGGAACACCGTCGCCTTCGCCTGGAGTCTGCACACTAAAGAATCCGAGACGCGCACCGGCGGTGAATTGTACGCGCAAAGTTGTGCAAGCTGTCACGGTGAAGGTGGTGCAGGCGATGGCCCCGATGCAACCGGCGATCTGCCCGATTTCACCGACCTGAGCTACACCACCTTCATCAGCCAGGCTGAATGGCAGGCTGGCTGGCAAGAAGCGCACCCTGAAATTGGCGCCGGCTGGTCGAGCGCGCAGCAGGAAGCGACGCTCGAATATATCCGCACCTTTAGCTATACGCCGCCATGGCAATCCCCCCTGAGGCCGGGCAGCGGCGTCATCACCGGGACAGTCGTTTGGGGAGCAGATTCGGGCATCCAGGCGATCGATGATTCGATCGTCCTGCTCGACGCATATATGGGATTTGAACCGGTCGCCAGGTTTACGACCACACTGAGTGCAGACAACACCTTTATCTTCGAGAACTTAACCGTCGATCCGAATCTCGTATACCTGGCTTCGGTGGTCGCTGACGGGCTGAGCTATAGCAGCGCAATGCTCAGTTTGACGCCTGAGCGCAGCGTAGCCAGTGCGACCATCACGATTTATGGCGCAACCGACAGCCTAGAAAATATCCGAATCAACCGCGCACACTGGATTATCGATTCACAGCCAGGAGTATTGGTTCTGGCGCAGATCTATTTGATCGGCAATCAAGGCGATCGCACCTTCATCGGGCGCATGGTGGATGGCGTTGATGCACCGGTCACCGTTGGAATTGACATTCCCCCTGACGCCCAGGAGATCACTTTTCAGAATGGTGCGCTGGGCAATCGATTTCGGCGCGTGGGCAATTTTATCTACGACACGATGCCGGTGTTGCCAGGCGACAGCACGCAGCAAATCATTGTGCAGTATGCGATCCCATTGAACGGTTCGAGCTATGATCTGCGTCAAGAGTTGCTCTATCCTACCGATTTGCTCTCGGCGCTTGTCGCCAATTATCCCAACCTGCGCGTCGATGCGCCGGAGATGACCTTTGACAGCGTACAGAACATTCAAGGAGCGGAGTACCAGATCTGGCGGCAGAACAATTTCGGACCGGGGGCGATTGAAATCAAACTTCAGGGGTTGTTGGAACGCGACGCCGTTGATCCACTCATGCTCGGCGGAGCGGCGGCTGATGAAACGACGCCGCTGGCGCAGATCGGCCCGCCGATGGAAGCATGGGTCTCGTGGGTGATGATGGCGCTGGTGGCGGCTGCCCTGCTCGGCGTGACCGGCGTTGCCATCCAACGCGGCGCAATTGCCAACACAACGACAAACCAAGAGCTGAAGATACTGCAAGAGTCACTCATCGCAGAAATCGCCAAAATTGATGATCTACATGCGTTGGGACAGATTGGCGACACCGAATGGCTGCGTCGTCGCACCAATCTGAAAGCGCAACTGATGGATATTATGCGTAGGCTGGAGGCTGCAAAACAGGCCACTCAACAGGTGTGACGTCAGCGTTTCACCATCATCCAACTCCGCCGTCGAAAGGAGTGTACGGATATACGGGTTGCCATGCGCTTATGATGCTTGCCGGTTTCCGTGCCTGGGGCAACGACTGCGGCGCTAGACCTCCGGGGCGGTGGCGCGTCACACCACAACGATGCTCCTTCAATACCCTGCGGCGCATTTTCCGCTCTGAAATGTGGCGCCATCCTGATTTTCGAGCCACTTGGACACGATTACGCAACAACTGGCCTGAAATGGAAGCCCTTTGGGACGCTCTCTTCAATGCTGCTCTTGCGGCCACCAGAACTTGAGCCCTTTTCAGGCCAGTTGCTTGCCTTGGTTACTTACGACAATGCCAAACTCAAGCGTCGGTCAGATAATGACGCCTAGCGTGAGCCACTTGATTTGTAGATTTGCGACTCGCGCGAGGAGAAGCGGAAGCGATTCCACGTCACCTGACCATCGCTGTTTGGCTCGAACATAGGACCCTTTACGTACGGCTTGACCAGCGCGTTGAAGATGCCATGGTAGATCGGCACCAACGCCACATCCTCGATCAAAATGCGCTCCGCCTGTTGATAAAGCTCATTGCGGCGGTCCTCGTCGCCGAGAATCTGACCCGCTTCACACAGGAGGTTGTTGTATTCCTGGTTGTACCAGGTGTGGCGGCCAGGCATCTGCGGCAGCGGAGTGTCGGGATTTTCGCAACCACCCCAAACGCTGAGCATGTTGCTGCCATCCACAAAGTCAAATTCATAAGGCACGAGCGCGAAGAGGAAGTTGCCGCTTTGGTTGCGCTTTTGGGCGCGCAGCGCATCCATATAGGAGCCATAGTCCAGGTTTTGAATCTCGACATCAACGTTGAGGTTTGCCTTCAACATGGCGGCGATCGCCTCGGCGGCGTTGGTCAGCGCCGGGTTGGCCTGGCGTGTATAGAGCGTCAGTTTCGGGAAGCCAGCGCCGTCGGGATAGCCAGCGTCAGCCAGCAGTTGCTTCGCCTTCTCCGGATCAAACGCCTGCACATCCTTTAACCCTTTGACGTTTTCGCCAGGGAAGCCGGGTGGATTCATCGAGTAGGCGGCGACGGCCTGATATTGCAGCGGCCCATTCACGATGCGATCACGGTCGATGGCATGGCTGAACGCCTGGCGCACCTGCAGGTTGTCGAACGGCGGATTCCATGTGTCGAAGAAGAGATAATAGGTGATAAAGTTAGGCCACGAGATCAGCTCTTTTTGTAGGTCGGGGTTCGCCATGATCTCAGCCATCGCCGAAGGAGGCAGATCGTCGGTGTAGCCGCCGCCGACGGCATCCAACTCGCCGTTCTTGTAGGCGGCGAAGCGCACCTGCGGATCCATGAACTCGACGATCACCTTGTCTACCATTGGCGGATAGGGCCCGGTGTACTTTTCGTTAGCGACAAAGATTAACCGGCGTCCGCGTTCATAGCTTTCCAACACGAAGGGACCTGCTGACACGTAATTCTCTGGTTTGAGCGCCCATGTGCCGTCGTCGAGTCGATCCTTGACGATATGCTGCGGCACGACCCATGCATCCGCCATAATGCGGATCAAATAAGGCACAGGATAGTCAGTCTCGATTGTGAGCGTGTGATCGTCCACCGCCTTGACGCCTAACTCCTCTGGCGGCAGTTCTCCGCTCACCACCTGCGCCCAATTCTTGATGCCCATCATCGAGTAGAACCACTCGAAATCGTAGTCTGGGCGGGCGTAGCGCTGGAAAGTGAAGACAAAGTCGTTGGCGGTGAGCGGTGTTCCATCGCTCCATACCTTGTCCTGCTGCAAGTTGAACGTCCACACTAACCCATCTTCGGAGACCGACCAGCTTTCACAGATATTCGGCTGCGGGTCGAAGTCCTTGTTGGGGCGCACGCACGAATCAGCCCAACCGTACACATCACCTTCGTTCTCGTCGTAGACCGATGCGTCCCAGGTCATGTAGGTGGCTTCGGTGGCGGGGTAGCGAAAAACCTGTTGATCGAGCGGCAGCGCATCGTCGGGCAGGGTGATGCCGAGACGGTTGACCACCGGTCCAACCGCTGGCGCCGCTGCCTCGGGCGCAGTCGCTGGCTGACTTGCTGGTGCAGTCGGCGCACCACATGCCGCCAACGCCAGTCCCACCATCAGGCTTACAACCAAGAAAAACTTGTAAGATCGTCGCATATCTCTCCTCCCTTGTAATTGATGAAACAAAAGTTTCGCAGTTCGCAGGTTGCACTTTACAACTTACACTTTGATAATCTATTTGCCCTCCACCATCTTTGGATCCAGTGCATCACGCAGCCCGTCGCCGACCAGTGTGAAGCCGAGCATCGTCAGTGCAATTGCAATTGCCGGGAAAAGCGCAAGGTGCCAGAAATAGGTCATATTGGCGATGCCTTCGCGTCCGATCATTTGTCCCCAACTGGGCGTCGGCGGGTTGATGCCTACGCCCAGAAAGCTGAGCGACGCCTCAGCGAAGATTGCACGCGGGATGCCCAACGTCACCGAAACGATGATCGGCGCCAGTGCATTAGGCAGAATCTGCCCGAAGACAATGCGCGGCGTACGCGAACCAACGGCGCGTGCAGCTTCGACAAATTCCTTTTCGCGCAATGTCAAAAACTGGCCCCGCGTCAGCCGACAAATCTCGATCCACGTGGTCAACGAAAGCGCCAACAGCACGTTCCAATAGCTGGCGCCCATGCGCAGCATGATCAAAAATGCTAACAGCAGCACCGGCAACGCCGACATAATGTCCACGATACGCATGATCACATAATCGACCTTGCCGCCGCGCCAGCCTGCTAATGCACCCATCGGCAGCCCGATCAACAGCGCAAAGAACTGCGACAGGATAGCGATGCTCAGCGACACGCGCGCGCCATAGACAATGCGGCTCCACTCATCGCGCCCGTTGAGGTCGGTGCCCATCCAGAATTCTTCGCTAGGGAATGCGCCCGTCGGTCCGACAAACGCCTCGTCATAGCGGTAATGTGCGATCAACGGCTGCGGCGCGCGTCCCAACAGCGGCGCAACGAACCAGTCGTCGGCAAAGATGGCGACGATCAACAACGCAACGACGATGGTCAGTCCAATGATGGACAGCCGGTTGCGAAAGAAGCGACGCACGGCATCGCGATAAAGACTGCGGCGTCGCAGCGTCTGCGGGACAGGTCGGTTGGCGACATCAAGTTCGGCAGTAGCCATGCATAATCACTCAACGAAAACGGACGCGGGGATCGAGAAATACATAAAGAATATCGGTGATCAGATAGGTGATGGCAATCAGCACCGCCCAGAGCATCACCAGCCCGATAATCATCGGATAATCGCGGTCGAAGGTGCTGGTGACCCAATAGCTGCCCAACCCGGGTACACGGAAGATTGCCTCGATGAAAATCGAGCCGGTGATCAGATCAGGAATCAGCGGCCCAAAGACTGTCACCATCGGGATCAGCGCGTTGCGCAGCACGTGCTGCGACAGCACGGCGCGTTCGTTCAATCCTTTGGCGCGCGCCGTGCGCACGTGATCGGCGCGCAGCGCCTCGACGACGCTGGCGCGTGTGTAACGCGAGATCGTGGCGATCGGCGCAAAGGCATAAGCAAGCACTGGCAGAATCCAGTATTGTGGCCCGTCCCAGCCGCCGGTTGGCAACCATTTGAGATAGAGTGCAAAGGTCAGAATAAAGAGGATTCCCCAGACAAAGTGTGGCGTGACAAAACCAAAGATCGACATCAGCGTCGCCAGATAATCGACCCACGTGTTCTGCTTCACTGCCGAGAGAATGCCGAGCGGGATGCCGACGCCGAACGCAACTAACAACGTCATGGCGCCAAGATGGAGCGTAACGGGCCACGTGCGCCCGATCAGGCTAGTGACCGATTCGTCGGGGTGCTTGAAGGACATGCCAAAATCGAGCCGCACCACGCCGCCCAACCAGATCAGGTACTGCTCCCAGACCGGTTTGTCCAACCCATACCGTGCTTTGAGCGCCGCCAACTGCTGATCAGACATCAACTGTTGACCATAAGCCCACGGACCACCCGGCACGCCGTGCATCAGCCAGAAGGTGATGATTGACAGCACCAACAGGACGAATATCAAACCGAGCAAACGGGTCAGAATATAGCGAACCATAAATGTGGATGCACGATAGGGCTGCCCGACAGGTCAGCAATTTAGCGAAAGAACAATAGGTGTTCAATTTGGTTCAGCGTTGAATTGGACGGTATCCTACACATGCTTGCTAATCTTGTCAATGTCGAAATAAACTCACAGCAATAAGCGAGGTGTTCGATGCAGATTCTAGTCCTCGGCAGCGGCCTGATGGGGCCAGCCGCCGCCTACAACGCGCTTACGGATGCACGCGTGGCGCAGGTGACGATCGCCGACAAGGACGCAACCCAACTTGAGGCCGCCCGCACCAAATTGACGTCGCTGATTCCCAATTCGACTCGGCTGGAGACCACTGTGATCGATTTAGCCGACCAACACGCCGCCGCCAATCTGATCGCACAGCACGACGCTGTCGTCGCCGCCTTGCCGAGCGCCGTTATTGGTCTGGGCGTGCGCGCCGCTATCGCCGCACGCACGCCGTGGATCGACTTGAGCTGGCCCCCCGAAAGCGAACTGCCGGAACTCAAGCAACTCGCGCAGGAGAGTGGCGCGCTGGTTATCCCCGGCTGTGGCGTCGAACCGGGCTTGACTGAAATCATGGCGCGTTATCTCGCCGAGAAGCTGGATCGCTGCGATGAACTGCACATCAAGTGTGGCGGCATCCCTGCGCAGCCCGATGGCCCCCTCAACTATCGGATCGTCTTTGGCGGCAAGCGGCTGCCGCTGCGCGAGTATGACGCTCGCATTGCCGAGAACGGCGGCTTGCGCGCCGTGCCGCGCTACTCTGGCGTCGAAACGTTGCATGTGCCCGGCGTCGGCGAGGTCGAGGCGTGGCACGAAGGCTTCATGCCATGGCTGCTAGAACTGGATGCGCTCAAGCAGCTTAAGTTTGGCACACAGAAGACAGTGCGCTGGCCCGGCTACGCCGCCAAAGCCACCGTGCTACGTGAACTCGGCTTGCTCAGCGTCAGGCCGATCGATGTCGACGGCGTGCAAGTGGCGCCCAAATATGTAGTCGACGCCGTGCTCTATCCGCATGTCCGGCTGCGTGAGGACGAACGCGACCTGACCGTCTTTCGCGTCGAAGTCAGCGGCGAAAAAAATGGCTTCCCACAGCGGCGCAGCATCGACATGGTCGATCGTTACGACGAAACGCTCGGCTTCACGTCGATGGCTCGCGTCACCGCCTTCACTGGCGCCATTGTAGCGCGCATGGCCGCGCGCGGCGCATTTACGGCTATCGGCTGGATCACTCCCGAAAAGCTGCTCACGGGCGACCTCCTGCGCGAACTCGTTGCTGAGCTCGCCCGCGCCGGTGTGACATTCACCGAGACTGTCGAAAAGACTGGGAAACTGGAGATTGGAGGGTAGAGAATGGAGATTGAAGTGTGGAGACTGAGCGGTCATGATTTGTTCATTTCGATCAAGGGGTCAAATCTCCAATCTCCATCTTTCAATCGCCTCTCTTCACCTGCGCCAGCAGGCGCTCCAGCCGTGTGCGAAAATCCTCGCCGTCGAGCAGGGCGCGGCGGTGATCTTCGATGGCGCGGCGTTCGGCTTCGGTGAGAATGTAACGCCGCGCCAGCAGGTTGAGCTGATGCTTGGCATTGGCAATGCCTTCTGCTGAGCAGTCGAGGATGCGGCGCGCAATGACATTGAGCGTGTAGGTCTCGAGGTCATCCGGCTCGACCACGTGGTTGAAGATGCCGGCAATGTGCGCGTCGTGCGCCGAGATGTTGCCCGCTGTGAAGAGCAGCTCCTTGACCTTGTGAATGCCCATCACGCGCAGCCAATAGGCATAGGTCTCGGTCGGCAGCGGGATGCCGAGCTTGTTGGCGGTCATCGCCACTGTCGCCGTCGTCGAGGCGATTACGATATCCGAGACCAGCGTCAACATCAGTCCGCCGCCATAGACTGCACCCTCGACCATGTTGATCACCGGCGCCGGCAGCTCGGTGATCTTCTCGAAGAGCTTGAGCATTGGGTCGTCGCCCGGGTCTGCGCCCGGACGTAACTCGCTGAGATCGCGCCCGGCGCACCAAACGCGCACCCCCGGATTGGCGCGTAGAACGATCACTCGCGCCCTATTCGCCAGCGCTGCGTTGATATGGTCGTTGACCTCGGCAGTCATTGCCGTATTGAACGCGTTAAGCTTGTCGTCGCGGTCGAAGGTGATGACGGCGATGGCGTCTTGCAAGGAAAAGCGCGTGTATGTCATCTTTACTGCAAGATTTCTACAAATCTCGGCGAGCGGAGTTGAAGTATCCTGTTGGGCTGTGTTTCAACTTACCGCACAAGGACGAATGTTTCTGAGCATTGAACTGATTGCAGTGCTTCAAGCCTCGACATCGTGCTCTTTCCTTGAACAGCCACCCCTCACCGCAAGTATAGCACATGTCAGTGCGACGCACGCGTCAAAATTCGAAAGAGTGCAACCCAAAATTTCAGCGAGAAGCATGCGTCGCACTGGTCAATACGTTTTCGTTGGCGCATCACCTGACAACCAACGCGACGCACCAATCAAGGACGCATCTGACCGAAGGCATCAGTTCGTTGTTCCCCGATGCAAATGCTAGAATAAACATCGTTTCAATCACTTTCCATATTGCCGGGACGCATTGAATGAATACGCATGGTTGATACTCTTTCCTCTCTCGCTCTCATTATCAACGCTGGCGGTGAAAGTCGGCGCATGGGGCGTTCTAAAGCGTTGCTGCCCGTTCCGCCTGACGACACGCCGTTAATTGCGCATGTGGCGCAGCGGCTGGCGTCATTGCCACTCGACCGTGTGATTGTCGTTGCCAATGATCCGACCTTGCCAGCGTTGGCGCAATTGCCACCGCCTGCAATCTTTGTGACCGACGCATACCCCGACGCAGGCACGCTCGGCGGCATCGCCACGGGGCTGCAACAGATCGATGGCTGGGCAGTCGTTGTCGCCTGCGATCTGCCGTTGGTCAATCCGCAGGTCTTTGCGTTGCTGGTGCGCATTGCTGCGGAGGGCGACGAGCAGGATAAGCGTTGGGACGCTGTCGTGCCGGTCGTCAGCGGCTATGAGGAGCCGCTGCATGCGCTCTATCACCGCCGCTGTCTGCCGGCTATTGAGGCGCAGCTGGCGCAGGGACGGCGCCGCGTCATCAGTTTCATGAGCGACGTGCGCACGCGTTATGTCAGCGAAGATGAACTGCGCAGCGTTGATCCGCAGTTGCGTTCCTTTGTAAACGCCAATACGCCCGCTGAATGGGACGCCGCCCTCCAGTTGCTCAACGAACGACAATGATTTTTGAAACCGATTCTCGGCGAAATCTGCGGATCGAAATCGCATCAGGAGATTGACCGATGACTGAACTGTTTACCGTTCACACGCCGCCTGACGCCTGGACGCAGTTTAGCAAGCACTTCCGTCCGCAGGTGCGCGTGGAACGCATCGCCACCGCCGACGCGCTGGGACGCGTGCTTGCCAATCAGTTGATCTCGCCACAGGATTTGCCGGAATTTCCGCGCTCGACCGTCGATGGCTACGCCGTCGCCGCTGCCGACACCTACGGTGCAACACCCGGTTTGCCCGCTTTCCTGACCGTCATCGGCGAAGTGGCAATGGGCGCATCCGCCACATTCGAGATCGGACCAGGCGAGGCGGCGCTCGTCCACACCGGCGGTATGCTCCCGCCCGGCGCCGATGCAGTCGTGATGATCGAGAACACGCAGCGCGTCGACGCCAACAACATTGAGGTCTTCCAGCCGGTGGCGGAGGGGCAGAACGTCGTGCAGGTCGGCGAGGACATTCGTCGCGGCCAGCCGATCCTGGCGCCGGGACGTCGGTTGCGCCCGCAGGACATCGGCGGACTGATGGCGCTCGGCGTCACCGCCCTCGACGTGGCGGCGCCGCCCGTCGTCGGCATTATCTCCACTGGCGATGAGGTCGTGCCGCCCGACCAACCTACGCGGCCGGGGCAGGTGCGCGACATCAATTCCTACTCGTTGGCCGCGCTGGCGCAACGCGCCGGCGCGCGCCCAGTTCGCTACGGCATCATCCCCGACAACCGCGACGCGCTGGAGGCGGCAGCCAGGCGCGCCGTGCAGGAGTGCGACATCGTCGTCTTTTCGGCGGGCAGTTCGGTCAGCTACCGCGACATGACCGCTGACGTGATCAACACGCTTGGCGCGCCTGGCGTGCTCGTGCACGGCGTCAGCGTCAAGCCAGGCAAGCCGACGATCCTGGCAGTGTGCGATGGGAAGGCGGTTTTCGGGCTGCCGGGCAATCCAGTCTCAGCAATGGTGATTTTCGACCTCTTCATCACGCCGGCCATCTGTGCGCTGCTGGGGACGGGCGCGCCGCCAAAGACAAAGGTACGCGCGCGTCTTGCTCGCAATCTGGCTTCCGACACTGGGCGCGAGGATTACGTCCAGGTGCGGCTGGAGAATCGAGACGGCGAGCTGTGGGCTGCACCGGTGCTCGGCAAGTCCAATCTGATTTACACGTTGGTCAATGCCGAAGGGGTGGTCAAAATTCCGCTCGACTCCAGCGGCATCCGCGCCGGGGAGTGGGTGACGGTGGCGATGGACTGAGAGAGCGAGACGCCTGTCGCCAATGAAGGGGGGAAAGATTTGAACGATGACGATGACACCTGATGAACGCAACATTTATCTGCACGATGTGGCGTTGAGCGAGGCGTTGGCGCGCTGGCACGCTGCCCTCGACGCCAATCATTTGCTTCAGCCGCTGTCGAGCGAAATTGTGCCGCTCGACTGTGCGCTGGGGCGCGTCACCGCAGCGCCAGTGTGGGCGAAGATTTCCTCGCCGCACTATCATGCCGCGGCGATGGATGGTTACGCCGTGCGCGCCGAGGAGACGCGCGGCGCCACCGAAACCAACCCTCTGCTGCTCAAGCTCGGCGTGCAGGCGTTCCCACTCGACACCGGCGACCCGCTGCCGCCTAGTACCAACGCGGTCATCAAGATTGAGGATACGCATATTGTCGTTCAGCCGGACGGCGAAGCCATCGAGATTATCGCCTCCACGCCGCCGTGGCGCTATGTTCGCCCGATGGGCGAGGATATGGTGGCGACTGAACTGGTGCTGCCTGCCAACCATCGCATCCGCCCACAGGACATTGGCGCCATCGCCGGTTGCGGCCACACCGAGGTGAGCGTTCACCGTCGCCCGCGCGTCGCCATCATCCCCACCGGCACCGAGCTCGTCAAGCCGGGCGATCCACTCAAACCGGGCGACATCATCGAGTACAATTCGCTGGTGCTCGCTGCGATGGCGGAGGAAGCGGGCGCAGTCGTGACGCGGCTGCCGATCGAAGCCGATCGCCGCGAGGCAATCAAGGCGGCGGTCGAGCACGCGCTGGCAGAGCACGACCTAGTTGTTGTGAACGCTGGCTCGTCGGCTGGCTCGGAGGATTTCACAGCGTCAATCGTGGCGGAGCTGGGCGTGCTCTGCGTACATGGCATTGCCATGCGGCCCGGGCATCCGGTGATTCTAGGCGTGGCGCGCGGCAAGGCGATAGCGGGCATCCCCGGCTATCCAGTCTCGGCGGCGATGACCTTTGACATCATCGTGCGCCCATTGCTCTATCGCTGGCAGGGACAGCTTCCACCTGAATTGCCAAAGATCGAGGCGACGCTGACGCGTAAGGTGCTCTCGCCGATGGGGGAAGATGAATTTTTGCGCGTGTCGTTGGGGCGCGTAGGCGACCGCATCGTAGCGACGCCGCTGTCGAGCGGCGCTGGCGTGATCATGTCGTTGGTCAAGGCGGACGGCATCGTGACGATCCCGCGCTTTTCCGAGGGCCACCACGCCGGCGAAATGGTGACGGTGGAACTGATGCGTTCGCCGCGCACCATTGACAACACCATTGTCGCCATCGGCAGCCACGACATGACGCTCGATCTGCTGGCTGATTTTCTGCAACGCCGCCATCCGACGCTGCGCCTCTCGTCGAGTCACGTGGGCAGTGTGAGCGGGCTGTTGGCGCTGCAACGCAACGAGGCGCATCTGGCCGGCAGCCACCTGCTCGACGAGGAGACAGGCGAGTACAACATCGGCTACATCCAGCGCATGTTGGCGGAGCAGGGGATTCATGGTGTGCTGCTTGGTTTCGTCAACCGCACGCAGGGGCTGATTGTGCCGAAGGGCAACCCCAAACGGCTGGAGGGGCTGGAGGACTTGCAGCGCGAGGACGTGATCTTTGTCAACCGTCAGCGCGGCGCAGGCACACGCGTCTTGCTCGACTATGAACTGAAGAAACGGGCGATCAACCCGCGCCGCATTCAGGGTTACGATCGCACCGAATACACACATCTTGCAGTGGCGGCGGCGGTGAAAAGTGGCGCCGCCGACTGTGGATTGGGCATTCTGGCGGCGGCGCGTGCGCTCGAACTCGACTTTGTTCCGTTGTTTGATGAACGTTATGACCTGGTGATTCCAGCAGCGCATTACGTCTCGGCGTTGCTGCAACCGCTGCTGACGCTGATCACCGACCATGCTTCGGGATTCGCTGCGGCGGTCGAGGCGTTGGGCGGTTATGGCGTTGCACAGATGGGACAGGTGCTCGGAGAGTTTTAGTCATTAATCGCTGTTTGCTTTCTCGACCACGCCGACGTAATTTGTTTCAGAACGCGAAACCGCAGCGCGGTATAGCGGACACAGTTTCAGGCAGAAATGGCGACTTTGTAGTTGAAGATACGGTTATTCACGTCACAACAGCCCCAGCAGAAGCCTTGATGCACAAGTGCAGACAGAATCTTCAGGCATCTTATAGACCAATCGTTGTAACGCTTTTTGACCAAGTTAGCATGGCGCGCGGCAACGCAAA
>CALJMI010000027.1 GCA_937981885.1 uncultured Caldilinea sp.
GCCGCTTTGGATTGCGTGAGCACAGCCTCGGCGGTCAGATCGTGTACGGCGACCTGGTTGCGTAGCAGACCGGCGATCCCGCGCGGGAAGCGGCCCAATGCCACGCCGTGTACGCCGCTGCCATCGACCAGCGCCGGAACCTCAACGACGATGTCGGCGGGCAGATCGTCGATCAAGCCATGATTGGGCAGGTTGAGCGCCAACACCTCGGTCGGGCGGTTGGCGGCGATGCTCTCCAGCACCTGCGATGTCACCCAGTCGTCGCCGGAGCCGCGGATCAACGTCGCCTCCGATACTTTCTGCGCAACCCAAATTTTGTAGGTGCGGAAGAAGTCAAGGATGCCTTGGCTGTCCGCCGCCTCCCACGCCCACTGAATATACTCGCCAAAGTGCGAATCGACCGTGATCGGCAGGTAGCCGAAGCGTTCGAGGATCACTTTGAACAGCCCGCGCTCCGCCCACGGTCGATAGCCGACGGTGGCGACATGCTCCGGCGGCATACTTGGCAGCGCCCAGCCGAGCACGTTGGTGATCTGCTCGAAATAAGCGGGCGCTTTGGCGCGCACATCGGGGTAGGCGTCGACGCCGGTGTCACGGTACTGGATGTTGAGCAGCACGCTGAAGTGATTCAGCCCGCCCGCCTGAAAACGCAGATTCTCCAGCGGCGTTTCGAGAATTTTCGGCAGGTGCGCGGGCAGCGATGCCACTTCGTGACAGACGCCGACGAGCTTGAGGTCAGGATATTTGCGCTGCACCGTCGTGCAGATGCGGCTCATCGGATTGCTGAAATTGAGCACCCACGCATCTGGACAGATTGCCATGATGTCGCCGCAGATGTCAAGGATCGGCGGAATGATGCGCAGCGCGTGAAACAGCCCGCCGGGCCCGCCATTCTCGCCGTAGACCTGACGAATGCCATATTGCTGCGGGATATGCCAGTCCTGCTCCCACAGCTCGAAACGATTGCCTGCTTCGACGGAAATGATGCAGAAATCGGCGCCCTGCAGCGCACTGTTGCGGTCGGTGGTCGCTTCAAGTGTGAAGGGCAGGTTGTGCGCCTCGATGTGGCGGCGACCAAAAGCCTCGGTGCGCGCCAGCGCCTCGGCGTTGATATCGTGCAGGCAAATCGTGCTGCCGGCGAAGACCTGGCTCTTGAGCAGGTCGCCCATCACGCCCAGGCCAAAGTTGGCGCTGCCCGCGCCGATGAGGACAATTTTGTGGGTCATGAAAAATTCCTTTCCGAAAAGATGGAAGTGTTGCGTGTTCCGTGGTTCGTGTTCCGTGATTCGTGGGGTGTGGTCACGAGACATGCAGCACGCAACACGCAGCACGCAACACGCAACACGCAGCACGAATCACGCAACAATTTTACGGTAACCACTGCGGGCGTTGCCCCGGCGATGCGATCTGTTGCTGTTCGCCCGTCTCGACATCGAGCGTCCACACCGAGATCACGATGTCTGGGCCCTTCAGCGGGAACTTGTGGAAGAGCAGGCGTCTGCCATCGGGCGACCAGGCGGGCGGGCCATGGTCAATCTCAGGGTCAGCGGTGAGGGGACGGGCGTCGCTGCCGTCGGCGCGCATCAGCCAGAGTTGCTTGGTAAGCGTGGCGTCCTGTCCTTCGGTGATGTTGCGGCGAAAGGCGAGCCATGCGCCGTCGGGCGACCACACGGCCGCGCCGTCCTCGACCATCGCCTGCTCACCGCTCAGGTTGATGCGCGTATCGGCAATCGGATCGACCAGATAGAGGTGAATGGCGCTGCGTTCACCCAGGACACGCTGTTCATTCATCACGAAGCGCGTCTGTCCCGGCTGCCAGGGCGCAGACTCGCCCGCCTGCGTCGGGTAGAAACGCTCCTCGCCGCTCTCCAAATTGTAGACGCCGATGCCGATAAAGTCGGGCGAGAGATAGGTGATCCAGCGGTTGTCGAATGCCCAACGCGCCTCGAACCCCAGCTTCTGGCTGTCGGCAAAGACTGGCGCAAGTTCGCCGCTGGCGACATGCATAATCGAGAGCCGCGGCGGGTTGATGGCGGCTGCGCCAAACTCGCTGGCGTTGCGCTGCGAAAAGATCAGCAGTTCGCCGTCGTGCGACCAGGAGGGGCTGCTGCAAAAGGCGTCGCCGCAGTCGAGTAGCAATTGCGGCTGACCACCTGGCGCTACGATCCACAAATTGCTCGAGCCTGTCTCCGTCAACGCCGAAAAGACGATGCGACCATCGACGGGCGAAACTGCGAAGTCCCACACGCTGCCCTGCGCCGACTGTGTCAATGGCGTGGGCGTCGGCAACTCGTCTGGCTCGGCTGCATCCAATGGGAGCGGCGCCACGAACACTTGCTCGCGCCCTTCGTTGGAGCGCGTAAAGATCACCTGCGTCCGCCCTGTAGCAAAGCGCCAGACAACCGTTGAAGCAAGCGTGCGCCCAGTTTCCCCGCGCACGCCTGCTTCAAGACGCGCTGAATAAAATGTATCAGGTTGCAGCGCCTGCGGGATGAAAGTGACCCGATCGCCAGCGATCTGCACTTTCCCATCTACGGGCGGATCGAGGGTGAAACGAATGAAACTGCTTGCATCGAGCGGCTGGTCAAAGCTGACAGTGAGCTGGCTGCGCGTCGAAACGCCAGCGCTGCCGTCGGCGGGCGTCAACGCAACGACCTGCAAGCCAACCTGGTCGCCGCGCCATATCAATACGCCCAGCAACGCCGCTGCGCCAAGCAGCACGCCAATAACAGTTACATCGAAAGCGCTAAAGCGGCGAGCAAGATTCACAGGCTGGAACACAGTGATTGAGACATGGTGTGCGTGTTGCGTGCTGCGTGTTTCGTGACCACACCCCACGAATCACGGAACACGAATCACGCAGCACGCAACACGGAACACGAAACACGGAACACGAATCACGCAGCACGCAGCACGCAACACGAAACACGTTCTCACGGATACAAATATGGCTGGTTGGGCAGGTCGGTCAGAATCACGCGATCGGCAACGATCACCGGCAGCGACTTGCCGTTCCACTCGCCTGGCTGTAGGACGCCCTGCACCTGCACCCACGTGTCATTGGGCAGCGCCGCCGCATCGGGCGAACGCACGACCATTGACACGGCGCTGGCATCGGCGACGCAACAACTGACGACAAAGCGATTGACGAGCACCTCGTTTTCCGCCAACCGGTCGTCGTGGTAGATAAATCCGATCACATCCACCGGCTGCCCGGCATACTCGCGCGCCGGGTCGGACGAGGCGATGAACGCGTGCAGCCAGTCGAGCAGCGTGCGGTCAACAGCGTCCTTCTGCGCAGCAGCGCGCACTGCGGCCGGCAGAGCGGAACGCATCTGCGATGTGATGTTCAACTCGCGGTTGCCCATGGCGGCGGCGCCCAGCGGCTGCGGCGGCACCAGCACGCCCAGCACTATCGGCAACACCACGATGATCAGCCCAAGCCAGCCGAGGGAGTGGTGGCTATGCGGCTCGTCGCTGCCTTCTGCACTGCGCCCGCGCGGACGGTAGCTGATTGCGACCAACACCAGCCCGACAATGGCAAAGACCGTATAAGCCATAAAGCGCTGGTTGATGTAAAAGAACAGCGTCCCGCTGGCAAGCCGCGTGTAAAGAAAGAGCGCCAGGCTGAGCAGCACCAATGCCTTGAGTGCATTCTGAAAACGCGGTCGTTGCATCAACTCCATGCATTCACCTTATTCACCAGCCGAGATTCAGATTCCACCACACGCCCATCAACAGCGACAGCATCAGCGGCAGCACGATCAGATACGCTACCACGCGGCGCTGGAAGATGCTCAGGAACATCAACGAGCTTTTGATGTCGACCATGGGACCGAAGACGAGAAAAGCGACCACAGCCCCGGTCGTGAAGGTTCCGGCAAACGCCAGCGCCAGAAACGCATCGACCGTCGAGCAGACCGACAGAATGAACGCCAGCGCCTGCATCACGATCACCGACAGCATCGGCCCCTGCCCGACCGCCAGCAGCGCACTTTGCGGCACGAGCGTCTGCATCCCCGCTGCCAACATCGAGCCGGCGATCAGGTAGCGCGCCATGTCGAAAAAATCATCGCCCGCCAGGTTGAACGCCTGCGTGAAACGCTGTCCAAGCGGCGCGCTCGGCAGATGGTGGCTGTGGTCGTGCACCGAACAGCAGGCGTCGTGGTGCGCCTGACAGACTGTCGGCAGCAGCACTTCTTCGGGGCGGGCGCGACTGAACAACAGCCCAACCACCACCGCAATCAAGAAACTGAAGAAGATGCGCCCGACAAAGACCGGTCCCCAGCCGAACGCGCTGTAAGTGCTCAGGATCACGATCGGGTTGATCACCGGCGCTGCCAGCAGAAAGGCGATGCCGATTGAGAGCGGAAGCCCTTTCTCATAAAGCCGTCGCACCACCGGCACCACGCCGCACTCGCACACAGGGAAGACCATCCCCATCGCACCGCCCACCAGCGCCGCCGGCAATGCCGCCTTGGGCAGATAGCGGTCGATAGCGGACTGATCGACAAAGACCGCGATCAGCCCGGAGACAATCGAGCCGGCGATCAGAAACGGCACCGCTTCGATGAAGATGCCCAGAAAAATAGTGACAAAGGTTTGGACGCGCTGGTAAAGATAAGGTGCCCCGTCGCCGTTGACGAACGAATCGTAGAAAACGGCTGTGATCGCCGCCGTCGTCAGCAGTGCGGTCAACCCCCAGCGCATCCAGCGTGATCGGAGAGAGTGCACGGGCGGCGTCGGCGCCACGGCTGTTTCAATCGGCTGTGCACCTTGCGGTTTTTCAACAAACATGCGCCGATTGTACGCGAGATCAGGCGGATCGACCAATCCAGCGCAGATCGTACATCTGATATTGCAATGCAAGTTTTACTGCCATATTGGCATTTCACGCAACAGGTCTGGAGTCTCCACCAGCAGAATTCCTTGTTCGGCTGCGATCGTCTTCAGCTCTGGCGAGAAGCCATTTCGGGCGAACAGGGCAAACGTGACTTGATACTGATCGACTTCCTGTTGCATCGCCTGCGCCTTGCGCTGGAGGTCGACCAGGATGTTGACGCCCACCGGTCTGACAGTCCACTTGCACTCACCCACCAACATCGCTCGATCCGTGTCGCTGATCGCCACAATGTCGATTTCTTCGTCGCTGCTCCACCAGCGCCCGATGCGTTCGGGAATGAAAGGTAAATGACCGCCGCGCGCCAGCCGTGTAATATGCTCTTGTGCAGCCTCCTCGAATGCACGGCCGACAAACGCATCGAACGTGGGCAAAATCCGCCCATTCATCACGGCGTCAACCAATCCAAGCTCCAGTGAGCCGCGGTTTGGATGCACATAGCGAAACCAGAAACGCAGAAACGCATCGTCGATCTGATAGACACCCTTTCGGCTCTTTTCGGGCTGACGCTCTGTAATCGGCACAAGCCGCCGCACAATTCGCAGCTCACGCAGTACGTCCAGATAGCGCCCCGTCACTTCGCGAGCGCCAATGCCAGCCGCCTGACTGATCTCGTTCATGCGCGTGTGACCGGCCGCAATCGCACGCAGCACGGAGAAGTAATTGCGCGGTTCGCGCACTTCTTCGACCAATAGCAGCAGCGGTTCGTCGAACAGTGTGCCTTTAGAATTCAGAATGTGCGTGCGGATATTCGTGTGCAAGTCTTGCGCGTTGTCGAACAGGCTTAAGTAGTAAGGCATCCCGCCCAGGACCGCCCAACTCTCAATCTGTTCGTGCGGCGAATACGTTGGGAAGAAGGCGCTGATCGCAGGCAATTCCAGCGGCAGCAGGAGCTCGCTGCCGCTGCGACGGCCGTAGAGTGCAGCCCGATAGTCAAGGAGTTCGCGTTCGATCAGCCCAATGTAAGAACCGCAGAGAACAAGCATCACCTTACTGCGACTCAACTGAGCGTCCCACACCTTCTGCAGGATGGACGGGATCGCCTTGTTGCCTGCAATCAGATAGGTGATCTCGTCGATAACGACGATTGGGCGTCCCGGCAGGTCGGCAAGCGCCTTGAATGCCGCCTCCCAGGAGGGAAAGGTGAAGGCGTCGCTTACTTCTTCATGGCTATACAGCCAGACTTGCTGGGAGAAGGCAGCAAGCTGATCGCTGTCTGAACTGAGTGTCGCCACGAAGAAGAGATGCGCCTTCTCATGACAGAACTCGCGCAGCAACTCGGTTTTGCCAACACGCCGGCGTCCATAAAGCACAAACAACTCGGCGCGGTTGCTTGCGTATCGTTCGTGCAGCCGTCCCAGTTCTTGGACACGATTGATAAACATCGTTTGCTCCGCAGTATAATCCAGATTAGTATAATCATGATTATACTAATCTGGATTATACTATTCAGCAAATTTCAGTAGTCCACGACTTTGCCTTACGCAAAGATGCAAAGTTGAAGATGCTTTTCTTTGCGTTCTTTGCGCCTTCGCGTGAGATTCGTGAGGCGCTGAAATTTACTGTTCGTTCCAATCGCGGTCGCGAGTGACATAGATCAGCGGCATGCTGACCACGGTCACAGCATATTTGAGCGCCAGGTTGAAGAGGAAAATCTGCCAGACGACTTCCCAGGGCAGCACGCCGCCGAACGCGCCGACAGCGAAGATCAGGTTGTCGATCGGCACGCTGACACTGTTGCTGACAAGGACGCGCGCCCACTGGTGGCGGTGGGTGATGCGCGTAATGAACCAGTGGTACACTTCGGTGTCGATCAACTCGCTGATCACTTCGGCGATGATCGAGGCGATGACGATGCGCCCCAACACCGTGGCGCTGAAGACTGCGCCCCATTCAGCGTCGAGTCCCCACGACGGGTCGCCCGGCACGCTGCTCACCCACCAGACGTAGAAAACTGCAAAAAGATTGACGCCTGCCGCCATCCAGATCAGCGCCTGGGTGTTGCGTTTGCCGATAGTTTTGTGCGCCACATCGCGCAGGGTGAAGGTAACCGGATAGATAAAGGTGCCCATGTCCACCGCCAGCCCGGCCACAATGCCGATCTTGAGGCTGGTGAAGTCCGCCAACAACTGGGCGCCGATGTAGAGGGCAATGACCACGACCGCCGACCGGGTCAAGGTCAGGGCGACGGCGTCGGGGACGCGCGGTCTTTCCGTCCCTACGATTCCACTACTTGCTACGTTCTGAATGCTCACGCTACAATCCTCCTATGTTTTGATAAGGCGGGAACCACGACCGCCGAAAAAGAGACGCAACCGTTGATTGTAGCCACAAAGCGGTCGGCTGGCAAAGACATGGAGAGAATTACTGACTGCTAGGCAGAGTTTTCATATTTTCAGTGTTGCGTGTTGCGTGCTACGTGTCGGAACCCCTCACGCAACACGTAATACGCAACACTGCGCTCATAAAATGTCAACCTGGAAATCAGTAGTTTACTTCACGGTTGGGAGAATAATCTGTATCGTAGGTCATCGCCTCCGGCGTGACGGGTTGCCATGTCACGCCGGAGG
>CALJMI010000028.1 GCA_937981885.1 uncultured Caldilinea sp.
TGCGGATGCCAGCTTCTCCATGCCAGCGCGGAAGGTCGGCGCATCGAAGGTGTAGGTCGCCACCGCCAACGTCAGATCGCGCGCCAGGTCGGGCGACCACGCCGAGAGAAACTTGTTCCACAGGTCGGTCTCGCTCTGCACGCGCGCCACAGCCAGATCGACCGCCTGATTGAGCGTGCGGTCCATCTCTAGCGTCACCCACTGCCGTGTGACAATGCGGTCGAGGTCGAGCGTCGCAAGCTGGCCGGCAAAAATCTGCTGCACGACTGTGTTCAACTCATCTTGCAACGTTTCCTCGGCGACGGCGCTGCAATCGCGCAAGGCGTCGCTGCGCGGCGTCGGCTGCAAATGCTGCGCCGGCGCAGGCGCTGCGATCAGCGGCGTCGCCGGCAACGCCAGCGCCACAACCACCGTCAGGCTCACCAATGGCAGCGACCACCTTCGCCCCCAACGTAAAAGTGCATTCAACTTCCCCGATCTCCCTTCAGCCACAATCCTACGACGCGCAACGTCGATGCTGCATCTCGACAACAAAACAATATCAATACGCACAAACAGTCAAGTTTGTTGCACAACAGGAGCATCTCACTGCTCTATAATTCATCGTAGATCATTGCCTCCGGCGTTTTGATTCACTCCATTATGGTATACTAACACCGTCAATCTGTTTTCACGATTCACAAATGACCGAACACCATGGCAAATGAAATTTTACTCAATCAGCTAACTCAATTGCTCGACGCCTACAGCCTGCGCCAGAAGCGCGCCAATATCGTGCAATCATCCTTCAAACTTGTGATCAATACGCATAGCAAGACGCTCAAAGCGCTGCGCGACTATACCGAACATGACACAACCGTCGATGTCAAGGCCGCGCTGGACGCCTTTTCCCGTTTACGCGTCAAAGAAGAAACCATCGATCCGCTGACGCCCGACCTGCGCCGTGAGATCAAAAGCCTGGCGACGTTGGTCACTGCGCTCAAGGAGAGCGCCAACGCGCTGCGCGCCGAACCGGTCGATGTGGTGCGACTCGACAAGGCGCTGACTGTACTCCAGGCCAGCAAGGAAAGCCCCGTGGCAGAGATCATTCCAGAACTACAAAACGAGCTTGATCTGGCGCAGCGCGCGCTCGGCGACGAGTTCGGGCAGAAGCTGCGTGACGCGCTCCAGACGTTGGGTGTGACCATCGGTGGGCGCCCGCCTAGGTTTGAGATCGGGCGCTTCGAGCTGGACGCCAACTTTGCCAGGCGCGCCTGCGTGCTGCGCTACGGCAAGGACATCGTGGCGCCGCATGTGTCGATCACGGTGGATGCAACCGTCAAAGCGTACCAATCTGCGGTCAAGGCGATCCAGGGGCGCACTGTGGATGGCGCAACGTGGATGGCGCAGCTTGCCGACGCCTACCAGATGGCGCAGCGCAGGCGGGCGTCCACCAACAGCCGCGTCAACATCGTCGATGTCTACATCGAGATGGTGTTGCTGCGCCAGGGACGCGCCTTTGCCAGCGAGCCGAGCAAGCGCACCTTCACCGACTACAGTCGCGCCCAATTCATCTATGATTTCTACGAATTCACCGGTCGGCAGCGACTGGCGCATAAGGGGCAGGTCGTCAAAGCGCATAGCGCCACCAAATCACAGACCGACAGCCCGGCGAAGAGCATGTGGATCGTCGAAGGGGATTCACCCTACGACGGGCGTTACATCGCCGACATCGAGTTTGTCAAAGAATAGCAAAGGAGTGATCTATGCTGCCTGAACCACGGCTTGCCCGCCAGATCGTCGAGACGCTCGGCCAATCGGGCACACCGCTCTCCAAAGGCGTGAGCTACTACAACGCCGGCAACGAGTCGTTGCTCGACGCCATCGACGCGCACTATCTCGGCTCCTACCTGGCTGAGGGTGGTGCGGTCTTCAAGCTGGTGGTGGGCGACTACGGCAGCGGCAAGTCACACTTTCTCTACTGCGTGCGCGACCGCGCCTGGCAACGCAACTTCGCCGTGAGCAAGGTCGATCTCAGCCCCAAGGAAAGCCCCTACGACGACCAGCGCCGCGTCTACGCAGCCGTGGCGTCGGCGCTGATCTGGCACGAGCTGGGCGGGGTCGGCGAGGACGAGCAGGGGCTGGGGCGCTTCCTGGAAGGGACGTTGCGCCGGCTGACGATGGCGGGCGGTCTCGATCTTGGCGACGAAGGCGTCGAGGAGTTGCCCGAAGTGCGCGCCCTGCTCCAGACCGTCGCCATGACGTCGATCGACAGCCTGAGCTACCACAAGGCGATCCAGGGATACCTGCTCGCCCTGCTGCGCGGACAGGAGCGCCGGCAAGAGGCGCTGCAGCGCTGGCTGCACGGCGAGGAGGTCAGCCCGGAGGACATGCGCGACCTGCGCACCATCGGCGTGACCGAGAAGATCAACAAAAACAACGCCTTCAAGATGCTGCGCTCGCTCTGTCAGGCAGTGCGGGCGCTCGGCTACACCGGGCTGGCGCTGCTCTTCGACGAGGGCGACCGCATGTTGAGCATCGGCGGCAAGGGGGAGAAGACCGCCACCGACAACCTGCGCGAGGTGATCGACCGCTGCCGCGAGGATTTGCCCGGCGCACTCTTCATGTACGCCGTGCCCCCCGATTTTCTCAACACGGTCGTGCCCAAATATCCGGCGCTGCAACAACGTGTGCAGGCGACCAACTACTTCTCGCGCAGCAACCCCTTCAGCCCGCAGATCAACCTGGAGCATCTCGACATTCCCGACGAGAAGCTGCTGGAACAGATCGGTTACCGGCTGCTGCCGATCTTCGAGATCGCCTACGGCGTCAAGCTCGACGCTGACCTGCAAGCCGCCAACATCCGTGCCTTCTCCGAGGCGGCGCGCACTGCGTATCTGGCGATCAGCCACCGTCGTCTCTTTGTCAAGACGCTGATCACCGAATGGTATCGGCAAAAAGAGGAGGGCGAGCTTGCGTTGACGGTCGAGCAGGCGGCAGGATTGATCCGCGGGCAAAGCGACGCGCTCAACGCGCTGGCTGACGCCCAGCAGAGTCCCTATTAGCCGAGGCGTTGCATGGAGATACGCACTGTCTATCACCCGCATTTTGGCGCGGGCGAATTGCTCAAGACCTACATGGAGGGCTACGAATGGGAAGTGCTCTTTGAATCCGGGCGTCGCTTCCGGCTGCCAGCCAAAGAGTTCAGCGCTGACTCCTACACAGCGATCACAGCGCCACACATCCCGGAAAAAGCGCCGCCGCGCATCATGCTGGAAACCGACCAGTTCCGCGCTCGCCAGACGTTGGAAGCATTACGGCTGGGCATCGTGCCGGTGCAGGACGCCGAGACGCTCACCATCGGTCTGGAGGCGGAGCGGGTGACGCTGGATCGAGCGCTCGACCGCAGCCGCGAGCGCGGCGGCGACGTGCTGGCCGTGATCGGCGACTACGGCTTTGGCAAGAGCCACTTCATCGAGCTGGCGGCGCGGCGTGCGCTTCGTGAGAATTTCGTCGTCGCCAGCGCCAGCCTCGACCTGGTGGAGACGCCGCCCGGCAAGGCGCACAAAATCTACGAGGCGCTGGTCACGTCGCTGCGCTATCCTGACAGCAACCGTCGCGGCCTGCTGCCGCTGATCGAGAAGGCGTTGGCGCGGCCGGCGGTCGTCGCCGAGTTCGTGCGCCTCTGCCCGCGCGAATTCGGGGAGTGCCCGCTCGCCGCCGCACTCACCGCACTGCTCGACTGTCCCAGCCAGAGTGCACTCGAAGAGACCGTGAACTGGTTGAGCGGGCGAACCAAAGCGGGCGTCCAGATGAAAAGCTGTCTCAGGCGTCCGCCGCGTCTCTATATTACTGGCGAGAATGCACGGCAGTATAGCTATCTACTCACCGGAATCAGTCTGCTGGCGACGCTGCTCGGCTACAGCGGCATGGCGGCGTTGATCGACGAGTCCGAGCACTACTCGCTGCTGCGCGCCGCTCAACGCGAGCGCGCCGATTCCTTTTTCAAGGCGATGATCGTCAGCGCGCTCGGTTTCAACAACGGGCGCATCGATCCGCGTTCGATTCCTGACCACACACGCGCCGAGTATCCAGTGAGCTACACATCGGAGCCGCATCTCTTCTTCCTCTTTGCACTGACCGAAAGCGCCGACCGCATGCCCGTCGGGACGTGGCTGGCGCCGTCGCATCTGGTGCGGCTGGACGACCGCTTCATCGAGAAGGACATCCGCGCATTCTACAGCACGCTGCTGCGCTACCACGCCCTGGCCTACGGCTACGCGCCGGCGCCGGATCGCTATGCCGATGTTGCCAATGCCGCACCCGGTCTGCTGGCGCAGGCGCTGGCGCAGCACCGCATCAACCTGCGCGAGCTGATCCGCGGCGCGGTGACGACGTGCGACCTGCTCTATCTCTATCCTGACTATACGCCGGACGTGATGATCGGGGAATTGAAGGCGGGGTTGAAGGTATAGCGGAACAATGCGTCAGACAAGCCGTGGAGCAAGATGGCTTGGCAGCGACAAAATCTGCCGTAGGTCATCGCCTCCGGCGTGACACGGCTGCCATGTCACGCCGGAGGCGATGACCTACGGTATAAACTCCTGCTCCAAACGCGAAGTCGCCCCGTCTGTACAGTAGCGATTGACCGTAGGTGAGGTGCAGCAGGATGTATATTGCGATGTATAGTCAGGCAATCGGGGAAATGGCCAGGAAGGCGACCGTACGATGACGGAGAAGACCACAGCAACCGGCGCGACCCGCCGCAAGATGGTGTGCAAGCAGGTCTACCTCTACCCCCATCAGGAAGCACGGCTCAAGATGATGGCGGTGGCGCAACGCGTGTCGGAGGCAGACTTGATCCGCCAAGCGGTGGATGCGTTCCTGGGGCAGCCTCAGACCACAGTCAGCAACCCGCTGCCACCCGACGAGGCAGCCTGGCAGGAAGTGCTGACGTCCTTTGCTGCGGTGCGGGAACGGTCGCTGCCGGGTGCGCCACACCGGTGGGTGCGCAAGGATTACTACGATGAGCAGCGGTGAGTCAGGCCGACCACGACAACGACTCTAAAGTGATGTGCGATCGAGAAACCGAGTTTCTTAGCCAGATTGACGGTCTGGTAGCAATACTCCAGAAACTCGGTTTCTCAAAGTAACACGACTTTAGTCGACATCAACGTTCTGGTCTACGCCTATGACCCACACGCTGAAGCCAGGGATAAGCGCGCACAGCAGATGTTGCTGGTGAGCGGCGCATACTCGCCGACTCCGATCAAGCCAGGGAGAAGATACGATGACGCCCGAAGAATCAGTCGAAAACGTATTAGCTGAACTGTTCAGGATGTCCAAAGCACGCTTTGGCAGTGCTGTGAAGGGCTACTGGTTATACATCGAAGAGACATGCCCAGGTTGCGGGCGGGAGATCGATTTGATCAAGATCAAAGGCAAAGAAGCGATTTCCCTCAACGCCTTCATTCACCGCAAGCCGGGCATCTTGATCGGCTACCTGCTGTGCAAACGCTGCGCCCGGCAAATCTTTCAAGCTGCCGAGAAGAACCCTTACCAGCAGACACCACTGCACAGCACAATCGAAAAGAACCTGATTGCGGCGTATGAGCGGTATCGCAACTCGCTGCCAGCGTGAAGGAAGCTCAGAAATGATACCGCACCCAATCCCCTATCAAGGCAGCAAACGCAACCTGGCAGCGGAGATTCTGCGCTATTTCCCGCCGAGGTTCGGCGCGCTCTACGAACCGTTTGCCGGATCAGCGGCCATGACGATTGCGGCCGCAGCAGGCCGGCTTGGCAGCCACTACTACCTCAACGACTTGAACGAGCCGCTAATGAATCTGTGGCGTGCGATGATCGAAACGCCGGAGGAAATCGCCGCCCGCTATGAAACGCTTTGGCATCAACAGTTGGACGATCC
>CALJMI010000029.1 GCA_937981885.1 uncultured Caldilinea sp.
CAATCGTGTGCAGCGGCTCCTGATCGTCGGCGGAGGCAACGGTGCGGTGCAGATCATCGACGCCTTGATGCACATCCCACAGCAGCGCGCCGTGGCGATCATGGATGACAATAGTGCGATTCACGACAAGGCAGTGGCAGGCGTGCCTGTGATCGGCGCCATCGACGCAGCGCGCACTGCCGATCTGCTGGCGGCGGGCGAAATCGACGCCGCCGTGATCTCGGTGAGCACCAGCATCTCCTTTCGCGAACGTATCTTCACGGCATGGAAGGCGCAAGGCATTCCCTTTGCCAACGTGATTCACCCCAGCGCAGTCGCGGGCATCAACGTGACATGGGGTGAAGGCAACGTCGTTATGGCCTTTTGCCATTTCGGCGCGTGCGCCACGGTCGGCGACAACAACTTCCTCAGCGCGTATTGCAGTATCGAGCACCATTGTGTCCTCGGCAGCCACTGTAGTTTTGGGCCGGGCGTCGTCACGTCGAGCCGCGTCCGCATCGGCGACCGTGTGCGCTTTGGCACGGGCATTTTCATCGAGCCGGGCGTTTTGATCGGCGCCGATGCAGTGATCGCTTCGGGGCTGGCGATCTGGCAGAATATCCCCGAAAACTCATTGTTGAAGGCAAAAGTCGGCTACACAATACGACAACGCACCTGATTCGGAGTATACTTGTCTCGTGGAGATTTGCTTGTCGTCGGCGTCCATAAAGACAAAACTACACGCACGGCTATTGGGGATTCCTGTCCCCGATTCCCGGCGTGGTTCCCATGGATGGCTGGAGCGCACGATGGGTTGGGCAGTTCAACTTCGACAGCGGGACCTACTTCTTTCGTGAGCGCGCCGACGACGGTGTACGCGTCTATCTCAACCAGACGCTGGTGATCGACGCCTGGCGCGACGGCTACAGTGACAACACAAACCGCTTCATTGGCGTAGGCAGGGGTCGTCATACCGTCACGGTGGAGTACTATGATCGCAGTGGTCAGGCGTTTGTGCAGGCGTGGTGGTTTCGCGACACGACATCGCCCGGCGTAGCGCCTTGAGAGGCTGCTTCTTGAAAATTTTGGCGTGAAATTCGCCCTGACCTGTATCCCCGAGTGTGCAACTTCTTGTAAGCATTCTCCGTATTGTTCACCAGGGCAAAGCGTTTACATGCACAAGGAGTTCAAATTATGGTGACAAAAGAAAATAAACGACTGTTATGGGGGGGCTTGCTGGTCGCCCTGGGCGGATTTTTCCTGCTTCAGGCCACCGGCATTCTTGGCGCGCTGAGCGATCTGTTCTGGTCGCTGGCTTTCGGCGCAGCGGGCGGCGTCTTTCTATATGTCTTTCTCACCGCCCGGCATGAGCGCTGGTGGGCGGCGATCCCTGGTTTTACATTGCTTGGCCTGGCGGCGACTATTTTCTACTCACGTTTTGCGCCGCCGATTTTGTCGGGTATGACCGGCGCCATCTTTCTGGGGTCGATCGGCGCCGGCTTTCTGGCGGTCTTCGTCACCAATCCGCGCCAGTGGTGGGCGATTATTCCTGGCGGCGCCCTTTTCTCGGTGGCGGCTGTGGCTGCGATTGATGTATTGCCGTTCCGTTTTCTCAACTCGGGCAGCGTACTCTTCGTCGGGTTGGGATTGACCTTCGGCGTGCTTGGGCTGCTATCCACCTATCTCAACCAAAATCTTCGGTGGGCGTATATTCCGGCGGCCATCCTGCTGGTATTGGGGCTGGTGATTGTGACGCCGTTTGTGGGTGCACTGGCATGGCTGTGGCCGCTGGCGTTGATCGGCGCTGGCGTATACCTGATTCTACGTCGTCCATCCGTTCAATCGTCGTTGCCTGCAACAATGGAGGAGCCGACGTCGGATGACCGCAATCCCTGGTATGAGGACGAGGCGTCTGGCTCCGATATGCAATCCGATATGCAAGCCGAGCCTGTGAATCAATCCATGAATCAACCGGACGAACAAGACGAACCGTACGAGTCAGTTTTGCGTTGACCCCAACAGCCTCTGTGCGTCTGCACAGAGGCTCTGCAATCGAATCGTCTCCAGGACAATGATTTCAAGCCCGATGTTGCAGCATCGGGCTTGTTTGATCCTCGAAATATCCGCAACTTCTGAAGCTCGCACGTGTTATCACTTTCTGACGCTCCAAAGGGAGCTAAAACAGAAATCGTTACATCAAATTTTGTGTATAGAAAATGATGGTTGACACACTATGACAACACATAACGGAGGATCTCCCCCACGCGTGGTGATTACCGGCATGGGCGCGTTGACCCCGCTGGGACACACGGTTGACGCAACCTGGCAGAATCTGATTGCGGGGCGTAGCGGCATCGACCATATCACTAAGTTCGACACGTCTGAATTGCGCGTCACCTTTGCCGGCGAAGTGCGTGATTTCGATCCCGGTCAGTACATGGATCGCAAGGAGGCGCGACGGCTTGACCCGTGCATCCAATATGCGCTGGCAGCGGCGCAGCAAGCATTCACCGATGCAGCGCTCGATCTGGAGGCGGAAGATCCGACGCGCATCGGCGTCATCATTGGCAGCGGCATCGGCGGCATCGGCAGCTTTCGTGAGAATATCGATCTGACGCAGGCGAAGGGATTGCGCAAGGTCAGCCCGTTTATGATCCCAAACATGCTGGTGGACAGTCCTGGCGGCAAGGTTGCCATCGAGTACAACCTGCAAGGTCCGAATCACTCGGTCGTCAGCGCATGCGCCAGCGGTACAACTGCGTGCGGCGAAGCTTTCGAGATTTTGCGTCGCGGCGACGCCGACGTGGTGTTGGCTGGCGGCAGCGAAGCAGCGTTGATGCCGATCACGGTGGCCGCCTTCGACGTGATGGGGGCGCTTAGCCAGCGCGTCGAAGACCCGGCGGGAGCCTGTCGCCCCTTCGACAACGATCGCGACGGCTTTGTGATGAGCGAAGGTTCGGCGCTGGTGGTGATGGAAACGCTCGAGCATGCGTTGGCGCGCGGGGCGAGAATTCTCGCCGAAGTGATTGGGTACGGCAACACCAACGACGCCTATCACATGGCTGCGCCCCATTCCACCGGTCGCGGCGCCGTGGATGCAATGCGCGCCGCCCTGCGCAAAGCCGCGGCTTATGGCGAAACGCTGAACGATGTCGACTATATCAACGCCCACGGCACTGCCACCCGTCTGAATGACATTGGCGAGACGCTGGCGATCAAGCAGGTGTTTGGCGAAACGGCGTACAACGTGCGTATCAGCAGCACCAAGAGCATGACCGGCCATCTGCTCGGCGCTGCTGGCGCGCTGGAAACGATCATTTGCGTCAAGACTATTACTACTGGCGTCGTGGCGCCGACGATCAACCTACACAACCCTGACCCCGAGTGCGACCTGAACTACACGCCCAACCAGGCTGTCGAACAGGATGTTCGTGTGGCGTTGAGCAATAGTTTTGGCTTTGGCGGTCACAACGCCTGCATCATGTTGCGCCGCTACATCTAGGCTACGGCGAACAAGGAGGAGAAATGGCAGAGATCAAGCAGCCTTCAGCGATGACCCAGTCGACAACCAACGGCGCTCACCCACCAGGCTCTGAGCCAGGCATCGCCGCAGAGCGCCCACCCGACGCTCCCTCAGCGCATCGACCCCGTTATGCTCACATCGTTGGCTGGGGTCATCATGTACCGGGCAAGGTGATCACCAATCAGGAGTTGGAACAGATTGTCGACACCAACGACGAGTGGATTCGCAGCCGCACCGGCATCGCCGAACGACATGTAGCTGCTGACCCCAAAGAGACCTCGGCGTCGTTGGCGGTGGCGGCGGCGCGCAAAGCGCTCGAAGTCGCCGATGTCCCCGCCAGCAAGATCGATTTGATTATCTGCTCGACGACGACGCCGGAGCATATCTTTCCTGCCACCGCCTGTCTGATCCAGGATGCGCTGGGAGCCCATAACGCTGGCGCGTTCGACCTGAGCGCGGCCTGCTCTGGTTTTGTCTATGGGTTGGCGATGGCGCGTGGTCACATCCTGGCGGGTGACGCCGAATATGTGCTGGTGATCGGCACCGAAACGCTCTCGCGCATTGTCGACTGGACCGACCGAGAGACTTGCATCTTGTTTGGCGACGGCGCCGGCGCAGTGCTGGTGGCGGCCAGCGAAGTGCCCGGCGGCATCATGTCGGTTGATTTGGGCAGCGACGGGTCGGGCGGCAACAACCTGATTCTTCCCGCCGGCGGCAGCGCCATGCCCACCAGCCTGGAGACCGTCAGCAGCGGCATGCACTACGTCAAGATGGATGGCAAAGCGGTCTTCCGTTTTGCCACGCGCGTCATGGCCTCTTCGACGCGTAAGGTGCTCGAACGCGCCGGCTACACCACCGACGAGGTCGACCTGGTTGTCCCGCATCAGGCAAACATCCGCATTATCCAAAACAGCGTGCTCAACCAGCTCAAGATTCCCGCCGAGAAAGTCTTTGTCAACCTGGAAAAATATGGCAACACCAGCACTGCCAGTATCCCGATTGCCCTGTGTGAGGCAATCGAGGCAGGCAAGCTTGAGCCGGGTTACAAGGTGGTCTTTGTCGGCTTTGGCGCCGGGCTGACATGGGCAGCCTGTGCAATCGACTGGCGCACGCCGGTGGAAAAGCCGGAGACCGGCTGGTGGAAGAACACACGGCGGCAGGCAACCTATAGCGCCGCCGCGGCGCGCAGCATGTGGCGGCGCGCTGTGCGTTGGGTCTACGAAGTGCTTCCTGATCCCGAAGCGCCTGGCCGCGACGAAAGCAGGGAAAAGACGCCGGCCGAGGCGCCGGTCAAAGAGAGCACGCCGGAGCGTGTGCGCGAATGAGCGAGTCGGGCGATTCAGCAAATCGCCCGACTTTTTGTTTCAAGGCGCTATTCGCAAAAAAGATGGTTTCGTAATACACTACTAAAGTGTGTGGCGTCTGTCGTCGCACACGACGCAAATTTGTAAAATTGATTCATTTCAAATTTCAGAGGAGTAGACTCTCATGAGTGAAATCGTATACGTCCACGGTCGTGAAGTTCTGGATAGCCGCGGCAACCCAACAGTCGAGGTCGAGGTTGGGCTGGACAGCGGCGCCATCGGCACAACGATTGTACCCAGCGGCGCCAGCACCGGCGCAAATGAGGCGCTCGAATTGCGCGACGGGGATAAGAAGCGCTATGGCGGCAAGGGCGTGCTCAAGGCGGTCGAGAATGTCAACGAAACTATCGCCGAGGAATTGGTCGGCATGGATCCGGTCGAACAGGTTGCCATCGACGAGCTGATGCTCGAACTTGACGGCACCGAAACCAAGAGCAAGCTTGGCGCCAACGCTATTCTCGCCGTGAGCATGGCGGTGGCAAAGGCTGCCGCCAGCGACCTCAACCTGCCGCTCTATCGCTATCTCGGCGGCGTTTATGCGCGCACGTTGCCTGTGCCGATGTTGAACATTCTCAACGGTGGCAAACATGCGGTCAACAGCACCGATTTCCAGGAGTTCATGGTCATGCCGGTCGGCGCGCCGACCTTTGCCGAGTGTCTGCGTTGGGGCGCCGAAATCTATCAGAGTCTGAAGAAAGTGTTGCATGACGACGGCTTCGCCACCAACGTTGGCGATGAAGGCGGTTTTGCGCCGAGCCTCGGCGGCAATGTCAAGGCGGTTGAGGTGATCCTGCGCGCAATCGAGAAGGCTGGTTACAAACCCGGCGAAGATGTCTTCATTGCGCTTGACCCGGCTTCCAGCGAACTCTATGATGAAGCCACCGGCGTCTACCATCTGGAGATCGAGGGGCGCAAACTCGACCGCGGTCAGATGGTTGATCTGTGGGAGGACTGGGTGAACCGCTTCCCAATCATCAGCCTGGAAGATGGCATGGCGGAAAGCGATTGGGAAGGCTGGGCAATGCTCTATCAGCGCATCGGCCACAAGGTGCAACTTGTTGGGGACGATCTGCTCGTCACCAACGTCAAGTTCATCAAGCGCGCCATTCAGGAGAAGGTCGCCAACGCGCTGTTGATGAAAGTCAACCAGATCGGTTCATTGACTGAGGCGATTGCCGCCATCGAGATGAGCCACCGCGCCGGCTGGGCGGTCATCACCAGCCACCGCTCCGGTGAATCCGAGGATGCCACGATTGCCGACATTGCCGTGGCGTTCAACACCGGTCAGATCAAGACTGGTGCGCCCGCACGCAGCGACCGTATCGCCAAGTACAACCAGCTTCTGCGCATCGAAGAAGAGTTGGGCGACGCCGCCATTTTCCCCGGCTTGCAGGCTTTCCCACATTTGCGGAAGTAAGTGTGAATTGAGAGATTAAGAGATTGGAGATTGGGTGGGGACATTGATCTCTCGGTCGTCAAATCCCCTAGTCTCCAATCTCCAATCCTCCAATAAGAAAGAGCCGATCTCTATAACGAGATCGGCTTTTTGCTTTGTGGTGCCCCTACTCCGACTCGAACGGAGATGCCCAACCGGGCACAGGCCCTCAACCTGCTGTGTATACCAATTCCACCATAGGGGCAGACACAACGTTAGTATATGCAAAAGGGGGCAAAAAGTCAAAAAAAACGTCTAGAATATACGCCAATTTCAACACTTCGCGAGTCTCACGCAGAGCCGAGAAGGAGGCGAAGAGATCAATGTCAGGATGTCTTTCATTGCGTAGAGATGTTGTGTGCTACATGCCCCGTCGGCGCCATGTCACGCATCACGTGACACGCAACAGACTTCATCTCACCCACGCCAGGCCGTGAGCGCCAACAGCAGCCAGCCAGCGATGAAAGCCACGCCGCCAATTGGCGTAATCGCGCCGAGCCAGCGCAAGCCGGTGAACGCCATCACAAAGAGGCTGCCCGAAAAAAACACAATGCCGACGACGAAGAGCCAGCCCGCCCACACCGGCAGGCTGCTGGCGGGCCATCTGCTTAATGCCCACGCCACAGCCAGAAGCGCCAGCGAGTGATAGAACATGTAGCTGACGCCAGTCTGGTAGTTGGCAAGCAGGCTCTCCTCAATGCGCCCGCGCAGTGCATGAGCGCCGAACGCGCCAAGCGCAACGGAAAGACCGCCAAACAAAGATGCAATGATGAAAAAGGTTCGTTCCATGAAAATCATTATACACCAATCGACGATCTTGTCTCATGCGAAGGCGCAAAGTTGAAGGGGGCCTTCGCATGCTTTGCGGCTTTGCGTGAGAGTGGCAACCTACAACGCACCCTCCAATGCAATCAACGTTCCACCACCGCTGTCCGCCACCCAGACCACGCCATCGGCGGTGACAGCGATCCCGACCGGACGCACGGGGCGACCAAGCAGAGAGGACAGATTCCAGGCGCCGACCGCCTCGCCTTGCGCATCGCGCAGCAGGATGCGTCCGTTCTCCGGCTCGGTGATGTAAAGCGCACTGTCCGCACCCACAGCGAGATGCGGACTGTCCACGGTGTTGGCGATCGCCATGGGCCAGGCGCGCTCGCGCTGTCCATCTGGCGCATAACGGATCAATCGATGTCCCTGCGCCTCAGTTACAAAAAGCTGGCCGTCGACGCCGACCACGGCGTCGACTGGCTGTGCATCTTCGCCGGGCCAGACGATCACCTGCGCGACGACTTCGCCCGCCGCGTCGAGGATGACAATGCGGTTGTTGGGCGTGTTGGCAATCAGCACGCCGCCATTCGGCGCGACGCCGATGCCGCGCGAGCGGTCGGCAAAGACTGGATCGAGCGTGCGCGCAAAATCAAGCGGCGCCCCGTCAAGCGTGAACGCCCGCACGCGCCCGGCGCCAGCATCGAGCACCAAGACGCGATCGCCGGAAACTGCCACATCTGTCACCTCGCGCAGCGCGTCGCGACCGCCGTCGATCACGCCGAGCTGATCGCCGTCGGCGTTGAAGATCGTCACGCGTGCTGCGCCGCCCTCGGCAACGTAGACTCTTGAGCCGTCATCACTGACTGCTACGCCGCGCGGTGCAGCCAGCCCGCTGACCACCGTGCGCGCGTTGCCGGGCAGGTTTGGTTCGTAGGCGACCGCTGCCGATGCGGCAGGCAATCCAAGCGCCATCTGTCCCACCGTCAGCGCATCGAGCGTCGGCAGCGTGACGCGTTCGTAGCTCTCCTGCGGCGGATAGAGCGCCTCAGCCGGGATGATCTGCCGCAGCCCCCCAGGCAACGTCCAAAAGACATTGATGTGCGTGTGGTTGGTGCGGTCGGCGTGGCGAATACGGATATCGTGCAGCCCCTGCGTCAGCATGATCTCGCCTTCAGTGTAAGTGTTGGGCTGCACCGCCTCGACCACCAGCGTACCGTCGATCCAGAGCCTCGACTCGTCGATCGATTCCAGCCCGAAGCGGTAGACGCCATCGGCCGGCGCGGCCACCTTGCCTGTCCACTCCGTGGTGTACGGGCGCGGCAGCGGGGTGACGTGGATGTAGCGGTCGAAGCGGCTGTCAATGCGGCTCATCACTTCGGGCGGCGCCCACTCGCCGTTGCCAAAGTAGCGCCCCAGCAGACCGTGACCCAGCCGCGGTGCATTGTAAAATGCAGTGGGTGGGATGACCTCGACCTGACCGTCGGGGGTGCGCCAGGCAAGCTGCACACGTCCCGCAGCGCCGACCGCCCGTACACGTAGAGAGTGAACGCCCTGCGCCAGCGGCAGCGCGCCGGACAAGGCGCCGCTCCCCTCCAGAACGACCTGCTCGCCGATCAACACCTCGGCAGCGGCCGGCGCCTCCCAGAAAAGCTCGTGCTGACCAGCCGTGCGCACGTGCAGGAAACCTTCCCACTCCACCGAAAACGGCTCTGCCAGCGGGCTGGCTTGGGGCCACTCGGCGTAGATCTGCGCTTCGCTGCGCACCAGGGCTGGCTCGCCATTCCACGCTGTGTTGCTATAATAGCGCGCCGTTACCCCGCGGATCGAGGCAATATCCTCGGGGCTGAGGCGCACGGTGAAGACAACCGGCGGCCCCTTGACGGGCGGCGCAAGCTCCTCGAACTGCGCGTTGGGATAGAGCCGTTTGGCTTCGTCATAGAGACCGCGGCTGTCTGCGTTGAGCACCAACAGCGCGCTGCGCCCAGGTGCGAAGGTAAGCGGGAACTGGTCGAGCGTGTTGAGTTCGGCGTAGGGGCGCGCATTTCGGGCGACAAAACGCAGCGTCGGATGTCCGCGGAAAAAAGCAGTGACGTAAGCGTCAGTCTCCGGATCGAGATCCGCCAACAGATGCGCGGTCAACGTTTCCGGCGTCGAGAAGGCGTTCCATACAGCAAAGTCACTTGCCTGGCGCACAAAGTAGGTGTTGATGTTGAGCAGTGCAATCGCCGCTGCCAGCGCAACGGCGGGCCAACGCAGCGCGTTGGGATAATAGACGCCGCCGGACAGCCGCCATGCCCGCGCCAGCACCGCCAGCGGAATCACAGCGATCACATACGCCGCGGGCAGCGCGCCGTTGGCGCGTAACGACTGCGGCGCTTCGAAGTCGAGCGAGAGCGCGCCGCCCATCAGCGTCGCCGTCAGCCACACCAGCAGAAAGAGATAACGCGGCTGCAGCGCCCGGCGCAGCGCATATCCCACACCTATCACAAATAGCGACGCCGTAATCGGGTCGAGCATCGGGTTGCCGGGCAGATTGTGCCGTCCGTTCGGATCGCCGAAGACGTTGAACATCAGGACGTGTTTGCGCAGATTTTCCCACAGCGCAGGCCATCGCTCGGCTTCGCTCTTGCCCGCAAAAATGAAGGTGTTTTCGATGCGCGCCCAGAAAATCTCAGGATGTTTGGTCGCATAGACTGCGAGCGGCGAAATCACCAGCGCCGCCATGACGATCAGCATTCCCAGACCAAGCCAGAAATGCAGCGACGGCAGCGTCCGCCGCGTCGCCAGCGTGTAGAGGATGTGGTAGCCCAGAAAGACAAAGACGACCGGCGCAAAGAGGCGAAAGGAGGTGTAGAAACACAATCCCAATCCCAGCCACAAGCCAGCCAGCGTAAAGTCGAGCAGCCGCTCCGTGCGCAGGCTGCGCAGCACAAACGCCGCGGTCAACAGCGCAAAGAGCGGCGTCGACATCGTGGCGTACATGCCAAAGCGGCTGAGCGTCAACGCCCAGCTCGACACTGCCAACAGCGCCGCCAGCGCCAGCCCGATCCGGCGCCCAAGCAGCTCGGCGCCCACAATATAGCCGGCCACAACCGCCAACACGCCAAAGAGCACGCTTACCAGCCGGATCGACTGCACGCTGACGCCAAACCACTCGAACGAAAGCGCCACCAGATATAGATAATGCGCTGGACCTGTGATCGCGCCTTCGAAGATTGGACGAAAGCGCTCGTCGGCAACGATACGCAGCGCCTGCAAGCCATGCTCCGCCTCGTCGTACCAGACGCCAAAGGGCAGGTCGTCGAAGCGATAAAGACGCAGCAGCAAAGCCAGCGCGACGAGTCCAATCACGGTCAGAAGAAGGCCGGCATGTTCGCTGAGATTGCGTAGAAACGAATGGAATGCGCCGGGCGTTGCGTCCTGCGAGACGACGGTTTGGCGACGCGCAACCAGCCCGGCATCGAGCAGCAGCGCAGCAAGCAGCGCCGCCAGCAGCGAGGCGCCATGCCAGAGCCACGCTTGCGGGGCAAATGGCTCGAACTCATGGAATAGTTGCAGAGCGTTGACGGTGAGCAGCAGCGCCAGCGCCAGCAGACCAAACCCGACGCGCACCGCCCAGGGATCGCGAATGCGCTGACGCAAGGAACCGCGCTCCGGCAGCAGGTCGATCTCCGGCGTGCGCACCGGATCGAAGCGTTTCGCCCAGAAGACAACCAAAAACAGGAAGACGCCCACGCCATAGAGCAGCGCAGCATCGCGATATAGCCCACGCTGCACAGCGTTCTGCCCGGCAAACGCCAGCAGACACGCCGCTGCGCCAAACAAAAACCGGCGAATCCCAATCCTCCGCATCGCTTGTGCTTACAATCTTAACCGCAGATTGCGCAGATTACGCAGAGAATGTTTCAGAGTGTTTTCTGCGCAATCTGCGCAATCTGCGGATCGATCTTCCGCCAACCGGCTTGCTAAACTCAACCGCAGATTGCGCAGATTACGCAGAGGAGATTACAGATCAGTTTCTGCGCAATCTGCGGATCAACCTTCCGATAACCTACTCACCGATCTTCGGGAAGACCATGACGCGGTTGTTGCCGCCGTCGGCGACGACTAACACACCGGTAGCCAGGTCTGCAGCTATGCCGTTGGGTTGACCCAGTTTGCTGGCGTCGAGACCCGGCCCGCCGAACGCAGCGCGCACGTTGCCCTCACGGTCGAAGACCATCACCAGCGCCGTCGCCGGGTCGGTTGCGTAGATCGAGCCGTCTGCGGTCACCGTCAGATACGGCTTCTGGAAGACATCGCGCCCTGACCAGCCCGGCACGGCGAACTCGCCAACATACTCCAGCGCCGGCGAGAAGCGTTGAATGCGCCCGTTCCAGGCGTCCGCCACCACCACGCCGCCGTCGCTCGGATCGACCGCAACGTCGGTCGGCTCCTCGAAGCGCCCGGCGATCACCCCGCCGCCGCCGATCTGTCGGATCAGGTCGCCGTTGGGCGTGAACTGCAAGATGCGCTTGTTGCCGGTGTCGGCGACAAGCAGGTTGCCATCGAGGTCGATCGCCAGCCCGCGCGGCCCGAAGAGCGCGTTGGGGTCGCCAAGCTCACCGTTGGTCGTCGCGAACATGCCCCACTTGCGCAGGAAACGCCCTTCAGCATCGAAGACCTGAATGCGGCCGTTCCAGGTGTCAGCCACGTAAATCTGCCCTGCCTCATCGACAGCCACGCCCCACGGCTCGAAGAATTGACCGTCGCCCTCGACCAACGGGCCATCGCCGTCCGGATCGACGCAAGGCGTGTTGGCGCGGTCGTTGAGATTGCAGTGGCTGCCAAACGCGCGTAGGAAGCCGCCCTGATTGTCGAGCACGACGATGCGGTGATTGTTGGTGTCGGCGATCACGCGGTTCCCTGCCGGCGCAACCGCCACTGCGCGCGGGGCAAAGAGCGGCAGCCCGTTATACGCCTCGTTATAGATCGTCTGCGCTGCCACCGTGCGCACCTGCCCTGGCTCGATCACCGGAATGTTCAACGCGCTCTCGGTGGGGATAGGCACAACCGCCAGATCCCAGATTTGGCTTGCCAGGTCGCGACGCACGTACATGTCGAACTCGCCTTGATAGGGCCACTTCGCAAGGTCGCGGAACTGAGACAGATTGTTGGGGTCGCGGTATTTACGGAAGAAGACAATGTCGAAAACGCGCTGACGCTGCGCCGGGTCGGCGATGGCGCCCCACAGCCGCGCCGGCGTCAGGTCGAAGTAATCCATCTCCGGCCACCAGATGCGGCGATAGGTGCGCTTGACATAGTCGCGCGCCATATACGGTTCGACTTTGGCGCGGTTGGCTGGCCCGACGATCACCACCGGCGCAGACATGGCGTCGGGGTTGGGCGAATCGCCGTAGTATTTGGCGTTGCGATAGAGCCGCATGTACCAGCTAAAGGGCCATGCGCTGTCGTTGTCGTAGGCGACGACGATGTTGCGGTCACCGACTGTGCGCGCACTGATCGTGTCGATCTCCGCCAGCGCGCGCTTGATGTCAGGCCCCCCGTGCGCATAGACCAGATATTCGGTCGCCATATCGTAGTTGATGTAGGTGAGCATAAAGCTGGCGCGCACCGTGAAAATAAAGAGGACGGCGGCAAAGCCAACCATCAGCAAACGCACACCGGGCTGAAAGCCACCGCGCAAGATGCCATAGACGGTGCCAAAAACCACTGCACCTATTGCTGCAAAAATCAGCAGCCATTGCAGGATGCGCCCGAATGCGCTTGATTCGACGCCTCCTGCACCGGTGACGACGGTCAGCATCACGGTGGCGATCAGCGTCAGCGCCGGGAAGACGAAGACCAGCAACCACGTGCGATCGCGCAGCGCCGACCGCCACTCGATGCGACGCAATAGATAGCCGAGCCACCAGCCGCCGAGCACACACATCGGCAGCGCCATGTGGACAAAGAGCCACGGCATTTTCTCGCCCGCCACCGAGTAGGCGATCCAGCTTGCCACGACCCACCACGCGCCGAAGACGACAAAGATCATGCGGTTCAGTCGCACATTCTCGTCGGCGTGAATCTCCTTTTCGTCATAATGGTCGCTGCCTTCTGTTGGCTGATCGGACAACCGCAGATCGGGCGAAGTCGCCCCCCGCCCCTTGCCCCTTGCCCCTTGCGGCAAATCGCCCGGCGCAATCGGGTCCCACAATGTGTGGCGGATCGGGTTGATCACCAGGTTGTAGGCAATTGTGGCAATGCCACCCAGGCTGAGCGTGGCGGGTAGAAACTCGTAGAGCCAGCCGATCAGCGCGTAGTAGTAGATCGGCTGGCTGCCGCGCTTAACGCCCTGCTGCGCCAGCCAGTAGCCCAGGCTGCCGACTACGCCAGTCGCCAACCCATTGACGGTGTTCGTGAAAAAAGTCGTGAAAAAGAGAATCTGAATCAGCCAGAAGCCGCCCATCAAGATCGCCCAGTGGCTGAAGTGCGGACGCCAGGCGCGTGGATGGTCGGCATCCTCATGGCGCCGACCAAACCAGAGATAGGCCAGCCCCACCGCCGCAATCACGCAGGCTGCAACCATGATGCCAAGCCGGACAATCATGTCCTGGCTGGTGTAATCCGCCGCCGTGGTGAAGACAACCGGATCGCCGCCGGTGAAGATAAAAAGGAAAGGCGCCAGGAAAGGCAGCACCATCGTCAGCATGATCACGGTCAGGTCAGCGGCTGGATTGCGGCGCAGTTCGTCCCACTTGCCGCGCAGGAAGTAGACGGCGATCCCGATCGCCACAAGCGCCATGACGCCCAACCCGATCATGCCGACCAGGTCGTTTTTCATCTCGTGCAGCACCCACCAGAACGCGCCGCCCACCGCCAGCGGCGCCGCCACCAGCAGCGTCGGGCGCACACCTACCATCTGCCACAGCGCCAGCCCTGCAAAGAACGCGCCGATGATGCCGCCGTGCATGAAGTGCACCTCTTTGGCGATGAAGCCGACTGCCATGCCCAGCATCATGATCACCAGATAGCGTAGCTTGCGTGTGTCGAGATAGCGGAATGCACCGAAAATCCAAACCAGCGTGTCGAAGGCGATGTAGATATCGTTGCGGATGTAGCGCGAGTGAAAAAGCAGGCTCGGACTGACGAGCACCAGGATCGCCGCCGCGATTGCGCCTGTCCGCCCCAGGTACGGGCGCAGTGCATAGATCATCGCCAGCACGCCGATCCCAAAGAGCGCTGGCACAATGCGCGCCGTGAAGTCGTTGTCGCCAAAGAGGAAATATATCAGCGCATTGGCGTGAAACAGAAACGGTCCATGCATCATCGGGTTGTGATCATAGTTGCCGTTCACATACAGGTAGTAGGAGTAAAGTGCGTGCAGACTTTCATCGTGGCTCATGGCGCGCGTGCCGAGGTCATAGAAGCGCGTCACGATGCCGAGCAGAAAGATGCCGACCCAGATCGTTGTCTCCCAACTTACGGCAATCAACGAGGAAAGTGGTCGATCCAGCCAGCTTGTGCGTTGCACCGCCGCATGCTCTTCCACCAAAGCCTGCTCCAATACGTATGAATCTTGCGCCATCCTCAACCGTCCTTCATCTTACCGTAATTCGAATCGTGGTCACCGCGGCGCCCACATCGTCACCGACTCAACCACCGGCGCGCTATCGACCTTGCGATAAAGCAGCCAGCGCAACCGCGGACGCTGCACGTCGGTCCATCGCTGCTGCGCGCTCATACCATCAACCCCATTCGCGGACAGGAACGTCGGCTGCCACGTGTACACAAGGTCATACTCGCTGCCGATGTATGGGTCGGGCAACGGCAGCGAGTCGTTGCGCGACGTCGGCGCCACGATCAGCGGTAGTCGCGTTGCATCAAGCTGCGCAGCATCGATGCTGCGCACAAAACGCAGGTTGCGCATCTCACGCAGATGCCAGCCCAACACTGCGTCCGGGCTGACATCATAGACGATCTGCATGTCGATCTGGTTCGGGTCGCCGCGGCGAATACTGCTCAGCCGCTCCACATCCTGCACCAGCAGATGCACTTCACTGCTTGTATGACTGCGCCAGAAACCATCCGGCTGCATGAGCTCAGGCGAATGGTTGAGCAGCCAGGCGCTGCGCAGCGTCCATGCGCCAAGCAACACAGCGTAGAAGACCACCGCCACCCGCGCCGTCGACCGCCAGCCCGCCCAGATGCCGAACACAATCCACACCGCAATCATCAATGCAATGATGATGCCGATTGTCAGCCAGATTTGCTCGTTGAAGATGAAGCTGTCCGCCAACGTCGCCAGCCAGATCGAGCCGGCCACGACCAGCACCGTCTGCACGACGAGCAGCGTGAACAGCTCCAGTCCGGTCAGGTCGCCCCACGGTTGTTCGACCACGCGCCCGATCGCTGTCGCCGCAGCCATCGCCAGCGCAATCCCCGCCACCGGCAGCGCTTCGGGCGGTCGTCCGGGCAGCAGCCACAAGAGCAGTCCCCATGCCAGCCACACGGTCAGAAAGGTCGCCGTGCGTCGCCACCCCGCCAGTAGGTCACCGCCTTCGGCGTGACTTGGCGCTTTGCATAGATGGTCGGGCGGTCGAACCCAAAGCAACACCATTCCGAGGACGCCAAAGGTTGTGAGCAGCGGTTGATCGATCAGCAGGCGCAGGAAGGGCCAGGCAAGCGGGTTGGCAGCCTCCAGCCCGGCGACGGCGCTCACCCACGCGGTCAGGCTGGCGCTCAATGCGGGCACAGCCTCGCCACGCAGCGCAAAGCCGGTCGCCGCCAGCGCCAGCGTAACGCCGAACCAGAGCCAGGTTGAACGCTGCGGTCGCCACCCATCCAGGAACGAGAGGCGAGGAGCGAGGGGCGAGGGGCGCAACGCTGCCGCAGATTCTCGCAGTTCGTTGTGACCGTCAGGAGGTGTAACGTTGCCCTGGAAACCGGTGGCTTCCGGCTTACTCGCATTATGGAAAATCAGGATAAAAGCGATCAGCACCGGCGCAAAACTCCACATCACGGGACCGCTGGTCAGCAGCAGCGCCACCGCCACCGCCGCCGTGCGCTCCCAGCGCAGCGAACGCCGCGGGTCGAGCTGAACACGCCACTGCCAGAGCGCAGTCAGCGCCAACAGCGCCAGGAAGATCGACAGAATCGCAGAATCCGAGCGCCGGCTGAACGCCATCAGCCACGGGTCGAGCGCCAAGATAAGAGCGAGGACCAGCGCAGCCGGTCGCCCGATCCATGCCCGCCAGAACCACGGCAGCAACACAAGCGCGGCGCCCGCCAACGCCGGAACTGCTCGCGCAAGGGTGTCGCCGCCGCCTGCGATCCAGAAGAGCAGCGCCTGCACGCCGTAGAGCAGTGCGCTCTGCGGCGCCGGCGCGCCCGCCACGCTCTGCGCATTGGCGGCAAGCCATGCACTCCACGCCGCGGCGCTCTCCGTCGGTGAAAGCGGCTCTGCGCCCAGCCCAACAAAACGGATCAAGAGCGCCGTCGCCGCAAAAATGGCGTAGAGAAGATGCTCCACCGTCAAGGTGTGCGCGGCTGACGCTGCGGGTGACGCCGTGGTTGCTGCACTCAGGTCGGTTGTTCGTGCACCATCCAGATCGCTCTCTGGAGCGCGCATGGCCTGATTTGTCAAGTCAATCGTTTTTGTCATTGCCGAATAGCTCGTTCCAAAGGTCTTGGCTTCAACTTATATCACGGCACACGGTAAATACGCACATCCCCCTGAGCAGGGTTTTCCGTCGGATAGACCAGCTCAAGCTGCGCAAAGAGCGCCCGTTCGACCGCCGGCGTCAATCCATACTGCGCCCGCTCCGCTGGGCCGACGTAGAGATAGCTGGCGCCCAGCGACTGCAGGATGCGTACAACCTCCGTCGGCGATGTTCCGCCGTAGATCGAGCGCAACGCCTCGGGACGCCCTGCCGCCATTGCGCCATACGCGCGCCCGCGCCACTGCGATTCGTGACCATCCCAGCCGAGCGGCGTCGGGCGTCCCGTCATCGTGCTAATGCGGTTGGTGTCGGCGCCATAGGAACGCCCCTTGCCTTCCACAACAATGTCATCGGGCCGCGTGTTGGCGCGCACCCACTCGACCGCGCCGTACTCCGCCGGTGAGATTGCAGCCAGATACGCGGCGGCGTCGAAGGTCGGCGTACGGCTGAAGCCCTGCGTCTTACTGTACGCGCCCGCTGCGATGTACACGGTCGAGCTTGCCGCAAGCACGAGCGCCAGAGTGCTCAAGAGCGCCGGAGCGATGCGCCAGCCGCGCCAGGTCGTCACGCTGATCGCAATCGTAAATGCGCCCGCCAGCCCAAAGAGCAACCAAGCCTGGTAATAAAACTTGAAGATTGTGTTCATGCGCCAACCAAAGTTGTCGCGAAGATAGACGATCTCCGGCGTCCATGTCAGCCCAAGCCCAATCGCCGCCAACGCCAGCGCAAAAAATAACGGCTGCTGCTCGCTCGTCATCGCTGCCCTGTGCTGGAGCGCCGTCCACAGCAGCGCCAGCGTCACAGCGGTCATTAGCCCGACAATCAAGAACGTGAAAGGCTGGCTCGACCATCGCTCCAGGATGAAAGGCAGGTGTGATGTCGCGCCGTCGGGCAGCGCCATGCCAGCCAGCAGCGCGCGCCCGCCTTCGGTCGATGTCGCAGCAAAGGCGGCAATACCGAGCAGCACGGCCGGCAGACCGAGCGCCAGCGCAAGAGAGACTATCACAACCAGGCGGCGCGGGCGAAAAACTGACCATCCAACCGCCAACAGTGCAGTCAACGTCAGCAGCGCTACGCCGAACATGGCGACGAATTGTGAGAAGCGCGTCGGATGAAAGAGATTCGGGATCAGCCCACCAACCTGACTCTGTGCGGTCAGGAAGTAAGGCAGGTAGAGCACAAAGCCTGCCGCCGCCAGCGCCGCGCCAAAGAGCGCCGCTGCGCCGAGTGCATGTCCGATGCCGGTTGATCGTTGTTCGGCCTCGGCGGGCAGGCGCATCCACACGGCGGTCACGCTGAAGATGATCAGCAGCCAGTAGGGCGGATAGTCCCAGGTGTTCAGGAACAGCAGCGAACCGACGATGAGCGCGGCCAGTACGAAGCCTCCCCACCCCAGTGGGATGAGCACTATTACCTGGCGCACCCACTGGATGCCGGGCTGGAACAGCGAAGGGTGCGGCGCAGCGCTCGCCCGCTGTGCCGCACTGAGGAAGATCGCCAGCGCAACGCCGATCGCCAGGATCGCAAAAGGCATGGCGGCGACGTGCGGGTGGTTGTCGCCGAGGATATAGCTGAACGCCGGGAATTCGTCGATGACCTCGATGTGGTCGCCGCGCAGACTCACGTCGGCGAGCACACGGCTGCTGCGCCACCACCACCAGCCAAAATCGATGTACCAGTTGTTGGTGACTGCCGCGTTCTCCGGGAAGCCGCGCACTTTGAGCAGCGCAGCGATGCCTGATACATCGACGCCGTTGGCGTACAGCCATTCGAGCAGCCCCTGCACGTTGGCGGAGAGAGCAACCAGCAGCGTCGCAATCAGCCCGCCGCCCGCCGCACTGCCAAAACGCCGCCCCGCCGCAGCGACCAGGTTGTAGCCAACGCCAAACGCGCCGCTCACCAGCAGCCCGAACCAAAGCGCCTGCGCCAGGTTGTAGCTCACTGCCGCCGTCTGCCCGGCCATCAGCCCGACCATGTTCATCAGCCAGTAGCCGAAGTAGTAGTAGCTGATCGGGTAGCCCGCCAGCCACGCGTCCTGTGGCGGATAGGTCAGGCTGGCGCGGATGCTGTGCATGAACATCAGGTCCATCGGCTGCTCGGTGTGATCCGCCGCCGGGTCATGCGCGCGCACCCACGCCCACGCTGCAAAGGCAAGCAGGAAGAGCAGCTCGGCGAGGAGGATGTAGCGGAGGGGAGGGAGATCAGGAGATTGGGAGATTGGAGATTGGGGGGATCGCGCTGAATCTCCAATCTCCAATCTCCAATCTCCCAATCTCTCAATCTCTAATCGCTCAATCTCTTTCCTACTCACAACGATGCTAATTACCGCCACGGCGACCAGCGCCAGCCAGGCGCCGCCGATTTCATTGCGCCAGATGCCGACGCTGTAGCCGATCCAGAACAGGTAGCCGGTGAGCAGGATGCCGAGCAGCCGCGCAAAGACGTAGCCGCGGTCGGGCAGCGCAGCGAAAAAGCGCAACGCCAGCGGCAGCGCCGCCACGGTGATGACCTGGACGACCAGATAGACGGCGAGAAACTGCCCGAACAATGTCATCATGCGCCACCGCCCGGCGTGAAGGTCCCGTCAGCGTGCTGTTCGAGCCGCCCCGGCACGGCGTAGATGGTTGCGCGCTCGTTGCGAAACAGCGGGGTGAGCAGCCCCTGCGCCGCCATCTCTTCGAATTTGCGCACGCCGTCGGGATGCAGGAATCGCTCAAGCTGCCCAATGTAGACCAGGTCGATGTGCAGTTCGTCGATGATCTGCTGCGTGCGTGCGATGTCGGGCGTCTGCCACAGCTCGCGGTGCAGCCCGTCGCGATAGCCGACGTCCTCCGGGTAGCGTTGCTCTTGCTCGTGCATTCCCTTCAGTCCGCTCAAGCCGGTGTTGCTTGCCATGCGCGTGCCCCACGCCCGGTAATACTCCACCTCCGAACTTTCCAGAATCACGGCGTTGCCGCGCATGTTGTTCAGCAGCCACTGCAGCGCCTCCCACTCATAGCGCAGCTCGAAGACATTGTTGAAATCGGGCCACGCATACGATCCTTCGCGCATGAAGTCCAGCCCGTTGAGTGTGCCGACTTCCGGTCGCCAGCCTGGCATACGCTGTTCGAGGCGCGCCGGCGTCCCGAAGATCGGGTACGCCAGGCTCGCCAGCAGCAGCATGATGAAGATGGCAGCCCAGGCGGCGCGGAGAAGGAGAGATTGGAGATTGGAGATTGGAGATTGGAGATTGTGAGATTGCGAGAGTGGGGGATTGGGGGATTGCGGGATTGGGGTCTCTGTGCGCGCCTGCACCGAATCTCCAATCTCCAATCTCGAATCTCCAGTCTCCCAATCGCTTAATCTCTCATTCTCCGAATCCCTTTTATTCTCTGGAAACAGTGCATTGAGCAGCCGCGGCGTGGCGATGGCGGCGGCGACGCCCCAGATCACCCACACCTGGCTGAAAAACTTGAAGAGCGTGTTCATGCGATAATAGTCGCTGCCACTCAGGAAGTCTTTGAGATAGACCACCTGCGTGCCCGCCAGAATCGCCAGTCCGGTGGCGGTGAGCACGGCAGTCAGCGCGGCGCCGGCGTCGGTCGTGCGGGCGCTGCGCCAGAGCATCGCTACTGCCAGCCCCAGCCACGACAGACAGAGCGCCAGCACGCTCCACCCCGCCAGCCATGCGCCGACCGCCAACAACAAGGTCGTTGGCATCAGCGCCAGCAAGAGCAAATACAAGAAACCCGGCGCGCGCACCAATTTGTTGTGCAAGTAGAGCGCACGCGGCGAATCATCGAAGCGGCGAAAGAAAAGGTTGACGGCGCGCTCAATGCCAGAAGGTTTGGGAAGATGGGGAGATTGGAGATTGGAGATTGGAGATTGGGCGTTGTCTTGCGCTGATGCGGCTCCCTCTTTCCCCTTTTCTCCCTCTCCAAATCGCTGAATCGCCCAATCTCCCAATCTCCCAATCTCCAATCTCCAATCTTTAATCTCCAATCTCTTCCACGCCAAATAGATCGTCCAGCTCAGCAGCACAAAGAAAAAGAAGCCCCACACCAGCAGCCAATTCTCGATTGGGTCGGATTGTTTGACTAACCCCACGCCCGATGCGCCGACGTTGACGTAGTTGCTGAAGAAGGGCATGAAGAGCAGATACGCGCCGCCCGCGTAGAGCACTGCCGCTGCAATTGTCGTCAGCCAGTCGATGCGCCCGCGCCCACGGAACTGGCTGACCAGAAAGGTGAGCACGCCTAAGCCGAAATACGTCGGCAGCTCCCACAAGTTGACGCTTGCCAGCGCGCCGAGCAGCAGCGCAAAGAGCGCCGCCAGCCCCAATCCCTGTCGCCACGCCCGCCGCCAGTCCGTGCCGGCGTCCATTACCAGCACCAACGCCAGCGCCAGGAACATACCAGTGAGCGGGATGCCGATGATGTGCGGGTGCAGGTCGGCAAAGAGGAAGCTCCAGAATGGGAACTCGTTGATCGTTGCCTCGATCACCCGGCTTGGTCCCCAGAAATCGTAGGGCGGCATCTTCGCAGCACCGCTGATTACCTGTTGTAAGCCGCCCACCGCCCCCGCCATTTCCTGCGCACCCGGCAGCACCGACTGAAAGTTCGACGGGTTGAGCTTCGCCAGATTGCGCACCACCTGCGCCGCACCGTCCAGATTGCCCAGGATCGTCACATACAACGGCGCCAACAACGCCGCGCCGAGACCAGAAAGCGAGGGAAGTGGAGATTGGAGATTGGAGATTGGAGATTGGAGATTGGGGGATTGGGAGATTGGGCGATTAGGCAACTGTGCAATTGCGAGGTCAGGAGAACGCTCGACCTTACGCGAATCACCAATCTCCAATCTCCAATCTCCTAATCTCTTTCTCTCCACCGCCGAATACGCCACGGCAAAGACATTGACCACCGTCAGCGCAAAGAGCATCGGGATCGCCAGGTTGAAGGCGACTTCGGCGTAGATGCCGGTCAGCTTGATCAGATAGGCGATCAGGTACAGCCCGAAGTAGTAGTAGTTGATGACGCCGCCTGCAAAGTGTGGATTGACCGGCGGGAAGGTCGGGCTGCGCAGAATGCCGTTGAGAAAGGCGAACTCCATTTGCTTCTCGCCGCCAAACCACGGCTGCCAGAGGTCGGGGTTCTGCAGCCGCACCCAGATGAACGCCAGGAACGCCGCGCCGAAAACCACTTCGCCCACTAGCATCAGCCGCCAGTTGGCGCGGAGGAAGGCGCGCATGGCGGCGTGCTGGCGATAGGCAAACGCCGCGCCGATGACCGCCACCATCAGCACTGACAGCCAGGAGAAGAGCACAGTATTTTGCAGCAGGCCGAGCGAAGTCAGCATCCATAGCAGCCAGCCGCCGAGCAGCCAGCCAAAGGTGCGGCTCAGAAAGAAGCCGGCGTCGCGCAGCGGGCGAAAGATGCCAAAGATCAAGGGCCACGCCGCCCAGCCAAGCAGCGTCAGCACCAGCCACCACCAGACAATGGCGAGCATGGTGCTCTCGCTGGCGAGCGTGTTCCAGCGGTAATTGTCGACGACTGGCAATTCCTGGATCGGCCTGTCGAACATCAGCGAGGGACGTTCGCCCGGCGGCGGCAGCGACGGCGCCGCCTGACCAACGCCAAGCAGCCCGATGATGCGGTTGATCAGCCCGCTCTGTTCGCTGCCCGGGCGACTGCCCAGCCCGATTGCCTCCAGCAACGGGCTGAGCGGCGAATCCTTGCCGCGGTAATATGGGATCGCCCGCTCCCAACTGCGCTCGAAGATGGCGTCGAACTCGGCGTCGCTCAGGTCGCGCACCTTGCGGAAAATGCTCACCTGCGGATGGTCGTAGAGGCTGAAGCTCTCGTCGGCGTGACGGTCGTCGAAGACAAAGCCGAACAACTGCGGCGGCGAAGTCACCTCCTGCGCCAACTCGAAACCGAGCCGCCCATCCCACATCGCCTCATAGTAGAGGGTGGTCATCGGATAGCGTTCGGGCAGCTCGTCCACGCTGTCGTAGATGCGTTTGGAACTGTAGACCACGAAGTCCGCTTCGCGTAGTTTCTGTTTCAGAATCTGGTATTTGTCGGCGGTGTCCTCTTCGTAGGGACTCCAGTCGATGTTGGTCAGCCCGCGTGAATACATGTCCATGCCCGGTTCGCCGGGGATGCTCTTGGGCAGCGGATCGTCCCACAGTTCCCACAGCAGTACGGAGCCGGGCGGCGCATTCTCGTAAATCCAGCGGCTGGCAGTGATCCACGTATGCTCGCGGTTATAGACGCCGCTCACATACGCCAGCGACCAGAAGATGCCGCCAGCAAGAGCGAGGGTTGCCAGGAAAAGGGCGAGGAGGCGGAAGGGAGACTGGAGATTGGAGATTGGAGATTGGGTGGTCGGGCGATCATGGGATTGGGCGATGGGGAGACTAGGCGCATCGTCCGATTTCCAATCTCCAATTTCCAATCTCTCAATCTCTGAATCTCCCAATCTCTTCTTCGCCCCTGCCTTCCACAGCACGACGATCAACCATGCGCCCCACAGCAGCACGAAAGGCAACACCGGACTCATGTAGCGGTTGAACTTGGCGAGGAAGGCGCCGGTGATGGCGAAGTAAGGCAGCACCCACGCCCACACGACCAGGTTGGCGAGCTGGGCGTCGTTGAGCCAACGGACTTTGCCGGTTTTGCGCCCTATAGCAATCCACGTTGCGATCAACCGAAAGGCTGCCAACAGCAATTGCCAGACTGCATACGCTGCACCTGCCAGCGCCACGATGCCGAGGGGCCAGCCCAGTCCCCACTGCACCTGCTGTTGAATGAAGTAGATGTAGGGGAGCGTGTTGCGATACTGCCGCGTGAAGGGGAAATCGGCGACCCCGCGCACCATCATCCCTTGCTCGACCAGCACGGCGCGGCTGAAGGTTTCCCAGTCGAGGATGGCGTAGGGGCTGGTGACGAAGAACGCCGTAAACGCCGCCAGCCACGCCACAGCGACGCCAAAGATGGCGGCGAACGGCACGCGGCCATCGAGCAGACGCCCGGCTTGATGGCTCTCCTGCACCTCACGCCAAACGCTGAGCAGCGCCGCCACTGCCGGCACAGCCAGCACCGGCAGCGCGCTAAATTTGGAGGCAATCGCCAGTCCGCACGCAATGCCCGTGAGCAGCGCCACACCGAAGCGGCGTGGCGCTGCCATGCTCACGCCGCCGAGCACCGCCAGTACAGTGAAGGTGGTGCTTGCCGGGTCCATTGCGAAGAAGTGGCTGAGCTGGATTGCCTGCACCGAGAACGCATAGAATGCTGCCGCCAGCAGCCCGCCGCCGCGTCCGAACATGCGCGCGCCGAGCAAATAGAGCAGGAAGATGGTCAGCGTGTCGAAGAGCGCAATCGTCAATCGCCCAGCTACGGCGATGGCGTCGCACGCCGCGTCCCCACGCTGCATCAGGCTGACCGTCTCCGCCGGCGCGCCAATTGCTTCAGCCGCTGGCGCCAGCATGTGAAACAGGTCACCCATCAGCACGCCGACATAGAGTGGAAAATGGCCGTAGGTGAAGCTGCGCGGGCGCTGCTGCTGCACATCCCACAGCGGGTTCATCGGGCTGCGCTGCGGATCCCAGAACTGTTCCCAACTTGACGGCAGCGCAATCGTCGTGGCGTAGAAACAGGCGGTGCTGCGCTCGTCGGGATGGCTGCCGATGCCGCGATCAAAGTTGAGATTCCAGACGCGCAGGACAAAACCGGCAAGCAAAATTACCAACAAAATCGGAAATACGACGCGACGCGGCAATGAATAAAGAGTGGTCATCGAGCCCTATTGTGGGACAGGCGGGTAGTTTGGCACCACCCAGGTGATTGAACCAGACGACGGGGGCGGCCAAAGCAGATAGACATCCACCCAACGACGCCAGGATACAAAATTGCTTGACTCATACGCCAGATCAATGCGCCGCGAGATGATGCCGCCGCCGGTGTCGAGCGCATCGCCGACGCCGTAGCCGGGCACATAGACTTGCGAACGCAGCGGGATCAGGCGCGGATCGACCGCCACCACACCCTGGCGGACAACGTCGCCGGTGCGCGTGCGGTTCCCGCCGGCGGATTGCGCCGTGTAACTTGTTGCCAACATGCGAATCTTGCGCCAGTAGGTAATCACCGTGCCGTCGGGCATCGTTTCTGTGCGCGGCTCGATCTTTTGCCCGTAGGCGATGCGGCGGTCAGCCGGCTCCTGCGCCAGCCAGGTGTCTTCGAGCACACGGCTGACCGGCTCGCTGTTCTCGTAGCGGATGCGATAGCGCGTGCGCGTGATTCCTTCGGCGCCGCTTGCCAGCACCTGCTGCGTATCGATCGGCAAATTGGGGTCAGGCACAAAGACTGTCTCGAAGGGCGCAATTTGCTCTTCGACCACCACGTCCTCGCTCACACGCGTCACTGCGATCTTCAGATTGTTGTACAGCTTTGTCTCCAGCGGCGGCTCAACGCGATCCATGCCGGTCAGCGCAACGCCGAGGTCGCTCAGGGCGTCAGCCACCGTCTCGCCCTGTGTGCGCGTTTTGACCTGCCGCCCATCGACCAGCAGCGAAACGGGTACGCTACGCTGGATATAGACATTCAGATTCGCCGTGACCGCGCTGCCCAGGCTCGGCTGCACACGGTCGCCCAGATAGAGAATTACACCGCTGCGCCGCAACGCCTCGCCGACAGTCTGCGCAGTCGTGTCGATGACATAGCGCGCTGCGTCTTCGTACACCACGATTGGCACGGCGCGGCGCACGCGCAGTTGAATTGGCTCTGTGCGCACTTCGTCCCAGGCAAAACCGCGGTCATAGGTGATACGCCGCCGCTCCACGGTGTTTTCCGGCAGCGGTTTGTCAGCCGTCCACGGCTGTCCGTTGACCAGCACTTCGTCGTGCACATCGAGCAGCACGCCAGCGTCGGCAAGCGCCTGCTGCGGCGTGGCGCCCCAACTGTGCGCCACAAAATCCCGGCCATCCGCCAGCACGCGCAAGGGGCGCGCTCGCTCCACCGTGAGCACCATGTCGCGTTCGATGGCGCTCTCCAACGACGGCGTGATGCGGTCGTGTGCACTGGGCTGCAAGCCGAGGTCAAGCAGCAGCGCGCCGACTGTCGCCCGATGGGTGTAGACCGTCTCGTGCATGCCGTCGACGCTGACATGCACCGGTCGCGCGGTCGCAGCAAAGAGCGCCGCCAGCAGTGCAGCCACGCCAACCAGCGCGGCGCCGACCCCAACGCGCAGGCGATGGTGCTGAGCCTGGGAAACAGCCGGGCGTTCCATCGTCACAGAAGTCATTGCGCCATTGTATCTAATCGTGGTGTGAATGCCAAAGCGCGCTGTGAATATGGAGATGAGGGGCGAGTTGCAAGAAGCGAGTTGCGAGGGACGCATTAAATCCCGACCGCAAGCTGCGCCTCAGCATGCGCAATCCGCACGGCTATTTCAGCAAAGTGGTCAACCGCTGGTTCATTGTAGTTACGTGATCACCTGACGGACTCGGGCGGATATTGTCTCACTGAATAGCACAAGGATAAAAATGAGGACGAAAATCATACCAGCCTGGTCCCAGCGTAGAAGGTTTACGGCAGCGTTCAGGTTCAGGCCGATGCCACCGGCCCCGACAAGTCCCAGGACGGTTGCTTCTCGAATGTTGATATCCCAGCGGAAAATGCTGACGCCAACAAAGCTCGGCAAAACTTGTGGCACGATGGCATAGCTCAAGACCTGCAGGCGACTGGCGCCGGTGGATGTGATTGCTTCAACAGGTTCATAACTGGTCTCTTCGACTGACTCGTAAGCGAGTTTGCCGACGAAGCCAATCGAACGGATAGCGATCGCCAGGATTCCTGCCAGGACGCCGGGGCCAGTGATATACACGATGATCAAAGCCCAAATGAGGGAATTGACCGAGCGCGAAACGACAATGAGCAGCAACGCTACATAACGCACCACTGGATGGGGCGTTGTGTTGCGGGCAGCGAAGAAACTGAGCGGCAGCGCAATGCTGATTGCCAGTAGAGTGCCGAGGGTCGCGATGGTGATCGTGTCCCATAGCGGTTTCCACAGCTGGTTTGCGTAGGCCCAGTCAGGGGGAAACATTCTTTGTAGAAAGATGCTCAGTTGCTGTGGAGCATCGCTGACAAATTCCCAGCGGGTGCCGTTGGAGATCACCTGCCAGCAAATGAGCGTAATCACTACGCCACCGATCCATCCCCCCCATATCTTCAGGCGGGTGGCGGCGTCGTATCGTTGCCAGGTTTTGACGTGACCAACAGTGCTTACCGGCATGATCACAACCTCTTCATTTTATCGCAACCTTTTGCGGATCTGCCCAGAGATCAATTCGGTCGCCATCACCAGCACAATGATCACCAGCAGAATTGCGCTAGCCACATTATAGTCGTAGCGGTTGAAGGCGGTCTGCAGGGTCGAGCCAATGCCGCCGGCGCCAACAATTCCGACGATCGCTGATTCACGCAGATTGATGTCGAATCGGTAGACGCTCAGTCCGACCAGGCGAGCGTTCACCTGCGGCATCACAGCATAGGTGACCGTTTTGAGCCAGCCGGCGCCAGTCGCGCGGATCGCTTCCAGAGGCGCTGGATCAATTTCTTCAATGTCCTCGGCGAGCAACTTGGCAAGGAAGCCGATGGTGGCAAACGCCAGGGTGTATACACCGGCTAAAGGACCAAAGCCAAACATCACGACGAAGACAATTGCAATGACCACCTCTTGAAAGGTGCGTGAAAGCGTGATGATGCTGCGGCAGATCAGGTAAATTGGGGTCGGAACGAGGTTGCGGGCTGCGCCCAGCCCGATCGGCACCGACAGCAACACGCCAGCGATGGTCGAGACGACTGTCATGGTCAGACTTTCTAAAACACCGTTTTGAATGTCGTACCACCGCGAGGTGAAGTCAGGTTGGAGGAAGGCCGCCGCCATCCTTCCGCCGCGTTCCAGACCGCGCGCAATGCGGGCGCCATCAACAGGGACCGAACTGATCGCCAGCGCCAGATAAGCCAGCGCAGCGAGGACTATTGCCCAGCGCAGCCACGGGTTCCGGATCAGCGGCGGTTTTCGCCAGCGGCGATGTAAGGAGGAAGATACAGATTCCGCCATATGGGTCTTTCCTCATCGGTGCTGCTACGCTGCTGTAACAAGCAGCTCCTCTGGCAACAGCTCGTGTTGGTTCGGCTCTTGTTCGGCGCCGGACATTTGGTTAATGCCCCAGTCTTCAGCGCCGTAGATGTCTGTCAAGCGTTCAGGCGTCAGGGAATCTGGCGGACCGTCGTAGACGATCTCACCGCTGCGCAAACCGATAATCCTCTGGACGAACATTTGGGCAAGCGGCACGTCGTGGATGTTGATGATCACTGCAAGCCCGCGTTCGCGCGCAAGTTCGGTGATTAGGCGCATGATCTGGCGCGACGTTTTTGGATCAAGGCTCGCAGTCGGCTCATCCACTAGCAGGAGATCGGGCGACTGAATCAAAGCACGCGCAATTCCGACGCGCTGCCGCTGTCCGCCAGAAAGTTCGTCGGCGCGTTTATCCACAAACTCGCTGAGTCCAACGCGCTCCAGCAGCATAAAAGCCTGGTCAATGTCGGCTTGTGGAAAGCGTCGGAACCAACTCTGCCAAAAATTCACGTAGCCCAGCCTGCCAGAAAGGATATTCTCCATCACGGACAATCGCTCGACCAGCGCAAACTCTTGAAAGATCATGCCGATTCGCCGTCGCACACGGCGGAGCTGCCGATGGCTGAGGGAGGTAATTTCCATGTCTCCCAGCCAGATTTTGCCGGAGGTGGGTTCGACAAGCCGGTTGACGCAGCGGATCAGCGTACTTTTGCCGGCGCCAGATGGCCCAATCAGAGCGATGACCTCGCCTTCTGAGACAGTGCAGCTCACACCGCGCAGGGCAGTATCACCGGTAGGATATTGTTTCACAAGTTGTTCGATACGTAACACAGGCCCGTTACCATGAAATGTTAAGGCACAAGACAAGCGAACGCCCATTCGCTCGTCTTGTGCTTGTCTATACAACGATACGTTGCTTACTGGACGTATTTCACACCCATCTCTTTATCGATCTGACGAATGACCTCCCAGTACTCTTTGTACGTGATCGGGAGGAACTGAGCCTCGCCAGAGCGGCTGAACTCCTTCTGCAACGAAGAGCCTTCCCAATCAAAGCTGAAGAAAGCCTCACGCACCTTCTCAGCAAGTTCTGGGGCAAGGTTGTAGACGTAGCCGTAGCCGGTGGTTGGGAATGTTTGGGAGCGGTAGATAGAGCGCACTTGATCAGCCTGAAGCAGGTTCCGTTCGATCATGCGCTTCATGACCGAGTTTGCGATGGCGGCTGCCTCATAATCCTGGTTCGCAACGCCTAGAACCGAAATGTCGTGTCCACCTGAAAAGACAGTCTCGTAGTCGCCACGATCAACAGACAGGCCAAATTCCGCTGCCAACAATGCTGAGGGAGCCTTGTAGCCAGAGTTGGATGTCGGTTCAGTAAAGGCAAGCGTGCGACCTGCCAAATCTTCAATCGACTGAATGTCACTGTCTGCTGGAACGATGATTTCCATCTCGTAACCGAAAGAACCATCCGCTTTAGCCATCATCGTAAACGGCACAAAACCGGCAAAGTTGACTGCAAACGGCACGCTACCGCTGTTGAAGCCGGAGACGTGAAGACGACCAGCGCGCATTGCCTCCAACTGAGCGGCGTTGGAGTCCACTGCAAAAAACTCGACTTTTTTACCTGTCACCTTTTCAAGGTGAGCAAGAAAGTCAGCCCAGGCTTCGCGATAGACGGATGGGTCTTCGACCGGGGTGTAGGCGAAGATCAACGTATCCGGATTCACCCACTGCGCAGAATCCTTGGGTGGGTCGGCGACCAGATCGCCGTCTTCATCACAGAAGCGCACATCCATCTCTTCGGGACGCGGACAGTCTTCAGTCTCGGTCGTCGGAGCAGCAGCCGTCCCCGGAGCCGGTTGAGAAACGGTCTGAGGCAGCGCAGTGCAACCGACGACAAGCATCATGGCAAGCAAAATAAGCAAACTCTTTTGGATATAGTGAAACATACGATATTCAATCTCCTGTTGCTGACCATACACTAAATCAAAAACAATCTGCTCTAGTTATCAACACAACGTTTAAGAAATGATAAAAATCGGGTTAAGGTCTGGACAACAAACGCCGTCGGGCGGATGCAAGTCACGGCGCTTTCATGTATCGGCGGAACATCGCCAGGTTCGTGCCCATGCCCATCCGAGGCACAATCGATAATGAAAATCGGCAGCGGCGTTTCACCCCTTGCAACTCGCCCCTATTTTCAAGTCAGCGGCAAAATACTGATTTCTAGGTTGACATTTTATGAGCGCAGTGTTGCGTATTACGTGTTGCGTGAGGGGTTCCGACACGTAGCACGCAACACGCAACACTGAAAACATGAAAACTCTGCCTAGCAATCAGTAATAGCGGAGTGATTGACAGGAAAACGACTGCGGTGGGGTATGCTCCCTTGCCCCTTCCATCCCTTGCCCGGTAAAATACTCAGAGAACCTGCACCAGCACGCAGGCGTTATCGGCGTATGCACCAGAACGGAGCCTCTTTGTCCAGCGCACACCGAACCGGAGCAATGATTGGGCAGCGTCTTTTGCTCCTGGCGGGCATCTTGCTCGGCTTTGCGCTGCGCCTGCATCGCCTCGGCGCCGAATCGCTCTGGTACGACGAGACCGTCAGCGTCCATCTCGCCCGCAAACCCATCGCTGAGATGATCGCCCACACCGCTGGCGACATCCACCCGCCTGGCTATTACCTGCTGCTCCATTTCTGGCAGCAGCTCACTTCGCCGACGCTGGCGCACGGGCTGGAGTTTCTCTACGCATGGCCCAGCCTCTGCGTCGGTGTGCTGCTGCTGGCGTTGATCTACGCGCTCGGCCGCAGCCTCTTCGACCCGCCGACCGCCTTGATCGCGTTGTGGCTGGCCGCCGTCAACCCCTTTCAGCTCTGGTACAGCCAGGAAGTGCGCATGTACACCGTCGGCGCAGCGCTGGCGCTGCTCTGCCTGTGGACGGCGCTGCGCTTTGTCGACCGCACAGCGGGCGCAACGAGCCATCACAGCCTGGCGCGTTGGCTCGTCGTCTATGCGCTCGGTGCAGCGGCGGGGATGTACACGCTCTACTATTTTGTGTTCTGGTTGGTCGGCGTCAACATAGTCGTGCTGTGGCTGCTTTGGCGCGATGCAGACCGCAGCCGACGCATCACAGCCTGGCTCAGCGCACAACTCGGCGCGCTCCTGATTTTTCTGCCGTGGCTGCCCATCTTTGTACGTCAGGCCGTCGACCCGCCGGTGCCGCCATGGCGCACACCGTGGAACTCCGCCGCCGCCCTCCTTGCCAGCCTTGCCGAGACGCTGGCCGCCCTCTTCGTCGGTCAATCTCCGCCCGCTCATGTGAACTGGCCATGGGCGCTGCTGGTTGCAGCCGTGATCGTTGGAATTTTTATCGCAACGTTTACCGCAAAAAAGCAGGGACGCACAAGAACAAGCGATGGGGAAGGAGACCAACATCTCGTCCCTCGCCCCTTTGCCCTCTCTCCCCACTTCCAATCAGGACTGCTTCTCACGTTTTGCGTTGTTTTTCTGCCGATTCTGCAGCTTTATTTGCTAACGGCATTTATCACGCCGATCTATCATGTGCGCTATGTCTTTCTCTATGCGCCGCTCTTTGTGCTGATTCCGGCGCTGGGGATGCGGCTGGCATGGCAATGGCGCCGGCTGGCAGCCACCGCTGCGCTGCTACTTTGGCTGGCGATCTCAGCGGCGGCGGCGCTCAGTTTCTGGTGCGACCCGCTCTATCGCGCCGATGACCATCGTAGCGCGGTGGCGACGCTGGCGTCACAGTGGCGTCCCGGCGACGCCATCTTGGTCAACGCCGGCTGGATTTACCCGATCCTGACGACCTACTGGCCCACACAGCCAATCGGCGTCGATGGCGTCGCCCCGCCTCCCATCGAGCAGATTGTCCGCCTGCCCGACTTCGCACAAGCGTACGCAGCCGACCGCAACTTCTTTACGCAGCCCACCATCATGCGCGGCGGCAGCGTCGACGGCGCGCCGAGCCTGGGGTGGGGCGCGGCGACGAGCGACTTCTTCGCCATCACCGCTGCGGACGCCATAGACGAGCTGGCAGCGCTTGTTGAGACGAGCCAACGCCTCTGGCACTACCGTCTCTACGACACGGTCAGCGACCCCGACGGCGTGCTGCGGCGCTGGCTGAATGCAAACATGACGCTGCTTGCCGAGTCGCCGGTGCCTGGGCGGGATTACGCACTGGTGCAGCTTTTTGCGCCGCGGCGCCCGTCCAATGCCAGCGCGCTGCTGACGCCGGTCTGTTTTGGCGAACAAATCTGCCTGTTGGATGATATGCAGAATAGTGCGGTTGCAGCAGGATCGCCGCTATATCTGTCGTTGCGGTGGCGTGCGCTGACGCCTCTGCCCGACCTCGCCGTCAGTCTGCGTCTCTACGATCGAGATGGGCGCATGGAGGCGCAGGCGGACGCGCCGTTTCTGCCGCGTTCGCGTGAGTGGCGTCCCAACGCCGTGCAGCTTCAACCCTTTGCCCTGCCGGTCGGCGTCAGCACCAGGTCAGGGAACTACACCCTTGAACTCGTCGTCTATCGAAGCGAGGATGGAAGTGCGCTGCCGTTGCCAGACACGGTTCAGACTGTCGACGGGCAGCGGCTGCGGTTAGGCGAAGTCAACGTAACGCCGCCGAGCCAAGCGCCCGTGCTGCCCGCAGCGCTGGCGTCGTTCGATTACATCGACTTGATCGAGGCGCGGCTGGATCGCACGTTGGTGCGGCCTGGTGAGATGCTGCGATCGGCGCTGGTCTGGCGGCCGCGTCCCAACAACTATCGAGACGATTATCAGGCGGTGCTGACTTTGCGCAACGGCGGCGACGCACCAGCGCAGGAGTGGCGCTTTCCACTCGGCGGCGAGGAGTATCCCAGCGGCGGCTGGCTCGCCTCGCTGCCCGTGCGTGACTACTATGACCTGCTGCTGTCTGATATGCTTGCGCCAGGAGAGTACACACTGACGATCGCGCTGCACCGCACTGCCGACGATCTGTCGATCTTAGCGCGACGTGGCTGGCTGCCGATGCAGCAAGTTGAAATCGGCGTAGTGCGGGTTGAACCGTCATGATTTGGCGCACAACAGTGCAGAACGTATACTGAATCCATGAAGTCGATCAGAAACCTACGGTATTCTCTGCACAGCCGTCGTTGGTTGGCAGGCGTGCTTGCAGGATTGCTTGTATCTGTATTTGTTTTCGCATCGGCGTCTGCGAACCATCCCTGCGACCCGCCCAATGTAATTCCGTCTCATGTCTGCAACATGGACTCCTTCACTGGCGGACGACCGATGCAGCTGCCGGTGGGTTGGAATGCGTTTGTTGTTTATGGCAATCCCGAGTTTATCCAGGACGAGCACACTTATTTCGGCGGCTATAACCTGACCATCGCCAGCACCAGCCCGTTCAAGGCGGGCATCTACACGCAGGTTGCTGTGACGCCGGGCGCTGGCTACCGGGCAAGCATATCGTGGGGCGCGCCCAATCAGCCCGATCTCTTTGGCCGCCAGCTTGGCATCGATCCGACCGGTGGCGCCGACCCCAATGCGCCAACCGTGATCTGGGGGCCGATGCACTGGGGTGAGGGGCGCATTCTCAACTACCCGCCGCCGGATGTGAATATCGACGTGCGGGCGCGGGCGCTTGGCGAAACAATGACCGTCTTTTTCCTGACCGACCACCCACAGACGGCGTCGTATGACCTGATCTTGATCGATGCAATTGCGCTCTATCCGGACGAGAGCGCGCCGGCTGTGGAGTTGCCACCGACTGCTACACCAACACCGGAGCCGGCTGTCGAGCCAACGCCAGAACAAGTCGTAGCAGCCGCAGTCCAGGCGCAGGCAGCCGCTGTCGCCGCAATCGCTGCGCCGACCGATACACCGACCGCAACCCTTACAGAAACACCGACAGCGACGCCAACCGACACGCCGACGGCAACCGCTACACCATCGCCAACCTACACGCCAACGCCGCCGCCTACGGCAACATGGACGCCACTGCCCTCCGCTACGCGCGAACCGCTGCTTTCCATCGAAAAGGCGCAGACGCAAGCGATCAGCATCGTCCGCGCGTTTGATCTGCGCAGTCTGTTCCTGTTAGGTGGCTTTGGCTTTGGCGGTGCGCTGGTCTTCGGCGCATCATGGGGCTGGCTGCACTTCCGCCGCCGTTCGTAGACGCCGCTCGCAGGGGCGTGGCCTTGCCTCTCCACGCGCGGCGCTCTTTCATCGAGACCTGCGGCTGAGAGCCGCCGCTACGTCATCGCCGCCGTTCGTAGACGCCGCTCGCAGCGGCGTGGTCTTGCCTCTCCACGCGCGGCGCTCTTTCATCGAGACCTGCGGCTGGGAGCCGCCGCTACGTCATCGCTCTACGTCATCGCCCCTTGCCCTTCTCCTCAATTCGGCGTAACAGGGATCAACTGAATCTCGCCAAAAGTGGCGTCCTGCACGACTTCGATCTCGTGAAGTTTGACCAGTTCCAGCACAGCCAGGAAGGTGACAATCACTTCTAGCCGGCTGGCGCTGCGCCCGAGCAGCGCCTCGAAGCTGACGCCGCGGCGGTCGGTGCGGCTGTTGTCGGCAAAGACTGAGCGCAGGTAGGTTCGCACATTTTCGAGCTGCTCCGCCACTGTGATTGGGTAGGTCTTGACGCGCGGCAACGGCGGGTCAACGGGGATGCGCTGCAGCACCTTGCGCAGCGCGCGTTGCAACGCCTCGACATCGACGTTGCCAAGATCGAGGCGGCGCTCGATCTCCGGGCGCGGCGCCGTGCGCACATAGACGCGCAGGCCGGCTTCCTCGCGCGCACGCAACTTTGTTGCGACCTCCTTGAACTGACGGTATTCCAACAGTTGGCGCAACAGTGCATCGCCGCTTGCCTCCTCCTCATCCTCGACCGGTGGGCGCGGCTTGGGCAGCAGGTTGTATGACTTGATATAGAGCAGCCGCGACGCCACGACCAGAAAATCAGCCAGCGCGCCCGGCTCGATCTCTTCAAGCTGATTGAGGGTCTTCAGATATTGATCGGTGACGGCCATCAGGCTGATGACGCTGATATCCAGCTCGCGCACCTCGATCATGTGCAGCAGCAGGTCGAGCGGCCCCTCAAAAGCGGGCAATTGCACCGGATACGCCGCCCCTAGCGGCTGCTGTCGAATCAAGCTCATCTCTCTGTGTCGCCCTAAAAATCGACCTCGAAGTTGCGGAAGCGGCGACCGACGCGCACCATTTCTGCCAGCAGACGACCCACTTCGCTGTCAGAACGTCCGCTAATACGCTCGACTTTGCAGCCAGCTTCGACCAATTGCTGCTCGCTTGCAATGCTGACGCCTGCCTCAGCGCCGACGATGGTGACGTACTCGGCTGTGCGCGCTTCTTCGACGGAGTAGCCGACGGTGGGGCGGAAGCGTGCAATGTAGACTAATGCGTCGTCGAGCAGTTCACTCGCCGCGGCCGGGCTGGCGGGCAGCAGTAGATAGTGGCGCACAGTCTTGAGTCCGGCGCCGCGCTGAATCTGGTTGATCTGCTCGAAGAGCAGGTCGCGCCAGCGGTTGCCCTGCGTCCACTCGCTGCCTGGGCAGACCGTCATGTTGTCGGGAAACTCACGATGCCCCCACACGCGCGCCAGTGGAATGCGCAGTTCCTGCATCAGCCACGCCACCAAATGTGCACCCGCCCGCAATTGCGCTGACGTCGGAATCTTGCCGTTCATGAAGCTGCCTGCAAAGACTACGCCGACCGAATAACCGTTATGGCGCACGACATGATAAGAGACTGTCTCCAGCGCGTTGGTCTGCTCGATGCGCCCGTCATCGTGCACGAAGAAGTGATAGCCGATCCCGGGCCATGGCTCTTTGCCGCGCGCCGGGTCGGCGGCGATGTGCAACTCGGCGATGCGCGCAGGCCCTATGCGCGGCGGCGCAGCAGTGTGGTGAATCGCAATGTGGGTGATCTGGCTCAGGGCGCGGCGTTCGTAACGCAGCCGGGCATGTTTGGGCAACTGGTCGGTGATGTTCTGAATCGGCGGCGCTGGCACGACAAAGCTCATTGCGCTGGCTGCCTTCGCCGCCAGTTCCTCCTTGAGGCGCTGAAGCTCGGCGGTGTGCTCGAGACGTTCCTGCTCCAGCGCTTGATTGGCAGCCTGCGCTTGGTGCAGTTCGTCTTGCAACTTGCCGATCTCCTGGCGCAGCAATTCTTCATTGCCGCTTGATTCAGCAATGCCGGATGCGCGCCGCGCCGACTTTAGCAAATGTTGTTTCCAGCCGACGCCTTCCGTCCACTCGCTGCCAGGGGAAGGCGTCGCGATCAACTCGCCGATGCCCTTGACAGCGTCGAGCGAGAGATGAGGATAGCGCGCCAATAGCCAGACAAGCAGTGCGCCGCCCGCCGCGATCTGTTCGGGCGTGGGCATGCCGCCGCTGCGCAGGTCGCCGGCGAAGGCAATGCTGACTGCGTTGCGCACATAAGGCTCCGGCGTGTCGGGCGCCTGGTCGAGCGGCTGCGTCTGCTGCACCGCACCATCCGTCAGGATCACGAAGTCGTACAAGATGCCGGGCCAGTGACGGCGGTGTTCGTCGGCAAGTTGTTCTAGCGGTGCATCATTTGCTGCGCCGGTGTCATGAATGACGAACATCTTCACATCCGCCGGCAGCCGTCGCGTGTAGCGATGCGCGTCGCGCGGCAAGCGGTCGATTGCCTTGTAGAGCCGTAGCGCGCCCTCGGCAACCGTTGGCCGATCTTCGAGCTGGTGACGCAGTTCCTCGTTGTCGGCGCGTAGACGCTGGATGGTCTGCTGGCTGGCTCGCTCCTTCGCTTCGACTTCCGCCAACCGTGCATTGAGCGAGCGGTTGAGCGCCTCCAATTCGGCGAGACGATGTTCGGCTTCGCTGGTGCGGCTGCTGTCAGTTGCGCCGCTGCTGAGCGCCGCAAGATGCAGCCGCACCTGGCGCGTCAGCACATCCTTCCAGCGTGCGCCGCGGTAGAAGGTCTCGCCAGGACTGTCGCTGTGGATCAGTTCACCCAACCCGACGATGGCGTCGGCGTCAAGCCCCATGTTCTGCGCCAGCCACGCACACAGCCGGCTGGCGGCGTCGAGCTGCGCCAGCGGCGGCGCTTCGGCGTCGAAACGCCCAGCCAGGCAGATATTGACGCCCTGTTCTGACCAGACCTTATCCGGCTGCGCTACATCCTCCATATCTTTGACTTTGAGGATTTCGCCGGCGGCGTCGATAATGAAGTCATAGGCGATGCCAGGATAGCCCGCTTTGATGTGGGCGCGCGCCACTCGCTCCAGACTCAACAACGGATGTGCGCCGGTATGATTGACGACGATGTAGCGAATCTGATTGAGATCGCGGCGTGCATAAGGTGCGCCGCTTTTGGGCAATCGTTGGCTGATGTCGGTGAAAAGGCGCACGGGCAGCAAGACGTCGCCCTCGTCTCTGGCGGCCCCGTTCGTTGGAGCAGCTTCGACAGTCAGCCAGCGCGTCAGCACCGTCGCTCCGCGCTCCTTGAACCAGGCAACCCCTTCATGCACCAGATCGAGTTCAAGCGTATAGTTGCCCGGCTCATCCGGCAGCGCAATCCGCACTTGAACCGCCACCGTCTGCCCGGGTGCAACATCATCGGGGATGTCGGTGCGCAGGTCTTTGGCGGGCGGCAACGATAGCAGACGGCGATTGCGGTAGTAGCGATAGCCGATGCGGAAAGGGTTGCCGCCGCCCCAGCGCCACGTCAGTGAACCGACATTGCGCAGCGTCACCAGCGCCGTGACCGTCTGTCCGGCGTGCAGTCGCTCTGGGAACGCATCGGAAATCCACTCGATAGCATAGGCAGGCAATTTCGTCTCGCGAAGAGCGCGACGTTTGCGCCGCTCCTCTGCGCCGTCGGACGTCAACGCAGGCAGTGTGGAAGTCTCCATCTCGACGCCCGACCGTGCATCGACAGGCTGCGCAACCTCTGGTTCAGGGAATAATGTGGCAGCCGCTTCTAGCTCGACAATATCCGACGGTGGCTCAACCTCAGCTTTGTCAATCAGCGCAATCTGCTCACTGCCGCGCCAACGAAAATCGTTGACAAGTGCGCGCTGAAAATCTTCGATGACGCCAGCTTTTCCTTCGATATACCAGCGGTCGAGCGCAGGCCAACGATAGAGAATCGCTGCGCGAATCTGCTGCGCACCCGGCTGCCGGTTCCATAAATCGATTTCGCTGTACATCGCCTGCACCCAGCCGCTGTTTTGGTTGACCCACGGCTGCGATTGCCCTACCTCGGTCAGGAACGCAGGCAGATGGCGCATCGACGCCGGTACAGCGTTCATGAAATCCATATAGGTGCGGAAGTGCTGATGGCGATTTTGGAACGGCGGCGTCATGCGTGCCTGGCTGGCGATGAGCGAGGGGTTGGCGCCATGCGTGTAGGCGTGCAGCGTAAAGCCGTCACAGCCACCCGGCCCGAGCAATATCAGGATATCGTGAAAATATTGCACCCAATCGCCATTGGGGTTGCCAGGATAGATCGTCTGTGTGTTCCAGGGCGCCACTGCGCCGACCAGCACGAGATCGTCTTCGTGACCTGGGAGACGGTGGATGGCGTCGCGGCAGAGGCGATAGCAGCGGGCGTAGAGTTCAGGCGTGATCACCTCGCCGGGGCTGATCATGGCGCCGCGCGTGGTGCGAATCTCGCGCGAGTGGTCGGGCAGCACGTTGAAGCGCACCGCCAGCCCGCGCCGCGTTGGGTCGGCGATTTCGGGCGGACCTTCGCGCTGCGTCTGGTGGCGCGACCAGTCGATCTTGACGCCGGGGCGCTCGATCGCATAGTTCATCTCGTTGCCGATGATCCAGATGCGCGCGCCGCGGCTTGTGCCGACAAAGTTGGCGACGCGGCGCGCAAACGCTTCATATTGACTGCTGTGCGGGATCGTGCCGTCAGGTTCATGGCCGTGGTTGAGACGAACGATGATGCCAAGCCCCTGATTGGCGTAGCTGGTGTAATCGACGCCGCTCAGGTCGGCAGGGTCATGGCCAAGCACCTCGGAGAAGAGAATCCACCCTGGATGTCTGGCGGCAAGCATCAACTGCTCGCCGCCAGGCTCATGGATTCCAAAGATATAGGGTGAATCAAACAGCGGTCGCGGCATGGGTGCTCCACCGATCAGCCCCCCAGTCAGGGGCGATCTTCTCCGCTCACGTCCCCCATCCCAGAAGGCGCCAATCGTACGGCAACGGGAGCGGGCGCAGCTGCAGCAACGCCGAACGATGGCGCCGGATCAAGGATATAGCCCGGCAGTATATATGAAGACGGCGGCAGATACGGCAGCGGATCGCGGAATCCGCCCCAGCCATCGCCGCGTGCGTAAGGGTTGATGCGGATGGCGAAATGTAGATGAGGCCCAGTGCTTGCGCCGGTGTTGCCGGATCGCCCGATCGTCTGTCCGCGCGCCACCTTCTGATCGGCAGCGACATCAAAACTCGACAGATGGGCGTAGATGGATTCTCCCCAGGCGTGGCTGATCAGCAGGTAGTAGCCGAAACCGCCCGCCTCAAAATCGGCGCGCAGCACGACGCCGTCGTCCACTGCCTGCAACGAAACGCCGACCGGAGTGGAAAAGTCAACGCCATTGTGTCCAAGCAGTGGGACGCCATCATAGCTGTAGCGCGCATAAAAGGCGCTGTTTTCACCCCATAGCTGACCAATCCCATAGCGCCCATCAAAAGGAGGATGCAAGTAGACGCTGCCTATCGGATCGGGAATAATGGTTCCCGGCAACACGGGCGCGCGCGCCAGCAGCTCGCCAACGCCAGGCACAGCAGCCGCCACCCAACCGCGCACCTCGACGCCAGGCGGGGTCACAATGCCGCCCCCGCGCCACCAGGTCAAACCGTCAGCAGGGCGTGGCCCATCGAGCAGCACGATGTTTGTGGCAGGACGCAACGCGCCTTGCACATCGGTGGGTGGTTTATTGACATTTCCAGGGGTGCGACGAACATTTACAAAATCCGTTGTCTGAACCAGGTCGCCGATGCGAAAACCGGTTGGCGGCAACGGCGCGCCGATTTTTTGCAGCAATATTTCGCCGTTGCCGGTGGCCTCAGCCATCCAGCCAGAGAAAATGCGCCCATCTTGCGCCACAATCTGCACCTGCCACCAGAGCAAGTCATCTTGTTCGACAGGCCCTGTCACAATTGAACCTTCGATCGCAGGCGCAATGTCAGCGACGATGTCCTCTGCTCCCTTGTCGACAAACCCTGGTGAACGCCGCAAGCGCACGATGGTCGTCGTGCGGAAACGGTCGCCAGCAGCAAAGGTGTATTGCCGACCTGGCGGGAGCTCGATGGCGGGCGGCTTTGGCGGCTCTGGCGACACAAGCTCAAGCAGGGTCTCACCCGTGGGCAGCGCCTGCGCCATCCAGCCATCGACGCGGCCCAGGTTGGGCAATTCGCCGCGCACGCGCCACCACGCCATGTTGTCAACCGATCTTGGACCTTCAACCAGTTGCAAGGTTGCACCGGCGGGGACAAGCGCAATGGTGTCATTGGCGGGTTTATTGGCGATGCCTGGGGTGCGCCGCATCCGCACGAGTGACGCCGTGCGCACCTCAGCGCCAGGCGCAAACACCGGCGCCATCGTTGCGCCTGGCGCCTCGACTTCTGCCTGCGGAACTGGCAAGTAGCTTTCCAACAATATCACGCCGCCTTGGGTGTATTGTGCGAGCCAGCCGTCGGTGGGGACGCCATTCAACTGTGCGCGCACTGCCCAGAAAGGCACGCCGGTCGCCATCACAAAGATCGGGTCAAGGATGGTCACAACAGCGTCGCGCGGGAGCTGGCTGAGCACTGGCCCTGCCGGCTGGCTGCGGAAGTTGACCATCTCTAACGTGCGCGCCATGTCGCCTTGCCGGAAGGCAGCGGGGCGCAGCGCGCCAAATGACTCCAGCGTCAGCAACTCGACGCCATCGAGCGTGTACTGCGCCAGCCAGCCAGTGCGCGCCTGCCCGTTAAAGATTAGACGCACAGACCAGAAGGGCAACCCACCGCTCATCACATAAGGAGCGCTGCGCACGGTTGCCTGCGTTCCGGGCGGAACCACGCCGATGATCTGGCCGGCTGGTGCAGCGCGCAGGTTGACCGCGGTCAGCGTGCGCACCACATCGCCGACCTTGTAGTGCGCAGGTTTAGGCGGCGGCTGCTTCCAGCGATAATCATTGACAAGCGCCATGCGAAAATCATCGATGACGCCATTCTTGCCCTCGATATGCCATTGGTCGTAACGTCGCCAGCGATAGAGCAGCAGAGAACGAATTTGCTGTGCGCCCGGCTGCTGATTCCAACGATTGATCTCGGCGTAGGCGGCGCGCACCCAGCCGTTGTTGGCGTCGAGCCAGGGTATGTCTTGGTCAGTCTCTGTGATAAAAACCGGCAGCGTGCGCATGGCAGCGGGAATCGCTTCCATGAAGTTGCGATATGCCTGAAAGTTGTAGTAACGATTCTGGAAAGGCGGATTCATCGTGGAGCGGTCGGTGATCAGCGCCGGATCGCTGCCGTGGGTGTAGGTGTGCAGCGCAATGCCATCGAGACCATCCGGCCCCAACCCGTTGAGAATATCAGTGAAATAGGCGATCCAGTCGCCAATTGAGTTGGATGAATAGGTCAGCTCAGCGTTCCAGGGCGCCACTGCGCCGATCACGACCAGATCGTCGCTGTGGCCAGGCAGGGAGCGAATTGCGTCGCGACACAACCGGAAGCAGCGTACATAGTCGGTTGGCAGAATCGGTTGGCGACCGCTGCGCATGACGGAGCGTAGCACGCCGACCGGCGCGATTTCTTCCGGCGAAAGCGCGCTGAAACGCGTTGCGCTGCTACGCCCAAAAGGGTCTTGCGTTGGGCCAATGGCCCGTTCAGGTGCGACAGACGCTGCATCTTCAACAGCAGATGAGGCAGCAAACGACGGGGAAACCGCGCGCAACGGGCCAAGCTCGGGCCACTCCTGGCTGTGATTCATTTCGTTGCCGATGATCCAGATGCGGCAACCAGGGCTGGCGGCGACGAAGTTTGCCACGCGGCGTGCAAATTCGGCGTAGCGGCTGGGCGGCGGAATGGTGCCGACGCTGCCGTAACCGTTGTTAATGCGCACCATGACGCCGAAATCCTGATCGCTGTAGGGGCGATAATCGGCGCCGCTCAGGTTATTGGGATCGCTGCCGACCTCTTCGGTGAAGAGAATCCAGCCGCGGCGACCGGCCTGCGCCATAATCCACTCGCCGCCGGGGTCGTGCAAGCCAAAGATGAAGGGCGAATCAAACATCGGTCTTGGCATAACTTTCTTCCCTTGGTGTGACGCCTTGCAGTGCAAGGAGCATTTTATCCGCCCAGATAGGCTTCACGCACCTGTGGGCTGGCGAGCACTTCAGCGGCCGGCCCTTCGAGCACGATGACGCCGGTTTCCATCACATAGGCGCGGTTTGCAATCGAAAGCGCCACATGCGCGTTCTGCTCGACCAACAGGATCGTCGTGCCCTGTTCGTTGATGTTTTCGATGATGCGGAAAATCTGCTCGACCAACAGCGGCGCCAGCCCCATCGATGGCTCGTCGAGGAGAAGAATGCGCGGACGGCTCATCAATGCACGGCCGATCGCTAGCATCTGCTGCTCACCGCCGGAGAGGGTGCCGCCGCGCTGGTGGAGACGCTCGCGCAGCCGCGGGAAGAGATCCATCACACGGTTCATATCTTCACGGATGCCTGGTTTATCCTTGCGTGCAAATGCGCCAAGCTCTAAATTCTCTTCCACAGTGAGACGCGCAAAAATCTTGCGTCCTTCGGGCGAATGCGAAATGCCGAGACGAGTGATCTCATGTGCAGGCAGGTGGTCGATCGGCTCTCCATCGAGCGTAATCGATCCCATACGCGGGTTGAGCAAGCCGCTGATCGTGCGCAGCGTCGTTGATTTGCCGGCGCCGTTGGAGCCGATCAATGTGACGATCTCACCCTGTTGCACGGTCAACGAGACGCCCTTCAAGGCATGGATGCGATCATAGTAGGTGTGAATCTGGTCGAGCACCAGCATTGGTGCACTCTCCTTGCATAGTTTCAGGCGGGCGCGTGAACATCGATGACGCCTGCTCCCAAATAAGCCTCGATCACGCTGGGATCGGTGCGCACCTGCTCCGGGCGACCTTCGGCAATCTTCTTGCCGTAGTCGAGCACGGTTACGCGATCGGAGATCGACATGACGACCTTCATATCGTGTTCGATCAGCAAAATCGTGATGCCTAATTCGTCGCGCAGACGATTGATCAGATGCAGCATCGCATCCGTTTCGCGCGGGTTCATGCCAGCCGCCGGCTCGTCGAGCAGCAGCAGCTTGGGATCGCTGCCCAGCGCACGCGCTACTTCCAATAAACGCTGGTCGCCATAGGGCAGGTTCTTAGCGATCATGTCGCCCTTGCCGGCAAGCCCGACAAAAGCCAGCAACTCACGCGCTTTCTGCTCGGCCTTCTTCTCCTCGCGACGTGTAGCCGGCGTCTGGAAAATTGCGCCGAGCGGCGTCGAACGCAAGCGCACATGTTGGCCCACAAGCACATTCTCAATGGCGGTCATGCTGCCAAAGAGCCGGATGTTCTGGTAGGTGCGCGCCATGCCGCATGCAATGATCTGGTCGGGACGCAGCCCAACAATGGATTTGCCGTCGAACATGATGTCTCCCCCTTCGGGCCGATAAAGCCCGGTGAGACAGTTGAAAAAGGTGGTCTTGCCGGCGCCGTTGGGCCCGATCAGACTGGCAATCATGCGTTCTTCCACAACCAGATCGACGCTGTTGACCGCCACCAAACCGCCAAAGACCTTCGTCACCTGGCGCGCCTCAATCATTGCCATCTTACTGCCTCCCTGCCTTTTGCGTAGCAGTCGGTTCCACCGTCGCAAGTTGCTCCAGCGCCGAAGGCGCATCGACGCCGGCGAGCGGCTCGGCGTCTTCGTGTAGCTCGCGTCGTCGCCGCGTCGATGGTACAAGACCTTCTGGGCGCACGATCATCATCAATACCAGCAGGGCGGCGAAGGTGACGATGCGATACTCATCGACGCCGCGCAGCACTTCCGGCAACCCTTTGAGCGCCAGCGCGCCGATGACGACGCCAGGAATGCTGCCCATGCCGCCGACAATCACCAGCGACAGCGCGTCGATCGAGACAAAAAGCGAAAAGTTCTCCGGAAAGATATTGACCTGACGTGCAGCGTAGAGCTGACCGGCAAGACCGGCGAAAAGCGCACCGATGGCAAAAGCAAGCAACTTGGTGCGCACCAGGTTGACGCCGGTCGCCTGCGCCACATCTTCATCCTCGCGCATGGCGATCCAGGCGCGGCCAAGCCGCGAACCGTCGAGCCGATACGCCGCAAACGCAACGATGCCAGCGCCGATCAGCGCCAGAATAAAAATTTCGCGTGGGGAGCCAAAGTTGATGCCAAAAAGATAGGGCGACGCAATGTTGAGAAGACCACGCGGCCCATTGGTCAGGTCAGACAGGTTAAGCATGAAAAGGCGGATGATCTCGCCAAAGCCCAACGTCACGATCGCCAGATAGTCGCCGCGCAGCCGCAGCACTGGGATGCCCAACAACACGCCGCCGATCCCGGCCGCCACCATTGTGATCGGGATCGCCATCCAGTAGCTGACCAGCGGTTGGTTGTAGGGTATGCCGAGGCTCTGGAGTTGGGAAGTCACCCACGGCGACGAGAAAGGCGCAGCCAGGAACGCATAGACGTAGGCGCCGATGGCAAAAAAGGCCACATAGCCCAGGTCGAGCAGCCCGGCAAACCCCACGACGATGTTGAGACCAAGCCCGATCATCACGAAGATGAAGACGATGCCCATCACTGAGTTCTGGAACTGATCGAGTGTGAAGGGCAAATAGGCAATGGCAATAAAAAACAGCAATCCAAATACGCGTTGCTCTGCACCCGGTCGAGCTGCACGCAACGCAAAGATGCCGCTCCCGATCGTCACCATTGTAGCCAGGAGGCGGATTGTACCTCTGTTGTTGCCGCCAAAAGTCACCCCCGGCATTCCAAGCCAGATCACAAACGCCAACAAAGCAAACGGCAGGATCAGCGGAACCCAGCGCAGCCAGGGGACGCGTGGAAAGCTGCGCTGGCGAATTGAATGTTCGACGAGCACCAGTAGAGCGCCCACAACGCCTGACGCCGCCAGGAAGAGCATCTGTCGCGCCCAACCCAATGTGGGAATCCCTTCGGTGGCAATCACGCCGGGCATTACGCCGTAGAGCGCTGCCATGTTTTGTGGCACAATTTTGTCGAAGATCGGCTGCAAGCGCACACCGTCCGCCAGCAAACCAGTGAAAAAGGCAATTAACGTTGCCGTGAGAACGCCGGCAAAGAGACCAGCCGTCGCTCCGGCAGTGAAGAGCGGCGTCGGCGCTCTGGCGGAAACGTCCTGTTTACTGACGCCGCCGCGCAGCGACATCCAAAAGAGCAATGCCATTGCCACAGCGAGCACCGGCATGGCAGCGTCTCCGATGCGCGTGGGCAGACCAACCAGGAGTAGATAGGTGAGAATTCCGAATGAAATCGCACCGATGCGCAGACCGCGTTGAATAGATCGAGTGATCATTGCGTCACGCCTTCTTTTCGCTCAAGACTTCACCGAGCAGGCCAGAGGGGCGGAAGATCAAGATCAACACAAGTACGGAAAAGGAGATAATGTCCTTGTACTCGGTTGGGATGCCCAGCGCACTGGGGCCAATTGCTTCGATCAACCCCAACAGCAGCGCACCCATCATCGCACCGGGGATGTTGCCGATGCCGCCGAGCACGGCGGCAGTGAACGCTTTGAGGCCGAGGATAAAACCGCTGTTGAACTTGACAATCGTGTTGTGAAAACCGAGCATCACGCCGGCGGCGCCCGCCAACGCCGACCCCAAAATGAAGGTGAAGACAATCACCTGGTTGACGTCAATGCCCATCAGCGCCGCCGTGCCCTTGTCTTCAGCAACGGCGCGCATCGCCTTACCCAGCTTGCTGCGCTGCACAATCAAATAGAGCGCCAGCATTAGCAACAACGACGTTGTAAAGATGATCGCACCCGTATATGGCACAAAGACATCACCAACCCGAAAGCCGCCAGCAATCAACGCGGGTTTCTGATAAACGCGCGGACTCACGCCGAAAATCAGCAACACTGAGTATTGCAAAAAAAGTGAAGCGCCAATGGCGCTGATCAAGGGCACAAGCCGCGGCGCGCCGCGCAGCGGTCGATACGCTACCCGCTCCAGCGTGACGCCGGTTAAAACCGACGCAAGCATCCCGGCCCCAACGATCAAAAGCAGCGCAAATGCGACCAACGCCGCAGAGCCTTCCAACCAGCCGATCGCAGTGAAAAACTGAAGAGCAAAGAAGCCGGCAAACCCGCCAATCATAACAACTTCACCGTGGGCGAAGTTGATCATCAGTAAGATGCCATAGACCAGTGTATAGCCGAGCGCCACCAGCGCATAGACTCCGCCCAGCACCAGGCCGTTGAGCGCCTGCGAAATCCAGAAGCTCGCCGGATAGTTTTCAGCCATCCCAACTGTATAGATGCGCCAGATGACCAGGATCAGAATCAATACACCCAATGCCCGCAGCATCCAGTGCGCTGCTGACTTGCGGCGTCGAGGAAGTGGAGTAGAAGAATAGGTTGTAACCGTCACAATGGTTTTTCGGCCTTCTTGACCTGAGTGCTAGATTGTAATGTTGAACCTTCCTGGAAACGCACTGCTTCCAGGAAGGTTGCCTGTTTATGCAGATTGAGCTTTACAGACTGAAGCTCTGCATCAAGCTTTATAAGCCAAAGCCTGCAACCTGCTTGAATTCGCCATTTTCGACGATGAAAATCTGCACACCGCCAGCGCCACATTCGCCGATCTCATTACAGGTGATCGTGCCGGTGATGCCTTCCAATCCTTCGGTGGCGCGAATCGCCGCAATCAGCGCCTCGCGGTCGATCACCAGATTGCCGTTGCTGTCCACCTCCGCCACGCGTTTGATTGCATCGGCAATCAACATGACTGAATCGTAGGATTGACCGTGGAACGGCCCAAGCTGGCTTGGCTCGACGCCGAACTTGGCGATATACGCCTCGTTGAAGACAGCCAGCTTGTCCGCCTGCTGATCGCCGGCGACAAAGGACATGTACGCGCCCTCAGCCGCAGAGCCGGCCGCCTGCAGGTATTGCTGCGTGTAGGCGCCGTCATCGCTCATGAACTTTGCGGCCTCTAGTCCTGGGGTCTCCTTCATCTGCTGTGTGATCAGCGCAGCCTCGGTGGAGTAGCCGCCGAAGAAGAGCAGTTCAGGCTGGCTGGCGCCAATTCTGGCGAGGGCAGCGCGGAAGTCGGTGTCGCCGACCTGCACACCCTCAAAGTGGGTGACCTCGCCGCCGAGCTCGATGAACGCATTCTGGAAAATCTCTGCCAGACCCTTGCCATAGTCCGAGTTGTCATGCATGACGGCGACCTTGGTCAAGCCAAGCTGATTGAAGACAAACTCAGCATCAATCTGTCCCTGTAATGCATCGCTGAGCGCCACGCGATTGCAGATATCGCAATCTGGACCGGTTACTGCCGGATTGGTGGCGCTAGGTGAAACGAACGGGATACGCGCGTTGAGCAGAATTGGCTTGAGTCCGAAGGTCTCGCCGGAACAAGTGCCGCCGGTGACCGCCACGATTGTCGGGTCAGCGGCGAACTTGTTGCCGACCACCGTGCCCTGATCGCCGGAGCAGGCGCCGTCTTCAGCGACCAGTTCGAAGAGGAAGCCATTGACGCCGCCAGCGGCGTTTAGCTCGTCGATGGCAATTTCAGCGGCCTGACGGATGTCTTTGCCTGGATCGGGGATGGGCCCAGTGAGCGCAAAGGAGCCGCCAATGCGGATCGGCTGACCCGGCGCGATCACCACCTGTCCGCCAGTAACTTGTGGTTGGGCGGCGGCGTCTGCAGGTTGCACGCCGGGCGCCTCCTGCCCGCCAGCCGGAGCAGCTGGCGCAACGGCTGGCGCTGTGCAGCCAGCCAACAGGGCAAGAATTAAGACAAGCAACAAAGCTGCATTCCGTGTGTTTTGCATGGTCACATCCTTCCTTTTTATTCACGTGAGAAACCTTGAAACTACATCTTCCGGCTGCATTGTCGCCGACGCCTGGGAAGCGGTGACTGCGCAAACAGACCGGTTGCAAGTCGCAACACATTATAGGGATACACAAAGGGGTTGTCCAGTCGCGCAAAAGCGTGAGGGCGCATTGCACGCCTGGAGGAGACCGACAGCAGGCGATGCCTTGCGAACGGCAGGCGTCACCAGATCGAGCTCATCGTCCAGGCGGAGAGGCGCCTGACATCGACCGGCGCGCCACCGGTGAGCAGCCGGATGCCCATGCCGTCGGCGCGCTGCGGGTAGAGGCGCGTCGCCAGACAGCGCCCATCCGCGGTGAAGATCTCTAGCGTTGAGGCATCGACAAAGATGCGCAGGCGCAGCGATCGTTCGAGTTCCAGGGGCATTACAAGCGGAGTCGCATCGGCGGCGCTCCGTTCAACGTGCAGCTCGCCCTGTTCGGGCTTGACGACGATGCGCGTGTGCTCAACGCCGTCAGGCGAACAACGTACAGCAATCCCAAAGTCATCGAGCATATCGGCCTCGAAGGTGACATCGACCTCCAGCGCATCTCCAGCGAGTTCGAGCGGCAGGTTCGTGTCCGGTTCCAGCGGAAGGTCGCTCACTGTCCATTCAGCGCCGCGCAAATTTTCCAGTTCGGGCGCTGGCGCAAGCGACAAGCAACCGTCTTCACGCATCGTCACAATCAGCGGTAATGACATGCAGCCACTCCAGCTCGCAGCCGTCGACGCCTCGTCTGGTCGAGTCTCGCGCAGCCAGCCAAAGAGCAGGATGCGTCCATCCGCCATCCGCGTCGTCTGTGGCGCGTAGAACGAGTCGCCGTACACGAGCACGGCGCCGACATCAGGTGTGAACTCGTGATCGTGATAGACGCCGGCAAAATAGGCGGCATGGTGCGGCCGCCATTGCGCGTCCTGAACCGAAATGATGAGGGCGCGACGCTCGCCAAAATCCAGGAAGTTCGGACACTCCCACATGGCGCCTTCGTAGAAAAAGCGGCTGCGCTGTTCATCGCCTGCCAGCAGCACACGCATGAATTCCCACTGCCGTAAATCCGGCGAACGATAGAGCAACACCAACCCACCTACGCCCTCGCGCCGCGTGCCGATCACCATCCACCATAGTCCGTCTTCACGCCATACATAGGGGTCGCGGAAGTCATGCCCACAGTGCGCGGCGATTTCTGGCGGCGGTGCGGCGATTACAGGATTGCCGGTGAACTTGCGCCACGTCTCCAGCCCGTCATCGCTCATGGCGAGACAAACTGTCTGTGGATTGACGCCGGTGTAGACAAGGGTCGGCGCACCGTTGTCGTCCACCGCGCAGCCAGACCAGCAGCCCTTCGCATCCGCGCCACCCGGCGTTGGCGCCAGCGCCACCGGATGGTCGCGCCAGTGCACCAAATCATCGCTGGAGGCGTGTCCCCAGTGAATTGTGCCGTGAAAGGGGCCATTGGGGTTGTACTGATAAAACAGGTGAACTGTTCCCTTCCATTCGATCAATCCGTTGGGGTCATTGAGCCAGTTGGCAGGCGCCGTAAAATGATAGCGCGGACGATGGGGATCAGCGGCAAGCATCGCTCGTTCTGGCAGATCAGGCGTCAGGTTGGAACTTTGCATAAATCACCGTTCGTTTTTATATCGAAACTTCAACAGCTTATGCTAGGCGGCAGCCACGCCCCAACGTGGCTGTCGCTACCCTGGTGGATGATCTCATGGCCGCAGCGGTTGTTCGTTCAACCTTTGACGCCGCCCATCATAATACCTTCGATCAGATATCGTTGTCCAAAGATATACACGATCACCACAGGGATCAATGACATTGTCACGCCGGCGAGCACGACCGAAATACTACCTGTCGCCATGTAGCCCTTGAGATCGTTCAATCCTAGCGGAATGGTGAACAGGTAGGGATCGTTGATAAAAATTAATGGCCGGAAGAAATCATTCCAGGCGCCATTGAAGACCAGCATCGCAAGCACTGCCAGCGCCGGCGTGACGAGCGGCAGGTAGACGCGGCCAAAAATCTGCAACTGATTCGCGCCATCGATCACCGCCGCCTCTTCAAAATCTTTGGGCACGCCCAGGAAGTACTGGCGCATCAAGAAGGCGCCAAAGGCTGTTGGCAACGCTGGAATGATGAGCGTCCAGAGCGTGTTCGCCAACCCCAATCTATAGAACTGTCTGGATACGGTTGACTTCACCCCTCGTCAGACGCTGAAGCTTTGCTGTTGCATGCCTGAATTCCGAATCGCCTGCCAGGAGACTGCGCGCCTCCTGGCAGAGAGTGCGGTCTGCAAGGGATCAGCGGGTGATCACCGGCAGGTAGAGGTTCGACTGTCCAACGACGATGCGCAGCGGCAGCTCGACGGTAATCGGGCCGTTGATCGCCCGAATCGGGATCGTGTAGACGCCCTCTGGCGCATCCGTCGTTGCGGAGATGGCGAGCGTCAGCGGCTGATTGAAATCGTTGCGCTGGCTGGCCGCCTGCACAGTGGGAGAACCGTCTGGCGCCACGCGTGCAACGCTCACGATAGAATCCTTTCGACCGGTCGGCGGCGTAGCCGGCGTCAATCGTCCGCGCGGGGAGATGTAGCCATCGCTCAAACGCCGCATCTGTGCATCGACGAACTCCACATCCACCTCAGGGGGCAGGTTCCACAGGTCGGCCTCCACCATCACCTCGTAGAAGACATCGGGCGACATCGACAAGATAATGGTGTGCAGCGACTGGCCGCCTAGAGGCACGTTGACCGTGTCGCCATCAAGATGGGAGAGGGACAGGGACCCCAACGGCACGACAATCTCACGGCTCTGTGACCACGAAATGCGATTCGTATCGTAGTCAATGGCGCCCACGCGCAGGCGGTAGGTGCTGTCCGGCGCCACCTCACGCCAGCCGGAGAAGCCGACCACGCCGAGGAAGTTGTTCTCGTCGTCGTACATCTCGTAGATCGAGTCGCCGACGGTGATCAGCTGCGTCGCTGTGATTGTCGGCGAACTGATCGGCGCAATCTCGACCACGTAGCCATCGGTGTCGGGATGGTGGCTCGGCGTCCACTCGAAGTAGAGCGGGTAGGAGTCCTTCAGCACCCATTTACCCCATTCGCCGTCGCTCCACTCTTCGCACTTCGGGTCACTTTCCGGCGGATTGCATACGTCGGGCTGTGTTTGCCACATATAGATTTCGACCTGGAGTTCCGGCGTCACGACGGCTGTGGCGAAGTGGTTGAGGAAAGTCGCAGTGTGGTCGATGTGAATCGGAACGGCGCCTGCGTACTGGACCAACGGATCAAAGTTGGCAGCGGCGATGCGCACCTCGCGGCTGCCGGCGGCCATCACCAACGCCGGCGACGCTGCGTATTGATTGACCGATGGGCTGACGCCGTCTTCCACCTGCGCCCAGATGTAATACTCGCCGCTGCTGAGGAAAGAGAGGTCAAGCGCATGGACGATCGGTTGGCTGCCGTTGAGTCGGTTC
>CALJMI010000030.1 GCA_937981885.1 uncultured Caldilinea sp.
TCGAAGTGCTGGACACGGCTGAGGAGCGCAATGCAGTCTACGCCTTTCTGGTGGCGGGCGGGCTTGGCTCGGCGATCAGCTTCCTGATCCCGCTTTATATTCAGATCGTGCAAGATCGCACGCCTTTGTTCACGTCGATCGCCATCGTGCCCTACGCCATCACCGTGGCGATGGCGGCGATCCTCTCCGTGCGGCTCTATGATCGGTTGACCCCGCGCCTGCTCGCCCTGATGTCGTTCGCTCTGGTTGGTGCTGGCATGATCGTGCTCGCCTTCACGATCGGCAATGACTGGAGTACGCCAGCCGTCATCTTTGGGTTGATCCTGGTCGGCCTCGGCGAAGGCACGACGCTGACCCTGCTCTTCAACGTGCTGGTTTCCGCCTCGCCGAAAGAACTGGCGGGCGATGTCGGCGCGCTGCGCGGGGTGGTCAACAATGTGTCGTCGGCGCTGGGCGCAGCGTTTGCCGGCGTTGTGGCCGTCGGGCTGCTATCGGTTTTGATCACCACTGCCTTCGCACAGTCAAACCTACCGCCGTCGCTGCAGCAGGAGATCAACTTCGACCGCATCGACTTTGTCGGCAACGATCAACTGAAGGCTGTGTTGAGTCAAACCTCGGTCGCTGAGGAACAGGTGGATGAAGCGGTCGCCATCAACGCCGATGCACGTCTGCGCGCGCTGCGCGCTGCGTTCCTGCTGCTGGCAGCGATTTCGCTGTTAGCGTTGATCCCGTCGACCAGGCTGCCGAACTACAAACCGGGCGAGCTTTCCGCCGAAGATATTGTCGCCGAGAAGAAACCCAAGCCGGCAAAGGCGAAGGCGAAATAAAGATACATAGACGTTCTCGTTTTTTTGTGATGGGAGATAACTGGATGACCCAAGCGAGCGATGATGCACGTGCATATTCACGTGCAAATGGCGAGAAGTTTCTGAGCGAATTGTTTGAGATGCTGCGCATCCCCAGTCTCAGCGCCGATCCTGCTCATGCCGACGACGTGCGCAAAATGGCGGAGTGGCTGGCTGCGCACATGCAGACGCTTGGTCTGGACAAGGTGGCGGTGATGGAAACCGCCGGTCATCCGGTCGTCTACGGCGAGTGGATGGGTGCTGGCCTGAACAAACCGACCGTGCTGGTCTACGGCCACTACGACGTCGTGCCCGCAACAATGGAGGATGGATGGGCGACGCCACCTTTCGAGCCGACGGTGAAAGATGGCAAAATCTATGCGCGCGGCGCCACCGACGACAAGGGACAATTGTTCATCCACGTCAAGGCGCTAGAAGCCTGGCTCAAGAGCGCCGGCGCGGTGCCGGTCAACGTCAAGTTCCTGATCGAAGGTGAGGAAGAGGTCTCATCGCCAAATCTGACGCCCTTCATCGAGGAACACCTTGACCTGCTCAAAGCCGACGTCTGCGTGATCAGTGACACCTCGATGGCGAGCATCGACGCGCCGTCGATCACGTACAGCCTGCGCGGCATGACCTACATCGAGGTCGAAGTCGAAGGCCCTAAAGAGGACCTGCACAGCGGATTGTGGGGAGGCGCAGCGCACAACCCGGCGCTGGCGTTGGTCGAGATGTTGGGCAAGCTCTACAACCCGGACAACACCATCGCTGTGCCCGGTTTCTACGACGATGTCGTCGCGCTGACCGAGGCTGAACGTGCAATGATCGCCAAGACCGATCTGAGTGAGGCGCAGTACAAGGCAGTCACCGGCGTGCCGGGGGTGTGGGGCGACCAGCGTTTCACCATCCGCGAGCGGCTTTCCGCACGCCCGACGCTCGACATCAACGGCATGTGGAGCGGCTGGACAGGGCCAGGCCCCAAAACGATCATTCCGCAAAAGGCGGGCGCCAAACTCAGCTCGCGGCTGGTGGCGAATCAAGACCCGCACAAGATTTTCGAGTTGCTCAAGAGCTACCTGGAGTCCATCGCCCCGCCAACGGTGAAGCTCAAGGTCAGCCTCTTGACGACCGGCAGGGCGGCGCTGATCCCCTTCGACATTCCCGAAATGCAGGCGGCTGCGCGCGCATATGAGCGGGGTTGGGGACACGCGCCCGTCTTCACGCGCGGCGGCGGCAGCATCCCGGTCGTGGCGGACATCGCCAGTTTGCTCAAGATTCCCGTGGTGATGATGGGCTATGGGCTGGACAGCGACGGGCTACACTCGCCCAACGAGCATTTCAGCATCGAGATGTTCGAGCGCGGCATCGAGACGGCGATTGTTTATTTGGAGGAGCTGGCGCAGCTTGCGCACGCATAGCCAATGATTTGATCGTACGGGCTTGGAATTCCAAGCCCTTCGAGCGATATATCGCTATTGGGGCATGAAGTTTCATGCCCGTACGATCAGGCAAGATGGAAGTGCACATGTGCGGCTGTGAGCCGCATCTACGAGAATAGGGAATACTCTATGACACGCACACAATTTGATCAAGAACTCGAAGAACGGCTGATCCGCTACTGCAAGATCGACACGCAGGCGGATGAAAAATCGACCACCTCACCAAGCACGGCGATCCAGTTCGACCTGCTCAACCTGCTCGCTGAGGAACTCAAAGAGATCGGCGCGCAGGAGGTGCGATTGACCGACTACGGCGCGGTGCTTGCCACCATCCCAGCGACCATCGAAACCAATGCCCCGGTGATCGGCTTTCTGGCGCACGTGGACACCGCGCCAGCCTTCCACGCCAGCGGCGTCAAGCCCATCGTCCACCGCAATTATGACGGCGGCGAGATTGTGCTGCCCGACGACCCAACGCAGGTGCCCTCGCCCAGACAGTCACCCTACCTGGCGCAGAAGATCGGCGAGGACATTGTGACCGCCAGCGGGACGACGCTGCTCGGCGCCGACGATAAGGCGGGCGTCGCCATCATCATGGCGATAGCGCGGCATCTGCTGGCGCACCCGGAGCTTCCGCACGGCGTGCTGCGCATCGGCTTTACACCCGACGAAGAGATCGGGCGCGGCGTGCACAAGAAGCTGCCCGCCGACCTCGGCGCCAGGTTCGCCTACACGCTCGACGGTGGTGACCTGGGCGAGATCGTCTACGAGACCTTCTCGGCGGACAAGGCGACGGTGCGCGTCCAGGGCGTCTCCACTCACCCCGGCGACGCCAAAGGCAAGCTGGTCAATGCGCTGCATCTGGCCGCCAAGATCATCGATACACTGCCACACGTGACGCTGACGCCGGAGACGACGAGCGATCGGGAAGGCTTCATCCACATCTACCAGATGAGCGGCACGGCGGCGGAGGCGGAGCTGAACTTCATCTTGCGCGACTTCGAGATGGAGCACCTGGAGGCGCAAGGACGGCTGATTCAGCAGGTCTGCGCGGCAATTCAGGCGACCGAGCCGCGCGCGCGCATCACCTGCACGATCACGGCGCAGTATCGCAACATGCGCTACTGGCTGGAGAAGGACATGCGCCCGGTCGAACTAGCGCGGGAGGCATGCCGGCAGGTGGGCGTCGAACCGTTTTCGCCGCCGATTCGCGGCGGCACCGACGGTTCACGGCTGACCGAGATGGGCGTGCCGACGCCGAATATCTTTACGGGCATGAAGAATATTCACGGCCCACTGGAGTACATCAGCGTGCAGGACATGGGACGCGCAACTGAAGTGTGCATCAAGCTGGCGCAGCTTTGGGGGCAGGAGCAGTGAGCAAGTCAGGTCAAAGCAACCGTTCCGAATCGATGGGGAGACCAAGATGACCGCAAGCGCAGCAGCAGAAAAACGCACCTTCATCCAAAAGGCGCTGGACGGCGTGGAGAAGGTCGGCAACAAAGTGCCGCATCCCGTGCTCATGTTCCTGTATCTGATCGCTTTCATTATTGTATTGTCGCACGTCCTGTATATGCTTGGCGTCAGCGTCACGACGGAGGTGATCGAACCGGTTCCAGTGCAGGTGCAGCCGGAGTACTACGCTGACACGACTGCCACCAATGTGGACTCGCCTGCCACCGCTGCGTATGACGAGGGGAGTTTCACCATCCGCACGGAGACGATCCCGATCCAAAGCCTGTTGACGATTGAGGGCATTCGCTTTATCTTCTCGTCGTTTCTGCCCAACTTTGCCGGCTTCACCGTCGTCGCCACAATCTTTGTTGCGATGATCGGCGTCGGCGTCGCTGAAGAGGCGGGCATGATGGCGGCGTTGATCCGCAAGCTGGTCAAGGTGGCGCCAGCGCGACTGATCACCTTTATCATCGTGCTGTTGGGCGGCATCTCCAGCGTGGCGACTGATGCCGGGTATCTGATCCTCATCCCACTGGGCGCCGCCGCCTTCCTGAGCCTGAAAAGGCATCCGGTGGCAGGATTGGTGGCGGCGTTTGCAGGCGTCAGCGTCGCCTTTGCGGTCAACATCCTGATCACGCCGCTCGACGCTATGCTCACCGAGATGACCAACGAGGCGTACCAGTTGGTCAATCCGAACGGGTCGATCAGCATCGTGGCGAATCTCTACTTCAACATCTTCTTTACGGTCTTCATGGCGATCGTCGTCACGATTGTCACGGAGCGGATGATCGAGCCGCGCCTCGGCAAGTATGTCCCCGACCCGGGGGAAGGTGGCGCCACAACGCAAGATGATGAGAAGGTCGACATCGCCGCCGAGGAGCGCGGACTGCGTCAGGCGCTCTTCTGGTTCCTGGGCGGGCTGGCGTTCATCCTGTTGATCACGCTGCCACCGGGTGCGCCGCTGCGCCGCCCAACCGGTGAGATCGACGTGTCGTCGCCGCTGCTGGACAGCCTGATCTTCATCATCACGCTGCTCTTCCTGTTTGCCGGCATCGGTTATGGGCGCGGCGCCGGTACGATCAAGAGCAGCAACGATGTGATTGCTGGCGTCACCAAGACCTTTGCCGGTCTCGCCAGTCTGATCTTCCTACTGCTGATCATCAGCCAGTTCATCGGCCTCTTCAACTATAGCAACATGCCACAGGTGCTGGGCGTCACCCTCGCCGGAATTCTGGAACAGGCCAACATCGGCGCCGTTCCGTTGCTGGTCGGCATGATTCTGGTGATCTTCCTGCTCGACTTCGTGATTCCTGGCTCGATGCCAAAGTGGGCGATCTTTGCGCCGGTTTTCGTGCCGCTCTTTGTGAATCTTGGAGTTGCACCGCAGACGGTGCTGGCCGCCTACCGCCTCGGCGACTCGCCCGCCAACATCATCACGCCGTTGATGGTCTACTTTCCCTTCATCGTGATGGTGGCGCAGCGCTACGACAAAAAAGTCGGCATCGGGTCGATCATCTCGTTGATGCTGCCGTACACGCTTGTGGTGCTGGTAGTCTGGCTGATCCTGTTCGTGCTCTGGTTCGTACTCGGCATTCCGTTGGGACCTGGCTATCCGGTGAGCGCATAGCGCAATGCCCGATCGCGTAGTTCATTCCGCTAATCGTGGCGGCAACGGCGGTGGTGTGTCTTTTTCGCCAGCGCGTTGTGGAGCTGCCACTGGTGGATCAGGTGATCAACGTGATCGACGCCATCGGTGTGCCGGCATATCGAAGCGTTTTTCAATAGTTCTCAGTTTTTTAGGAGGCAACAATGGCAACACTCACTGTACTCAAATTCGGCGCCCCTGATGGCGCAGCTCAGGCGTTGAGCAGTCTGCAGGCGATGCAGAAACAGCAGCTCATCACCATCCTCGATGCGGCGATGGTCACCTGGCCCGAAGGCAAGAAGAAACCCAAAACCCGCCAGATGTTCAGCACATCCGCGGCTGGGGCAATGGGCGGTGCATTCTGGGGAATGCTCTTCGGGTTGATCTTCTTCATCCCCTTCTTGGGGCTGGCGATCGGCGCGCTGACCGGCGCACTGATGGGCAAGTTCACCGACTACGGCATCAGCGATCAGTTTATCAAGGATGTGCGCGAAAAGGTGACCGAGGGCACCTCGGCGCTCTTTGTGCTCTCCACTGGCGAGGTGGCCGACCGCGTCGTCGCCGAGATGAAGAGCTGGCCCGCGTTCGAGATAGTCTCGACCAACTTGTCGGCAGAGCAGGAAGCACAACTCCGCGCCGAGTTTGGCGAAGAGGAGTAGACTATCTTGATGATACTATGGAGAAACACTTCGAAGAACAGAAAGGACAAACTATCATGAATGACAATCCAGTTCAAGTACTTGTTGCAGCCTTCAACGATCCGAACCGCGCGGCGGAGATCATGGGCGAACTCAAGCAGGGCAAGAAAGAAGGGCTGATCGGCATCATCGACGCCGCCGTCGTCGTGAAAGACGCCGAAGGCAAACTCAAGGTTAAGGACTCCAAGCGGCGCAGTCGCAAAGGCTTCATCACCGGCGGCGTGGTCGGCGGCGTGCTGGGATTGCTGGCCGGCCCCGTGGGCTGGCTGGCCGTGGGCGGCGGCGCGATCGGCGCACTGGCTGGTAAAGCAGCAGGCAGCGGCCTGAAATCCACGATGGAAGAGATCGGCTCGGCGTTGACGCCCAACTCGTCAGCCATCGTCGCCGTCGTCGAGCACAAGTGGGTGGGCATCCTGGAGTCGATGCTGGCAGCTGAGGGCGCCCGCATTGCCATGGATGCCATCAAGGAGGACATCGCCGCGCAGTTGAATGCGGGTGGCAACGTGCTCTACACCGCCGCCGAAGGTGTTGCGGGCGCGGGCGTCATGCGGGCCGCAGAGTCGCCAGAGGGCGTGCAAGTGAGCGGCATTGCGATCAGCGACGAAGGCGTCTTCATCGGCGATGCACAGTTCACCGACGAAGAGATCATCGATGTGGAAGCGACATCGGCCGCGTTGACTGATGAGACCGAAGATAGCAAACAAAACTATTGATTTCTAGATTGTCACGTCATATCGCTCACAATCTTCCCGGAAGCTCCGGAGCTTCCGGGAAGATGAGCAGCTAACCTGGAGGTCAGTAAAAGGCGAGGGCAGCCTCGCAAATTCAAGGAGACAAG
>CALJMI010000031.1 GCA_937981885.1 uncultured Caldilinea sp.
CATCGCCCTGCCCAGCGAAATTGCAAATCATCTCAAACAACACAAGCCACCCGCCAGTGCATTCGACTGATTGCTAGGTAGAGTTTTTGTGTTTTCAGTGTTGCGTGCTACGTGCTGCGTGTCGGAATCCCCTACGCACCACGCACCACGCAACATTGCGTTCATAAAATGCCAACCTGGAAATCAGTAATTTGACTTTGACGATTATATAGACCAGTTGTTATAATTGCACTCATGTCTTATTCCGTGAGAAGGAGCCGACATGAGTCCGACACGCGACCAGATTCTACATACAACAGCCAGCCTGTTGGAGAAGCAAGGCTGTCATGCCACCGGTCTGAACGAGATCATCCGTGAGAGCAGCACACCTAAAGGCTCACTCTATTATTATTTTCCTGGTGGGAAAGAACAGCTTGTCAGCGAAGCAGTTCTGCAAGCAGGGCGGGCAGTGGCGGATCGCATCCACACCTATCTGGCTGGTGAAACACCGCCCAGCCAGGCGATCCATGACTTTATTCTGCGAATTGCCGACAATATGGAAGCCAGCGGTTTCGCCGCCGGCAGTCCGCTGTCAGCGGTTGCCATGGAAACTGCGACAACTTCCTCACGCATCAACGCCGCCTGCCAGGCAGCATTCAACACCATGATCGCCGCTTTCGAGGATAAACTGCTCGCCAGCGGTTTGGAGGCGCAGCACGCCAGCGACCTGGCGCACTTCATCACTGCCACAATAGAAGGCGGGGTTATGTTGAGTCGCACCATGCACAGCACCGAGCCGCTGCGAGTTGTGGCGCGCCAGCTTTCAACCGCATTGACTTGCTGACGAGTGAGGAATCGTTTACATCCATCCTGCATCCAATGATTTGTGGTCACTGTTCCTGCGTTGGCCGTGTCTCCCTCATTATAGACACTCAGGGGGGCAACGGTGCGAAAGAGTGTGACAAAAGGAAGCGGCAGTGACAACTGCCGCTTCCTACAGTGATACGGAGTGTGATTTTTCTTATTAGCCAGCGGATGATACGGCTAAGATTGGACGAAACTTATAGCCGTAAATAATTTGACCCTCTTCGCCCTCTTCACGCAATTTGCGCGTCACCATCTCCACACGCATTCCGATCTTGACATCCTGCGCATCGACGTCGGTAAGTTGCGCTGTCACCATCGGCCCTTCATCAAGTTTAACCAACGCTACGGTATAGGGCTTCTGGTCTTCATAGCCTTGTGGTGCGTTGTACATCGTTGTGAAGCTGAAAATCTCGCCGCGACCGCTGAGCGCTGGTGAGATCTTACCGGGTCGATTATTGCCAGACTGATCGATCATTAGTCATCTCCAACCATCGCTGGCTGTGCGACTGGCGCACTCATCAAAGCGTTGAAGTCGAAAACGACGAGCGTTGGCGTCACGCTGGCCTGCATCGGCCGGCGGCAGTGCGGACAGATCTGCCGCGGCGGAAAGACCGCATGTTCACAGTGCGTGCATACATCGCCCTGAAGGCTGTATCGCTGCTTCTTTGTGCGCCACATATTCGGAATCGCCATAATTACCACCTTTTCAATATCATAGCGCTGACATTTATCTAAAGTCGATTTGCGTCAGCACGAATTTTTTACCAAGCTGAGATCAAACAGCTTTTGCATCGATCGTACGCAGAGCAGCCTAGCAAATTAGGACTCTCAATTCCTATCTGGCACGCTAGAATCGCAACTTGATAGTTTTTGACAGCGATTATGAGAGGATTTGATCAGATTTTGGAGAGGGTTTGCGTTGGCTTATTGACAAAGAGTGTTTACCTGAAGCGTCTGGTGCGCGTCACAGCCAGCGCCACGCGCCGGCGACTTACCCTGAGCTTCTGGTAGATATTTCGCGCAATGTCGCTTGACTGTATTCCAAATTCCAAATCTAACCAACAATCTTCTCAAAACGGATTCACAACATGAAGGTGACACACTACCTGCGGAGGAACACCCAAAGCAATCGAATCGTTTGCCTCACCGTCCCGTTTTAAGTGTAAGGAGCATAGTTGTCATGCCATATGGAATCGAATCCGTCACCGTGATCGGCGCGGGGACGATGGGAGCAGCCATCGCCGGACATCTGGCGAACGCCGGCATTCGGTCGTGGCTGCTGGACATTGTCCCCGCAGAGCTGACTGCTGAGGAGCAGGCGGCAGGCTTAACGCTCGCCGATCGCAAGGTGCGCAATCGCATCGTCCAGGCTGGCTACGATCGAATGATCAAAGCCAAGCCCGCTAATTTGTATACGCAGAGCGCTGCTTCACTCATCACGATCGGCAACCTCGAAGATGACTTCGACGCTGCCGTTGGCGCCAGCGACTGGATCATTGAGGCGATCATCGAACGTCCGGAGCCGAAGCAGCAGCTCATGGCGCGCATCGAGAAGGTCGCCCCTTCCACCGCCGTCATCAGCAGCAACACCTCTGGCATCCCGATCCACATCATCGCCGGAGGCCGCACGCCGGAGTTCAAACGCCGCTTTCTGGGCACGCACTTCTTCAACCCGCCGCGCTATCTGCACCTGCTCGAAATCATCCCGACGCCCGACACTGATCCCGCCGTCGTCAGCCGGATGAAGGATTTTGCCGAAAACGTGTTGGGTAAGGGCGTCGTCGTCTGCAAAGATACGCCAAACTTTGTCGCCAATCGCATGATCAGCTTTATCCAGAGCGACATCATGGAGTTCGCCATCGAGAACGGCTATACGGTCGAGGCGGTCGATGCACTGACCGGCCCGTTGTTAGGCCGCCCAAAGACCGGCACGTTTCGCCTCAACGACATCGTCGGCGTCGACGTGATGGCGCTTGTCGGCAGCAATCTCTATGATCTGATCCCTGATGACGAGGATCGTGAGATTCTGCGCGGCGAATATAGCTCGGTGGTGATGAAACTGCTGATCGACAATAAACTGCTCGGAACGAAGACCGGCCAAGGCTTCTACAAGACCGTTGTCGACGAGAAGGGCAAGAAGTCCTTCTGGGGACTTGACCTGCAGACCGCAGCCGAAGATGGCAAACTGGAGTATATCCCCCCAAAAAAGCCGAAATGGAGCAGCGTTGGCGACGCGCGCAACCTGCCGTTGGCTGACCGGCTCAAGGCGCTGGTCAACGCCGATGACGAAGCAGGCGAGTTGATCTGGCACACGCTCTCACGCACAATGGCGTATGCCTCCAAGCGCGTACCGGAGATCGCCGACAGTTTGGTGGATATCGATAACGCCATGAAGTGGGGCTTTGCCTGGGAGATGGGGCCGTTCGAGACGTGGGACGAGCTCGGCGTCAGGCAAACGGTCGCCCGGCTCGAAGGCGAAGGTGTCAGCGTGGCGCCGTGGGTCAAGCAGATGTTGGCGGCGGGCAAGGAGACTTTCTACACCTACGCCAATGGCAAACAGATGGTCTATGACCCGGCGCGCAAGGACTACGTTGAGGTTGCACGCAGCCCCAAGGCGATGAGCATCAAGGACATCCGCCGCACACGTAAGGAGCTGACGGGCAACGAAATGGCAAGCCTGTGGGACATCGGCGACGGCGTGATGTTGCTGGAGTGGCACACGCGTGTCAACGCGCTCGACGGCCCCATGTTCGACATCATGCAGGAGGCGATCGAACGGCTGCACGGCAACGCCAGCGGACTGGTCATCGCCAATGACGGCAAGAACTTCGCGGTCGGCGCCAACATTTTCGCCATGCTGCTCGCCGTGCAGAGCCAGATGTGGAGCGAGCTAGAGATGATGATCAAGTTCGGCCAGGATGCATTCATGGGTTTCCGCACCGCGCCCAAGCCGGTCGTCGCTGCGCCGCATCAGATGGCGCTGGGCGGCGGCTGTGAAATCTGCCTGGCTGCGGATCGCATCGTTGCCGACGCCGAAACTTACATCGGCCTGGTCGAGGTCGGCATCGGCGTTATTCCGGGATGGGGCGGCTGCAAGGAGATGGTGCGTCGCCACGTCAGCCCGCACATGCACGCCACCAACGTCAACCCGACGCCTTATCTGCGCAAGGTTTTCGAGACAGTCGGCTTTGCCAAGGTGTCGACATCTGGCGAGGAAGCGCGCGAGCTAGGTTTCCTGGCGCCCACCGATCGCGTCGTGCTCAACAGCGACCATCGCATCGCCGAAGCCAAACAGTCTGTGCTCGCCATGAATGACGCCGGTTATCGCGCGCCAAATGTCAAGGGCAACGTCTATGCCGCCGGACGCGATGTGGTGGCGGCGGTCAATGTCGAGATTTACGGCATGATCCAGGCTGGCTATATCAGCGAATACGACGGCGTCGTAGCGCGCAAACTCGGCTACGTGTTGGCCGGCGGCGACTTGAGTCAGGGACAATGGATGGACGAGCAATACTTCCTCGACCTGGAGCGCGAAGCCTTCCTCAGCCTGGTCGGCGAGAAGAAGACGCAGGATCGCATTCAGTACATGCTCGAGAATAACAAGCCGCTGCGAAACTAAGGAGAGAATCATGCGAAATGCTGTAATTGTTGCCGCCGCACGAACGGCGGTGGGGAAGGCGCCGAAGGGCATGCTGCGCACGACGCGGCCGGATGAGATGGCGGCGGCGGTGGTCAATGCGGTCGTCGAGCGCGCTGGGATCGACAAGAACGAAGTGGAAGATATTGTGCTTGGCTGCGCCTTCCCAGAGGCGGAGCAGGGCATGAACCTGGCGCGTATTGTGGCGTTACGCGCCGGCATGCCGGTCACCACCGCCGGGCAGACAGTCAACCGCTTCTGCTCTAGCGGCTTGCAGACAATTGCCACCGCTTCCCAGCAGATTATGGTTGGGATGGGCGACGTGATCATTGCCGGCGGCGTCGAGAGCATGTCGATGGTGCCGATGATCGGCAATAAATTCGTGCCCAATCCTTATCTAGCCAGCGAATATCCCGGCGTCTACCTGGGCATGGGGCTTACCGCCGAAAACGTGGCGCGGCAATATGAGATCACCCGTGAAGATCAAGACGCCTTTGCGCTGCGCAGCCATCAACGTGCGGCTGCGGCGCAGGCGGCTGGCAAGTTCGACGCCGAGATCGTACCGCTGGAGATAGTCATGAAGGTGGGCGAGGGCAGCGAAGTCAAGGAAATCCGCACCGTCTTTCAACAGGACGAGGGCGTGCGTCGCGACACCAGCCTCGAAGCGCTGGCGAAGCTCAAGCCCGCTTTCACCATGAACGGCACCGTCACCGCTGGCAACAGTTCGCAGACCAGCGACGGCGCAGCCGCAGTGCTGATCATGAGCGAGGAGAAGGCGAAGGCGCTCGGTCTCAAGCCGCTGGCGCGTTTCGTCAGCTTTGCTGTCGGTGGCGTCCCGCCGGAGGTGATGGGCATCGGGCCTGTGGCGGCAGTGCCTAAGGCGCTCAAGTACGCGGGCATGGAGCTGAAGGACATCGACCTGATCGAACTCAACGAAGCCTTTGCGGCGCAGGGACTGGCTGTGGTGCGCGAACTGGGCATGGACGAGGAGAAGGTCAACGTCAACGGCGGCGCTATCGCCTTGGGTCACCCGCTCGGTTGCACCGGCGCCAAGCTCACCGTGCAGATCATCCACGAATTGCAGCGTCAGGGCAAGGAAATCGGCCTGGTGACGATGTGCATCGGCGGCGGCATGGGAGCGGCGGGGATTATTCAGATGATGAATTGAGGCGAATCGGCGAGTTGGGAGAGGCGATGGTTTCTTGCCTCGATCCACCAAATTTTGATGCACCCGTATGGACATCCCTCGCAAGTCATCGGCTCTGGCGTGATATGCCAGAGCCGATGACCTGCTTTGCCCCAGACATGAAGTGACGCCCAGTTCATCACTCAAGAACGGTGACTGCATATCCTGACATTGCAACCCGGATGAGCCTGCGCACGCTGGAGCTGCCGCTCCTTCTCAACTTATCCGGCCACGACTTGTTTGACATCTTCTTCGCGCCCATGCTGCGCCATGGCTCTCGCTATGACCGCACCGCTGTGCCAATAGTCAGATCGAGCTCCCCCTCGATGCTGTCAAAGTAGAGTTTGTGCTGCAAGCCGCATAGATGTCCTGGCCAATTGTACGAAACTTCATTTACAGCATTTTCTACATAGTGTACACTCCTTCCACATTGCTACGGATTGCCCAACACCACGGGCAGGTTGATTGCAAGGAGTCTTTGTGAACGACACACTGTTGTTTTCCACGCCAACCCAGGTCAAGGACGCGCTGAACGGTCAGCAGTACATCGCCAGCGACGAGATATCGACGACGGTCTTTTTGACCACACAGCTTGGCAAGCCGCTGCTTTGCGAAGGACCCGCTGGCGTCGGCAAGACCGAGCTGGCGAAGAGCATTGCTGGGGCCACCGGTCGCGAATTGATCCGCCTGCAGTGCTACGAAGGGTTGGATGAGACCAAGGCGCTCTACGAGTGGGAGTACGCCAAGCAGCTTCTCTACACACAGCTTCTGCGTGACAAGCTGCAGGACACGCTGGCAGGCGCAAGTACGCTGGCGCAAGCTGCTGACCGTCTGGCGCAGGAGGAGGATGTCTTTTTCTCGATGCGTTTTCTGCTTCAGCGCCCGCTGCTCAAGGCGATCCTCAACCATAAGCCGACGGTGCTACTGATCGACGAGATCGACCGCGCCGACGCCGAGTTTGAGGCGTTTCTGCTTGAAGTGCTCAGCGATTTTCAGGTCACGGTGCCGGAATTGGGCACGCTTGCCGCCATCCACCGCCCGATTGTGCTGCTGACCAGCAACAACACGCGTGAACTGAGCGAGGCGCTCAAGCGTCGCTGTCTCTACCTCTTCATCGGCTATCCGTCGGTGGAACAGGAGCTGGCGGTCGTGCAGCTCAAGGTGCCTGAACTGGCGCCCAAGCTAGCGCAGCAGGCGGTCGAGCTGGTGCATCGTCTGCGCAACCTTGATTTGCGTAAGTCGCCCAGCATCTCCGAAACGCTGGATTGGGCGAAATCGCTGGTGGCGCTCAATGCAAAGCAACTCGATCGCGAGGTGTTGGAGAATACGCTCAGCGTGTTGCTCAAACACGAAAGCGACCTGCAAAAGGTGAGGCGGCGTATCGATGTGACGGAGAAAGGGCCGCGCGTGGAAGACGATGATCGATCGATGCGGTGGAGAAATTAGGGGGACTGATGGACGAACGCATGATCCGTTTCATTTCCGCCCTCCGTGCAGGCGGCGTGCGCATCAGCCTGGCGGAGAGCGCCGACGCATTTCAGGCGGTCGACATGCTCGGCGTGCAGGAGCGCGAGCAGTTTCGGCTCAGCTTACGCGCCACATTGGTCAAAGATGCCAGCAGCCTGCCGACCTTCGACGAGCTGTTCCCGCTCTTCTTTGACAGCGCTGATCCACAGGCGCCGATGTTTGATGCGACGCAAGATATGACGCCCGAAGAAGCGCAGATGCTGGCGCAACTTCTGCGTCAGTTCGGTGAGCAGTTGCGACAGATGATGGAGAAGCTGCTACGCGGCGAGCAGCTCAACCAGCAAGAACTCGACCAACTGGCGCAGATGACGGGGCTCAACCGCGCCCAGGACATGAACTATCGTGACTGGTACGCCCAACGCATGATGCGCGCGTTGCGCTTTAGAGAAGTGCAAGAGGCGCTGCGCGAGGTGATGGAATTGCTTGAAAAGATGGGCATGAACAAACAGCGTCTTGACCAAATGCAGCAATTGATTCAGGCAAATCAAAAGGCGTTGCAGGAGCAGATCAATCGTTTCGCCGGTCAGAAGATCGCCGAGAACATGAGCGAGGCCGAGCCAGACGAGACCAATCTCGACGAACTGATGGATCGCCCCTTTCGCGCCCTTTCCGATCGCGAGATGGATGTACTGCGCAGAGAGGTGCGTCGCCTTGCCAACCGCCTGCGCAGCCGCATTGCCCTGCGTCAAAAGCGCGCCAAGACCGGTCAACTCGACGCCAAGGCCACGATCCGCGCCAACCTCAAACATGCAGGCGTGCCGATGGAGATCAAGCACCGCGACCACCGTCTTAAGCCCAAGCTTGTTGTGATCTGCGACATCAGCACCTCAATGCGCTACTGCTCGGAGCTGATGCTTAGCCTGGTCTATGCACTGCAAGATTTGATCACCAAGACCCACGCCTTCGCCTTCATCGATCATCTGGAATACATTTCGCCCGATTTTGCCGGCAAGGAATCGAACGACGCGATTGCAGCCGTGCTGCAGCGCATGCCGCCCGGCCACTACAGCACTGACCTCGGCTTTGCGCTCAATCAGTTTGCCAAACAGTATCTGGACACCGTCGATCAGCGTACGACTTTCATACTGGTTGGCGACGGTCGCAACAATTACAACGACCCGGCGTTGGAGACTTTCCAGAAGTTGGCAAGACGCTCGCGGCGCATGATTTGGATCAACCCGGAGCCGCCGATGCTCTGGGGCACAGGAGACAGCGACATGTTGCAATACGCACCGCTGTGTAGCAACATCGTCATGGCCGCCACTTTGGGCGAGCTGACCGAGGCTGTCGATCATCTGCTGTCACAGCCGTGAACTTACAACGTTGCCAAACCGAAGTAGGGAACTGGCTCGCCAGGCATTGCGTTGTAGACGCATCTGTGCGCGCCTTGTGCGTTGCAGAGAAATTGACAAAGGTTGGGCAGCAGGCTAGACTTTGCCTGAGGATGAGGCTTACAATCGCTGACAACATAAGTCCCGTGGTTGCCATAGCAGCTGCCATAGTGGAAGGAAAGCTATGTCCACGCGTTCGGATGTGAAGGCAATGGAATATGCAGCGGACATGCTGACATACAATACAAGAAAACCGACAACCACAGATACATCGATGAAAACAGAACGTGGCAAGAATGTCCGGGGCAACGTTCAGGTTGCCGGCCCCGTCATTGGCTCCATTCTGCGTGAGCGCCGTGAGGCGATGGGCGTGACGCTGGCGGAGGCCGAAGTGGCGACGCGTATTCGCCAGAAATATCTTGCTGCGCTTGAATCGGATGAGTGGGACTTGTTGCCTGGCGAGGTGGTTGGGCGCGGATTTCTACGCAACTACTCTACGTATCTCGGCATCGAACCGAACGAGATGATTGAACGCCGCCGCGCGATTGCCGATGAGTCGTTGGCAACGGTGCTTGCGGACACAAGCGCTGGTTCGCCGCTTCCGCCTGAGCGCCCAGTCGATTACCGTCCAAAAGATGTGGCGCTGCACGAAGAGACCGACGAATTGGAGTCACCGCGGCGCATCAATCTGATTCCAGCTGCGTTGACATTGCTTGTCGTTGCGCTGGCGGTGTTGATCTGGTGGACAGTGACTCAGTTTGGCGACTCGATTGCCAGTGGGGTGGCTGAAGCGCAGCGGCAGGTGGTTGCGTGGCAGCAATCGCTCACCGCGTCGCCCACCTCGGCAGCCACACCTCCACGCAGCGAGGCGCCCTCTCTGCCGGAGAACCTGGTGGCGCCGCAGCCTGCCAGCAATGAAACCTCAACTGAAGCAACGCAGCCAATTGTGAGCGAGACGGCGCCATCGGATGCAAATCTGGCTGCGCCAGCAGTTCCTCTGGTGATTGAACAGCCTACACCGGCGCCGGTCGAGCAGCCAATCGTCGAAGAAGCGCCGGCAGCGGTCAGTTTGCTCACAGTGCTGCCGACGCCAACGCCGCAGCCAGAGGCGCCTGTTCAGCCGACGACGCCGGCAACCGTGATCACGGCTGCAAATCTGCGACAAGGCCCATCGACCGATTTTCCAGTGGTCGGCGGCGCTGCTGAAGGACAGGAGATCGTGATTGTCGGACGCATCGCTGACGGCGCCTGGTATCAATTGGAAAATGGTGCATGGATTTTTGCGCAGTTGGTGCAGAATCCCCCCACCGACATTCCAGTGGTCGAAGCGCCGCCTGCGCCATAGCCCTGTGGTGGGTCTTTTGAAGTTTTGGCAAAGAAAATGAGGGTGAACACCTAGAGCGTTCACCCTCATTTTTATGGCTACTTTATGGCTACGCTGGAATCGGCTTTGGCCGGAAGGTTGGTATTTCGTCCAATGGAATGGCGTCAATTTCGCCGTCGGCGGCTTTGACCAGTTTGTAAACCTTTACGGCGTTGTCGGTCATCAATACACCGTGCAGATGGTCGATTTCATGCTGAAAAATGCGGGCAAGCCAATCATAAGCTTTGATGCGAATCTCTTTGCCGTAGCGGTCCTGCGCCTTGACAACCACGTGCGTTGCCCGCTCAACATCCGCCGCCAGACCAGGCATCGACAGGCAGCCTTCCTGTCCAATATCTGAACCGCGCTTTTTAACGATCTCCGGGTTGATGATCTCGTACAGCCGTTTTGTGTTGTCGGGGTCGTCCTCATCCTCTGGGTATTCGATGACTGCAACGCGCAGACCGACTCCAACCTGCGGCGCGGCCAGCCCAACGCCTGGCGCTTTGCGCATAGTCTCCGCCATGTCGTCCAGCAACTTATGGAGTTGGGGGCCGAAGTCGCGCACGCGTTGCGCCGTCTTGACCAACACATCATGATCTGGGTCGTTCACTGTCACAATCTCTAGCAAAGCCATCGCATCTCAATTCCTCAATAACCCGACTGCACGGGGACTCAATTGACCACATAGTAGAGCGTTCAAGGCTGTTTGTCAACTGAGCGTTACTTTTCCGGCGTCTCCTACGTCAACCTTACCGAACACACAGTGCGCATCGTCAGAGTTCTACAGTGAAGCGATGGCTGATGCACACTTTGCGGCTTGAAGTGACTACAACATTTCGAACAGGAGGATTCCTTATGCGTTTCTTGGTACGCTCGTTTCTGTTATTGCCAGCGATCGTGGTTGCTTTTGTGCTGATTCCCACCATTGTTCTCTCCGTAGTGAGCAGTGCGTCGGCTGCGTCGCTTTCAAGCTGGGTGGCGTCAACTGCGTCGTTTGATATTGAATCGTTCACCGCTTTCCAAAGCCCAAATCCTACGCCAACATCGACGATTCCGCCAGCGCCCACCTCACAGCCGCCCAGCCCACTGCCCACTGTTGTCCCGCCTGCACCGCGTCCTGTCACGCAGCCACGCCCAGCGGCGCCGACGCCAACCGCAATCCCTGCGCCCGATCAGGTTGTCATCCATCCACACACAATCAAAAAAGTGATCGGCGATCGGCTCAGCCCGACAATCTATGCGTACACCAGCAATCACGCGCTATATCGCTCCAATCAAAACGGCCGCATCTGGTTTTTGGTCAGCCCTTCACCCAGGGTAGACGACTTTGTGATGAGCAGCGCCGATCCGAACGTGCTCTACAGTGGCAAGGGCGCCAGATGCGGCGATCCACAGGCGTCGAATGAGCCCTTCTTGCGATCGCTGGATGGCGGCCGCTCTTGGATGGAGATGCCAACAGCCATCAATCTGCGCCCTCTCCTGATCGACCCGGCCGACCCCTACCATCTATTTGCGGCGGACTGCAACATGCTGTATCTGAGCATCGACGGTGGGCAGAGCTGGCAGGAGAAACCAGACAATTCTGCGATGCAGTTGTGGAACAACTATCGTGTCGTAGATATGGCCGCCGCCGCCCTTGTCGGTGATCCAAAGCCGGCGCAGCCTCACTGGGAGCAGATTTATGCGCTTGGCGTCAACGTCAACGGCGAAGGCATCGTGGCGTTTTCGGGCGACCAGGGCGAAACGTGGGCGCCTCTTGTCGATTCGGAGGACGCCTTGTTTGCGCCAACGATGATCGTTGCGCACCAGACCCAGGCTGGATTGAGCTGGGTGGTGACAGGTCAGGGCGTCTGGACAACGTCTGATTTTGGCATCAACTGGTCGTTGCACGATCGCGGGCTGCGCAGTGTGCTTGAGTCAAATTCCAGCGGGTTGAATGCCATGACCAATGGCCTCTCCGGGCGTCTCTATCTGGCGACGGTTCGCGGCCTATATGAGAAAGAGACGGGCGGCGAACAATGGAAGATGGTCAGCGGGACGACCTTTGGCAACCTGAACCTGACCGGGCTGCTGCTGACCGAATCGAATCCTACGCTGCTTTGGATTAACACGCTTAATGACGGCGTCTTCGCCTATCGCATTCCGGCGGAATAACGTTGGTTGAGGACACTCCACCTTTCAGGAAGTTGCTTCTTCCTGGAAGGTGGAGCGCCCTCATTGAATTGATATCCGGTTATGTCGGGCGCATGCGCAGCAGACGCAACCCATTGGCGACGACAATCAAGGTGCTTCCCTCGTGCCCAACGACGCCGAGCGGCAGCGGCAACAGAAAGCCGTCAAAGAGCATCGGCAACAAAATCGTGAACAACACCAACATTACAATGACGCCCATTGAAAAGATCACATTCTGACGAATGATGCGGTTGGCGCGGCGGCTCAGTTGCAACGTGAACGGCAGTTTCGACAGATCGCTGGACATCAGCACGACGTCGGCGGTTTCGAGGGCAACGTCAGTGCCGCCGGCGCCCATTGCTACGCCGACATGTGCGGTTGCCAACGCTGGCGCGTCGTTGACGCCATCGCCCACCATTGCCACGTTGTTCTCCTGTCGCAATTCCTTGACGAGTTCGAGCTTCTGTTCGGGCAGGAGGTCGGCGTACACCTCGTCGATGCCGGCCTTTTCGGCGATGTAGTGCGCAGCCGCATGATTGTCGCCGGTCATCATCACGATGCGCTCGACGCCGTTTTGCCGGAGTTGGCGTACTGCCTCAACCGCCTCCGGTCGTAGCTCGTCGGCGACGGCAATGTAACCCATTACTTCCCAATCGCGCTCATTTCCCAGCGTGTCCTCAACAGTGCTGCGCCGCGCCACTAGCATTACCGTCTTGCCCTGGCGCTGCAACGCCGCCCCGATCATGCGGATCGCTGGCGACAGATCCATATCCTGGTTCATGAAGAGGCGGTCGTTGCCGATGTAGATCGTCTCGACAAAGTCTGGGCGGGCGAAACGCGCCCAGATGCCCTCGCCGGGGATCGCCTTGAAATCGATCGGTTTTTCTAACTCCAATCCCATCGATTGCGCCTTTTCGATCACCGCCTTGGCGATATGATGTTCGCTCAACGTCTCGGCGCTGGCCGCCATGCGTAGCAGGTTTTCTACCGAGTGACTGGTGAGCGGATGAACATTGGTGACGACCGGTCTGCCGGGCGTCAACGTGCCGGTTTTGTCGAAAACCAGTACGTTGGTCTTGCCGAGCAGCTCCAGATAAGCGCCGCCTTTGAAGAGGACGCCCTGCCGCGCCGCCGCCGCAATAGCGCTGAGTGCACTGGCTGGTGTGCTGATGATCAACGCGCACGGGCTTGCCACGACAAGCAGCGTCATCGCCCGATAGAGAATATCGTCGAAGGGCGCATTGCTAAAGATCACCGGCAGGACAATGGCAAGCGCCGTGGCTCCAATCACCACATAGGTGTAGGGTTGACTGAAGCGATCGATAAATTGCTGCGTCGGCGTCGCGTCTTCGCGCGCCTCTTGAACGAGCGCAATCACGCGGCTAAGCGTGCTCTCCGAAGCCAGCTTGGTGACCTCGACCTCCAACGCACCGCCGCCGTTGATTGTGCCTGCAAAGACCTGATCGCCCGGATGTTTGCTGACAGGAATGCTTTCGCCGGTGATTGCGCTTTGATCGATGCTGCTGGCGCCGCCTAGCACAACGCCGTCAACCGGCAGGCGATCGCCCGGTTTCACCAGCACAATATCGCCGATCACCACTTGTTCGACAGGCAGCATCTCCTCGCGCTCTCCTCGACGCACGAGCGCTGTTTCGGGCCGCAGCTTGCTCAACGCTTCGATCGCTTTGCGTGTCCGCCCCAAGGCATAGGTTTCAAGTGCGCCGCTTAGGGTGAAGAGAAAGAGCAGTAGGGCGCCTTCAGTCCATTCGCCGATCAGGGCGGCGCCCAACGCAGCAGCAAGCATCAGAAAGTCGATGTCGAACCGCCCCTGTCGCGCCTGCTCCCAGGCGCCAAGCAGACCGGAGTAGCCGCCAACGCCAAACGCAATCAGCGCCGCGACTGTCACCGCCCAATCGGGCAGCGTCTTCATCGCCTCGCCGCCGATCCAGCCTGTCAACAGAGCGACGAGCGTGACAATGGCGAGCACAAATTCGTAATTCTCTTTCCAGAAGGTTAATGTACGCCATTCGGGCGACGCCCCCGCCATTGCGATTGAATACGAAGTCGATGCCTGAGCTGTTGAAGTAGTCATTGTGATGCCTCTAAAGTTTGTGTTTCCGATGGGGACGATTGTTGCGCCATCGCGCGAATTTCCGCAATCCGTTGCGAGCGGCAATCGCTGCAAAACCCGACTAGATCGATTCTGGCTGCCGCAGTCTGGAAACCAAGTTCGCTGCGTACACGTTCCATCAGCGCATCAATGCCAGGATCGCCATAATAGTCAACGATCTTGTGGCAGCGCAAGCAGATCAAGTTGACGTGCGGCGCCGGATTTGTCTCATAGTGCGTGTGGTTGGCGCCAAAACTCAACTCAACAATTGCGCCGAGTTCCTGTAGTGTGTTGAGTGTGTTGTAAACGGTCGCCCGGCTGATCTCTGGATGCGTCTCGGCGAGCCCTTCATAGACCTGATAGGCTGAAGGATGGCGATCCGTCTCGGCAAGATAGGCGCAGATGACCCTGCGTTGTGGGGTGATGCGAAAACCGGCTTGCTTGAGCGTGCGCAAATAATGTTCATTTTTGGCGGCTGGACCAGCGGCGATTACGGTTTGCAAGCTCCCTATCTCCCGAAAGCGTTGAATCGATTTACCAGAGTGTGCAGTCCATACACTCAAGTTGATCTGATGAATACCTCGTACTTATTTAGAATGAATCCAAACTAGAGGTCAGTATAATTATCTTTGGTTATGCTGTCAATTGATCGCTGCAACAAATCAGAGATTGTGTTGCAATCGCCTGCGCGATCTCTTCGATGTCAAATTGTCGGCAAAGTCAATTTTGCTTTGACACACCTATTGAACTCTGTTAAGATCGGCACGCTTTTTTCATGGGACAAGGGCGTGTGCCGCCTACCAATCAATGTATCGACGCATTGCTCAAACGTTGGAAGCTGGATATGCGATATATCGTCACGGGTGGAATTCTGCTGGCGACAGTGGCCTGGTTGGTGTTGAGCTATATGCCTGAAACTGTAGCGTTGTTGCCGAAGCTGGCGTTTGACAATCCAGCGTTTGCAGCCATTTTTCCGTGGCTGACGCTCTTGACATTGGCTATTTTTTTGACTATCCAGTTTGACCTGGTTCGTTCGACAGGGCGGTGGTTTCGCCAGCCGATCCAGACACCATTGGCAAGGTCAATCGCCGAGTTTAAGCTGAGTCATCGCTGGGAGCTACTCTGGACGGTGTTGCCTGTGCTAGGGACAGCGTTATTGACAATTTGGTTGGTGATAGTCAGATAGCTCACTTGACAGCGTCGTCACTGTGATCCAAAATAGCGAAGCTTGCGCAAGCATTGCATAATGTTTGTGGGCGTTAAATGGTGTGAGTTGTTTTTCGGTGCGACGAGGAATAGCAAAAGAGGAGATGTATGCTCAAGCTGCCACAGTCATCCACAGATCGAAAGCACTTTGTGATTGTCGGAGCACTGGTCTTGATCGCCACCATTGTTCTAGGCTTCTTCTTGCTGGCAATTCTTCCGGTCAAGGCGCAGTACTCGGTTCAGTCTGAGCCGATCAGATGGCTCTTCCAACTTCACATCTGGTTGATCGCCTTCCTCTTCTCGTTGGTTTCTGTTTTCATGTTGTATGCGTTGTTTGTTTTCCGCAAACGCACAGGTGATGAGTCAGATGGCGAGCACTTCGAGGGCAACACTGTCCTGGAAATTGCATGGACGGTTGTGCCTTTGGTGTTGGTGGTGATCTTCGCATTCATCGGCATCCAGACGCTGCGCGACGCCACGGCTGGCGGCGACGATGTGCGCGTCGAGGCGGTCGGCTTCCAATGGTCATGGACATTCAATTATCCTAATGGCGTGACGGCGGCGGAGATGGTGTTGCCCGTCAATAAACCTGCAGAGATTTCCCTGCGCGCAACCGATGTGATTCATTCTTTCTGGGTGGCGGAATGGGGTCCCAAGCAAGATCTAGTGCCCGGGATGACGACGAGAATGAAGATCACGCCGACCAAAGAGGGCGAATTCAAGATTCGATGCGCGGAGCTGTGCGGCCTCTCACACTGGAGCATGATTGCCACGGTGCGGGTCGTGTCAGAAGATGAGTATATCGCCTGGATGGAACAGAAGATTGCTGAGCAGAATTTGCAGACGGCAAGCCGTTAATCTGATTTTCTGAGTGCGCATAAGAGGGGATCAAACTATGCAACTTACTTCTCTGGGACTGGTGCGAGGGGTAATCGGCTATTTCGCCGGACTCGTAATCGGGATGGTGACCGTTGTGATCTTCCGGCTTGTGCTGGGCATGTCTGCATGGGATGAGGAGGCGGTCTGGGTCGGCGGCATTATTTTTGCCCTCATCGGTTTTGTGCTGGCGATCGGCGCTACGTCCGACTGGTTGAAGTGGACGCGCGGCATTGACACGCCAATGCACCATGGGCCGCCGGCAGACAAGCCAGCATGGACGCGCTACTTTGCCGTCGACTACAATCACAAGGTGATCGGCATTCAGTACGGCGTGACCGGTTTGCTGCTGCTCGTGATCGGCGGCAGCCTTGCGCTGGTCTTTCGCACCGAACTGGCGGATTCTGGCATCTCCTTTCTGCAGGCAGGCACTTACAACACCTTCTTGAGCATGCATGGGTGGGTGGCGCTGGCGGCGATTCTGCTCGGCGTCGGCGGCATGGCGAACTATCTAGTTCCGTTGATGATTGGCGCTGAGGACATGGCGTTCCCACGCTTGAACGCCTTTGCCTACTGGATCAACGTACCTGCTATCATCACGCTCATCATCAGTATGTTGTACGGATGGGATTCCGGCTGGACTGCATACCCGCCATTGAGCCTGCGCGGCCCGGTGGGCTATCAGATGGTTTTCTTTGCTATCTTCACCATCGGTCTTTCGTCGATCCTGGGTTCGCTGAATCTGATCGTCACAATGTTGATGATGCGCCCCAAAGGGATGACGCTCTTTCGCATGCCGATCTTCTGCTGGGCGATTCTGGCTACGAGTCTGATCCAGTTGACAGCGACGCAGCTGATCGGTCAGGCGTTCCTGATGCTCTCCTTCGAGCGCACCCTGGGTATGCCCTTCTTCAACCCGCTCTACAATGCTGCCGGTGAGAATATTGGCGGTCAGCCGCTGCTCTTCCAGCATCTCTTCTGGTTCTATTCACATCCAGCGGTGTACATCTTCGTGTTGCCCGGCCTCGGCATCATCAGCGAGTTGCTGCCGGTCTTCGCGCGTAAGCCGCTCTTTGGCTACCGCTGGATTGCACTTTCTAGTCTAGCGATTGCGCTGGTGGGCTTCCTGGTCTGGGGACACCACATGTTCACCTCTGGCTATGGCGAATATCTGCGCGTGATCTTCATGATCTCAACGTTGCTGGTTGCCGTGCCGACCGGCGTCAAGTTCTTTAGCTGGCTGGGCACATTGTGGGGCGGCCGCCTGAGCTTCCAAACACCGATGCTCTTCGTGCTTGGCGCCATCTCAGTCTTTTTGATCGGTGGCCTCAGCGGCCCGATTTTGGCGACAACGGCAACGGACCTGTTCTTGCACGACACTTACTTCGTGGTCGGTCACTTTCACGCCACGATCTTTGGAGGCTTCGTCTTCCCCTTCTTTGCGGCGATCTACTACTGGTACCCAAAGATGACGGGGCGCATGTATAACGAAACGCTTGGCAAGTTGCACTTCTGGCTGATGACGCCTGGCTTCTGGCTGATGAGCCTGGCGCAGATGACCGCAGGCACGATGGGCATGCGCCGGCGCATCGCCGATTACGACCCGGCGCTGGGCGTCGAGCCTGTGCATCTGTTGGTTACAATTGCCGGATTCGTGATTGCATTCTCGATTCTACTGATGATCTACAACCTGTTCACCAGCGCAGAGATCGGCGCCATTGCTGGCAACAATCCCTGGCGTTCGCGTTCGCCGGAATGGCAGATTCCTTCACCCGTGCCGGAGCACAGCTATGCCCGCCCGATCTCGGTTGTGGGTGAGCCATACGATTATGGCCTGGCTGATTCACAGTATGTTGCAATGGCTGGCGCTGGCGACGATTAAGAAAAGGGGAAGAACAAGATGTTTAATCGAGATGGATACGGCTTTGTCGTCCTGATCGGGATTATTCTGGCGATCCTGACGATCATCGAGTACTTCATGGGGTTGTACCATGTCGGCGCAACGCTGCTGATGCTTATGGCGGCGTTGAAGGCAATCCTGGTCATCTATTTCTTCATGCATGTAAGCCGCCTGTGGACGGCGGAAGGAGAGCACTGATCTATGGCTGCTGTGACGACTTCGGCTCAGGCTGCTGCCGTGCATCACGACGCCCACGCCGGGCATGACAACTACGCTGCGCAATTGCGCATGAACCGGCTGGGGCTGTGGCTCTTCTTCATTTCGGAAGCGTTCCTGTTCGGCGGTCTGCTCGCCACGCGTTTTTACCTGTGGGGCGACACTCGTCCTGAGCTTGATCAAGCAATCGGCTTGATCGTCACCTCTGTGCTGCTGATCAGCAGCGTTTCGATGCGTCTTGCTGAAACTGCAATGGAGCGCGGCAACCGTAGAGCGTTCTCTTTCTTCATCCTGCTCACGGCGCTGTTTGGTTTGATCTTCCTGGGTGGCGTCATGATCTTCGAGTGGGGTTTGTTCCCGGCGATCTATGAAGGACACCTGACGCCGTGGGGTGACAAGTATGGCGCAGTTGTTTTCGCCATGACCGGCATGCATGCGCTGCACGTCGTTTCGGGCATCGTCTTCATCTTTATCGTCTGGAATCTGGCGCGCAAGGGGAGCTTTTCCAAGGAACGACACTGGGGGGTCGAATCGTGCGCCATTTATTGGCACTATGTCGATGTCGTGTGGATTTTCTTCTATCCGGCGCTCTATCTGATCGGCACAGCCGCGCATGTGACGCATTGATAAACGCTGGCAATACAAACGTTAGTGCTGCGCAATGCGTGGAGAGGCGGCTGTTGCTCCCGTATTGCGCAGTGTTTTTTTGAGAACTGAACCATCATGCATCCGTTGGTGAAAGCGCTGTTTGCGCCGTGGGAATTGCGCTGGGAAGTGCTGATTCCATTGCTGCTGTTTGGCGCGCTGTATGTAGTCGGCTGGACGCGATTGCGCCGCCAAAGTCGTAGCCAGAAGGTCGCCAGCAAGTGGCGGCTTGCCATGTATTATCTCGGGTTGGCGTCGCTGGCGTTGGCGCTGATGTCGCCGATCGACTGGCTTGGCACGCAACTCTTGACCATGCACATGATCCAGCACAAAATCTTAATCATGTTTTCGGCGCCGCTGATCTGGCTAGGCAATCCCTATCCGGTTGGGTTATGGGGGCTGCCGCGACTGGCGCGCCGCGCTGTGACTTCGGCTCTGGCCGGCGACACCTGGATTCGGCGCAGCTTGAGCATGATCGGCCAGCCGGCGATCTGTTGGCTTGTCTTTACCTTCATCTATCTCGGCTGGCATGACGCCATGCTTTATGACCTGGCGCTGCGCATCGAGTGGGTGCACGATCTTGAGCACCTCAGTTTCTTCTTTGGCGCCATGCTCTTCTGGTGGCCCGTCGTCAACGGCGCACCACGGCTGCACAAAAGCTTGCCCTATTGGGGGCGCATCTTTTATGTGCTTGCCTTTGTGCCGCCAAACGCAATTGCCGGTTTCGCTATCGCCAATGCCTCGGAGGTCATCTACACGCATTACACTACTGTTCCGCGTCTTTACGGGATGTCAGCCATCGAAGACCAGATGATCGGCGGCGCTATCATGTGGGTGTGGAGCAGTGAGATGATGATCAATGCCGCCCTGATCATGCTTGGCGTCATGACGGTGCAAGAGCGACGGCGTAAACAGAAACAAGCCGCCGCAGCCTCGGCTGCAACATCGCTGTCGCTCACCGATCAGCAGATGAAAGTCGCTGGATCATGAGTCGCTCCGTTTCTGTGCTGCTGGCGTTGCTGGTGGCGCTGATTGCACCGCTGCGCCTGATGGCGCACGGCGGCGGCGTGGCGCAAATCACCGATGCACCTGCTGGTCCCTATCGTGTCTTCGCGTGGACTAGCCCCGACCCGTGGCGCGCCGGTGAAGACGCGCACGTCACCGTCGCTGTGACCAGGATGGAGGCTGATCAGACCTTCCCTATCACCAATGCCCAGGTTACACTGCGTCTGTTTTGGGACTCGCAGCCCGATCAACCGCTGACATTGCAGGCGACGCCGGTCAGCGTTGTGGCCGCTGGCTTTTACGAAGTAGATCACAAGCTGTCGCACGATGGCCTCTGGCGCGTCGAAGTGACTGTGCAAGGCGACCAGGGCGCTGGCTCGGTGAGTTTTGTCATGCAGGCGGCGCCCGCGGCAACGAACAACTGGTTTGTATGGGCAGGCGGCGCGTTGGCGTTGCTTGTCGTGATTGGGTTTTTGTTTGGTGCACGCAAACGGTCTGGCGTGCGGGCTATATCGACGCAACATGCGACGCCGTCGTCCGTTGTGCAGGAGTAAACTGTGTACGTTCTCAAGATTTTTAGCAAGAAGTGGATTTTCCTCACGATTCTGGTTGCCGTCGTCGTGGTGCTCTTCGTGCGACTTGGCTTCTGGCAGTTGGATCGCTTTGACCAGAAACGCGCCTATAACGCCATGCTGGCAACACGCTGGCAAATGGCGCCGCTCGATCTCGGCGTCGAGCAACTGCCCGATGACCTGGACGAACTGGAGTATCGGCGCGTCACTGCGCAAGGGTATTTCGACTACGCCAACCAGCTTGTGTTGAGGGGGCAGATTTACCGTGATGCGCCAGGCAATGTGCTGGTCACCCCCTTCGTGATGAACGATGGCCGCGCTGTGCTTGTCGCGCGCGGCTGGGTTCCGTCGGACCGCAGCGCGCCGCAATTCTGGCCCGAGTTGGAAGAGCCAGCCGACGCGCCGATGATCGGGCTAATTCGCCCCTCGCAAGCGCCGCCCGTAGGCCAGCCATCGACGCCGCCAGCCACTGCGCAGAGCGAATGGTATCGCATCGACATCCCTGCAATTCAGGCGCAGATGCCTTATCCACTGGCGCCGGTTTGGATTCAGCAGCTTCCCGAGGCGGCGCGTCCGCTCGACCGGCTGCCCGTGCGCGAGGAGCCAGCAGCGCTCGACGCCAGCATGCACATGGGGTACGCTGTGCAGTGGTTTTCGTTTGCTGTCATTGCGGGCTTTGGCTATATAATGTTTGTACGGTTTCGCGAGCGACAATCTGCGTTGGCTTTGTACAACTCTACGCAAGCGGTGCATGGCGACGCTACGTCTCCATATTTGCTGGAGCCGACCGCAATACCAGACGATGATGAGCAATCAGCATTGTCGGACAGCGGGACCGCCCATAACGGGCGTAGCGTCAACGAACCTGTGGAAGACAAGCAGAGCGCCGCAACAAAAATCCCGGTGTAGCGACTGAGAAATGATTTTACTGTCATGCTAAAGAGCACTACTGTTAAAGAGAGCAACGCAATCGATTCTGAGTTGACGCGCGAACAGGCGTTGGTGCGACTGGCAATCAGCGATTACGTGATGTTGACCAAGCCGCGCATTGTTCTGTTGTTGCTGATCGTCACCTTTGTACCGATGTTTTTGACCGGCGGTGGCGCTCCGAGCGGCTGGCTGATTCTGTGGACAATGGTGGGCGGCTTTCTGGCGGCAGGCGGCGCCAACGCACTCAACCAGTTCGTTGACCGTGACATTGACCATGTAATGGTGCGCACGCGCCGGCGGCCCTTGCCTGGTGGACGCATGACGCCGACGCAGGTGTTGATTTTTGGCGTGCTATTGGGCGTGCTGAGCTTTGTCGTGCTGTGGTGGCAGGTCAACCTGCTCTCAGCGTTGATTGCACTCTTTGGACTGCTCTTTTATGTTTTTGTCTACACCCTGCTGCTCAAACGGTCGAGCACCCAGAACATCGTCGTCGGCGGTCTGGCGGGTGCAGTGCCGCCGCTAGTTGGCTGGTCTGCGGTCGCCAACGAGATTTCGCTGCTGCCGCTGATCATGGTGGCGATCGTCTTCTATTGGACGCCGCCACACTTCTGGGCGCTGGCGTTGATGCGCCAGAAAGAATATCGCGCGGCAGGCGTGCCGATGCTGCCGGTGATCGCTGGCGAACGCGAAACATATCGCCAAATTGTGCTCTACTCGATCCTGCTGCTGTTAATCTCCGTGCTGCCGGTCTTTTTGCAGTTGCTGGGACCGATCTATCTGGTGCTGGCGTTGACGCTCAACGGCGTCTTTCTCTGGCAAGCCATCGACATCTGGCGTAAGCCAACCAACGCCAATATCTGGCGGCTGTATAAGTTTAGCCTACTCTATCTAGCGCTGATTTTCCTGGCGATGGGGATCGACAATCTATTCTTCGCCCCCTCTCCCGACGCCGTGAATTTCGTGCTGCGTTTGCCTTTTTAGGACGTTGTCTCTCTCCCCAAAGATCGGGCGCAGCGCATCGACCGCCGCCTTCAGCCGCAGCGACGGAGATCGCCCTTGCGCACGCGCGTCGGCAACCTCGGCGTCTGCGGCTGCCCACAGCTCGCGCAGCGCATCGCCAGCGTTGAACAGGAGCAGACCCAGATCGGCCCGCGCCATGTTGTGTTTTGTCAGACGCTGGTTTTGTTTTAGTTTTTCCGCCAGCTCATCATAGAGACTTTTCATGATTGCCTCGGCAAGCGTCTTTGTCGGCAATAGACATCCGACGAATAGATTTGATATACTCCACCCTGATTGATGCCCATGGATATCAACTGATCAACGATTCAATCGAGACATGGAAGGATGCTATGCGCTGGCAAGCTTATCATACACCACAGAGCGTTGATGAGGCGCTTTCGCTGCTCAGCCAATATGCTGACGGCGCACAGATTGTGGCCGGCGGCACCGACCTGATTCTCGACGTGCAGCAAGGCAATCACAGCGCACCGCGGGCGTTGATCGACGTGACCGCGATCCGCGGCCTCGATCAGATCCGCGAAGACAACGGCTGGATCGTGATCGGCGCCGCAGCCACACACGCCGCCATCGAAGCCAGCCCATTGATTCGCCATCATGGTGCAGCGTTGGCAGAGAGCTGCAGCGTCGTCGGCGGACCCCAGGTGCGCAACGTCGCTACCATTGGCGGCAACGTTGCCCATGCCCTACCTGCTGCCGATGGCACGATTGGGTTGTTAGCGCTCAACGCCGAGGTGCGGGTCTGTTCCTGGAACGGCGTCGCAGCCGAGTTCACCTGGCAGCCACTGCTCTCGATCTTTGCCGGGCCGGGAAAAAATCGCCTGGCTGCCAACCAGATGATCGGCGCGTTTCGCTTCCCGGTGCGCGCGTCGTGTAGCGGCAGCGCCTTCGACCGCATCATGCGTCCGCAGGGTGTGGCGCTGCCGATCCTGGGCGTCGCTGCACAAGTCACGCTTGATGAGTCCGGTCAGCGCGCAGTCGCTGCATCGATTGCTATCGGGCCAGCAGGGCCAATCCCTTTCCGCGCTACGGAAAGTGAAACGATTTTGCTTGACGCGCCAGCGCTAGATGAGGCTGTTATGGAGTCTGCCATCGCCGCCGCCCAGCGTCAGGCTGAGCTGCGCACGAGCAAGCACCGCGCCAGCAAGGAATATCGCCACGAGATGATCGCCGTGCTGCTGCGGCGGGTGTTGCCGAAGGCGATTGCGCGAGCGCAAACAGCGTGAAACTGGAGAAACGCAGCGGCGCATCTGACCATGATGTGTGGCGGTTTGACGTGCGCGATGCCAATGAAATTGTGACCGAACAGGAGGAACCTATGCCCACATTGAATCTTATTGTCAACGGGGTTGCTCACACGCTCAATATTCCCGCCAGCCGCTTTCTCGCCGAAGTGCTGCGCTACGACCTCGGTCTCACCGGCACGAAGATCGGCTGCAACGAGGCTGAATGCGGCGCCTGCACCGTGATCGTCAACGGACACAGCGTCAACTCGTGCATCTATCCCGCCTTCAAGGCCCAGAACGCCGAGGTGCTGACAATTGAGGGTGTGGCGGCAACGTGGAGCAGGCGCCAATCTCCAATCTCGAATCTCCAATCTCACGAAAACGGAGATTCGAGATTCGAAGTTGAAAATCTGCACCCCCTCCAACAAGCCTTTGTCCAACATGGCGCCACACAGTGCGGCTTCTGCACGCCCGGCTTTATTATACAGGCGAAGACATTGCTCGACGTCAACCCTGACCCGACCGACGATGAAATCAAGCATTGTCTGAAAGACACCTACTGTCGCTGCACCGGCTATGTCTCCATCGTCAACGCAGTCAAAGCCGCCGCCGAAAAGATGCGCACGGGCCATCTGCCAGAACCGGTGCTGCCCGACCATGTTGAGCCGCTGACGCATATCGGCAGAGCAATCCCGCGCCCCGACGCTATCGAGAAGGTTACGGGCAAAGCGATGTACGCCGATGACTATCAGTTTGTCGAAATGCTGTACGGCGCCACGCTGCGCAGCGAACACCCACATGCCCGCATTCTCAACATCGACGCATCGGCGGCGCTTGCATTGCCCGGCGTCCATTGCGTGCTGACACAGAAAGACATCCCCGGCGAGTTGCGTCACGGTCTGGTCGAGTACGACTGGCCCGCCTTCGCCGGCGGCGACTATCCGGCGCGCTACGTCGGCGACCCAATCGCGCTGGTCGTCGCCGACACCGACGAGCTGGCGCACGACGCGCTCAGGCTGATCAAGGTCGACTACGAAGTGCTGCCCGTCGTCACCGACCCGGTAATGGCGCGTCAACCCGACGCGCCTGTGCTGCATCCCGACCGGCCTGACGGCAACCTGCTCAAGCACATCAAAGTGCGTCATGGTGACATCGAAGCAGGCTTTGCCGCCGCCGATGTGATCGTCGAGCGCACCTATCGCACGCCGATGACCGAGCACGCCTTTCTGGAGCCAGAGTGCTCGGTCGCTGTGCCCGCCGGCTGGAACGACCCGCGTTACGGGCCGCATGACAAGCTGACCATCTACGTTGGCAGCCAGATTCCCTACGCCGACCGCGATCAGGTGGCGCGTTGTCTGGGCTTGCCGAAGGAGGCGGTGCGTATCAAAGGCACGGTGATGGGCGGCGGTTTTGGCGGCAAGGAGGATATTGCAGGTCAGTTCCACGCTGCGCTGGCTGCACAGGTGACGGGACGTCCGGTCAAGGTGCTCTACACGCGCGAGGAAAGTCTGCGCTTCCATCCCAAGCGCCACGCCACCATCATCCGCATCAAGACCGGCGCCAAACGCGACGGGACGCTCACAGCGGTCGAAGCCGAACTCTACGGCGACAGCGGCGCCTACGCCAGCCTCGGCGAAAAGGTGATGACGCGCGCTACGACGCACGCCACCGGCCCCTACGTCGTCGGCAGCGCCAAGATCGACTGCTACGCCATGTACACCAACAACGCGCCATGCGGCGCCTTCCGTGGCTTCGGCGTCACTCAATCCGCCTTTGCTGTGGAGAGCAATATGGATCTCGTCGCTGAAGCGTTGGGCATGGATCCCATCGAGCTGCGCCGCAAGAACGCCATGCGTGTTGGCGCCATGACTGCCACCGGCCAGGTGCTGCGCGACAGTGTGGGGCTGCTGACGTGTCTGGAAAAGGTTGAACAGGAGATTAGAGATTGGAGATTGGAGATTGGAGATTGGGAGAACGACGCCATGTCAATCTTCAATCTCCAATCTTCTAATCACCCAATCTCTCAGTCTCTTTTCACTCCGGTTCGCGTCGGCAGCAAAGTCTATGCCTGGGGCATTGCTGCCGGCTACAAGAACACCGGTCTCGGCGGCGGGGCGCCGGACAAGGCGGAGGCGGAGGTCGAGGTCTTTCCCACCGGGCGCGCCGAGATTCGCACCAGCAGCGCCGAAATGGGGCAAAACCTGATCGGCGTGCTGGCCGCATGCACGGCGGAGGAGCTAGGGTTGCCCTTCCGTGACGTCTCCGTGCTGGTGATGGACACCGACCTGGCGCCCGACGGCGGCCCAACCACCGCCAGCCGCCAGACCTATCTCAGCGGCAACGCCGCGCGCCTGGCTGCACGTTCGATGCGCGAGCGAATGCAGGGCGTGCTCGCCGAAAAATTCGACGTCCCGCCGGAAGTCATCGCTTTCCACGAAGGACTGGCGTATGTGGACGAGACGCGGCTCGCCAAAGTGAAATCGGCTGACGGAGATTGGAGATTGGAGATTGGAGATTCCGCGCCCGACGCCCAATCTCCAATCTCCAATCTCCCAATCTCTCGATCCCGCACCATTTCCTTCGCCGACGCCGTCAAAACGCTTATCGACGAGGGCCGCTCGCCTAGGCTGCGCTACGAATACTGGGCGCCCAAGACGCAGCCGCTGGGCACAGGCGGCGACATGCACTTTGGCTTCTCCTACGCTGTACACGCTGCACTGGTCAGCGTCGATACAGAGACCGGCGAAGTGGCGGTCGAGCGCGTCGTCTCGGCGCATGACATCGGTCGCGCCATCAACATCCTCAGCCTCACTGGGCAGATCGAGGGCGGCATCGTGATGGGCATCGGCAATGCATTGACCGAGCATTACATTGAGGAAAATGGTAGGCCGTGGACTCAGCATCTGGGCCAGTACAAGATGCCAGGCATCAAGCACATGCCCGCAATGCGCAACTTCGTCGTTGAAGACCCGACTGCAGAGGGCCCGTACGGCGCCAAGGGCGTGGGTGAAATCAGCTCGATCCCGATCAGCCCGGCGATCGCCAACGCCATCTACAACGCAGTTGGCGTGCGTTGCCTGGCGCTTCCCATCGACCAGGACGCTCTGCTGCTGGCGATGAAGCGCGGCGTGCGGGAGATCGATCGGCGGTGGGGAGATGCGTCAGAGCGGTGAGTTGCAACGTCTCTATTGAGAGAAGTTGATAAAGTCGGACTGAAAACCCACAGACAATGACAAATTGCCGTCTTGCGAGCGAGCGCACACGTAATGGATATCCTTGAGTCGCGCATTGATCCGGCCACACCAGAATTCTCCGCCAACGCTGCCTATCACCGCACACTGGCCGCGGAATTGCGCGAACGGCTGGAGCAGGTGCGTGGCGGCGGCGGCGAGAAGGCGCACCGCCGCCACGCCGAGCAAGGCAAGCTCTTTGTGCGCGAACGCATCGACCGCCTGCTCGACCCCGGTTCGCCTTTTCTAGAACTCTCGCCGTTTGCTGCATGGGAGATGTACGATGGCGAAGCGCCTGGGGCTGGCATTGTCACCGGCATCGGGCGCGTCTCCGGTCGCGAGTGCATGATCGTCGCCAACGACGCCACAGTTAAGGGCGGGACGTACTATCCGATGACCGTCAAGAAACATCTGCGCGCTCAACAGATTGCGCTGGAAAACCGGCTGCCATGCATCTATCTGGTCGATTCGGGCGGTGCATTCCTGCCGATGCAGGATGAGGTTTTTCCCGATGTAGATGATTTTGGACGTATCTTCTACAACCAGGCAATCATGAGCGCAGCCGGCGTCGCTCAGATTGCGGCGGTGATGGGTTCATGCACGGCCGGCGGCGCCTATGTGCCGGCGATGAGCGACGAGGCGGTGATCGTCAAAAACACGGGAACGATCTTTCTGGGTGGGCCGCCGCTGGTCAAGGCTGCAACTGGCGAAGATGTGAGCGCCGAGGAGCTGGGCGGCGCCGACGTGCACACGCGACTCTCCGGCGTGGCGGACCACTTCGCCGTCGATGATGTCCACGCTTTGCAGATTGTGCGCGACATCGTGGCGACGCTCAACACGCGCAAGCGCGTTGAGCTGGATATTGCGCCGCCCGAAGAGCCGCTCTACGATCCGGCGGAGCTGTACGGTGTACTCCCGATTTCGTTCAAGGTTGCCTACGATGTGCGCGAGGTCATTGCCCGCATCGTGGACGGCAGCCAGTTGCGCGAGTTTAAGCCGCGCTACGGCGAGACGCTGGTCTGTGGCTTTGCGCGACTCTACGGCTATCCGCTTGGCGTCATTGCCAATAACGGCGTCCTCTTCAGCGAGTCGGCGCTTAAAGGCGCGCATTTCATTGAACTTTGCACATCCAGGCAAATTCCGCTGCTCTTTTTGCAAAACATCACCGGTTTCATGGTCGGCAAGGAGTATGAGAATCGTGGCATCGCCAAGGACGGCGCCAAGTTGGTGCACGCTGTCGCCAACGCGCAGACGCCTAAACTGACGGTGATCATCGGCGGCTCTTTCGGTGCAGGCAACTATGGTATGTGCGGACGCGCGTACAGCCCACGTTTTTTGTGGATGTGGCCCAACGCGCGCATCAGCGTGATGGGCGGCGAACAGGCGGCGAACGTGCTGCTCACCGTCAAAATGGAACAGGCGGCGCGGCGCGGGGAGCCGCTGATGACGCAAGAGGAGCAGGCAGCGTTCAAGCAGCCGATTTTGGCAAAATATGAGCGCGAGGGCAACCCCTATTATGCTACGGCGCGGCTGTGGGACGACGGTATTCTCGACCCGCCGGAGACGCGGCAGGTGTTGGGGCTGGCGCTCTCTGCATGCCTGAATGCACCGCTGGCGCCGACCCGTTTTGGCGTGTTCCGCATGTAAATTGCAGGAGGCTGACGGTGATCTACCCTGACCTCGAACAAATTCGTGCAGCGCGGCAACGGCTAGGCGATCTGGTGCGCGAGACGCCGGTGTGGCGTTGGCAGGCGTTGGAGTTGGAGACGCTTCTCGGCGCAGAGACGGAAGTCATCCTCAAGCTGGAGCTGTTTCAGTACACCGGCTCCTTCAAGCCGCGCGGCGCCTTGACCGTGATGCTTGATCTCGAACCGTCGGCGCTGCAACAGGGCGTCACCGCGGTCAGCGCTGGCAATCACGCCATTGCCGTGGCATTTTCGGCGCGACTTTTGGGCACCACGGCGAAGGTGGTGATGCCCAAAAGCGCCAACCCGTTCCGCGTGGCGCGTTGTCGCGCCTATGGCGCCGAAGTGGAGCTGGTCGATGACGTGCAGCAGGCTTTTGCGCGTGTGCAGCAAATCCAGGAAGAGGAGGGGCGCATCTTTGTACATCCTTACGAGGGGCCGTTGACGGCGCTGGGGACAGCCACCGTTGGGTTGGAATTCGCCACGCAGGCGCCCGACCTTGACGCCGTGATCATCCCGATCGGCGGCGGCGGGCTGTGCGCGGGGATGGCATGCGCTTTCAAGCAGATTCAGCCCGCCTGCCAGGTGATCGGCGTCGAGCCGGTGGGCGCAGACACGATGCACCGCAGCTTCCTTGCCGGGTCGCCCCAGGCAATCGACCGCGTGCGCACAATCGCTGACAGCCTGGGAGCGCCTTATGCGCTGCCTTACAGCTTCGAGATGTGCCGCACCTTTGTCGATGAGTTGGTGTTGATCGACGATCCGGCAATGCAACGGGCGATGGGGCTGCTCTTCAGCAGCATGAAGCTGGCTGTCGAACCGGCCGGCGCGGCGGCGACTGCGGCGTTGTGCGACCTGCTGCGCCAGCGACTGGCAGGAAGGCGCGTCGGCGTGATTGTATGCGGAGCGAACATCGATCTGGCTACCTTTGCGCGTCAGACGACAATCGCCGCAGCAAGTGAGGGAGCGCAAGGGAATTGACACCCTGCCATGCGACATGACGCACTGAATCAGGTTTCGCGTATCTTTTTAATCATCTTGCTGGTCAGCCTGGCGGGCATTATGTTGATCATCATCCAGGCGCTTGGCTTTGGTTTGCCGGATGCAAGTGGAATCCGACCGCAGGGCGTGGTCAGCGCGGCGTGGAATCGGCAGGTGACGTTGATCAGCGGACATGCAGGCAGCGATTCTGGCGCAATTTGCGAGGACGCCAACGGTGCAATTCTCTTGACAGAGGCGGAGATCAACGCCAATGTCGCCCGGCTGGTTGCCGAACGTATGCGTCGTGCCGGCGCTGATGTGATGATCCTGGATGAATACGATGCACGGCTGCAAGGGCTACGCAGCGACGTGCTCATCAGCCTGCACGCCGATAGCTGCATCGATGCAAGCGGCTATAAGGCTGCCGTCCATGCCTACACGATCATTCCCGAGGTCAACCGCCGTCTGCTTGCCTGCATCGACGACGCCTATCCTGCCGCCACTGGTCTGACGCATCATCCCAACACTGTCACTCACAATATGACCGAATATCACGCCTTCCGACGCATCGATCCCAATACGCCTGCGGCTATTCTGGAAATGGGTTTCCTGGGTGGAGATCGTGCTCTGCTGACCGGCCAAGCCACAATGGTCGCCAAAGGCGTGAGCGACGCCCTCTTATGCTTCCTGGAGGGCGAGAAAGCGCAGACGCCATGACCGAAAACTTCGTGGTTCAGACCATCGATCCGCAGCGCGCCGACGACGCAGCTATCAAGGCGATCACCTCGCTTTGGAACAGCGCGTTGGCGCCCGAGATGCCGGTTTCGGAGACGTTTCTGCGCTACAATTTGCGACCGTCGGCCGGTGTGGTGCGGCGGCTTCTGCTTGCCAGCACAGCCGGACAGATCGTTGGCGCCGCCATTGCCACTGCCTTGCAAGGTGAGCCGCTCGTCACTGAACATGGCGAAGGGTGGCTTGATGCGCTGGTGGTGGCGCCGGCGTTCCAGCGACAGGGACTTGGCAGGCAGTTGCTGGTCGCAGCTGAACGTTGGTTGACAGAAAAGGGATGTCGAGCCGTGCAGATTGGCGGTGGAGTGCGACCATTTGCACCCGGTGCGCCGAAATCGGGCTGCTCAGTCGCCTTCTTTCAGCATTCAGGCTATACTTTGTTTGGTCCGACATGGGACATGGCGGCGAATCTTGCCGTCTACAAACCGCCTGTTGGAGTGGGCGAGGCGCCCTGTGCAGTTCGTCCGGCGACCTCAACACAGATGGACGATCTGCTGGGATTTTTGCGTCGCGAATTTCCTGGACGTTGGCGTTACGAGGCGGAGATGTTCCTGGCGGACGGGGGGCGCATCTCCGATTTTATGCTGTTGTGGAGTGAGCGCGGCGTCGACGGCTGTTGCCTGTTGACGTTCCCAGATTCAGTACGTCCGATCGAACGCTTTTATCCGTATGAACTGCCGAAGCCGTGGGGTCAGCTTGGCTCGATCGGCGTCAGCGCAGCCTGTCGCGGCCAGGGTTTTGGGTCTGCTCTGCTTGATGCTGGCTTGAGACGTCTGCACGACAACGGCGTCAACGGTTGCGTGATCGACTGGACGACGCTGATCGGGTTCTATGGAAAATTCGGCTTCGAGCAATATCGAGAATATGTGATGATGGGGCGCGCTCTGTAGCGTGAAAACACAGGGCGCAGCGAAGGATTGGCAATGAGTAGCGAAAGTGGATGTGAGGTGCGTCCCGGCAAGAGCTTCCCGATCGGCGCAACGATTCAATCGGGCGGCGTCAATTTTTCTGTTTACTCGCGCAGCGCCACGGCGATGGAGTTGCTCTTTTTCGACCATGTGGACGCAGCGACGCCTTCGCGCACGATTCGGCTTGACCCACAGACCAACCGCACATTTTCCTATTGGCATGTCTTTGTTCCCGGCGTAAGCGCCGGACAGATCTATGGGTATCGTGCACATGGCGCGTACGAGCCACTCTTGGGGATGCGCTTTGACCCGCAGAAATTGCTGCTCGACCCATACGGACGCAGTGTCGCTGTTCCCACAGCGTATAGCCGCAAAGCCGCATCAATTCCTGGCGACAACACGGCACAGGCGATGAAGAGCGTGGTCATTGACAACAGCACTTATGACTGGGAAGGCGACACGCTCCTGTATCGCCCTTTCAATGAAACGGTCATCTACGAAATGCATGTGCGCGGTTTCACCCGTCACCCCAACTCTGGCGTGACGCCGGGCAAACGCGGCGCCTACGCAGGATTGATCGAGAAGATTCCTTATTTGCAGCATCTAGGCGTGACTGCGGTGGAGCTGCTGCCTGTCTTCCAGTTTGATCCGCAGGATGCACCGGGCGGTCGCGTCAACTATTGGGGGTACTGTCCTGTTTCCTTTTTTGCGCCTCATCTTCAGTACAGTGTAAGCGGCGACCCGGTGGCTGTGGTCGATGAGTTCCGCGACATGGTGAAGGCGCTGCACCGCGCTGGCATCGAAGTGATCCTGGATGTCGTTTACAACCACACAGCCGAGGGTGACGAGAAGGGTCCAACCCTTTGTTTTCGCGGTCTTGAGAACGAAGCCTACTACATCCTGGAGAGCGATCGGGAGCGTTATGCAGACTACAGCGGCACAGGCAATACGCTGAACGCCAATAATGCCATGGTGCGTCGTCTAATTCTCGACAGCCTGCACTACTGGGTCGAGGAGATGCATGTGGATGGCTTCCGCTTTGATCTGGCTTCGATCCTGTCGCGCGATGAAAATGGCGCACCGCTCGCCAATCCACCGATTTTGTGGGACATTGAAACAGACCCGGTGCTTGCCGGGGTCAAGCTGATCGCCGAGGCATGGGATGCAGCGGGGCTTTATCAGGTCGGCTCGTTCCTTGGCGATCATTGGAAGGAGTGGAACGGCCGCTTCCGCGATGACATTCGTTCGTTTGTCAAAAGCGATCCGGGCATGGTCGAGGAGGTCGCCTCGCGCTTTTTTGCCAGCCCTGACCTCTATGGCAGGGAAAATTTGGGGCCGGAGCAGAGCATCAACTTTGTCACATGCCACGACGGCTTTACGATGAACGATCTGGTTTCCTACAACGAGAAGCATAACCTGGACAACGGTGAAGAGAACCGGGATGGCACGAACGACAATCTGAGTTGGAACTGTGGCGTGGAAGGGCCTAGCGATGACCCTGAGGTGGAGCGATTGCGCGTCCGACAGATCAAGAACTTCTTTGCCATCACGCTCTTTTCGCTGGGGGTGCCGATGTTGTTGATGGGCGATGAGGTGCGGCGTACGCAGCGCGGCAACAACAATGCCTATTGTCAAGACAACGAGATCAGTTGGTTCGACTGGTCGCTGTGCAACCAACATGCCGACTTGCTGGAGTTTGTGCGCAAGCTGATCCAGTTCCGCAAGGAGCTGAGCATTTTCCGTGACGGGAATGGGCTAAGCTTGATCGAGCTGCTGCACTATGCACGCATCGAATGGCATGGTGTTGAGCCATATAAGCCAGACAAGAGCTATCACTCGCGCAGCCTTGCCCTCACGATCCGCGGGGCGGTGGAAGCCTTTTATGTCATCGCCAATTTCTACTGGGAGCCGCTCGACTTTGCGCCGCCGCCGCCGCCCCGGCGCAGTACGTCGAACTGGCGTCGCGTGCTCGACACGAGCCTGTCTGCACCCGATGACTTCTGCCCATTGACAGAGGCGCCGCCGCTTCCCGATGCGGTCTATCGTGTTCAACCGCGCACCGTGGTCTTGCTCGCAACAGAGATGGTCAGCCACAGGCAGCGCCAGCCGCTGTAAGCATCTTCTCATGAACAAAAACCGGGCGCCCAAAGGCGCCCGGCTTCATACTCACAAATCGCCTACTCGCTACTCCAGTTCAACGTCGATGCCGTCGAGCGAATCTGTCTCGCTCTCTTCTTCCTCTTCCAACGAATCAAAGTCGAGGTCGAGTGAATCCTCTTCATCGTCGTCGAGCGAAACGCCTGCACCTACCGAGACGCCGAGCGGCTCCATGCCAAGCTCTGCTACGCCATCCAAATCCTCGAAGTCGAAATCGTCGAGCGCCAGATCGACATCGTCCAGATCGCCCAGGTCTTCGTCATGATCGATCTCCTCGTCGATCAGCAAGTCGACTTCATCGGCGATATTCACGTGAGCGACGCGGCGCTGGCTGAACCCGGTGCCAACCGGGATGAGCTTGCCGATGATCACGTTTTCTTTGAGGCCGCGTAACTCGTCGCGCTGGCCGCGGATGGCGGCTTCGGTGAGGACGCGCGTAGTCTCCTGGAAGGAAGCCATCGCCAGGAAGCTCTCCGTGTTGAGCGCCGCCTTGGTCAAACCGAGCACGACCGGCTCCGCCTTTGCTGGCTTGCCGCCGCGCGATATGACATAATTGTTGATGTCTTCGAACTTGAAGCGGTCGAGCAATTCCCCTGGCAGCAGATCGGTGTCGCCGGCCGTGCGCACCATCACACGGCGCAGAAGCTGGCGCAGGATCACCTCGATGTGCTTGTCGTGGATGCCTACACCCTGGCTGCGATAGACGCGTTGCACTTCGGAGAGCAGATAGAGCTGCGTTGCCTCGCGCCCGGAAATGCGCAGGATCTCCTTCGGATTCTTGGCGCCTTCCGTAAGCTGCTCGCCAGCCTGCACCGTGGCGCCATCATCGACGCGCAGGCGCGCATTCGCCGGCAGCTCAACTTCCCAGACCTCTGTCGTCTCGCGGCGGATCGTGGCGACGCTATCTTCAATGAAGATTTCGCCATCCATTCCTGCCGCGATCGTCTCGTCTTCCTTCCCATTGCGCCGGCGTGCGATCAATGTGTCTTCTTGGACGCGGTCGCCGTCGGCGACGATAACCTCGAAACCTGCTGGGATCGTCACTTCACGTCGGCTCAGGTCGGTGCGGCTGATGCGCAGGATGCGTACATCTCCTTCACGTTGGATCGACACCGTGCCATCCATCTCGGCGATGACCGCCTCGCCTTTGGGTGTGCGCGCCTCAAACAACTCCTCGACGCGCGGCAGACCCTGCGTGATATCGTCGGCGCCAGCCACACCGCCGGTATGGAAGGTGCGCAGCGTAAGCTGTGTGCCCGGTTCGCCGATCGACTGTGCGGCGACAATGCCGACCGCCTCACCCATGCCAACTACGCCGCCGCGCGCCAGGTCTTCGCCATAGCAGCGAGCGCAGAGACCGAAGCGCGCCTCGCATGTCAGCGGTGTGCGCACAAACGCCTTGTCGATCTGATGACGTTTGAGCAACTCGAGCGCGGCTTCGGTGAGTAGCTCGTTGCGATGCAGCAGCACCTCTCCCGTCTCTGGGTTGCTGATGTCGCCGGCAAGGAATCGTCCAGCAACGCGCTCGGCGAAGGTCTGTTGCATCGCCTTGGACTCTTCGGCTGTAATCCAAATTCCGGTGGATGTCCCGCAGTCATCTTCCGTGATAATCACATCCTGGGCAACATCGACCAGGCGGCGGGTGAGATAGCCTGCATCCGCCGTGCGCAGCGCCGTGTCCGCCAGACCTTTGCGAGCGCCGTGTGTGCTCAAGAAGTACTCGAGCGCCGTCAATCCTTCGCGGAAGTTGGAGCGGATAGGCAGAGGAATGATGCGCCCGTTGGGGTCAGCCATCAGACCGCGCATTCCAGCAAGCTGACGCACAGGGTTGATGCCGCCTTTGGTGGCGCCGGAGCGCGCCATAGCGCCAAGCCCCTCGATCGGGCTGAGCAAATCCTTCACGGCGTCCGTGACTTCGTCGGTGGCGCGTGTCCACAATTCCACCGTCTTGTTGTACAGCTCCTCTTCGGTGATCAGACCGCGGCGATATTGCTGTTCGGCTTTCTCCACCTCGAGTGTGGTCTGCTCCAGAATTTCAGCCTTGCGTTCCGGCACGTTGATGTCGGAAATAGCAATGGTGATGCCGGAGCGAGTGGCATATTGGAAGCCGAGGTCTTTGATATTGTCGACCGTTTCCGCTGTCACGGCGCGACCGAGATGTTTATAGCACCGCGCCACGACCATATCGACGCCCTTGCGGTCGAGCAGTTCGTTGACGAACCACAACTCTTCGGGCAACGCGCGGTTGAAGATGATGCGTCCAACTGTCGTGCGCATTAGGCGATCGCGCGGCCAGGCCGCGCCAAGCAGACCGAGCTGGCGCAGGGCATTGCGCGTTTCCTCCAGCGCGGCTGCGCCGAACCCTGCAATTTCGGAGACCATTTTGCGCTCACCGCGCGCAATGTAATCCATGATCTCGCCGACTGTGCGCACGCCATGGGCGGTGAGTGCGTCGAACACACGGTCGCTCAGTTCGAGTGTATCGATGGCGACGTTGTCATATTTGCTCTGGAAAAGTACACGGATCGGTTGACGCAGCCTGATCGCGCCCATGGCATAGGCGTATTCCGCTTCTTCCATGGTGGCGAAGGTGGGCAGCGTCTCTGAGTCTGCGTTTTCATCTTCATCGACGGTGAGATAGTAGACGCCCATCACCATGTCTTTGGAAGGGCCGACAATTGGATCGCCGCTTGATGGTTTGAGCAGGTTTTGCGTCGCCAACATCAGTTCACGCGCTTCCTTGACCGCTTCATCGCTGAGGGGAACGTGCACCGCCATCTGGTCGCCGTCGAAGTCAGCGTTGAAGGCTGCACAGGTCAACGGGTGGAGCTGAATGGCGCTGCCTTCGATCAACACTACCTCGAACGCCTGAATGCCGAGACGATGCAGCGTCGGCGCACGGTTGAGCAACACCGGTCGCTCGTGCGTAATTTCATCGAGCACATCCCACACTTCCGGCGCCATGCGATCGACCATGCGCTTGGCGCTCTTGATGTTGTGTGCAAAGTTATTTTCGACCAGACGGCGCATCACAAAGGGCTTGAACAGTTCGAGCGCCATCTTTTTGGGCAGGCCACACTGGTGCAATTTGAGCGTCGGGCCGATCACGATCACCGAGCGGCCTGAGTAATCGACGCGCTTGCCGAGCAGGTTGCGGCGGAAACGTCCTTGCTTGCCCTTGAGCAGGTCGCTGAGGCTCTTGAGCTTGCGTTTGCCGGAACGGCTGACCGCGCGCCCGCGGCGCCCGTTGTCGACCAGGCTGTCGACTGCTTCTTGCAACATGCGCTTTTCATTGCGTACGATGACATCGGGCGCGCCCAGTTCCATCAGCCGTTTGAGGCGGTTGTTGCGGTTGATCACGCGGCGGTAGAGATCGTTGAGATCGCTGGTGGCAAAGCGCCCGCCATCGAGCTGCACCATTGGGCGCAGTTCAGGCGGAATCACCGGCAGCGCGGTCAGAATCATCCATTCCGGGCGGTTGCCGCTCTTGCGGAAGTTTTCAACCACGCGCAGGCGTTTGGCCGCCTTCTTGCGACGCTGTTTGGATTTGGTCGTGCGCATTTCGCGGCGCAGCTCTTTTTGCATTGCTTCAAGATCAAGCTTGGCAACGATGTCGCGCACGGCCTCGGCGCCCATGCCGGCGGTGAAGACGTTGCCCCACCGTTCGGAGAGCTCGCGATAGCGATTCTCGGTGAGCAGCTGTTTTTCTTCGAGCGACTTCAGGTCAGCCAGCGCCGTCTCCATCTGACGCCGTGCTTCTTCCTGCTTTGCCTCGATTTTGCCGCGCAATTCGTCGATCTGACCGCCAAGCTCCTGGCGAATGTAGTCGCGGCGTGCGCTAATGCGCATGCGGATGTCTGCCTTCTCAGCGTCCGACTCGCCTTGCAGCGCATCGAGTTTGCTCTGCACCAGGTCGTTGATAATGATGTCGTAATCCATTGAGACGATCTCGCCGGCGCGCAGCACCGCCTGGTCGGACCAGGAAAGGAACTTGTCCTCGTTTGCCTTCTTGCCAACGTTGGTGTGAATCCAGGTCTGCAAGCGCTGCGCCTCGGCGATCGCCTGTGAGGAGGCGTCGTTGATGCGTTCGTTCAGCGCTTGAATGGCAGTTTCCTCTTCGGCGTCGAGACGGCTCAGTTCGCTCTCAAGCTGGCCTTCAAGCCGGGAAAGCTCCTCCTGCGCCTCGCCCTCAATGCGTTGCAGACGGGTCTGCAGCTCGCGTTCATGACGCTGGATGGCGCGCGAGCGCGCATCCTCGTTGACGTTGGTCACAATATACTGCGCAAAATAGAGCACGCGTTCGAGATGGCGCGGGCTGATGTTGAGCAGCAGGCCAAGACGGCTCGGCACACCCTTCACATACCAGATATGACTGACAGGCGATGCCAGTTCGATGTGTCCCATTCGCTCGCGGCGCACGCGGCTAGGCGCCACTTCGACGCCACACTTGTCGCAGACGATGCCCTTGTAACGCACGCGCTTGTATTTGCCGCACGCGCATTCCCAATCGCGAGTCGGGCCGAAGATGCGCTCGCAGAAGAGGCCGTCGCGTTCCGGGCGCAGCGTGCGGTAATTGATTGTCTCCGGCTTTGTCACTTCGCCATAGCTCCACTCGCGAATGCGTTCTGGCGAGGCGAGCGAGATTTTGATTGCGTCGAAATTCTTGACTTCCATTCGTTATATTCTCCGCTAGTGCCACTCTATGCTGCGTGTTTCGTGTTGCGTGTTTTTTGTGCGAGATGCACGACGAAACACGCAACACGAAGCACGCAACACGCAACACGTCACATGCTATTCGTTCGCTGTCTTTGTCATGGCGCCGGGCAGATTCAGGCTAAAGCCGAGGCGCGGCATGTTGTCGGCCGTCTCTTCTTTGCCAAAGTGTACGGTTTCACCCTTCTCATTGATCACTTCGACATCGAGGCCAAGGCTTTGCAGCTCCTTGACAAGCACACGGAAGGATTCGGGCACACCAGGGCTTTGGATCTGTTCGCCCTTGACGATGGCTTCGTATGTCTTGACGCGACCGGTGATGTCGTCAGACTTGACGGTGAGCATCTCCTGCAAGATGTGCGCTGCGCCGTAGGCTTCCAGCGCCCAGACCTCCATTTCGCCGAAGCGTTGGCCGCCGAACTGCGCCTTGCCGCCGAGCGGCTGTTGGGTCACCAGACTGTATGGGCCTGTGGAGCGGGCGTGCACTTTGTCTTCGACTAGGTGATGCAGCTTGAGCATCTGCACGACGCCCACTGTCACCGGCGAATCATAGGGATCGCCAGTTTTGCCATCGTACAGACGTTGCTTACCGGTCGTCGGCAACGGCCAGCCGGAGATGCGGCTGACGGCTTCGGCCTGTTCGCGCAGCGCAGCATCGTCGAGCGACGCCAGACCAGCCGGCGTCGCTTCGAGGCCGGCCGCCTCGATTGCCTGGGGACCGTGGTGACACAGCCACTCCCAAAGCGCCACGCGCTGCGCGACTGCATTGGACTCGGTGCTTGTGCGGCGGTCGGCGTAGGATTCGGGCAGAATTTCTTCGGGCGCATAGCCGCGTTCGCGCAACCATTCACGCAGAACGCTGTGGCGTGCGTAGGCAACATCGCGGAAGATGCGCTCAGCGTCATAGCCCATTGGCTCCAGCCAGTCGAGCAGGTAGATGAGCCGCGCATCGTTGTCGTCGCGCAGATCGCTTTCGGGAATATTTTGTTGGCGCACATAGTCCCAAGCCTTTTCTGTTGCGACGCGCCATGCGCGTTCCACCAGCCATGCTCGCGCCAGCTCCGCCTCGATTTCCTCTTCGCGCGCACCATCAAAGACGGGCGTTTCCGCCTTGAAGCCGATCTGTCGCGCGGCCCAACCGAGATGCGCCTCCAAAATCTGACCAATATTCATGCGTCCGGGCACGCCAAGCGGATTGAGAATGATGTCGACCGGCGTGCCATCTTCAAGGAACGGCATGTCTTCGATCGGTACAACTTTGGAAATGACGCCTTTGTTGCCGTGGCGACCGGCCATTTTGTCGCCCTCGGTCAGGCGACGACGCTGCGCCACAGAGACGCGCACGATCTTTTCGACGCCAGCGGGCAGGTCGCGGTGCTCATCTCGGCCAAAGACCTTGACATCGACCACCTTGCCGCGCTCGCCGTGCGGCAGACGCAGCGAGGAATCCTTGACTTCACGCGCCTTTTCGCCAAAGATGGCGCGCAGCAGCTTCTCCTCCGGCGTCAGCTCGGTTTCGCCCTTGGGCGTAATCTTGCCGACGAGAATGTCACCAGGCGTCACTTCGGCACCGATGCGGATGATGCCTTCTTCGTCGAGGTCTTTGAGCGCGTCTTCGCCGACATTGGGAATGTCGCGCGTGATCTCTTCGGGCCCAAGCTTTGTCTCGCGTGCGTCGATCTCGTGCTTTTCGATGTGGATCGACGTATATTTGTCGTCCTGCACCAGGCGTTCGCTGACCAGAATTGCGTCTTCAAAGTTGCCGCCTTCCCAGCTCAGATAAGCCACCAGCACATTCTGTCCAAGCGCCAGTTCACCGCCTTCGGTGCTGGAGGAGTCGGCGAGCACTGCGCCAGCCTTCACGACATCGCCCTTGTAGACAACAGGGCGCTGGTCGATGCAGGTGCTCTGGTTGGAGCGGTTGTATTTGCGCAGATGGTAAATGCGCCGGGTGCCATCATATTCCTGGACGGTGATCTGATCGCCGGTGACGCTGACCACTTCGCCGTCGTGTTTGGCGATGACGACCTGACCCGAATCGATGGCTGCCTGATATTCCATGCCTGTGCCGACGAGCGGCGCTTCGGGGCGCACGAGTGGGACAGCTTGCCGCTGCATGTTGGAACCCATCAGCGCGCGGTTGGCGTCGTCGTGCTCGAGGAAGGGAATCAGCGCGGCGGAGACGCCGACAATCTGTTTGGGCGAGACGTCCATGTAGCGGATTGCGCTTGGCTGTTCGAATTTAAACTCCTCAGCCTGGCGTGTGGATGGGCGCACGTTAAGGAATTCGCCGAGCGCATTGAGCGCCGACGACGCCTGTGCGATTGGGGCCAGTTCGTCTTCATCGGCGGTGAGGTAGACGACCTCACGGCTGACAAAGGGCTTGACGCGCACACTTTCCAATCCGAGAGCGGCGATCTGTTCGGCAAGGGCATCGCTCACGACTTCGCCGCGCTTGGCAATGCTTTCGCCGGAGGCAGGGTCAATTACGTCAGCGTCGAGCGTGCGTCCAGCCAGCGCAGACGCCTCAACCGGTTTGATTTCTTTGAGCACCTTGCGATAGGCAGTCTCGATAAAGCCATAGTCGTTGACGCGGCCATAGGTGGCAAGCGAACCGATGAGGCCGATGTTGGGGCCTTCCGGCGTTTCGATCGGGCAGATGCGGCCATAGTGGGAGAAGTGCACATCACGCACGTCGAAGCCGGCGCGTTCGCGGCGCAGACCGCCAGGTCCGAGCGCGCTGAGGCGGCGTTTGTGGGTCAGTTCGGCCAGCGGGTTGGTCTGATCCATGAACTGGCTGAGCTGGCTGCCGCCGAAAAACTCGCGCGTGGCGGCGACGACCGGGCGGATGTTGAGCAGACTCAACGGCGTGATCTGGTCAGGGTCGCGGATCGACATGCGCTCGCGCACCACGCGCTCCATGCGCAGCAGGCCGATGCGCAACTGGTTCTGGATCAGCTCGCCGACGGTCTTGACGCGGCGGTTGCCGAGGTGGTCGATGTCGTCGGGCCGTCCTTCGCCGTTGTTGATCTGGATGATGCGCTTGATGACGGCAACCAGATCATCGAGCGTGAGCAGGCGTGCGCCGTCTTCGGTTGCGCGGATGTCGAGACCCAGCCGGCGGTTGAGCTTGTAGCGCCCGACCTTGCCCAGATCGTAGCGTCGCGGGGAGAAGAACAGATTTTGGACAAAGGCGCGTGCATTGTCGAGCGTTGGCGGGTCGCCCGGCCGCAGTTTCTTGTAAAATTCGAGCAGAGCGTCTTCGACGCCTCGCTCCGAGTCGCTGGTGGGGTTGCTGGTGGTGTCGCGCTCAATGGTCGACTCGATGTAGGGGTGGTCGAGGTTGGTGTCGACGTCGGCGAACAGCGCACGAATTTCGTCATCGGTGCCGAAACCGACTGCGCGCAGCAGCAGGGTGACAGGCAGCTTGCGTTTGCGGTCGACTTTGACGCTGATGATGTCGCGGCGGCTTGTTTCAAATTCGAGCCAGGCGCCGCGGCTGGGGATAAGCTTGGCGCCCGCCAGGTCGCGCCCGGTCGCACGATCCGGTTCGACGGTGAAATAGACGCCGGGCGAGCGGATGAGCTGGCTCACGACAACGCGCTCGCTGCCGTTGATGATAAAGGTGGCTGCATCGGTCATCAACGGGAAGTCGCCCATGAAGACTTCTTGCTCGCTGACTTCGCCGGTGTCCTTGTTGACCATGCGCACGTTGACCCACAGCGGCGCTGCGTAGGTGATGTCGCGCTCTCGGCATTCGGCTTCTGGGTATTTGGGTTCGCCGAAAGTGAAATCACCAAAGTGCAGTTCCAGATTCTTGTTGAAACTGACGATAGGCGAAATCTCGGCGAAGAGCTCCTGCAACCCTTCGGTCTTGAACCACTCGAAGCTGCGAATCTGCACTTCGGTGAGACGCGGCAAATCGAGGACGGCAGGCGTGCGCGCATAACTCTTGCGACGAACGCCGCTTCCTTGTGTGGACGCACTGGTTCCGTTAACGGATTGGCTCATGTATTCCAGCTCCTTGATTGGCCCAAAAATGACAATAAGACACCAAGGCAGACAGTTCCCAACGTTCGCATCGCTGCGACCCGCTGCTATCTACATCTTGGTGTCTTCGACTCGACACAACCGTTTAGTCGTATATCAGTTGTACAAAACAAAAAATCAGGTGCTGTGCGGAGAGGAAACCTGACACGTTTTCTTCCCACTCCACCATGCACCTGAACTCCTAAAATTCCCAAATGACGCTTCATTTTTTACGGATCGACCGACAGCATGTCGAATGCCGTAAAAGTAAAGTCTACACAAGCAGGAGTTATCTGTCAAATTTGCTGCCGCCAAATACATTACAATCGTATGCATTGTTGTGTACGGCGCAAGCATATCAAACGCGCGCTGAATAGACAGTAGTTTTCATTACAGTCAACTTGTAGTGCGCGCACTGTGCGTTCTTGTGCTTCCTTAGATACAGATTGTGCGACCTTAACAACCCGAAAACCCCACTCAATATCCCAATTTTCCCAAAAAGGAACCCAAAACTCATACAAATTGCCACTAGACAAATCAGTTTTTTTAGTTTATACTGTGGGGGAAAGTGGGGCAATGTGGGGTAAAATATACCTTACAACCCTATTTGTGACGGAAAAGTGGGAGTAGAACCTGCAATGCCGTCAATTTGGGATATGTGAGTTGCCTGTTGTTCGGGGTGTTTACGTGTAATGAGTGGTGCGTAGTGCGTACATACTTGCCGCACCAGGTGTGACCCAACGGATTACGCATCGCTCATTACGGCCCGAAATCGGGCGCTCTAAAATCAGGTGTGTGGTGCGGACAACAAACTGTGAACAGCCGTCTCGAACGGTGGGTTCTCAATAAACCAACAAACAACGGCGCAATCAACATGTTTCTTGGCGAGTACACCCATTCATTGGATGCCAAAGGTCGTCTGACCATTCCGGCGAAGTACCGGAACGAGCTGGCGGTCGGTTTGGTGGTGACTCGCAACCCGGTCGATCAGTGCCTTCTGCTCTTTCCGCATGAAGAATGGCAGCGATTGGCGGATAAGGTGAGCGCAATGCCGATCACTGATCCGCGTTCTGCGGCGTTTCGGCGTGCATTCTTCAGCGCCGCTGAGGATTTACAGCCGGACGGACAGGGGCGGATTCTGTTGAGCCAACGTCTGCGCGAATATGCAAAGATCGATGCGGAAGTGGTGATCGCCGGCATGAACAAGTTTGTCGAGCTATGGAACCCTGCGCTGTGGGAAGAAAAGGTAGTCAGCGCGATGTCTGGCGCTGATTACACCGGAGATTTCTTTAGCACGTTAAGTCTATAAATAATGGGAGACCGCCTACCCATCGCTGCAGACCCAGCTGACGCCTACCATACGCCAGTGCTGTTGTCCCAAGTGCTTGAAGGGCTGGATGTCAAGCCAGGCGCCTGGATCGTAGACTGCACCGTCGGCGGCGGCGGCCACACCGAAGCCTTGCTTGCCAGGTCGGCGCCCGACGGTCGCGTGTTGGGCATTGATGCAGACCCGGCGGCCATTCGGCGAGTCTCGGTGCGTTTTGCCGACGCGTTGGCTTCTTCTCGTCTCATTCTACATCAGAGCGAATTTGTTCGGCTCGAAGAGGTGGCGGCAGCGCATGCATTTGCCCCAGTCGATGGTGTGCTGTTCGATCTCGGAGTGAGCAGTTTCCAGTTGCAGACGCCAGAACGGGGCTTTTCATTTTCTCAAGTCGGGCCGCTAGACATGCGCTTTGATCCAGCGCAACCGCTCAGCGCCGCAGACATCGTGAATGAGTGGGATGAACAGGCGCTGGCGGAAGTGATTTTCCGGTACGGCGAAGAGCCGCAAAGCCGGCGGATTGCGCGATATCTTGTACAAAATCGTCCTTTTACGACAACAGCGCAATTGGCGGAGGCGATAGAAAAGGCAGTGGGTGGGCGGCGCGGCGCACGAATTCATCCAGCGACGCGAACTTTTCAAGCGTTGCGGATCGTGGTCAACCATGAGCTTCAGCAGATCGAAGACGTGTTGCCGCAGGCGCTTCGCCTTCTAAAACCAAGAGGGCGTCTGGCTGTGATCAGCTTCCACAGTCTTGAGGATCGCATTGTTAAGCAGTGGATGAGCGATGAAGCGCGAACGTATGTGTCAGATCCAACACGGTTGCACGGCGGCTATGAACGCCAGCCAACCTTGCGAATTCTCACCAGGAAGCCGATCGTCGCCAGCGACGATGAGGTGGGCCGCAACCCACGCAGCCGCTCGGCCAGGCTCCGAGTCGCCGAGAAGCTGCCAACAATCTAGTGTGACGCGTGATGTGTGACAAGTGAGTTACTGGCCCTCCCTCACACCACCCATCACGGATCACTAAATTCGGGGGCTCTTCGCAGCCTTCCGTAGTGTAGGGGCGACGCA
>CALJMI010000032.1 GCA_937981885.1 uncultured Caldilinea sp.
CGGAACCGTATAGCACAGACGCTGACTGAACAGGCGTTATAGATAGGAACTTACCTTCATGGCAAACACCAACGGCGCCGCCGCCACCAATGGCGCAAACGGCGCCACCGACAACAATGCCGGCCTCGTCCGCGCCGCCGACATTACGCAAGAGATGCAGACCGCGTACCTGGATTACGCCATGAGCGTGATCGTGGCGCGCGCGTTGCCCGATGTGCGCGACGGGCTGAAGCCGGTGCACCGACGCATCCTCTACGCGATGTGGCATGATCTCTCGCTCACGCATGACAAGCCGCACAAAAAGAGCGCACGCATCGTCGGCGAGGTGCTGGGCAAGTATCATCCACACGGCGACAGCGCGGTCTACGACGCGATGGTGCGCATGGCGCAGCCTTTCAGCCTGCGCTACCCGCTTATCGACGGCCAGGGCAACTTCGGCAGCATCGACGGCGACAACGCAGCGGCGATGCGCTACACCGAGGCGCGACTGGCGCGGCTGGCGGACCTCATGCTGGAAGACCTGGAGAAGGACACTGTCGACTGGCACGACAACTTCGACAACACCCTGCGCGAGCCGGACATCCTGCCCGCCGCGCTGCCCAACCTGCTCATCAACGGCTCCAGCGGCATCGCCGTCGGCATGGCGACCAACATCCCGCCGCACAACCTGGGCGAGGTCGTCGATGCGCTGGTCTTCATGATCGACCGCTTCGACAAGGTGGATGAGATCACCGGCGAAGAGTTGATGCATTTCGTCAAGGGGCCGGACTTCCCCACCGGCGGCATCCTCTACCGCTACCGCGAGGAGGGCAAGGGCGAGGACGACGCTGACGCCATTGCGCAGGGCTATGCGATGGGCAAGTCGCGGCTGATCATCCAGGCCAAGGCGCACTTCGAGGAGATCAGCCGTGGGCGCACGCGCATCGTCATTACCGAGCTGCCCTACCAGACCAACAAGACCGCGCTGATTGAGCGCATCGCCGACCTGGTGCGCGACGGCAAGATCGAGGGCATCGGCGACCTGCGCGACGAGTCCGACCGCACCGGGATGCGCATCGTCATCGAACTGACGCGCACCGTCGAGCCGAAGGATGTGCTCGCTGATCTCTTCAAATACACGCCGCTGCAGCAGACCTTCGGCATGCAAATGCTGGCGCTCGTCGACGGTCAGCCGCGCCTGCTCAGCCTGAAGCGCATGTTGCAGCTTTTCGTCCATCACCGCCAGGAGATCATCCGCCGCCGCTCCGAGTTCGATCTGAAGAAGGCGCGCGAACGCGCCCACATCGTCGAAGGCTTGCTGCGCGCGCTCGACATCCTCGACGAGGTGATCCAGACGATCCGCCGCAGCCAGACCGTCGAGACCGCGCGCAACAACCTGGTGCACAACTTCAAGTTCACCGAAATCCAGGCGCAGGCGATCCTCGACATGCAGTTGCGCCGGCTCGCCGCGCTCGAACGCAAGAAGCTGCAAGAGGAGTTCAACGATCTCAAAAAGCGCATCGCCTATCTGGAAGATTTGCTGGCGAACCCACACAAAGTGCTTGGCGTGATCAAAGAAGAATTGCTGGCGATCAAAGCCGAGTTTGGCGACGCGCGGCGCACGCAGATCGTCGACCGCACCAAAGGCACGCTGACGACGACCGACCTGCTGCCCGACCAGTTGGTTTGGGTCAGCCTGAGCAAGAACGGCGACCTGCGCCGCCAGGCCGTCAGCAAGCCTGGCATCGCCACCATGCGCCAAATCGGTAAAGACAGCCAGGTGGCGTTGCTCACCGCCAACACGCGCGACTATCTTTACGTCTTCAGCAAGGACGGGCGCTGCAGCCGCATTGGTGTCCACGAAATCCCGGAGGAAGGCGGCAAGAAAGTCTCTGACCTGACCGGCTTCATGGGGCGCGATGCGATCACGGCGGCAGTGACGCTGCCACGTGAGCGCAACGGCGACGACGGCGGCTATCTGTTCTTCGTCACCGACCAGGGCACGGTCAAGCGCGTCGCCGCCCACGATGTCCAGGCCAACACCGGCAGCGAGTTCACCGTGATGAACGTCGAAGAGAAGGAGCGCCTGCAGTGGGTGCTGCCCACGCGCGGCAATCAGGAGGTGATCCTGGTCAGCGCGCAAGGGCAGTCGATCCGCTTCAGCGAGGAGGATGTGCGCAGCATGGGGCTGGCCGCTGGCGGCGTCGGTGGCATGAAGCTCAGGAAGAAGGATCGCATCGTCTACGCCGGTGTGGTCGATCCCGACGGCGAGCTGCTAACGGTGACGGAAGCGGGCTTCGGCAAGCGGTCGCTGCTGGCGGAGTATAGCCTGCAAGGACGCAACGGCGGCGGCATTGTCACGCACAAAATCACGGAGAAAACGGGCGAAGTAGCCGCTGCACTGGCGTTGCCGCCCAAAGTCGACAACGCCTGGCTTGTCTTCGTGACCGGGCGCGGGCAGACAAAACCGCTGCTCGCCGTCGAAGTTCCAGCGATGGGGCGCAGCGTGCAGGGCAAGGCGGTGGTCGAGATTTCGCTGCAAGATACGATTGCGGCGGTCTGGCGTCCAGATAGCGGCGCGCAGGGAGAGGAGCCAACGCCGCCGCTTGTTGAAGAGAGCAAACCGGCGCCAGCGAAAAAGCCAGCCACCACACCGCGACCGGCCAGCGCCGCCGCGCCGCCGCCGATCAAGAAAGCCGCTGTGAAACCGGCAGGCAAACTGACTGAAACGACAACGCCAGCATCGAGCAAGCAATCTGCTGCGAAACCGGCAGCCAGGAGTACTGAAGCAAAACCTTCAGCGTCAAGTAAGGGAACCACCAAAAAATTGACCGCCAAAACCGTTGCCAATACATCCTCCACACATGGAGCGCCCGCCAAGCAGCCGGCCAGCGTCAGCCCTGGTGTTGCAAAGAAGACAGAGGCGTTGCAACCGCTCAAATCTCAACGTGCGCCTGCCAAAGCACCTGCCGACCGTGCGAAAAAGCCACCCGGGCAGCCAGCGAAACTGAAGACGCAGCCGCAGCCAATCCCGGCGGAAGCGTCGCTGGCGTTCGACTTTATCAAGCAAATGGACGAAACGAAACCAGCAAAAACACGGAAAACCAAACTCTCGACGGTGGTGAGTGTGCCCACCGAACAGGTCAAGGTGGCAAAAAAGAAGACAAACGGCTAAAGAAGCCGGTTTTCGTAGAGTCCGCTCTTCAGGTACAATAGCGCCGATTCCCAACCGAACGTGTGACAATAACTGAATCGGTGTACACCAAAGGAGACCAATTATGGGCGGATTTTCCACTTTGGCCGACATTGAGGCGTTTGAAAAGAAGCCGCTGGAAGAACGCAACCTGCCGGAAAGCACCTACGCCGCCATCCGGCGCACAGCGGAAACCTATCCTGACGATACGGCGCTGTTCTTTTTTTTGCAGGGGACAGCCTACCAACAGGCGGTGCGTTTCACCTATCGCCAATGGCTGGGCAAGCTGCATCAGACTGCCAATATGTTGCACGACCTTGGACTGCGTCCTGGCGAGACGGTCAGCTACATTTTGCCCAACCTGCCTCAAACCTACCTGACGCTCTACGGCGGAGAGGCTGCGGGAATCGCCAACCCGATCAACCCTCTGCTGGAGCCGGCCGGGCTGGCTGAGATCATGAACGCCGCGCAGACAAAGATTCTGGTCACGCTGGCGCCTTTCCCCAAGACCGACATCTGGGAAAAAGTCGCCTCTATCGCCGACAATGTGCCGACCTTGCAAACGATTTTGCAGGTGGATATTGCTGATTACCTGCACGGCGTCAAGCGGTTGGCAGTTGGGCTGATGCGGCTAGGCAAGGGTAAAGAGAAGGTTCGGGCGCGCGTGCTCAACTTCGACAAAACGATGGTGAAGTATCCGGCGGATCGACTGATCAGCGGGCGAGTGATCGAGCGCCAGGAGATCGCCTCCTATTTTCACACTGGCGGCACAACGGGTGCGCCCAAACTTGCCATGCACACCCACTTTAACGAAGTCTACGACGCATGGATGGGGACGGTGGCCGTCGATGTGCAACGACAGGAGCGCATGTATCTGGGGCTGCCGCTCTTTCATAATTACGGCGCTATCGCCGTCGGGTTGGGCGCATGGATGGCGGATGCTACGCTGGTGATGGGCACGCCGCAGGGTTTTCGCGGCGAAGGCGTGATCCCCAATCTGTGGAAGATCATCGATCACTACAAAGTCAACTCACTGGGCGCTGTGCCGACGCTCTTCAAGGCGTTGTTGAACGTCCCAGTCGGCGACGCCGACATCAGCTCGCTGCAGGTGGCGATCTGCGGGTCTGCGCCGTTGCCGGTCGAGCTGGCGCGACAGTTCACAGCGCAGACTGGCGTCAACATTCTAGAAGGGTACGGATTGACCGAAGGCACGTCGGTCTCGGCAGTCAACCCGCGTGCTGGCGAACCGCGTATCGGCTCGATTGGGCTGCGCTACCCCTATCAAGAGATGCGCATAGCCCAACTCGACGGCGAGCGCTTTGTGCGCTTCTGTGCACCTGACGAAATCGGCACGGTGATTCTGCGCGGCCCCAATGTCTTTCCTGGCTACAAGGATGAGTTTCACAATCGCAGCGTTTTCATCGACAACGGCGACGGCAAGGGGCGTTGGCTCAACACAGGCGATCTCGGCTATCAGGACGAGGACGGTTTTTTCTGGTTGACCGGGCGACAGAAAGAGCTGATCATCCGCGGCGGCCACAACATCGACCCTCGCCAGATCGAAGAGCCGATGCATCGCCATCCGGCGGTGGCGTTGGCGGCTGCAGTGGGGCGCCCCGATGCGCGCGTCGGCGAGCTGCCGGTGGTCTACGTTGAGTTGAAAGCCGGCGCCACCGCCACGGCAGAGGAGTTGCTGGAATTTGCCCGCGCCAACATTGCAGAGCAGGCGGCTGTACCCAAACAAATTCGCATTGTGGAGCACATGCCGTTGACCGCAGTCGGCAAGATCGCCAAATTGCCGCTTGCCTATGAACAGATCGCAGACGTAATCGAACAGGAGTTGACGCACATCGATGGAATCGCCAATCACAGCGTCGAAGTGGTCAGCGATCGAAAACTGGGGTTGATGTCGAAAGTGCAGGTCGCGGCCATGCCTGGCGTCGACGCAGCGAAATTGGAAGCGCAAGTCCGGCAGGCGCTCGGACAATATCCGGTGCGAATCGATTTGCAGGTCAGCAATGCTGCGTAGAGGTCTGTTCGGAAAAGTCTGTCAGTGACGCAAAGATCGACGCCGGAAACAAACCCAAACTGGGACGCCCTCTGTCGGTCTCAATAACACTTTTGAGACATTGCCGGGCGCAGCGAGCAGCCGCTCGAACCATGCTCCGCCTTCCGCCAATGGGGCTTCAACAATCCAGGGATCGAGACGAATGGCGTTCTCCACCAGCAAATTGAGCGCTGCAACGAAGTTGGCGGACGAATAGGCGAACGCACCGCGCACGACAATCTCGCGGCAGATGATGTCGGCGGCAGGCATCGAGCTGGTTTCTTCATGCAGGCCGCCGGCTCGGTCAGTGCGCCGATGCGCAACGAGACCAGGGACGGCAGCGGCAACACCGATCGGGCGGGGGCAACGATATACTCGGCATACGCGCCGGGTTGATGTGCGCCCAAGAGCACACGCGTTGGGCAGAGATGATCCAGACTGCGCTCCTGCAGCGGCGACGTCCTGCGACAGGAAAGCGGATTCACTGTCACATATTGGCCAGGCGTCAACGTCGGGTTGATCGCTGTCACATCTTCGCCCAACTCGACAATTTCGCCCGAAAATTCGTGTCCCATGATCAGCGGCGGCACGCGCAGCGAGCTGTGCCCAAGATAACCGCTTACTGACCTCTAGGTTAGCCGCTCATCTTCCCGGAAGCTCCGGAGCTTCCGGGAAGATTGTGAGCGATATGACGTGACAATCTAGAAATCAATAATTCGGAGCCGCAAATGCCGGCATAGGCGACCCGAATCAACACTTGATCGGCTGCTGGCCTGGGTATTGGCACGTTGCGCAAAGCCATAACGCGAGGCGCTTCCCGCACTAGAGCCTGCATTGCCCCTGATTTTTTCCATCATGCAGGTTTCTTCCGAATTTTCAGGCGATCAGATTGGCATCTGTTACGAATCTCCCCGCAAGCTTAAAGCTTCCAGGAAGGCGTCATCAATTATATCCGCGGCTGGCGTCAGCCACTGCGACTTCTCCAGCCAACATAGACAGGAACTCGTCGTGCTCGACTGGACGCGAGAACATCGGATAGTCCTTTTCGATGGCGTTGCGGTGCTCTTCCTCGCTGGTTGCGGCGACGCAGTCGGTCAGCGTGAAGACGTTGAAGCCGTGTTCGTAGGCCGTGCGCATCGAAGACTCGACGCAGCAGTTGGTGAGAAAGCCGCCGAGCGCTACATTCTCGATGCCACGCCCGCGCAACAAGAAGTCGAGATTGGTGCTGGCGAACGCGCACAGACCGCGTTTACCCTCGACGATCAGATCGCCCGGCTCCGGCGCCATCTCTTCGCAGATTTGTGCGCCCCATGTGCCCTTGACAAACGAATGGGTGTCTACAACGCCCTTGAGAATGCCGTAGGGGTGGGCGCCCAATTCCGGGTAGCCTTCGACAAAAGTGATCGGTGCGTGAATGATCGTGGCGCCCAGTTCACGCGCCTTCTGCACGGTTTCGGCGGCGTTTGCCAACATGTTGGTCTTCTCCATCACTTCTTTGACGGCGCCGTGCAGCGTGCCCCCTTCTGTGGTGAAATCATTCTGAAATTCGATCATGACGACAGCAGTTTTCTTGGGATCAAGTTTCATGGTTGCACCTCCGTTGTTCAAGCTGAATCCTCATATCATCCTGGCAAACTGATAGCAGTTACAACAAAAACACCTGCCGCCTCTCAACTCAGTCGTGAATCGTGCGGTCGACGACGTTGACGCCTGCCACCTCGATCACCGGCGCGCCGTCGCGCTCGACCCAGACGCCGCATTGCGTGCTGCCTGGGCTTTCTTCCAATTCAACCACACTGCCGTCCATACGCAGCGCGGGATGGTACCAACGACCCACCTGCTGTGCGTCACCCTCAATGTAATGGCCGATCAGCGAACGGCGGAAGCGGGTTTTGCTGGTATTGGGGTAGCTGCCGTGGACAAGCTGTCCGTTGAAGAAAAGCACATCGCCTGCCTTCATCACCACCGGGCGCACGTCGGCGTCGGGCGGCAGCGGCACAGTGACGTCAGTGAAGCTCTGCGTGAGGTCAGCTCCGATCGTGCAGAGCACGGGCCAGGAATGGCTGCCCACCGCCACCTGCATACAGCCGTTCTCCTCGTCGCAGTCGTCGAGCGCCAGCCACGCAGCCATGCACGTGCCCGGCTGCACGCGCAGATAATAGTTGTCCTGGTGCAGCGCCTGCCCGCGCGCGCCTGGTGGCTTGAAGTAGAGCATCGTCTGCACGGCATACGGCTCCTTGCCAAGAAAGGTAGTCAATGCGTGATTGATACGTGGGTCGAGCATCCACCGCAACGATAGCTCGTCCCAGCGGTGCATTTGGATCATGCGTGGATAGGCTTTGAGCGGATCGGTCTCGGTGGCGCCGACGCCGGCAAAGTCACCTTCATGGCTGCCCTCACGACGCAGGCGCATAAAGTGGTCGATGTAGGTTTCGACTTCTTCGAGCGTAAACATCTGGCGGACGACGGTGTAGCCGTCTTGTTCGATCTGGTGAATGTGGGTTGGTGTGATCATGGTGGTTTTCCTTTGTGAACAGGCGCCTCGAAACGCAGGCGAAGTCGATTATAACGATTTCCATACAACTTGAAAAGCGCGTGCAACTGTGTCCCCAAAATTTTGTTGCTGATTTCCAGTCGAGTATAACATCGCCACAAAGAAGGATGACAGAAAGGAGATTGTAAATGCGCGAAGATGAATTTGAGCTGTACGATCTGACCGTGACAGTCGAAGCGATCGAGGGGAATTGCACTTGCACGATGAACGTTGGCGACTGCTTTCACCTGTGCGGCGGCAAACTCTCGCTGCCCGTTGGACAGGATTTCTGTGTCTATGCGCTGCAAGCGGCGCTGCCGTTGTTGCCTGCCAAACAGCGGCGCAATCATCCCGCCGACTGGATGGAAACCGACGCGCGCGTCACCTGCCCCGATCCGGCATGCCGGCTGATCATGCACATCGACCGCGTCGGGCAGCGCGTCTTCAAGCACGACGCGGTCAGTGCGATAGCGTGGGACGTTCTATCGTCGCATCAAGGTGAAGAAACGCCAGTGCAGACTGGGTTGTAGGGAAGTTCGCTCATGTACCGCTCCCACTCGAGCTGGCTTAACGAGCGCGCAGCGATGTCGCAGCTGCGCTGCAGCCAAGGGCGTGAGTCGAATTGCCATTTTTCTACGCGTTCGTCAATGCTTGCCAGGAAAACTGCGTCGCCGCGCGGGCTGACCGCAAAAGATTCCGTCTCCAAATGCGTCTCCAACGCCGGCGTCAACGGCTCATGCGTCGTCATGTCCCATAGAAAGACGCTGCCGTTATTGCCCAGAATTATCAGGCTTTGTTCACCGTGCGGTGGATAAAACTGGACTCCCCATATTCGCGTTTCGAGCTCAATCGGAGCGGCTGCCGGTCGTTGTTTCTGTACATCCCAGAAGCGCACTGTGTTATCGGCGCCGCCTGAAATCAGCATTTCGCCATTGCTGCTCCAAAGGAGCGACGTGACCAGGGTGGTGTGTCCCTCCATTACTTCGCCGATTGCGGTCAGGGTGCGGTCGGCTGACAGCCTGGAGGGATCCACGTCCCACAATTTGATCTTTCCTTCTTGCCCTCCAGTCGCCAGGACGCTGCCATCGGGCGAAAAAGCGAGGCTCAACGCCCACCCGTCGTGCGTGCGCGTGTGCGCACTGACGAGTGCGCCGGTCGATGCATCCCACAACGATACGTCTCCGGAGAAATGACCCACTGCCAGTGTACGGCTGTCGGGCGAAAACGCCAGCGCAATCACTACAGACTTATCTTCATGCGTCCAAGTGTGGCGTAGCTCGCCGCTCTCTCGCTCCCAGAGCATAGCGTGGCCGCCGCCGCCGCCAGCAGCGACATACCTGCCGTCCGGGCTAAACACAACCTGAAGCAGCGAGTTCTCAAACGGCGAGCGCAACTCTGCCATCAATTCGCCTCGTTCCGCATCCCATAGCAGGACGCGGCGGTCGAAGCTGGCAGTCGCCAACGTCGAACCGTCGGCGCTGAGAGCGACTGCCCGAACACGATCGGTGTGACCCTCCAACAGTTGGCGTCGCGCCAGGTTCCATCGAACCAATTCGCCATCGCTCGCCCCGGAATACAGCATCTCCCCCTGATGATCAAAGCGTAGGCTGCGCACCCAGTTGTCGTGTCCTATCAATGCGTTGCCGATCATTCTGCGGCTCACCAGATCGTACAGGAATATGTGATGGTCGGCGCCGCCAGTCGCCAGGATGCGTTCATTGGGGCTAAGGGCTGAAGATAGAACGCGCCCGGCGTGATCGTTGAGTGGCCCAAACAGCAATTCTCCGCTACGTGTGTCCCACAGACGCACTGTCCCGTCGAAGCTGGTTGTAACCGCGCGCTGCCCATCCCTTGTAAAGGTTACGCTGGTGATATTGCTGGTGTGTCCGCCAAGCCGCACACCGGTGGGTTCGCCCGTATCCGTGCGCCACAGATTAACCCCGCGTTCCTCACCAATATCCTGTGTGACCGCCAGCAAGCTGCCATCGGGGCTGAGCGTCGTCGCCTCTGTGCCATCGGGAATCGAGAAGCGCAAGCGTTCCTGGAGCGATGTCGGCTCCAGAAACATGATCTCACCATGGATTGTTTTTGCCATCAGGAGATCAGTGTTTTGAGTGAATTGCAGCGAAAGGATCGTGTCTGTGACGGCGATGCGCGCTGTCACTTCTCCCAACTTTTCACTGCCAGAGCTATCCCATAGGCGAATTTGTGCGCCATCTGCTGTAGCAATATGGTCGCCGGAGGAAGCTACAGTTACGGCGGAATAGGCGAGCGGCGGCAGCAATGTGCTCACGGTTTGTCCGCTTGCCACATCCCACAGTCGCACGCTGCTTACAGCCCCGTTCATCTCAACCGTCAACAGGTGATTGCCATCCGACGTCACAACGATATTGACGATATCTCCTTCACCACTCCCCAAATAGCGTTCCAGAAATGGGTTGATCGAAAATGTGTTTAGTAGTCTCGTCCGATCCTCTTGTCCGGTAATGCGCACCAACGCTTCCGCATTGAGCAGCAGCGCAAGATCGGTCGAACTGTCGACGTAGACGAGTGATTGTGCAGCCAACTGCCGAGCAAACGCCTGTTGGGCAAAACGCTGCGCCTCCTGACGCGAAGAAACAGCCAGAATCGCTGCGCTGACAGCGACAACCAACAAGAGCGCCAACGCCGCCATCATCCAGCGCAATCGTCGATTGGTCATCAGCTCGATCTCGACGCGTCGATGCTCTATCTCAGCCAATTGCTGCGCTTTTTCAAGCTCTTGCTGTCGAGCGCGTTCGATCTCGGCCTGTCGACGGGCATGCGCCTCCAGGCTGGCGTCGATGAATGTCTGCTCGATCTCGCTCAATTCGGTGCGTCGCACATCGATCCACCGCGCTGCCTCTGAAAGAGACAGACCGCGTAACAAAGCTTCTTCCTCGCGACCGCTGGCTTGCCAGTGTAGCAAAAATGTGCGCAGACGTTGCTGCCAGCGCCGAAAGTCGCGATCTTCGTCCATCCACTCGCGCAGCTTCGACCAGTTGCGAATCAATGCTTCATGGACAATCTCGACGCTCTCCTCATTTTCACTGTGTCCAGTGACGACCAGGCGCAGGTCTGCCAGCTTGCGCGCCAATGACCACGCTGGTTCTCCCAATTCCGAACGCAGCGCTGGTCGTCGGATGTCGCCAGTCTCGTCGCCGGGCTGTACAAGTTGCACGAAGAGACGCCGCGCCAGCGCTTGCTCGGCTGCATTCAGCTGGGCGAAAACCTGGTCGGCGTAGCTTGTCAGCGCGCCAGCGACGCGCCCGATGGCGTCATAGGCATCGTGAGAGATATGCCAGCCTTCGCGACGCCTCCATAATTCCGCCAGCGCAAATTGAAGCAGGGGTAGATTACCCGGCTCTTCGCCGACGTCGTCGAGCAGGCGATTGACAAGCCCGGCTTCAAACACGACGCCGCGGTTACGCGCCGGTTCTTCGATCGCACGGCGCAGCTCGTCACGTCCCATCGGACCAAGCACAACGCCGCCATGTTGCAACGCCTCGGCAAGAGGTCGATATGACAGCGCCTGCCCGATAAAGTCAGCGCGCATCGACGCCAGCAGCGACACGCGCGGCGCGTCGTCGCCAGCATTGGCAAGTTGTAGCAGCAGATCGATGAAGGCGCGGCGCACAGTTGGCGATTCACAGAGCGTGAACAGTTCTTCAAACTGGTCGACAAAGAAGAGTGTACGTTTGTGTTTCGGCAGCAAAGTGCGCACAGATTCGATTGCGTTCTCGCCGCCCAACTGCTGCATCAATTCAGCAAAATCAATCTTTACATTAGAAGTTTTCTTCAACGCTTCAGCGCAAGAGCGGAAGGGATCAGCGCCGGGTCGAAATTCGACAATCGTCCACAGTTCATACGGCGCGTTTGTGATGGGACGGGTTGCGGATGGCAATTGTCGAATGCTGAGCAGCACCGGAAGCACACCTGCCTGAATGAGCGATGATTTTCCACTGCCTGACGAGCCAATGACAACAACTGCTGGCTGTCGTTCGATCTGCCGAAGTACATAATCCACAGTTTCCTCTCGCCCGTGGAAGTCGGTGCTATCTGCCAGAGAAAACGGGTAAAGTCCCTTATAAGGTGCGTCGATCTCGGCGGTGCTCTCCAGGACCCTGCCATCTTGAATTTGTTGCGCCAGTTGCAACGTTTCGCTTGACGGTTCAACGCCCAATTCCTGCAATAGCAGCCGTCGCGCACGTTCGAACTGCTGTAGGGCCGCTGAGCGTTGGCCATCCAATGCAAGCAAGCGCATGATACGGCGATGCGATTCCTCATTCCATGGCTCGATTTCGGCCAGGCGCATCAGATACTGGCGCGCCTGATTGTATTCGCGTCGCTGCTCGTAGAAATCGGCAATTGTCAGCAGCGAGCGTATCACCTGCGCACGAAAATCCTCGCGACGGGAATTTCGCCATTCCTCGAAGCCTTCTGCATCTGGCAGCGTCAACCCGGCTAGAAATTCACCCTTGTAGAGACCGACTGCTTCTTGCAAGAGAGCAATGCATGTCGCACACATCTTAAGGTTATGATGCGCATGTTGTTGTGTTGCGGATAAGAGCGCCTTGAACGTCCCCACGTCACTCCAATGTGCGCTGTCGAAGTTGAAGGCTACATCTTGACGCGTCACGGTCAGATAGGCAGAATCCTTGCCTGAGGACCCGGTGGACATCGGCTGAAGCTGACGTCTGAGGCCATACAATGCCTGACGCAAGCTCTGCGCGGCAGATCTATGATCGGCCTCCGGCCAAAACATCGCGGCCAGTTGTTCACGTCGATGGGGACGGTCGTTTTCGGTTACAAGATAGGCAAGCAGCGATTTTGCTTTGGCAGTCGTGATAGCTGGTTCGTAACCATCGGAGAAGATGACATGAAACGTGCCCAAGAAATGCAGATTGAGCATAATCCCTCTATATGATCGTTGGGGCGTGGCTCCACCGCTATTGTACCTGTATTGTCAGCAATGCTCAACACCTTTTTTTTTCAAACGTTGCTCGGCGAGATAAGCATAAGCAGATTGTCGGCGAGAGCGTCAACACATTGCACTCTCTCACTTGCCCTATGACCAAGACACGATATATCGGGTGTCCGCACCAGAACGCGACGCCAGGTCGTCGCAACTTCTGTGCATTTCAAGCGTTTTTGACGATCCTTTGACGATTATTTGATATTGTAAAACCATAAAAAGCTTCCCGCACCCCTGTTTGTGTTGTCTTTCAATAGCGGACCTCGACGCAAGCAAATAGGAATTGCGGATCGGCGCCTCCCCCGACGCCGATCTCAAGAGTAGCGCCCCGATAGGAGAGGATGGCAACGACGCCGATCCTCTCTTTTTTTGAATTGCGAGGGGGGAGTTGCGAGTTCAGAAGGCGATATGCAGGCGCGCCATCGATTGCAACGCGACGCAACGTTCCTTGCTCCTCGCACTTTAGCGGAAATACTTGACCACCTGCCCCAGCAATTGCACCGCTTCCACTTGCTTTGGCCCAAGCGGCGGGCCAAAGCTCAGATGTCGTGCACCAGCAGCCACGATCGGCGCCAGCCTGTCGATCACATCGTGCGCCGAACCGACGACGCCAATGCGCAGCATACGCTCGTCGACCATCGCTGCGGCGCGCTCAACATTTCGTTCGACCATGATCGCGTGCTCGATGGGACGGAAATCATCCTGCGTCACGCCAAGCCGCCCCAGGATCAGCGGGCCAAGCGCGTGACCGTAATAGGCGATCTTTTCAGCCAGCACGCGCCGCGCTGCCGCTCGATCCTCCGCCAGCGAAACCCAGATGCACACCGCCAGGTCGAGTTCACCCAGCCCGGCGGTGCGACGTTCAATCCCGGCGCGCAGATGCGGCAAGACAGCAAAATAGTGCTCCGGCGGGAAGAGCAACGGCAACGCGCCGTCGGCAAGTTCGCCCGTCAGCGCCAGCATTTTCGGTCCCATCGCCCCCACATAGATCGGCGTGACGCGCGGCGCGTCGAAGCGCAGATACGCCTCCTCTTGCCAACGCAGAAACGCGCCAGTATATGGCGTGCGCTCCCCGCGCAAGAGTGATCGCACTGCGCCAATTGTCTCGCGCACGGCGACGAGTGGCTGCGCAGCATCAATGCCCACCCACTTTAGAAACTCGCCAGCGCCGGATGCCAGCCCAAGATTGAAACGGTTGCCGGTTGCTTCGTCCATCGTTGCCGCCAACATCGCAATTTCGGCGGGATGGATCGTATAGGGGTTGAGAATACCTGTTCCCACTTCGATGCGGCTGGTGGCGTGCGCCATCGCCTGCAGAATCACCGGCGCGCTGCGCAGAAACAGATCGTTGCTCACCCAAATCTGATCAAAGCCAACCGCCTCCGCGGTCTGCGCAATTGCTATATACTGTGAAAGCGTGAGGTCGTTGTTGAGGCGCAGGCTGAAGCGCATTATGTTGGCTCCCCGCCTGCACCGATAATGGCTTCCGCCTCGATCTCGACCAGATACTCCGGGCCAACCAGTCGCGCTTCGACCAGCGTGTTGACCGGACGAATGTGGCCGAAGCGTTCGCCATGCACACGCGCCACGGCTTCCCAGTGGTCGATGCGGCTCACGTAGACGCGCGTGCGCACGACATCCTCCAGCCGCCCGCCGAGCTGACGAATCGCCGCCTCGATCTTATCAAGCGCATAACGCGCCTGCGCTGTCGGGTCGTCGCCGCCAACCAGCCCATCAGGCCCCGTCGCTGTAGTTCCCGACACCAGAATGCGGTCGCCGACGCGCACGGCGCGACAGTAGCCAGCCATCGCCTCCCATACTGTGCCGCTGTCGACCGATTGCCGTGTAGGTGTCATGTCTTCTCCTTCTTTTTGTCGCCAAACTATCCATTCGATGGTCGCATCTCTGCACAATCTATGTTAAAGTATGCGCAAAATCGACGCTCATCTCGTAACTACATCGGGACGACTCCCCTGGCGTGCACGATGCTCGCCAGTTGCCCAAAGCAATTGTCATACGAACAGGAGGAGCCAGATGGCTGCAAAACCACAACCAATGGATCCAGTTGATGCTGCATGGTATCACATGGACGGCGCTACCAACCTGGCGATGGTGACCGGCGTATCGTTGACAAAAGAGCCGCTCGACTTTGAACGCACGAAAACTGTGTTCGCCAGTCGTCTGCTTCACCTGCGGCGCTTTCGTCAGCGCGTGATCGAGATAGGCTTTCCTTATCCAAAGCCGCACTGGGAAGACGATCCACACTTTGCCATCGAAGACCATTTTCACCATGTTGCTCTGCCCGAACCGGGCGACAAGAAGGCGCTACTCGACCTCTTGAGCGACATCGCCAGCACGCCGCTCGACTATCGACGGCCGCTATGGCAGGTGCACGTCGTCGACCGCGTGGGCAGCGGCAGCGCGTTCATCCTGCGTTTCCACCATTGCATCGGCGACGGCACGGCGATGATGGCGATTGCGCAGTTGCTCTTTGATACACAGCCGGATGCGCCTCTGGAGCGTGAGACCCTGCACACACGTCCGCCGCGTGCTGGGCTGCTCGATTCGCTGGCAAAGCCGGTGAAGCGCGTCATCGACCAATCGGCGCAGGCGATCAGCAGCGGTGCAAGCCTGTTGCTCAACCCGGCGCAAGCCGCCGACCTGGTGCAACTGGCTGCGCGCAGCGCCGGCGTGGCTGTCGGCACATTGCTCAAGACGCCCGACCCGCAGTCGCCGCTCAAGGGTGAGTTGGGCGTGCCCAAGCGCGTGGCCTGGTCCGATCCGGTCGATCTGGCTGAAGTCAAGCGCATCGGCAAGGCGACTGGCGCCAAAGTCAACGACGTATTGGTGGCGGCGATGGCAGGCGCGCTGCGCCATTACATGCAGGCGCGCGGTGTAGAAACCGATGGCCTGACAATCCGCGGCGTCGTGCCGGTCGATCTGCGTCGCCCCGACCGTGCGCTTGAGCTCGGCAACCGCTTTGGGCTGGTCTTTCTCGACCTACCTGTCGGTGTGTCGGGCCAGCTCGAACGACTCAAAGTCACCAAGCAAAGAATGGACGGCATCAAACAATCGCCTGAAGCAGCGGTGTTCTTGGGCATCCTCAACATTTTTGGTCGCACGCCGCGCCCGATAGAAGAGATCGCGCTCACCATTTTTGGCAGCAAAGCGACGTTGGTCATGACCAATGTCGCTGGCCCACGCGAGCCGCTCTATCTGGCTGGCTGCCGCGTCGAACGCATCACCTTCTGGGTGCCGCACCCCGCTGACCTCGGCATGGGCATCAGCATCCTCAGCTATAACGGTCAGGTGACGTTAGGCATCGTCGCCGACGCCGGTCTTGTGCCCGACCCGGAGCGCATTGCTGAAGAGTTTCATCACGAGTTTGACCGGCTGCGCGCCGCCGTTGAAGCAGAGTCAGATCGTTCAGCAGGCGCTGTCGCTGCGCCTGCTATCACGTGTATGGCGACCACTGTCGCCGGCAAACCGTGCAAGAATCGGCCGCTGGCTGGCTCATCTTACTGCCGCGTGCATCAACCAAAGACATAGCGACGAACTGAGTGCATACACGAAATGATTGGTGGGGGGCGATCTGCCAATCTCAAATTTTCTTTGGCACTTCATTTCCCGCCTCGGTGATGGCGCGACGTACATCGACCAGCGGGAGCAGGAGCAGGCCAGCGATAAAGAAGATGCCAACCGCCAGCACGGCGACGCGATAACTGTCGGTAAACTGGATTGCCAATCCAAAGAAAAGCGGCCCCAGCCAACTTGTGCCGCGCTCACTGACTTCGTAAAGGCTGAAATACTCTGTCTCTTGCCCTTTGGGAATCATCTGGGAAAAAAGCGACCGGCTCAACGCCTGGCTGCCGCCGAGCACCAACGCAATGACAGCCCCAAGCATAAAGAATTGACCGCCGGTTTGCAACAGCGGCGAGTAAGCAAAGAGCGTGACGCCTGTCCAAATCACCAGACTGAGCAGAATCGCACGCTTGGCGCCGATCCAGTTCGCCAGATAGCCAAAGCCCAGCGCGCCGAAGAACGCCACAAACTGCACCATCAGAAAAAGCGGGGGCAGCTCGTCGGCGCTCATACCCAATTCCTCGCTGCCAAATTGGGCGCTCAGGGCAATGATTGTCTGAATGCCGTCATTGTAAAGCAGATACGCAAGCAGAAAGAGCATCGTCATGCGATAGCGCGGCAGCTCGCGTAGCGTTTTTCCAAGCTGCTTGAATCCAATCGTCACATAACGCTCTCCTGGCGGAAGACGACGCCGTGGCTGCCGATTCTGCAATCGCGTCATCGGCAGCAACGTGAACAACGCCCACCACATGCCGGCCGACGCTAAACTGATTCGCACTGCGGTGGCGCTGTCAACCCCGAATTGTTCGCGCATCTGAAAAAAGATCAAATTGAATAGCAACAACAGACCGCCGCCCAGATACCCAAGCGCCCATCCCACCGACGACACTTTATCACGCTCGTTGGGATCAGCAATTTCGGGCAGGAAGGCGTTGTAACACACCATCGCCGCTCCAAAGCTTAAATTTGCAACCAGGAACAGAATTCCCCCCAGCAGATAATTGTCTCCTTGCAGGAAATAGAGCCCAATCGTGGCAAAGGCGCCCAAATAGGCGAAGAAGCCCATTAAGCGCTTCTTCAGATGGGTATAGTCGACGATGGCGCCCATCAGTGGCAAGATCAAAACCTGCAACAGCACTGACAGCGAAACCATATACGGAAAAAATGCGTCGGCGCGCACTGGGATGCCAAGGGGATGCACAAATCCATTGCTATCCGCCGCAGCGCGTGTCACGGCGGTGAGATAGGGGCCGAGAAAGACCGAAACAACCGTGGTAGAGAACGCCGAATTCGCCCAGTCGTAGAAATACCAGCCAACCTGCTCGCGCGTACCCAGAACAGACCGGCGAGGCTCAGGAGATGTTGCGGCAGTCATAATGGTAATTTATCCGATCTGATGGTGGGTTTGAGTCCTGGTAGTGGATTTGAATCACAGACGCTCCATCACCCAAAAACAGATGGAGCGTCTGTCCTATTGAAGATAGCGACGATTATGCCGGGACAGGAAAGGCGCCCATCATCGCAATGACGTCCGCCTGGATCTCCCGCTGCAATCCTTCATTGGTCGGGTCTGCTGCAATCATAGCGATCCAGCAGCCGATCTGGGTGAACTCTGCAGCGCCGAGGCCGCGCGTCGTGGCGGCTGGCGTGCCGAGACGGATGCCGCTGGTCGTCATCGCCGGTTTCTTGTCAAAAGGAATCATGTTCTTGTTGCAGTGAATGCCGGCGCGATCGAGCGCCTTTTCCACGAGCTTGCCGGTAATCTCGTTGCCGTGCGCATCGGCGCCGAGCACGCTTAGATCGACCAGCATCAGATGGTTGTCGGTGCCGCCACTGACGATGCGCAAGCCCTCCGCCTGCAGCGTCTTGGCAAGAACCTGTGCGTTGTCGAGCACGCGCTGTTGATAGGTGACAAACTCTGGGCGCAGCGCTTCGCCAAAGGCCACCGCTTTCGATGCAATCACATGCATCAACGGGCCGCCCTGCGTGCCGGGAAACACGGCTCGGTCGATTTCCTTTGCAAGCTCGGCGCGACAAAGGATCAAGCCGCCGCGCGGTCCGCGCAGCGTTTTGTGCGTGGTTGTCGTCACTACATCGCAGTAGGGCACAGGATCGGGGTGGAGTTTAGCCGCCACCAACCCGGCGACGTGCGCCATATCCATCATCAGGCGGGCGCCCACCTTGTCTGCAATCTCGCGCAGGCGGGCGAAATCCCAAAAACGTGGGTAGGCGCTGGCGCCCGACACCAACAGTTTGGGGCGATGCTCCAACGCCAGCCGCTCAACCTCGTCATAGTCGATGCGCTCGGTCTGTGGATCGACGCCGTAATGCATGAAATTGTAGAGTTTGCCCGAACTGTTCAGATGAAAGCCGTGCGTCAAGTGACCGCCGTGGTCTAGCTTTAACCCAAGCACCGCATCGCCCGGCTTGAGCAGAGCAAGATAGACCGCCTCATTGGCTTGCGCTCCCGAATGCGGCTGCACGTTGGCATAATCGGCGCCAAACAATTGTTTAGCACGCTCGATTGCCAAATTCTCTGCCACATCAACGGCGTCGCAGCCGCCATAATACCGTTTACCTGGATACCCCTCAGCATACTTATTGGTCAGGACGCTGCCCATTGCCGCCAGCACGCCTGGCGATACATAGTTCTCGCTGGCAATCAATTCGATGCCGTTGGTTTGTCGTTCACGTTCCATTTCAATAGCGGCGTACAACTCCGGGTCAGATTCAGCCAGCACGCGGCGCGGGTCTGGCAGATCGATCCATGCTGGCAAGGTCGTTGCAATGGTGGGTGATAGAATACTCATGACAGAGACTCCTCAGGAGAGAATAGACAAACAGTCAATTTCCTATAAACTGTGAATCTATAAACTGTGAATCCAAAACAAAAAAGCGAGGGCAACATAACATTCTTTCCTGCTTTCGTCAACGTATATGCTATACTTTCGAATGAACCTCTGAATAACGGTAACGTGAGTGGAGAGTGCAAATGGCTCTTGCCGTCGAAGATTTGATTGACCTCCGCCGTCTCCTGATCGAACATCCGGAGTGGCAGGCGGAACTGAGGCAACTACTCCTGACTGGTGAGGTGCTGACGCTGCCAGATGTGGTTAGGGAACTGGCGGACGCCCAGCGCCGCACTGAAGCGCGCGTCGAAGAACTGGCCGAATCGATGCGCGGCTTGGCCGAAGCGCAGCTCCGCACTGAAGCGCGGCTCGAAGAACTGGCTGAGGCGCAGCGCCGCACCGAAGAAAGCCTGCAGGCACTGGAACAGCAGGTGAAGGAGCTGCGGCAGGCAATCGATGAACTCAGCGAAATTGTAAACAAGCTGATCGAATCGCAGTCGGAAATAAAGATACAGATGAACGATTTCCGCGGCTTCCGACTGGAGATGCGCTACGCCCAACATGCCAGCGGTTACTTTGGACACTGGTTGCGACGTGCGCGCAGTGTGCTGCCCGGCAATATCGATCCAGACCTGGAGGATATGCTGGAGGCGCATCTCACCAGCGACGAGCTCATTGATCTGCTGCACGCAGATATCCTGGTCTCTGGTCTACTACGCAAATCGGTCGATGGGATGCGGCCTGAAATCTGGCTACTGGTCGAGGTCTCCGCTGTGATTGACCGCAAAGATATTGAACGCGCTATGCGCCGCGCTGCCTTGATGAAAAAAGCAGGCTTTCGCTGCGTACCGGTTGTCGCCGGTGACAGTGTGACTCGCGGCGCCACCGAACTTCTCAGAGATGCGCCGGTTGCTTTGATGCTCAACGGGCGCTCCACCGGATGGGAATTTGCGCTGGCCGCAGCATGACGTACAAGCCAACCACATATCCTGGTTGAGTTTTTCTGACATCGAAGAGCGGCCGACCATGCGTATTCTTATCACAGGCGGTGCTGGCTTTATAGGCTCCCATACAGTAGACGCAGCACTGGCTGACGGCCATGCTGTGCGCGTGCTCGACAATCTTTCCAGCGGCGACCGCGCCAATTTGCGCGGTGAAGTCGAGTTTATTGAAGGCGATATCACCGACGTCGAGATAGTACAGGGCGCTGTAGCTGGATGCGACGCTGTCATTCATCTGGCTGCGCTGGTCAGCGTGCCACAGTCGCTACGCCAACCGCTGCATACCTATCACGTGAACACAACCGGAACCGTGACTGTGCTCGAAGCTGCCCGGTTGGCGAATGTTCAGCGCTTCGTGCTGGCGTCGACCTGCGCCGTCTACGGCGACCTGCCCGGCCACAAACAAGAACTCTCGCCAGTGCAGCCGCTGGCGCCATACGCCGCCAGCAAATTGATGGCGGAGCAGTGGGTGCAGCTCTATGCACGTGTGTATGCGCTGCAAACCATTGTACTGCGTTATTTCAACGTCTACGGCCCACGCCAGCGCGCCGACTCTCCATACAGCGGCGTTCTGGCGCGTTGGTGCGCAGCAGTGAAGTCAGGAGAACAGTGCACTATTTTCGGCGATGGCAGCCAGACGCGCGACTTCGTTTCCGTACATGATGTCGCGCGTGCAAATTTGCTGGCAGCCACCCGCCCTGACCTGGTGTGGGGTGACCTGTATCATGTAGCGACCGGGTGTTCGGCGTCGCTGAACGATGTGCTCGATATACTCGATGCAATAAGCCCAAAACCAGTAGTGCGCTGCTATGCTGCTGAACGTGTTGGCGACATTTTGCACTCGTCGGGCAGCAGCGACAAGTTGCAGCAGCTCGGCTGGCGGCCAGAGACGACGCTGTGCGACGGGCTGGCGGAACTGTTGACTGTGTAGCTTTTCAACCTAATCTTTGGGAGATGCCGCCATGAACACGAAACCGTTGCGCGCCGCCATTGCTGGCTGTGGCAATATCGCCGGCCCGTATGCCAAAACGATGCAAGCTTATCCACAGATCGAGCTGGCGGGCGCCACCGACGTGCTGCCGGAACGCGCCCGCGCCCTCACAGCAGAGTATGGTGGTCGCGCCTACGCCGACCTTGACGAACTGCTCGCCGATCCTGCGGTTGATCTCGTTATCAATCTCACCATCCACCACGCGCATCCGGCTGTGATTACCCGCTGCCTGGAAGCGGGCAAACATGTACATAGCGAGAAACCATTGGCAATGAGCTACGCCGAGGCAAAACAACTGGTTGATCTGGCCGAAGCGCGTGGGTTGCGGCTGAGTTGCTCACCGATCACCTACATGGGCGAGGCGCAGCAGACAGCGTGGAAAGTGATTCGTTCAGGCGAATTGGGCGTTGTGCGCGTCGTCTATTGCGAAGTCAACTGGGGACGCATCGAATCATGGCATCCCAATCCTGGACCTTTTTACGAGGTTGGCGCACTCTTTGACGTCGGCGTCTACCCGCTGACGTTGGTCACGACATTTCTGGCGCCCGCGCGCCGGGTTGTCGCTTACGGCAAGGTGCTGCATCCCGATCGCGTCACACGGGAGGGGAAGCCCTTTCATATCGAAACGCCTGACTGGGTAGTGGCGGCGGTCGAGCTGGCAAACGGTGCGGTGGTGCGACTGACCACGAACTTTTATGTCGGTCATCATGGCAAGCAAAAAGGGTTGGAGTTTCACGGCGATCTCGGTTCGTTATACCTGAGCAGCTTTCAAGATTTTCACGCCGACGTCGAGTTCGCGGCATACGGCCAGACCTATAGCCCTGTGCCTTACGTGCGACCTCCTTTTCAGGGAGTGGACTGGGGACGTTCGGTCGCCGAAATCGCTGACGCCATCGCCGAGGACCGTCCGCAGCGTTCCAGCGGCGCGCAAGCAGCGCACGTTGTCGAAATCTGCTCGGCGATCAGCGAGTCGTTGCAGACAGGACGACCGGTCGATGTCACCTCCAATTTTACGCCGCCATGGCCGATGGATTGGGGGCAATAGCCAGGGGTGGAATCATGCGGTCAGTAAACTGCTCGCTCCCTATCGGTCATCACAAAGGAAGGTCTCCCCATGCTTGACTCAGTCGATCTCTTACGAACTCTGAAAAAGAAAGCGTACAAACCTGTGCGCCAGGAACAGATCGAACGCATCTTCGATCTGTCGGAACTCATCTACGAGCAGAAACGGCCGGTGATCGTCGTCTTCGAGGGATGGGACGCCGCTGGCAAGGGCACCACCATCCGTCAGTTGACAGCGCCGCTCGACGCACGCGGCTTCAAAGTGCTCGCCACGCAAGCGCCGCGCACGCATGAGAAGCGCAAACCGTGGCTCTGGCGCTTCTGGATGAACATTCCGCGCTATGGGCAGATCGCCATCTTCGATCGCAGTTGGTACGGTCGCGTGCTGGTCGAGCGCGTCAACGCGCTCACGCCAATGCCGCAGTGGATCGCCGCTTACGAGGAGATCAACAACTTTGAGCGCACGTTGGCGGACGATGGCACGGTGTTCATCAAGCTGTGGCTGCACATTCGCAAGGATGAGCAGTTGCGCCGCTTCATGCAGCTTGCTTCGGAGCCAGAGACAGCCTGGCAGGTCACCGCCGAAGATTGGGAGAATCATCGCAAATATGAAGAGTATCGCGCCGCTGTGCTCGATATGCTGCAGAAGACAGACACGCCAATTGCACCGTGGACGGTCGTGCCGTCCAACGATAGCGACGTGCGTCAATACACCGTGTTCTCCACCATCATTGCACGGCTAGAAACCGCGCTCGGCCTGACGCTGACGCCGTGGCCTTCTCTCGATGAATTAAGCGAAAAACCTGCCAAAGACAAACATAAAAAGCAGGGAAAGAAAGAGAAGAAAGCCAAGAACATAGACAGCACAGAAGAAGTTAAACGCGTCGAAGCACCTGTCGAAACAGCCACTTCGCTTTCGAAAGATAAGGCAAAAAAGGCGGGTAAGAAGAAGGAGAAACACGACAAACACAAGATTGCAGAGAAACATGGGACACCCGATGATGTGCAGCCTGCCTCACCCGACGCTGTCGTAGTCGAAGCTGAAGTGAGCACGTCTGCAGAGTCAGCCAGACCCGCCGCCAAACGCAAACAGGCATCGTCTAAACGCGCAGTTGTGGCCGTGACAAACGAGGAGGTGGATCATGCTTGAGATCATCGACCTGACTCAAAAACTCGACAAAGACGAATACCGCCGCCAGCTCGACCTTTACCAGACGCAGGTGCGTTTACTGGGCTACCATCTCTATCATCAACAGCGCCCATGCGTCATCGTCTTTGAGGGTTGGGATGCCGCGGGCAAGGGTGGCGCAATCAATCGGTTGACCGAACGGCTCGACCCGCGCGGATATGTCGTCCATCCGATCGCAGCCCCACGCGGCGACGACGCCGAGAAACATTACCTCTGGCGCTTCTGGCGCCGTCTGCCCGACCGAGGCAACATGGCGATCTTTGACCGCAGCTGGTACGGTCGCGTTTTGGTCGAGCGCGTCGAGGGCTTCGCCAGACCGGAAGAGTGGCAGCGCGCCTACCAGGAGATCAAGGACTTCGAGGCCCAGTTGGTCGGCTTCGGTACAATCATTATCAAGTTTTGGATGCACATTAGCAAAGACGAACAATTGCGTCGCTTCGAAGATCGCCAAAATCGCCCCAACAAAGCATGGAAATTGACTGACGAGGACTGGCGCAACCGCGAGAAATGGAACGAGTACGAACAGGCAGTCGAAGACATGCTAATCAAGACCACCACTGCCCAGGCGCCGTGGACGATCATCGCCGCCAACGATAAATATTTCGAGCGCGTGCAGGTGCTGCGCACTGTGGTCGACACCTTGAGCAGCGCCATGCATATCGACATGAACTCCGACGCTGCGCTGCGCGTGCCCTCTCACGCAGCGCCGGCGCCGATCCCCGACTGGGCGATCAAGGAAGCGCAGCGGCTGGGTATCCGCGCTCCAGCTTAAGGAACAGCCCTATTTTCCCTAAAGCAGAAGCGGCAGGAAAACCTACCGCTTCTGCTTCTCCTATTCACCTCCGAACGAGCCGACGTTGGGGAGCGTCGCCTTGCGGCGACCGGCGCAGGTTTATAACGAGATCATCATTGGGTGGCGCCAGTTGCGATGCTGCAAATCTGCCGGCGCAAGAAAACCTTACGGTTGTTCTGTATGTCAAGGCTGCGGCCACGCTGGGTCGCAGAAGCGTTGAATCTCTAGCAAATATCCATTTGGATCGCGCAGAAAACAATGGTAGATATTGTAGTCGGGGTTGAATGCCGGCGTCTTCTCAAATACAGCGCCGCGCGCCGCAAGCTGCATGTGCCATTCGTCCACATCCTGTGTGACAAAGGTCACGATGACGCCAGTCGGTGAGGCGCCTGTGCGCTGGCAAAAACCAAGAAACCCATCGGCGCTCACCTGATAGATGCGACAAGCGCCCTGGTCAAGCACGAGCGGCAGCCCCATGATCTCCTCGTAAAATAGCGCTGTTGTTGCAAGATCTGATGTATACAGGAAGGTCACCTGCTGTGCAAAGAGAGCCTGCATATTTGGTTATTGTTCTGCCTGCTGGTATGCCGTCATCGCTGCGCCGACAATGCCTGCGTCATTTTGCAGTTGCGCCGGCACAATTTTTGCCTGATTGCGACGGATGTACGGCTCGAACTTCTCGAACTTTTTGCTCACGCCGCCGCCAATAATGAAGGCATCCGGCGAGAAAAGCAGCTCCATCAGTGTCAGATAGTTATCGACGCGCTTTGCCCATTCACCCCACTTTAATTTCTGATCTTTGCGCACCCGATCTGAGCAGTAATGCTCAGCGTGGATGCCTTTCATCGGCATCGGCACGTGTCCAAACTCCGTGTTGGGAAGCAATTTTCCGTCGAGAAAAATTGCGCTTCCGATGCCGGTGCCAAAAGTCAATAGAATGACGACGCCCTGCTGCATCTCGCGCCCTGCACCAAAGGTCATCTCCGCTACGCCCGCTGCGTCGGCGTCGTTGAGCACATGCACTGGCAGCCCGGTCGCCTCCTGGAATATCTTTTGGGCGTGCGCGCCGATCCACGATTTATCGACATTCGCCGCCGACAAGGTGACGCCATGCTGCACAATTGCGGGAAAGGTGACGCCGACGGGGCCGCGGTAATCGAAGTGACGCACGATCTCGGTCACAACTTTTGCTACATTAGCTGGAATGGATGGTTGCGGCGTGTCGATGCGATGACGCTCGCTGATCAATGCGCCTGTTTCAGCATCCACCAGCCTGCCCTTGATCCCGCTGCCGCCAATATCGATACCGAGGATTTGCATAATACACCTCCACAGGAGCCAGATGAAGGATGATCACGGCCCAAGTCTACACGGTTGTGACGTTATCGACAAGTATGTGAACAACGCCGATTGCATCCCAGATGATTCTGGGGCGCCCTCAAGAAGATGGTATGATAGGTGAAACGATTGACGAGAACGCGCAATCCAAGCATCAAACCATCATGAATCAGGTTTACGACACAATTGACTCGCCAATGTCAACCTTGAATGTACACATTCCCCCTTCCGATCTTGCCAAACATGTTGCGGTGCTGCGCGAACTTGTGCCGGCCACAGTGCGCATCACTGCCGCGCCGGACGATCCACAGCCAGCCGACTGCCACATTTTGGTGCATGGCTCCGTCAAGCCTGAATGGCTCGAAGCCAGCCCCACCCTACGCGCTGTGATCGTGCCCTATGCGGGCATCTCGCCGGAGATGCAAAAATTACTCCAACAGCATCCGCAGATCACGCTGCACAACCTTCATTACAACGATGTGGCGACCGCCGAGTTTGCGCTGGCGCTGCTCTTCTCGGCTGCTAAGTTTGTGCCGCCGCTCGACAAATTGTTACGACAGGGTGACTGGCGACAACGCTACACGGGCGCGCCGTCGATTCTACTGTCGGGCAAACGCGTGCTGATTTTGGGGTACGGCGCCATCGGTCGACAGATTGCACCGGTCTGCCAGGCAATGAGAATGCAGGTGACCGGCGTGCGGCGTCACGAGCCGGCGCAGCCAATGGAGAAAGGCGTCGCCGTCTATTCAGTGGCGCATCTACACGAACTGTTGCCTGCCGCCGACGTGTTGATTTGTGTGCTGCCGGAAACGCCGGAAACGGTCGGCTTGATCGGCGCGGAGGAGCTTGCTGCGTTGCCACGGGGCGCCATTGTGGTCAACGTGGGGCGCGGCCCGGTGATCGACGAAGCGGCGTTCTACGAGGCGCTCCACAGCGGCCATCTGGCGGCGGCGGGCATCGACGTCTGGTATGTTTACCCACACAACGAAGAGGAGCGTAGCCACACGCTGCCTTCACGCTTTCCGTTTCATGAATTAGACAATGTCGTGCTAAGCCCGCATCGCGGCGGCTGGCTGGAGGCCGCGGAGGAACGGCGATTGCACGAACTGGCATCGTTGCTGACCGCTGCCGCCCGTGGTCAACCAATGCCAAATCAAGTTGACAAAGTATTGGGCTATTGAGCACACGCAAGATCATTCACCTTGACCTGGACGCATTCTTCTGCGCCGTCGAGGAACTGCGCAACCCATCTTTGATCGGCAAACCCTTCGCCGTCGGCGGCCGACCGGAAACACGCGGGGTCGTCGCCTCCTGCTCCTATCCAGCGCGGCGACTTGGCATCCATTCCGCCATGCCGATGAGCCAGGCGCTGCGGCTCTGTCCAACGTTGATCATCGTTCCAGCACGACACCGTGAGTATGCCGCCATGTCACAGCGAGTGATGGCGATATTGCGCAGAGTGACGCCGCTGGTCGAGCAAATCTCAATCGACGAAGCGTTTCTCGATGTCACCAACCAACCAGGAGATGTGGCAGCGCTGGCAGGTGAGCTGCAACATGCGATCCACAGCGAGTTGGGGCTGCCCGCATCGCTAGGCGTCGCAACCAACAAACTCGTCGCCAAGATCGCCAACAATGTCGGCAAAGCCGCAGTGCGTGGCGATGCACCGCCGCGCGCACTGTTGATCGTGCCGCCAGGTGAGGAAGCTGCTTTTCTGGCGCCGCTGCCCGCCGACGCGCTGTGGGGCGTTGGCCCCAAGACAGCCGAACGGCTGCGCGCGCTGGGCATCCACACCATCGGCGACATTGCGCGCTGGCCCGAACGCGACCTGGTGCGGCGCTTCGGAAAGCACGGGCAGGAGCTTTCGCTCCACGCCCGCGGCCTCGACGATCGTCCTGTTGTCATCGAACACGAACGTAAGTCGATCAGCCAGGAGACAACCTTCGTCCGCGATATCACCGACGCAGCGCTGCTGCGCCAAACCTTGCTGGAACAGACGGAAGACGTTGCGGCTGCCCTCCGCCAGCGGCAGCTGATGGCGACTACGGTCAAGCTCAAGATTCGGTGGGCTGATTTCACCACAGTGACGCGGCAAATAACGCTCCCTCAGCCCACCGACGAGGCGGCGACGTTCTATGCCATCGCCTGCACGCTGTTTGATCGCGTGTGGGAAGGGCAGGCTGTGCGGCTGATCGGCGTCGGCGTAAGCGGGCTGAGCGAAGCGCGCCAGCTCAGCCTGTGGGACGCGCCAGACGAGCGCGCCGAGCGTCTCTACACTGCAATCAGGGAACTACGCAAACGCTACGGCGAACAGGCGATCCGTCGCGGCGGCGAGTTGGGCAACATAGACGCCGGCTGCGACGACTGATTTTGATATCGTCGGATCAGTCTCTCAAACAATTTTATGAAACGACTTGCAACGCGTTTGCATCGTCAGAGATCGGTTCCAGCACCGAGCCTTCTGGTGTATCAAGCACACGCCAGCCAGCCGCTTCGATCTCTGCACGCAGTCGATCCGCTGTCGCCCAATCCTTTTGACGGCGCGCCTCCGTTCGCTGACGAAGCAGGCCGAGAGTGTTGTCATCCGGTTGGGGACGCGCACACCGCACGCTCTCCGCACGCTCGACATTGGCAACAGTCTCGCGCCAAACTGTCTCTGGGAGACGCTCGTATCCTGATGGCAATCGATACTCTCCCAAGACTGCCAGATCGAAAAATGCACCGGCGACATAGCGTGTGGTCTTCGTATCGTAAAGAATGTTAACCCCGCCTGCGCCGCGCACCTCGCACCGCTTATTGACAAGGTCGATAGTTAACGCCGTATTCTCGTCGATGCCTACGACGCGCCGTTCAGGATCGTGGGGAAGCATGGCAAGCAGTTGGTTGAAACGATCCTGTCCAAGATAACAGCGGCTGGTGTCAAGCACATCGCCGCCGTCGCTGTTGTTCCAGTGCGATACAAAGATCAGCGAGAGGCCAAAATCGCCAAAGAGATCGAGGCCTTCTTTCCAGTGCAAGTCCTCGCCGACTTTGTAGATTTCGTAAATGGGCATCGTGAAACGGCTGATTGCCAACACCATCGCGCTGGAAAAGATCAGCCCGACGCCCAGGCGATGCAGCGTGCGCACCGTATTCCACGCCCGCGAGTCGCGCAGTTGACGCACAGCATAGGTGGGGCTGCCAGGCCCTGTGAAAATAGTGTTGGCGTCGTAAAGCGGTGCAATGATCGCCTGATCGTCGGGGCTGAAGCGCGTGTTGCGTTTGCGCGCCGGCACGATTGAGACCATCGGACGAAAATTTTGCAACCGCTTGCGCAAATAGGCGCCAACCTGACCAGCCACGTATTCAGAATTTGGCTCAAAGCCGGCTGGCGTCTCCAGGATCGCCACACGCGGCGCCTCCTTCATCTGCGCAAATAGAGTATGATAAATTTTTTGTGCACCGGGCGAAGTCTCACCGGAGCCGAACAACGTAATTAAGCCTGGTTGGATCGTTATTGACTCCTCATGGTTCCTGCTGGGCCGCATCTTGCGCTCCTTCCTGAAAAGAGGCTACAATCTAAAAGGTCGCAAATGATTTGCAACTGCGATTTTCCGATAGAAAAAAGGAGCGGACTATGTCCACTTCAGCTACTTTGATCGATGCACTCAAAGCCCGCGGTATTCGCGTGACGCCGCAGCGCGCCATTATCCTCGACGCAATTGAGCAGGCGCCGGGACACATGACCGCTGAGGAAATCTATACACGTGTGGAAAAAGTGAACAGCTACATCAACCTGGCGACTGTTTATCGCACGCTCGAGTTATTGCGCGAACTCGATCTTGTGACCGAGGCCAATATGGGCGCCGGCGCCACACATTATGCGCTGCACACCCATGCCACTCATCACCACGCTGTCTGCCGCACCTGCGGGCGCTCCATAGAATTTCCCCACGAGCTGCTTTCATCGCTGATCGACGCGCTGCGCACCGACTTTCACTTTCACGCTGACGCCGAACACACCGTCATCTTCGGCTGGTGTGACAATTGCAAAAAAGGTGATGCGCCGCAACATTCCACACTCCGATAATATCCGTTGCGCTGTCGTGGTTCAGTGATCTTTCTTGTTATGCAAACTGTTGCATCTGCAGGAGAGTGCGAGAGCTATACTCCGAATCATCTCGATGGGGTCACCCAACGTGAAATCAGCTCGTCCTCTGCTCAAGAATCGCCTGAACTGCCGTTTGGATGGAACGCCAGTTGATACGGGCATCCTCAGCGAATGGATTCATTCCATTCGCCGGCTCAAGTAAAGGCTGCAACTGCGCAGCCAATTGCGCGTAATCCTGACGATCCACCGGCTGCACCGTCACACCGCTGGCTTGACGCACCCTCTGGGCAAGGCTGAAGAGATGTCTTGCGCTAACGGTGTGACGTTCACACAGCACGCCGGCCAGCTTTTCCAACGCTGGCGCTACGACTTGCACGCTCTCCGCCTGCAAGCCCGATGTCAGCGTCCAGTGCAGCACCGCTTCGGCCCGCAAAAGGTCGCCTTGGTGCAGATAGACCTGGGCAAGATTGATCTCCGCAATGGCGATGAAGTGCAGATCGCCTACGCGTTGAAGACGCTCCAAGCTGGCAAGGTAGTGCTCCGCCGCCGCGTTCAGGTCGCCCTCCATGCGTGCAATCTCGCCCAGGTTCATCTGCGCAATGCCTGCCAGCCAGTCATCGCCGACCTCCGCCGCTTGTTCCAGGCTGGTTTGAGAGAGGTGACGCGCCGTGGCCAAATAACCACGATTGACCGCCAGCACACCCAATCCATCTGCCGCATAAGCGAACTCTCGACGGTCGTTAGCGTCTGCTGAATTCTTGAACGCCCCCATGAAGTAGGCGCCAGCAAGATCATACTCAGCGCGGTAGAAGGCAATCGTCCCTTTGCAGTTCAGAAAGCGCGCCCAGAGCCTTGGTTCGATCTCCAGGCTGCTCGCCTCGAATTCGATGATGTCGAGCCACGGCGCAATCTCGGCGAGATGGCTGCGCGCCACAAAAAAGTGGCGCAACGCCACGACGATGCGAATGGCGCTGACGATGTCGCGCTGCGTGATGCTGAAGTGGATTGCCGTGTAGAAGTTGTAGCGTTCCGGCTCCAGCCGCCGTAGCCAGCGCGTCTGTTCGGCGCTGTGCAACTGCGGCGCCGCCGCTTCCGCCAGCGCAACACACCAGACGAGCCGACGTTGCTGTGCATCGTTGAATTCGCCCGCCGCCGTCAACAACATGGCGGCGTACTCGCGCACCGTTTCCAGCAGCCGGACGCGGCGCCCGTCGTCCACGCTCTCCAGCCGCACCAGGCTTTTGTCGGCGAGCGCCTGCACCATGGGCAGGTCGATGCCCAACGCCGCCACGCCGTCCAATGCGGCGCCGCCATCGCAGACGCTGAGCAGACGCAGCGCGCGCTGCTCCGCCGGCGTCAGCAGGGCATAGCTGTGTTGCAGCGCAGCGGTGAGAGTGCGCTGTTCCGCGCTCAGTTTTGCTGCACGTTTGCCCAACAGCGTCAGGCGGTCGGTGCGCACATGCGCCAGCAACTCCTCCACCGTCATCTCCCCGACGTGGGCGGCGATCAGCTCGATGGCAAGCGGCAAGCCGTCGAGCTGGCCGCAGAGTTCGTCGATGACCTCCTGCTCGGTTGGCGTCGGCGCATAGTCAGGCTGGTGATTGCGCACGCGGGCGACGAAGAGCGCGACGGCGCTATGGCGGTCGAGTGGCTGCACCTGGATGCTCTGCTCGGCGCGCAGCTTGAGCCGCGTGCGCGAGGTGACCAGGATGCGCAACCTGGGGCACGCCTTCAGCAGGTCAGCCACCAGCGCTGTTTGTGTCCCGACCAGGTTGTCGAAATTGTCGAGAAAGAGCAGCACCTTGCGGCGGCGCAACTGCTCGATCAACCTGACTTCGGGCGGGCGACTGTCTTCCACCAGCTGCAGCGCCGATGCGATTGCCGCCGCTGCCAGCTCGGCGCCGCTCAAGTCGCCCAGCCAGACTGTGTATACGCCGTCGGCGTGAAAGGGCGTCAGGACGCGCACCATTGCCTGCGCCAGGCTTGTTTTGCCTACACCCGGCGGCCCCAGCAGCGTGAGCAGCCGCCCCGGATGATTCATCAGCCGCTGGCAAAGCGCGTCGATTTCCGCATCACGCCCCAACAGCACGCCGTTCGCCACATCATGCGTTGCGGCTGAACCTGGCGTCGCCAGCTCCTGCAGCCGTTCGAGCAGACGTGCGTCATTGGCTGCCGCCAGCGCTGGCGCCAGTTGTGTGCGCACCATCTCTGCCGTCGGGCGGCGCTGCCCCGTCTCCAGCGCGCTGATCAGGGCAACGCTGCAGCCTGCCTTCGCCGCCAGCGCCCCTTGCGTCAAGCCAGCGCGCTTGCGTAGATGCCGCAACAGTTCGCCGAAATTTGCCGGATTACGCATCGATCATGTCTCCTGCGTCAGGCTGTCGATTGCCAATGTTTGACCCGCTTGCCAGGCAGCCGTCCATGTTTCCGGTGCAAGCCGGGCGCTGACTATGTTGCGTATATGCTGATATTCCCCTTCGTCGCACGGCGCCAGAAAAGGTGGAAAGCGGTCGAAGCGCTGGCAGGCCGTTGCCATGAGCGTGGCGGCGCGTACATCCTCGCCTGCCGCCGCCGCCAGCGCACCGAGACCGGCCAGACAGCGTCCGACCATGCGCTCATCACCCTGGGCATGCGCAAGTTCCAAGCTGGTGCGATAGTGCTGGCGCGACGTCACAGTATCGCCGCGCCGCCGGGCAATCTGGCCGAAATGGTGCTCGGTGAGCATGACGCCCTCCTGTACGCCTAGCTCGTCGAAGATAGCGCGCGCCTGGCGGTAAGCTGCTTCGGCGCCGTCGAGATCGTCGCACAGCCAGCGCGTCTCGCCCGCAACTTCATACGCCCACGCCAGGTCGCGCCGTCGATCCAGCGCTGCCACGATGCGCAGCGCCTCCTCGGCAAGCTGGCGCGCTTCAGCGTACTGTCCTTCCAGCCCGTCGACAATCGCAAGCTGCATCAGCGCATGTGCACGTCCGTTGGGGTCGTTCGCAGCCTGATGCAGCGCAAGCGACTCCGTGAAGTAGGCGCGAATGCGCGCGTCGCTGCGGTCGCCGTAGCCGAGCACCATCGCCGTCGAGCTGAGCAGCGTCGCCAGCCAGCCCACATTATCCAGGCGTCGCACCAGCGCAATCGCTTGCTCGAAACAGTCGACGGCGACAGCCGAAGCGTGGCTGTCGAAATGCAGCCACGCCAGCTCATTGAGCGTCGTTGCCCGCCCGCGCCCATCCTGCAACGCGCTGAAGATCGCCAGCGCCTCCGCCAGGTGCGTGTGCGCCTCGTCATGGTCGCCCTGGTTGTGGGCAAGCTGCCCCGCCGAAAGCAGTGCGTAACCGCGCGCCGCATCGACGACCGTGTCCACAGCCAGCGCCTGCGCCAGCCACGCTCGCCCTTCGCGCAGATGGCCATGTGCGTACCAGAACTCCTTGAGCGCCGCCGCCAGCCGCACCGCTTCATGCGCGCCAGCGTCGATCCAGTGCCGCAGCGCCGCACGCAGGTTGTCGAGGTTGCGCGCCAGCCTGTCGAGCTGCGTCTGGTCGGGCGTCGGGTTGCATTCTGCCAGCGCCAAAAAATAGGCGGCGTGCGCATGGCGCGCGGCTGTTTGCTCGCCTGCGGCGCGCAACCGGTCGTCGGCGTAGGCGCGGATGGTGACCAACAGGCTGTAGCGTTCGCGCTTGCCCTGCCACAACGCCGGATGCACCAGATTCTGCTCGATGAGCGTGCGCAGATCGGCGGCTGTGAAGCCAGGCGCTGTAACCGCCTCCGCATCGAAGCCGCCGGCAAAGGGCGCCAGCCAGCGCAGCAGCCGTTGGCAACGCGGCGTCAGCAGCAGATAGCTGCGGTGAATGGCATTCGCCAGCGTGCGGTGATGCACCGGCAGGTCGCTGGGGCCATCAGCCAGCATGTCAAGGCGATGGTCGCGCAGCCGCATAAGCAGCGCATCGGGCGGATAGACGCTCACATGTGCGGCGCACAGCTCGATCGCCAGCGGCAGACAATCCAACTCGCGGCAAATCTGCACAACGACTGCCTGCTGTGCTGGCAGCACCTGCAATTCGGGATCGCTGGCGGCGACGCGTGCGACAAAGAGGGCAACGGCTGCATCGAGCGCCAGCGGCGCAACAGCGAAGCGCTGTTCCTGACGCAAGCGCAGCCGCTGGCGGCTGGTGGCGAGAATGCGCACGCCCGGACACGCGGCAAGCAGCTCGCTCACCAGCGGCGCGGCGGGCAGAAGCTGCTCCAGGTTGTCGAGCACCACCAGCATCTGCTTGCGGCGCAGATGGGCGATCACCTGCGGCAGTGCTTCGCTGCGCCCCAGTTCCACGCCCAACGCCAGCGCCAACGTCGTGGGCACATCGGCGACGCTCTCGACTGCGCTCAGGTCGATAAAGCACGCGCCGTGTGTGTACAGCGGCGCCAATTGGTGTGCGACCTCCAGCGCCAGCCGTGTCTTGCCGACGCCCGGCGGCCCGATCAGCGTGAGCAGCCGTCCTTGATGCCCGACCAGGCGGCGACAGATCAGGTCGAGGTCGCGCCCGCGGCCGACCAACGGCGTGGGCGGTGCAGGCAGCGGCGGAAGTGCATCGACCTCTTTGACAGCGACGGTGATGCTGCGTGTGACGGTGGCGGTGACAGGCTGGTGTTGACCGCGCGCACTGGCCGCAGCCGCAACCAAATGCGCCGCCAGCGCCGGATCATCCTGCAGCGCCAGCGCCGGCGCAAAGCGTTCGGCCACGGCCGTCACGTCGGGCAGGCGGTCACCTTTTTCCAGGCTGCAGATCAAGGCGACGCTGTAGCCGACGGCAGCCGCCAGGTCGCTCTGCGTCATGCCGGCGCGGCGACGCAACTGGCGCAGGAGATCGCCAAAATTGGTTGCGGTGGGTTGGGATGCAGACGCAGTGCGGCGTCCGCTCATGTTGCCTCGATCATGCGGGGAATTGTAGCGCGTTGGTAGATCGGGAGCAAGCAAGGATCGAGATTCAGCCAGGAATCGATCCCAGTTCTCTCCAGCTCACCAGCGCGCCGGCGCTGGTCTGCATCGACTGGTCGCCGCCGTAGACGGTATACGCTGGCGTCTGCGGCGCGCCCGCCAGCGCTCTCCAGTAGGTGAGGTTATCGAAGTAGCTGATCGAAAGGGTTTTCCCAGCTTTGATATCGACCGGCGTCATTGCTTCACCTGCGACGAGCAGACAATCGATCTTGCGCCCCTGGCTATCTTGCCAGAAGTAGGGCTGCTGGTTGTCCCCACGATGGAAATTGCGTTTGACGAACTCATTGATGATCAGATTTTCGAACAAGGCGCCTTTCAGGTCGTGCTGGCTGATCTGATTTTCGTCGCGAATGCCGAGCAATGAACAGGCGACGCCGGTGTCATGAAAATAGAGCCGGGGCGATTTGATCAGTCGCTTGTTGAAATTGCGGTGGTAGGGTTGGAGGCGGTAGGTGATGTACGAACTTTCCAGAATCGAGAGCCATGCTTTGGCGGTGTTGGGGCTGATCTCGGCGTCATTGGCTAAGCTGGCGTAGTTGAGCAGTTGACCGATGCGCCCGGCGCACAGCCGCACAAAGCGGATGAAGCTGTCGAGATCGCCGATATTTTTCGTCAGGCGCACGTCACGTTCGACATAGGTCTGAAGATAGGCCGGATAGAAGTCGGTGGGGGCAATTTCTCGATCAAAGATGCCCGGGTAGCGGCCGCGGGAGATCACGCGCTCGTAGGACGCATCGCCGGGTGGCAGTTCTTCGAGCGAAAGCGGCAGCAGGTGCAAGATCGCCGTGCGTCCGGCCAGACTCTGACTGATGCGCTCCAGCAGCAAGAAGTTGGACGATCCCGTCAGAATGAACTGAATCGTGCGCTTTTCATCCACGATGCGCTGGAGATAGGAGAACAGATCGGGCGTGTGCTGCACTTCGTCCAGGATGCCGCCGTCGGGAAAGTTCGCCAGAAAGCCGCGCGGGTCGGTCAGCGCAATCTGGCGGATGTCCGGCTCCTCCAGCAAGACATAGGGCAGCGAAGGAAAGGTCGCCCGCACCAGCGTCGTCTTGCCCGACTGGCGCGGCCCGGTGAGTGTGACCACCGGAAATTTCTGCGCCAACGCCACCAGCCGACTCGTCAAGGTGCGTTCGATCACGTGACTCTCCTGTAGCGATGAACGAGGGCTGCTTCGCCCTCGCTCCATGTTCAGCCGACATCAGGCGGCTGCCAGTGCACGAGCGGTACGATGTCCACCAAGACGGCAACATCGCCTGCGCGCAGCGGCGAGTTCGGCACATCGCGCAGGAGCGCCACTTCTTTATGCTCAGTCAGTCCATAGTTCATTATTGCCAGATCTCCGGCCTAGCAGAGGCGTTTGCTGTAATAGTTGACAGGGTTCACTCACCATATCTCCAAGATAACGTTGTCCACATCGGCAAAATGCTTGTCCCGACTCACAATAGTGAGTGTGTATTGCTGGGCGATTGCGGCGATCCATATGTCATTTTCTGGAATGGGGGTTCCTGCCTGCCGAAGAATCGCTTTGATCTGACCGTAATAATCGGCTGTCGAACTGTCGCACACCAGTACAGTATTGGCGGAGCGGAGGCTCTCGATCCGGGCTAGATTCTCAGTGATACGTGCGGAGTTTCGAGCGCCGTAGTGCAATTCACCTAACACAATGCTGCATAAGAAGACTTCCTGTGCGTCAGCAAGTCTTTGGAGGACAGCAGCATCTTCGCCGAACAGAGCAATGACGATATTAGTGTCCAGCAAGTATCTACCACGCATCAGGCTCTACCTGCTCGCAGCCTTGTTCAATCGCTGCGCTCATGGTCTCCAGGTCAGCAACTGGGATAGAACCAGCAAATGGCAGCAGACTGCGCCCCGGCACTCCCTGCGGCGGTGTCTGAGTCAGGTCACGCAGCAATGCGAGCACCTGTTCCTGAACTCTAGTAGGCAACGCCTGATAGTATTCTAATACCTCGTTCAGTTGTGACTTAGGCATAGAAGCAACCTCCGGAACCACATCTCTGCGCGACTGGCTTTCGTTTTGGCAAGGCAACAAATCGCCCCTTTGAAAGCGCTCACGGTCAGCATTCTAGCCAAGAAAGCCTGTGTTGGCAACCGAACCATGCCCCATGAGTCTACTTCACATGATGGGCAAGAGTTCGTCAGATGTCCCCAACTTGAAATACGCTCATATCCCATGTGACTGTATCGTTGTGGAATTTCTGTGAAAAAATCGCTGGCGCTTCCCGACGCGGCGCCCTACACTGCCCGGCATGGGACGCAAACGCAGGAAGGTCGTGGTGACGGTGACGGAGACGTGGACCTTCGTCTTTGCTGAGACAGGCGAGACGCCTGAGCTGACGTCGCTGCTCGACCTGGCTGCGCTTGCGTCTGTCCCCGCACCGCCCGTGGATGAGGCGTTGGTTACGCCTGATGCGCCCGACGCGCACGACGTCGACGCACCAGAGAGCAGCAGCGCCGCCGGGAATGATGCGTGACTCGTGCTGTGGAAAGTCTAGTTCAGAAGGAGAAACCGAAATGAAGGCAACGTACAACTCAACGCAAGTCCGCTGTTCCTGGTGGCTGCCGGGCCTCTTGCTGCTGATTCTGCTCAGCCTCAGCGCGTGCCAGCCGGTGCAGGCGCCCGCCGCGTCCGGCATTCCTGAGTTCACCATTGTGGTGAGCGACGCCGCCGTGAGCGCACCGGCGGTCGCGCCCGGCGGCATCGTGCGTGTGACCGTCAAGAACGACAGCAGTATCCCGATGGACATTGGCCTGGCGCGTGTGCTCGAAGGCAGCACGCCCGAAGAAGTGATTGCGTTGGCGCAGGGCGGCGGGGAAGCGATCATCCCACTGCTGACCAAAGCCAGCTTCCTGCCAAGTTTCAACCCGGTCGAACCGGGCGCCGATCGCTGGGCCTATATCGACCTGCGCACCGGCGTCTTCGTGGTCGACGCCGCTGAGCACGTCGAAGGTGCACCAGGGGCGGGCGCACTCCATCTCAACGCCACCTTCACGGCAAACGAGATCGTGGGCACGGTGGCGCCGCAGGCAGACGTGACGGTGGAGATGGTCGATTTTGCCTATGCCATGCCCGACGAAATCCCGGCGGGGCCGCAGCTTTGGGAGTTCACCAACAACGGCGACCAGTGGCACATGATGTTCGTGGTCAGTCTGGCGGAAGGCGCCGGGGTTGAGGACGTAATGGCTTTCCTGGGCGACCCTGCCGCGATGCCGCCCGGCCCGCCGCCCTTCGAGTTTGCACCGGACGCCGGTATTCCTCCCATCGGCGTGGGCGAGCGCGTCTGGCTGGAGTCCAGCCTGGCGCCCGGCGAGTACCTGGTCGGCTGCCCGATTCCTGATGTGGCGGCGATCTTTGCAGGCGAAATGCCGCTGATGCACATGCAGCACGGCATGGTGAAGATGATCAAGGTTGTGGAGTGAAGGTGCGTGGATACGGCGGGAAAACCTTCCCGGAAGCTCAGAGCTTCCGGGAAGGTGACAGGATCACGGTGCGTCGAGCACGTCGCTGACCGGCGCCTGGAGGTCGGCGTAGTGAGCGGAGGTGGCGATCTCGCCGCGGCGAAAGACGCCGTGCTCGACGTAGCTCGCCTCCTCCAGCCGCAACACGGTGATGGTTTCCGCCTGCGGATCGACGATCCAGTATTCGGGGATGCCGGCCTGGGCGTATTCGCTGCGTTTGGTGACCAGGTCACGCGCCGGGTCGTCGGGCGAAACGACCTCGATCACCAGGTCGGCGCCGGTCCAGTAGGCGTTCTGACGGCGGGGATCGCTGGCAGAAGCAATGAAGATCACGTCTGGTTCACGGATTTTACCGGGACGCAGACGCAGGCGAAGCGGCGCAATGCGCACTGTGCCGCCCATCAACTCAGCGAGATTTAGCAGCAGGACGTAGAGAAAGCCAGCAATGGCTTGATGCTTGTCGCTGGGCATGGGCAGCACCTCGATCTTGCCGTCGGAAAATTCGACCAGGTGGTTGGTGTCTAAATACAGATAGTCTTCTTCGCTCCACGCGCCCTGGGCAGGGAAGAGCAAGGCAACTTCCCAAGCCGGTTCAGCTTCGACAATGTTGATGGTCGATGTCGGTTTTGTTCTGATCATACGCAGTTCTCCTATGCAGCTGAACGAAAAACGCGCTCTGTTCGCGACTGCGCTTGCTGCGTTGACAGCAGTATAGCAGAGAGCAGGCGCCAAGAAAACCTGATTCTTGTAACCAACGAAAGGCGCCTTCGATGTATCGTGTCCTGTTCCTGTTGTCGATTCTACTTCTCGGAGGCTTGTTGCAACCGTCCCCGCTCCGTGCGCTGACGCCTGCTGCTGGCTGTCAATGGCTCTACTCGGCGGGCGGCGTCGGGCAGTTTGCCAATCTGTTCCTTGACCCGGATGCCACGCCGCTGCAGAACCTGCGCTTCGGCGCTGCCTTCGTC
>CALJMI010000033.1 GCA_937981885.1 uncultured Caldilinea sp.
TCGGGCAGGATGTGTCCCTGCGCGTGGTCGGTCTGGTTGAGCGAGAAGACGCGTCCTTCGACGGCGGCGCGCACGTCGGCGGGCACGCGCTGTGCGACTGCATCCTCCAGCGTGCGCCCGCGCCAGTAGGGGAAGATTTCCGCGCGCAGCTCGCGGATCACCTCCGGCGTGGTGTTGAAGCGATCCTGCGGGCGCGTGGGCAGGATGTCCAGCTCCTTGTCGATCCACTCGACCGCGCCTTCGGGGGCGATGACGCCCATGCGCGGCAGCAGCGATCGATTGCCGACAATCAACTCGCCGGGCTGGATCGTGATGCTCTGGTGGCGCACCAGGTGCAGCAGCATCTGGGCGCGGCGCAGCGCCATCGGCTGCCCCTCGGTGGCGCGATAAGCCTCGGTCGTGTAGCGTGCGCGTTCCACGTCGAGATAGCGCGGCTCGTCGAGCAGGCGCTGCTTGATGGCGGCGACGCGCGCGGTGGGACGGGTGGTCGTCCACTCGGCTTGTGGAAAGCCGGCGCTGACCGCCTCTGTTTGTTCGGAATAATCAATCACCGGGATTTTGCCTTTCAATTTGCAGGTCAACATCGATCCGCAGATTACGCAGATTGCGCAGAGAATCTCGCTTTTTTCTGCGCAATCTGCGGAGGAACTAGACCACGGATCAAGAGAACGAGCGGATCAGCGCGCCGTCGATCCGCTCGTTCTCTTGATCCGTGGTCTACTTTTCACCCCTTCACCGATCCCGCCAGAATGCCGCGAATGAAGAAGCGCCCGAGCAGGATGTAAATGATCGCAGTCGGCAGCGCCGCCAGGACTGCACCCGCCATCACCACGTTCCATTCCACCGAGAAGGTGCCCGACAGGTTGTTGAGTGCAATCGTGACCGGTTGTGCGGCCGGGTTGGGCACGACGGTGACGCCAAAGAGAAAGTCGTTCCAGATATTGGTGAACTGGAAGATGCCGACGACGACGAACGCCGGAATCGACAGCGGCAGCATCACGCGCGTGAAGGTCGTGATCAGCCCGGCGCCATCGACGCGGGCGGCGTCCATCAGCTCGGTCGGCACGCCGGCGAAGTAGTTGCGGAAGATCAACGTCGTGATCGGGATGCCGTAGATCACATGCACCAGCACCAGCCCCGGAATCGTGCCGTAAACGCCGAGAATTTGCAGCGTGCGCACCAATGGCAGCAAAACGCTCTGGTACGGGATGAAGAAGCCAAAAAGCATCAGCGTAAAGATAATGTCCGAGCCGCGGAACTTCCACTTGGCGAAGAGATAGCCGTTGATGGCGCCGATCAGCGACGACAGGATCGTGGCCGGAATCACCATCAGCAGGCTGTTCATCATGTTGGGTTGTAGTCGCGCCCACGCGCCGGCGAAACCGTTGTCGGTGGAAAGCTGCGCCGGTGGAACCCACATGCGTTGCAGGCTGACGCTCTGGGCATCCTTGAGACCGTTGGCGACCATCACGTAGACCGGCATCAGGAAGACGATCGCCATCAGGAACATGACGATCCAGACGGCGTGGGTTCCCCAGTGGCGGGGACGACGGCGTGGCTTAGGTTGCGAAAGCGTGGCGGTGGTCATGACTCCTCCCGCAGGGTGCTGGCAAGATAGGGCACGATGACAAGCGCGACGAGCACAAGCATAATGATGGCAGCCGCCGAGCCGAGGTTGTAGCGCGTCGCCTTGAACATCTGCTCGAAAACGAAGATGGCGGGCACGTCCGTCGCAAAGCCAGGTCCGACGCCGGCCATCGTGTAGACAAGGTCGAAAATCTTGAGTGAAACGTGCAGCAAGATCACGACGACGCTGATCGTCACCGGACGCAACATCGGAATGATCACCTTGCGATAGACCTGGAGCTCGCTGGCGCCGTCGATGCGCGCCGCCTCGCGCACCTCGTCCGAGATCGTCGCCATGCCGCCGACATAGAGCGCCATCACAAAGCCGGAGAGCTGCCAGGTCGCTGCAATCGCCACCGGGATCATCGCCAGCGGGATGCCCCACTTCACCTGCCAGGCGTCGACGCCCGGCAGCACCACCGCCAGGATGCCGTTGACTTCCGCCACTACGGTCGGGTCGGTGATCCAGCCCGGCTTGAGCGGCGCCATGCCGGCTTGTGTCAACAAGTAGTTGATCCCCAGCACCTCGAAGAGCAAATTCAGCCCCGTCTCCGGGTTGAAGATCCAGCGCCAAACGACGCCGGTGACGACAAACGAGAGCGCATAGGGAAAGAGGAAAATGTTACGAAAGACATTGTGCCCGGTCAGGTGACGGTCGAGCAGGATCGCCAGCGTCAGACCAAGCGTCACGGCAAAGGCGATGAAGAAGATCGTGAAGACGAAGGTGTTGCGCAGATCCGCCTGCCAGCGCGCCATGTTGAACATCTCAACGTAGGTGGCAAAGAGCGGCTCGCGCAGCGTCAGGTCGATTTTCAGCGTGCGCCAGTTCGAGAGCGACACCCAGAACGTAAAACTGATGAACACATAGATGAAGACCGCCAACGCCAGGATCGACGGCAGCAACAGGAGGATCGTTTGCGCCTGCTCCGACAAATGCCAGCGGCGGCGATCAAGTGGCCGTGCACGGAGCGCAGCCGAATCGGTGGTGGCGGTCATAGACGTGCCTTTCCGAAGAGAAACTTGAATCTCCAATCTCCAATCTCAAGTCAATGAGATTGGAGATTGGAGATTGACTTCTACTGCCCGAAACCTGAGCTTTGCGCTGCAGCCACGAGCGCATTGGCGAAGGCGTCCACGTTCTTGTCGACGACAAAGACGGTCACGGCATCGTTAAGCGCCTGTTGGAAGTCCGCCGGCGCCGCCGAACCGTGGACGACGGTGGGCACCAGCGCGTCATTGGCGAAGGAGTCCATCGACCAGTTGTGATAGACGCCGAACTTGGCGCGGTCGCAATCGGTGCGAGCGCAGATCGACCCCTTGAGCGGGTTGAAGGCTTCCTGCGCCTCTTTGCTGCCGATGACCTTGAGCCAATTCCGGGCGTTCTCCGGATTCGCCGAGCCTTTGCCGATGGGGAAGCCGTCAGCAACAATCATGAAAGAGCCGGCCGTGCCCGGATGGCTGACCCAACCGAACTCCACGTTGTCGGTCAACCCGGCGGCAACGAACTCACCGTAAGCCCAGTCGCCCATCGAATTGAAGGCGCAGCCACCCTCCATCAGTTTTTTGACTGCCTGATCCCATGAGAGCGCCGAGTGATCCGCGTTCTGGTACTCAAGCATCTTGCCGTAGGTCTCCATCGCTTGCTTGACGCCGGGGTCATCGAAGCGCGTGGAGCCATCCCACAGCCCGTTGTACGCCTCTGGCCCGATCGTGCCGAGCAGGGTGTTCTCGAAGAGCTGTGCCGTCGCCCAGATGCCGGAGTCGCCCACGCAAAGCGGCGTCACACCGGCGGACTGGAGTTGGTCGGCGATGGTGATGAACTCATCGACGCTCAGCGTGTCGCCGATCTCGATGCCGTTGTCCGCCAACAGTTGCTTGTTGTACCAGAAGCCGTTGCCACGATGCACGCCGACCGTCACCTGATAGATTTCGCCATCTTTGGCCATCATCGTGCGCAACGCTTCAGGCACGACGTCGTTCCAGCCCTCCGCTTCGTAAAGGCTGGTGACTGGTTCCACGAAACCTGGCTCGACATACTGACCGATCAACTCGAAGCCGGGATGCACCTGCCAGGTGTCGGGCACGTCGCCGCCCGCCAATCGCGTCTGCAACACACCGCGCGCCGCCGAGCCGCCGCCGCCCGCCACCGTTGCGTTGATAATCTCGACGTCGGGATATTGTGCGCTGTAGGCGTCGAAAAGCGCCTGCAGCGCCGCCGCCTCACCGCCGGAAGTCCACCACGAGAAGACCTCGAGTTTTCCACCGCCAGCCGGCGCTGCTGCTTCGCCACCCGCCGGCGCCGCCTGGCCGCCGCCAGGTGCAGGCGCTGCGCAGGCGGAAAAGACCAGCGCCGCCATCAGCATAACTGTCATCACGAACAGGATACGTTTGCCGAACATGTTGTGTCTCCTTATACTCTTGTTGTTTGAAGCGCGAATCGAACGTTGAAGCAATGGGAAGCAAGTTGTCTTGGGTGATTTCACCTCCTGTGAATGCTCAGAGTTTCTATCTTCTCTATCGACACGAATCGGCGCTGACGATGCCAGGAGGACGGCAGTGCACTCGACCTCGGCCAAGGACTGTTTGTGCTGCCGCCTCCCTCGCCACGCCGGACCCGGAGGTCCGCAAATTCTGCAACCGTAGACGCCGCTCGTAGCGGCGTGATCTTGCCTTCGCACACACGCAGCGTTCTCTGCAAAGACCTGCGGCTGCGAGCCGCATCTACGATTCACCATCCCTGTAGACGCCGCTCGGAGTGGCGTGATCTTGCTACCCGAGCACCTCGCCAATCTTCACCCAACGTCCCTCCGCCGATGACTTCTCCGCCGCCGCCATCACCGCCTGGATGTGCAGACCGTCCGCCAGCGTTGGGTGCGTGGGTCTGTCCTCCGCCACGGCTTTGAGGAACTGGTATTGACATTCGGCGTGTGTGCGCACGAAGTCGGGCGCCATCGACCAATCCGGCGCTTTCTGCCCGACGTAGCGATTGACCGTCTCGATCTTGCGGAAGCCGCGCATCCCGCCGGTCGGCTTGTCGCCGTCGCGCACGTCGTAGACCTCCAGCCATGCCGGGTCGAGACCGCTGAAGCGAAGCGCGCCCTTCTCACCAAAAATCTCGAAGCCGATGTCGTTGGTCAGCCCCGTGCCCATGCGCGAGGCATCGACCACGCCGGGGACGCCGTCTTTGGTGCGCAACGTGAGCAATGCAATGTCGTCCACGTCCACAGCGACGTGTTCCGTTGCGCCGGCGCCGACCGGTCGCTCCTTGATCAGTGTGTCGAGCGTCGCCTGCACGGCGCCGAACTCGCCGAGAAGGTAGTAGAGCATGTCCAGAATGTGTGAACCGATGTCGAAGAGCGTGCCGCCGCCGGCAATCGCCTTCTGCTGTCGCCACGAGATAGGCTTGTTGGGGTCGATGTAGCTGGAGCGATAGTAGCGCCCGCGAAAAGAGAAGATGCGACCGAGAAAGCCTTCCTCGACCAGTTGCCGTGCGCGCAACACCGCCGGGTAGAAACGAAAGTTGAAGGTCATCTGCGTCTTGACGCCGGCGCGCGCGGCCGCCTCGACCATGCGCTGCGCTTCGGCGACGTTCATCGCCAACGGCTTTTCGCAGTAGATATGCTTGCCCGCTGCCGCCGCCGCCTTGACGATCTCGGCGTGCATGTGGTTGGGCACGCAGATATCGACCGCCTCGATCGCCGGGTTCGCCAGCAACTCACGATAGTCCGCCGTCCAGAAATCGCAGCCCAGTTCCGCTGCGGCCGCCTGCGCCGTCTCCGCCCGCGTCGTCGCCACGCCGCCGATGCGCACGGCGTCGGCGGGCAATCCATAGTGGAAAGGCAGCGAGCGGTACGCCATGCCATGCACGCGCCCGATGCCGCCGTAGCCGATCATGCCGATAGTGGGAAAGGTCATGGGTGTGTCCTTTTGGAAAAAGCGAATGGGAGATTAGAGATTGGAGATTGGAGATTGGAGATTGAGCGTTGACGAGACGAATCTCCAATCTCCAATCTCTTAATCTCTTAATCTCTTAATCTTCCATCCTCTGTCCGGTACTGATCGCTCGCCGCGTCCATCACGGCGCGCAGCTTCTTCACGGCGGCGGCGATCTCACCCGTGCCGGGCTTGAGCTTGCCGTTGGGCCCCTTGAGCAGCGGCGATGAGAACTCGCCGACGGTCATGCCTGCGGCGATGAACTCGGCGACGTTGCCAGCGTTGAGACCGCCGTCCTCCATCAGCTCGATCTGCCCTTCCATGCCCGCTTCGGCGATCATATCGTGCAGCTTGCGCATCGTGCGCACCATGATCGGATCCATCGTGTGCGGGCTTTGTCCTGGCTTGGGCTTGACCCAGAAGGGGGCGCGGCTTTCGTATTCGATGATGTCCACGTAAGGGTGGATGAACTGCTCGAATGCGCTCGTCGGCACGCCTTGCCACGCCCACACGCCGACCTTGAGCTCCAGCTTCTCCTTGATGTAGGTGATCTGCTGGAAAATCATCTCGCCCGTGGTCTCGATGGGCAGGCTGATCAGGCTGACGCCCAGTTCCTTGAGCTGGTCGAAGACGTCGAAGGTCGGGCGGTACATTTGCAATTGCGCCTCGACCTCCAGGCTGGTGCTGGCGACCGTCGCCTCAATGATGTCGAAGCCGCCGCGCGGCATGCCAAAGTCCATGTATTTGCCGTCGCGCACCTCGATGTGCAGCCAGTCGACGCCGGCTGCTTCCAATTCCTTGACCTGCGCGCCCAGCACCGCATAATCCGCCCAGAAGAGCCCGGCGGCGATTTTGCATTTTTGTGTGACTTTTCCGATTGTGTCTGCCATTTGGTTTGGTTCTCCTAAAAATATGATGGAAAAGCGATTGGGAGATTAAGAGATTGGAGATTGGAGATTGGTCTTCGTCAATCGCCTAATCTCCAATCTCTAATCTCTACATCTCAATCAACACCTTCATCGCCTGCTGCGTGCGCATCAGCTCGACGCCGTGCTGAAGTTCTTTTAGCGGCAGGCGGTGCGTGACCAGGATCGACGGCTGCACGCGGCGGCTTTCCAGCAACTGGATCGTTTGCGCAAAAGGATGCAGGCCGACGAACGCGCCGTGCAACGTCAGATCGTAGCGCGTGATCGTGTATTGGTTGACCGGCGGGTTGTCGTGTGGGCGCAAGCCAAAGAGGATCACCTGTCCGCCACGCCGCGCCAGTTGGATCGTGTGGTTGATCTGGTTGCCGACGGCGTCGACGACGATGTCCGCGCCCAAGCCGGTCAGTCGCTTGACCTCGGTGGGCGCATCGACCTGCGTGACGTTGAGCGCGGCGTCCATGCCGATCTCCTGCGCAAACGCCAGACGGTAGGGCGCCACGTCGAGCAGGATCACCTTGCCGGCCCCCATCGAGCGGTAGAGCAACGCAAAGAGCAGCCCCATCGGTCCAGCGCCGATGATCGCCACGTTGTCGCCGGGCTGGAAGGGGGCGCGCTTCACCGCGCCGACGGCGCAGGAAAGCGGCTCGAAGAGCGCGGCGTCATCGCGCGGCACGGATGGGTCGATCTTCCACAGCGCCCGCGCCGGCGCCCGCAGCGTCGGTGCAAACGCGCCATCGATGGTGGTGCCGATGGTCTGATAGTTGGTGCACTGGTTGTCCAGCCCACGGCGGCAGTAGGCGCACTTGCCGCAGGTGAGCCGGTTGGCGATGACCACGCGGTCGCCCGGCTGCACGCTTGTCACCGCCGACCCGACCGACGCGACGATGCCCACGCCCTCGTGCCCGATGACGATGCCGGGCGGCGCCTTGTGCGCAGGCGGCACGGCCAGGATGTTGAGATCGGTGCCGCAGATGCCACATGCCTCGACGCGCACGATCACATCGTCGTCGGCGACAAGCTGCGGCGGCTGGCGTTCGACAACCTCCAGGACGCCATTGCCACGAAAAACTGGAACCAACTCGGTGTTCATTATCCCCACACTTCAGAATCAACAACGAAAAAACAACCATCCGCAGATTACGCAGATTTCGCAGAAAAAATCTCTGCGAAATCTGCGTAATCTGCGGATCGATTCTCTAGCTGCAGCACTGCGGTTGCCGTGTCCAGGTCGGTGCAGAAGACATCGATCACGCCGGTGCGCAGCGCGCCGAGGATCGCCTGCGTTTTGGCGGCGCCGATGGCGATCGACATCACGGTTGGGATCGTGCGCAGGTCTTCCAGCCGCAGCCCGATCACGCGTTCGTTGAAGCCGCCGGTGTACGCTGCGCCTTCAATGGTGAAAATCTGCCCTGACATGTCGCCGACGCCACCCGACTGCCGAATCTGCGCCAGATCGTCGGCGCTGAGATAGCCGGCTTTGACAAACTCCGAGGTTGCCGGAGCAAGGTTGCCGACGCCGACCAACGCTACATCGGCGCGCTGCGCCATCTCCAGGGCGCGCTGAATGTCGCGCTGGCTGCGCAGCATCTGGGCGGCGGCGATGCTATCCACCACCATCGGCGCAGCGAGATAGTGCGCGGCGCCGCCCAGCTTGGCAGCCAACTCGCGCGTCAGCGAGGCGCTGTCCAGCTCTGGCGTCGCCAACGCAATGCTGCCCACCGCCTGCACCACATCCACATGTCCTTGAAAACCGGGGCGCACGGCGTGGATCACTTCGTAGGTGGAGCGTCCCAGACAGACGGTGAGCGTCATACTGTCACGCAGGGTCTGCTCCAGGAAGCGTGCGCCAAGCTGCCCGACGCGCGCCAGGGCATGCGTGCGATCGCTGCTGCCCGGCTTGAGCACGAGCGCCTCGCGCAAGCCAAAGCGCTCACACAATTGCGCCTCCACGCCGGGCGCACGTTGAATAGGCCAGTTGACTATAAATTGAATGATTTGCTCGGCGCGCGCCTGTTTCAACAGTCGATAAATCTTGACGCGCGACAGACCAAGCTGCGCAGCAATGGCGTCCTGCGTCATCTCTTCGACGTAGTACATCGTAGCGACCTGAGCGAGCAGATCATGGTCAGCATAAGTCAACATAAAAAAAATTGGTTTGTGCAAATGCACGTCAGATGTGCTAATGCACACATTTTACCACGCACAGTGGCTGCCTGTCAATAGCAACTGATCAGGAGTTTGGCGAGTCTAGCGAGGAATCAGCCAATTCGTGGGATGCGCTCGGGGTGATCGGCTTGTTCGATGATGGCGCTGATGATCTCGACCGTGCGATCGATGTTGGAGCGCTCGCCTTCTGCTGGCGGGTTGCGATCAAGATAGCCGCCGCGTCCAGTGTGTCCCATTCCATCCATCCGAATGATGGTCGCTCGCCCATGGCGCAGAGCACGGTTCCATTCAGATGTAGCGATCCACGACCAGCGCCCGGGCATGAGAAATCGCCAGATTTGCGCCTTGTCTCTGGTTCCCCAGAGGTGAAAGACGTGGTTGGCAGCCAACAAACCGGGGTCGCTGCTAAAGATGCCACCTAACGAAATCACATAGATCGGCGCTTTGGTCCACTCGCGCAGATAGGTGACGGCGCCGATTGCGATCTGTCCGGCGCCGCTGTAGCCGATGATGAAAATCGGCGTCTCGCTCTCCGGATCGAAGTCATAGCGCATCACAGTGTCGAGCATCACTTCCGCCATCGCCTGATTGTAAATAGGGCTGTAGCGTTTGTCAGCGGCAATGGCAACCTGGAGTAGATTACGCGTATTGATCAGGTAGCCAGCCAGCGCCGGGCCTTCAAGTTTTCGTCGCAGCGCCCACTGCCAAAGCCTGGCAAAGATCGGCTGTCCCGTGAGCGCCAGATTGTTGACCGAATAGGGAAAGATATTGTCGATCACGACGGCGCCGGGCAAGCGCTGACGCAGACGGTCGAGGAAGCCCTGTTCGCGGTAGCTAAGCGTTTGACCAGAGACGCGCCCGATTCCAGACAGAAACAAGACAAAGGCAGTGGAGGGTTGAGGCGGACGCGTTCTCTGTACATTTGCGCTCTCTTGAGCGTCATTCAGCGCAGTGTCGTGGTAGATGGCATTGCCGAACCAGCCGGCCCACCATCCCAGCGTTTCAAACGGCGTCAGCGACGCCCAGAACAGAAAGACAATCAGCGCCACCAAGGGCAGCAGCAACAGATCACTCCATTCGGTGAACATGGGTCTGTTCGTCTGTAGGTTTTCGTTTCTTGCGCACCGGCGGCAGGCGAACGCTGCGACGACGCAGTTCAAGCTGTTCGTACCAGTTAGGTCTGCGATGGCGTCTCAGGTGAGGCACATCATCCGGTTTGACGACAAGGGGAACGCCGGCCACTCGCCGTTGCAGCCAGCCCCTAAAGCGTAAGATCGGCAGTCCCACCGTGCGGCGCAGCGCCTGCATCAACATCCAGCCAAGCGCCGAAACGAGCAACGCCTGCCAGGGCTCCATATTCAGCCCATAGTGCAATGCCAGGATAATGGCAACCATACTCCACAACGATAGAATGCCCCAGATCAGATTGCCGAGGTAAGGCGTCAACTCAAAAAATGCAAACACCTGCGGCGCATACGCTAACCCAACGACGACGGCGACGGCGCTCCAGGATTGTTCAGCCCCCGAGAGAAAGCTACCGACCGACCAAATCGTCAATGTCCACAACAAATAACCCACAAGATGGCTCGCCGTCGAAATCGAAAGCGCCAATACAAAGCGCTGAGGACGCACGCGGTTGAGAAAGAGCACAACACTCTGCCCTATCGATTCGGACACGCCAGCGAGAAGTACGATCAAACTCGCGTAGCGTAGCCCTTCCGTCCGATCCTGTAACAACACATAGACCGATGGATCGAGGCGCAGGGACATCCGCAACGCATCCAGAAAAGTGGGAAGCTCAACATCAGGCATGACGCGGTGCAGTTTGGGCAGTGCGTACGAAGAGCGGCGGTCTTCCCAGGTACTCAAGCAGAAACGCCATGAAGACTGCCAGCAACAGACCGACTACGCCTGCCAACAGAAGGCTGACCGAAATGCTGGCGCTCTCAACGGGTTTGTTTGGCGCAATTGCCAGGGTGCCCATACGCACTTCACTATTGGCGGCAGCGCGCTCAATGCGCAACTCCGCTTGCTTGGTGCTGAGCGCGCTCAGGCTCTCCCACGCCAGATTCCGCTGCTGTACAAACTGCTGCCTGGCAGCAGTTTCTGCTTCAAGCCTGGATTGCAACAACTGAAGCTGCGTCTCCAATGTAGCAATGCTTTCAGCCATCGGAGCATCTGGCTCGCTGGAGAGGAGAACGGTTTCGGCGCCAGCCAGCTTTAGCAGCTCGGCGGCCTGCGCCTGCCCGTCGCGCGCCAGTGCACTGTCTGCACTGGCGGCGTCGGCAATTTCTGAAAAGAGACCGCGCTGAAACACTTCAGGATACTGACGACGAATTGCATCGACCAATGCGCTCTGGTCGGGCACGATGTTGTTCAGATTGTCATACTGCTCTCCACTCAAACGAGCCTCATTGATGGCGGCGATTTCAGCTTCGAGCACTGTCATTTGCTGGTCGAGACCTTGAATCAAACCGTTTAGATCGGCGCGCAGACTTTCCAGCGAAAGAGCGCCGGGCGCCGTCAATTCGACTTGAAAGAGCGGTTGACGCAAAGAAGCCCCTTCAAGCGCGCCCAGTTGCTGGGCTGGCTGAATGCTCTGCACAGAATCCATACTCAGGCTTCCTGTCAATGGCGTATTGACTGTAATCACCGACTCACGGCTCCCAACCAGGTCGGGATTGCTGAGTTGCATAGAAGGGATGTCGCTCGACAAAGAGGAAACCAACTGCAGCCTGAGCAGTTGAAGCGCCGCCGCTGTATTGGCGACTGCGCCTTCACCGCCATCCGCCAAACCTGCCTGCAAAACACGCGCGGCCGAAAGAGCGGCCGCGCTGCGCAGCCATTGGTCATAGTAAAGGCGGAGCAGACGGGCGTCTCGTTGACGCTGTGTATCGAACGCATCGATGGTTGCGCTGTTATAAGCAGCCATGTAAGAATCCAAAAGCTGACGCTGCCGCTCTTGCTCCCGCTGAAAGCCGATAAGCTGGGCGTCAGTCTGTGCATCCAGATAAGTAGCGACAATGCGGCGGTAGGAGCGCAGAATCGCATCAATATAGCTGGAGAGCGCGCTTGAATTGGCGTTCTGCAACGACGCTATGGCCTGTTGTGTTTCCTCAACTTCGCGCTGAAGCGCACTGAGCTGCGAGGTCGCCAGAAACTGTTCCAGCGCGCGCTGCGCCTCCTCATAGGTGTTTCGAGCTTGATCGAGCTCCGCCTGCACAGACGCGATCATTTCGTCGGGCACCTGTCCATAGATGCGATTCACTTCCAAAACATAGTGTCGCGCCCATGCATTGGCAATTGCCGCAGCCGTGGCGGGCGTGTCGGCGCGCGCAGAGATTACGATCAAATCGCTTTGTGTATTCCTTGCGCCGTCCACCCCAAGCCGTGCATCGATCTGTTCAAGCAGCGACGCCGGCTCTCGATATTGACGATCTAATTGATTATATAACTGCTCGGCGACCCGTTCTGCGATTGAACCGCTGTACACCAGGCCAAGCAAAGCGCTGCGCCGCGAGTTGACATCAGCCGCGCCGGGCTGCCCGGAAGAAATCGTGAAGCGATCGTCGAAATTCACTTCGGTTTGGGTGCGGACAATGGCGACGCTTGCATCAGCCTGGTAAACAGGCGCCTGCGTGAACCTTACGATCACAACTCCGGCCGTCGCTATCGTCACCACAAGAACAGTGAGTAAAACAATCTCTCGCCAACGTTTGATTAGAATATCAATGTATTTGCGCAGATCGATTTCGTCGTCCATCTCCCAGGCATCGGAGGGTGAATTCTTTTGAGTTGTATCAGCCGACATCTTCTGACGCAGCCCTTTCCGTACATCTATAACGTCGACACACACGCATCGACACGACAAAATCACATAACACAATCGACGTCTTTTTTATGTCAAAAACCGACGCTACCTAACCGACAAATTATACAATGTAGTAGCTTTTTTGCAGAAAACCAGCGCATTTCGATCTTCAAGCCAATTCTGGCGTTTTAGGAGGAATTCACTATAAGGCCTGATTTGGAATATGCATAATAACACTTTACAATTGTTCACCATCCCAACAGTTCTATGCTGAACGATTTACAACTAAAGAGAACACATTTGGCACGCATCTGTTACGCCGATTGTGCCGATTGTATCGACGCACTTTGCATTGCCTCGTAACAGTTGTGGAAAGGAGAACGCTGTATTGAAAACACCGTAAACGCAGAGCAGGCGTCTGTGGCGTGTTGCATGTCAATTCGGACATTGCAAGAAGGAGCTGCGGCAGGGGCTTGCGATCCATGACGATGACGGACAATGGTTGTCCGACCTTCCACCAATGCAGCGAGATTCCATCCAACCAGATTGAAGGGGAAAACCAGTGAACAACAAGCGCATTCAGATGGCTTTGAAGGTTGCCACACGCAGTCGTCGCGCCCTCTTATTAACCATTCTATTGAGTTCAGTTCTGCTCTATACGCTCGCTCCTGTCGCTCAGCCAGCGCAAGCAAACGCGTGGGATCGCTCGTCAATCCTCCAGCAAACGCCGGATGATAGCGATACTGGCGAAGCGGCTGACACAGCGAGCAATCGCGTTTTCGTTCCTTTTGTCAGCGCCGCTCTTCCGGCAACCGCAAGCGGCGCAGCGGGTGATGAAGGCGCAGAAACGCCCCAACCCAGCCCTTACGATGTGCCAACCGAATATGAAGAACTGGCATTGGTCGAATTTCAACTGCCCGACCGCCTGGCTATCGACCAGTTGGTCGAACTTGGCGCCGATCTCGCCGAATATGTGCGTGACAACCCTGACGGCACCATTACGATCAATGCCTTCGTCACACCGCGCGAGCGTGCAATCTATGAATCGATGGGCTTTCCGGCTGGTCTCACGGTCGAGGATCGCTCGACATGGGAGGCTGCACGCGCCGAACGCGAGGCAGCGATCGCTGCCGAGCAAGCTGCATTCAGCGCCGCTGAAAGCGATGAAGTAAGTGCAGCTTCGTTCGATCCCGGTGGCGAAGTGACAATCATGCGCGTCGATTACTTCACTAACTATGCTGGTCGTTTTTTGGCGGTCGCGGCACGCACTTCGCTTGGCATGCCCACTGGCGGCCCCACGCTCGCCATGGCATGGCGAACCGAAGACGGCGGTTATGGTTCTGCGACTAGCATGTCGAAATTCAACGATGCCGGTCAGTATATGTATCATCGCGTCCTCGTGCGCGTCGGCGCGGCCGGAAGCACAACGCCAGTGCCAGCCTTTGTGCGGGTTGCGTCGAGCACCGGTGCAACCGCTGAGAGCGCGGTGAATGACTGGGTGGCTGGTGGGTTGCCTCCATTGGCGGATGGTTTCTTGATGGATTTCACCACTCGCTACATGGATCCGACCGAAGTTCACCAGCGCATCAACGCGCTGACCGCCGAATTCCCAGAGATTTCTGAGATCGTCAACCTGCCCTATTTGACAAACGGCTATCAGCGCAAGTCGATGGCGGTGATGGACTCCAACGCCAACATTTTGGGAACGCCCGGCAGCACGGCGCGTGCAGTCTACCTGGAATCAAAAGCGTGGGGGCACGAAGGCGGCAACCAGGTTCAGGCGGAATTCCTCAATCCGGGCGCAGCCAACCAACCGCTGACTGTATCGGTCACCGGCAGCCGGATCACTGTACGGCTTGGAACGAGTGCAACAGGTGCGATCAACAGCACGGCAGCGCAGGTCGCGGCTGCTATCAATGCGCACCCAGAGGCAAGTGCACTGGTTACTGCCTACACCTATGCCGGCAGCGCAGGTGGAACCCCTGTCCTGGCGCGCTCGCTAGTCGCCCTGACCGATGGGCTGAACGCGCCGACAAGCGTCCAACGCGGCCCTTTTCAGGTGCAGATGATTCGCATCGGCAAGCATCGCGATGGCTCGAAGATCGGCGTCTTCTTCTACTGTCAACAACATGCGCGTGAATGGGTGACGCCGTTGGTCTGTCTGGAGACTGCCGAACGGCTGCTGCGCAACTATGCTATCGACCCATTGACCAAATCATTCGTGGACAACCTCGACATCTTCATCGTGCCGTCGTACAACCCGGATGGCGCGCACTACTCGATGTACGATTTCGCCAGCCAGCGCAAGAATATGACGCGCTACTGCTCGCTCACTGCTACAGTTGGCATGCCCGCGAGCCGCAACTCCTGGGGCGTCGACAACAACCGCAACAACGGCATCGGTTCAATCTTTGACGGATACGCAGGCGCATCGACGAGCTGCACCAGCGAAATCTACGCCGGGCCAGCCAAATATTCAGAGCCGGAGAACGCAAACGAGAAGTGGATCGTCGACACATTCGAGAACATCAAATTCTCGATGAACATCCACACCTACGGCGGATACTACATGTGGTCGCCCGGTGCGTATATCCAAAGTGGGCGCGTCACGCTGCCGAAGCCAAACATCGGCATCGAGGCGTATTTCTTTGCTGGCGCCGACCTGGTGCTGAACCGCATCAAGGAGATTCGCGGCACTGTGGTGCTGCCCGAACGCACGGGACCCATCGCCGATGTACTCTACTCGGCGGCAGGCAACAGCGCCGACGACAACTGGTATCGCAAGGATATCATCGCCTACAGCTTCGAGGCAGGCGCCGATCGCTTTGTCTCGACCTCGACCGGCACACAACAGACAGCGGTCGGGTTCCAGCCCAACTACGCCAATGAGGGAAAGTTTGAAGCGTTGGAATTTGCGTCGGGCAACTACGGCTTGTTGGAGACTGCGCTTCAGTACGCATTCGACAACGAACCGCCGATTGCTGAGATCGTCCCCAACGGGGGCGACTCGCAAGACCCGATTCGGGCGACCTTCCGCTATGTCAATGAGCCGGCGATCATTCACTACACGCTCGACGGTTCGGAGCCAACGCTCTCCTCGCCAATGTGGGAAGCGCAGGGGCCACGACGACCAGGACAGGTCTTCCTCTTCACTCAAAACACGATGCTCAAGTGGATTGCCAAAGACATCAAGGGCAATGTCTCCGGGGTGAGTGAGGCGTACTTCAAGGTTGAAAAGCTGGCCGACTTCAGCTTTACAGCGCCATCGAACAAAATCTACGGTGACGCCCCCTTCTTTGTCAACGCCGTCGCTTCGACCGGTCAGGTTGTGACGCTGGATTCACAGACGCCCGCTGTCTGCGCAATCAGCGGAACGACGGTTACGATTCTGAACGCAGGGGACTGCATTGTACGCGCTTCGACCCAGACAGAGCCTGGCTTCGGCGCTTCATCGGCGATGGTGACCATTCTAATCGACAAGGCTGTGTTGAACTACAGCGCAGGCGGCGTGGTTCAGTACAGCGATCCGATTCCGGCCGTCACCTTCAGCGGCTTCAAGTACAGCGACACCGCCGCCGTCGTCAGCGGCGCTCCGGAATGCACGCCGTCTGGTTTGGCAACCAGTGTTCCCGGCAACTATCCAGTGTCCTGTAACAACGGCACACTCGATGCGGCAAACTATGTCTTCAACTACACCGGCGGCGTCCTCACCATTATCGCCGAAGATGCACGCGCGACCTATGCCGGCCAGCAGTTTGTCTCCACCGGCAGCGCCTCAGCCAGTACAGCGAGCGTCAACCTGGTCGCAACGATCCAGGACATCACAGCCGTTCTTGGCGACCCAGCATACGACGCCTACGCTGGCGACATTCGCATGGCGACGGTGAGCTTCGTCAACCGTGACGCAGGCAACGCTGTGCTCTGCACAGCAGGCCCGCTCCAGTTGCTCGACGCCGCCGACAGCAAAGTCGGCACAGCAAGCTGCACGTGGACGGCGAATATCGGCAATGCGGACAGCGTGCAGTATACGATCGGCATTACGGTGGGCGGCAACTACACGCGCAATTCCGCCGAGGATAACACCTTGGTGACCGTTGCCAAACTCATCCCCGGTTCGATTGCTGGCGGCGGCTATCTGGTCAACCAGAGCTCGGGCGGCGCCCGAGCCGGCGACGCCGGAAAACGCACCAACTTTGGCTTCACGGTCAAAAATGTCAAGAGCGGCGCCAACTTCCAGGGCAACGTCAACATCATCCTGGTGAGCGGCGGACGCACCTACCAGATCAAGAGCAACGCTATCAACTCGCTGGTGACAAGAGCTGGGACGGGCGCCACCCCGGGAATAGCCAGCTTCGCGGGCAGAGCCACGATCACCGACATCACCAATCCGAATGCGCCGGTGGGATTGGAAGGCAACAACTCACTGCAGATTTCGCTCACTGACCATGGCGAGCCAGGATCAAGTGATTCGATTGCGATCACTCTGTGGGACAAGAGCGGCAGATTGTGGTTCTCCAGCAACTGGAACGGCGTCCGAACGGTTGAACAGATCCTCGGCGGCGGCAATCTGGCAGTGCGCTAACGCTCCACACCGGGTAGTGTGACAACCTGAAAATTGCGAATCCTCCGACCTCTTCTAGGTCGGAGGATTCGCAATTATTGATTTCTAGATTGTTGCGTCATATCGTTCACAATCTTCCCGGAAGCTCTGGAGCTTCCGGGAAGATGAGCCGCCAACCTAGAAGTCAGTAAAACGTTATTCTGTTCACAAAAGAGATGCAGATAATGAGTCGTGGTGCGTTGCCAGTTACGGGTTAACGAACATCGATGACAGCAATCGAAGAAAACAAATTGCCGCTTGAATCGCGAATTGGTTCAAAAGTCTCGGCATCGTAGACAAGAACGGCCAACATATATTGTCCTGGTGTGGTTGAAGTCGGCACAAACAAACCAAAGCGGTCGCGATCCACCAAAACGCGATCGTTGCTGGCAATTGCTTCCCCCGATTCGGCAAGCAGACGAAATGACGCTTTATGGTCAGGATTCAGGCTCCCAATCCATTGGACATTGAGGGGCAAAACGTCACCGGCCGCAATCTCATCCTTTGCCATCACTGTGGCAAGGGTAAGGTCCGCCCATACAGACTGCGTTCCGATTTCCTCTAGCGATTCTGTAGAAAAACCGTACACGTCGATCCCAGCAAAAGGACTGTCCACTGCAGAGGCGTGATAGGCGTTTGTAGCGCGAGAAATCGTATCGATCAAATCGACGGCGCCGACATCTGAAACGATGCACCACACACCTGTTGCATCGACGAGTATGTCCGCCAGGGACGCCTCAGCACGATCAAGAATTATGGTGCGGCGATGGTCAACTTCATGCATGCCGATCCAAACAGCCAGATCGCTGCTGGTGTAAATGAGCATGTCTTGGGCGCGAAGGTTGTTCCTCAAAAATGCTGCTGGCTGACGAGTTGCCTCCACTCGTTCTTGATCGATCAATGGATGACCGGGACCGAGAGGGCGATGGAACAGGTGAACACTGTTGCCATCAGGCAGAGGATAACGCTCCACGAGATCATAAAGCGATGCAAATGGGGGGTGATTTTGCAGCAGAGCAGCGCTGATCCTCCTCGCTGTTCTGGACGCCGTCTCGTTGTCACGTTCTAGGATCACCAACCACTGCGAAGCCATTGCCTTGAGCCATGCTTCCTCGTCTTGCTCCGCCGCGTCGTGCACCACCAAATCCATCCCTCGAAAAACTGCTTCATTCCGAAATGCATCGGCGTAAATTTGTCTTGTGTCAATCAAAACGCCAAGACTCTGGACGCCACCAACGCCATGTTCCTCGATCGCTTGAAGCGCGCGAGGAATCATGTTGAATCTACTGTCAGTAACACCCCGATTTGCCGGTGTGATATAAGCGGACTGCACCAACCCTTGCGAAGAAAAATCAAACGGCGACGATAAATTGAAGGTAAACAAGCTCCACTGAACCGCCAGGACAACGAGCCATGACACGCCCAGCAGCATGCGCACCCCAAATGGATAACAGGCAAGGCCAATTGCAAACAAAATTGCAGCAAGCGGCGCAATCGGAGCCAGGATGCGTTCATCCACCGTCGTCACAAGAGGTAAGACAAAGAGCCCGGATGCGACCGCAAGCCAGAGCGGAGCTGCCTGACGATAGAGCGGTCGACGCTGGAGTTTCAGAACTATCCAAGGAGCAAGCGCTGCTGGAACGATCAACCAGAATGCCACCAGTCCCCACATTGCTCCTGGTATAAAGCGTAACGTCTGAAATCGCTCCCACACAGCGCCCTGCACTATAGTGGGCCACAGATCGGTTGCGTCAAATAAGTTCGCATGGATGTTGGGTAAATAGTGCAAACTGGCAATGAACACGCCCAAAGAAACCATTGTCAGGAAATTGGTGCGCGCCGACCTGGGCAGCGATGCAGCAAAGACGCAGAAAGCGCCCAACAAGGACCAGGCCCCCAAAATCCAATCTCCTCCCCCTTGGCTCATGGCAAACGTGCGATTGGGCCAATAAATCAGCCAACTGATCAGCGCTCCGATCAGGAGCGACTTGATAGAGGTAAGGATTGTTGAGTGAAGGGCGGCGCCAGAATGCAATTCGCTTTCTTGCTTGGGAGAGCCACGAAGAATCCATATCGCTGGCGCCGTCACAAATACGATAAATATCCAGTTAGTCAGCAATCCGAAACCGAGAATCGCGCCGGCCCCATATGTCCATTCACGCGACTGAAATCCCTGCGAACGATACAGGACGATCAAATAAAGCAAGAGCGCAACCGTCAACAGCAATTCGGGATAAATGGTTCGCGATAGACCGACTATGATAGGAAACAGACTGTTCAGCAGTGCAGCAAAGAATCCCAGTTTCCAAGATGCGATCTGGACGGTGAGCACGAAAACCAAAACAATCAGACACGCAAAGAGCACGAGACTGGCGAAAAGGCTGCTGTCAAGATGGACGCCCAGAACATGATAGAAAGGTTGAACGATCAACGAAAGCATCGGAGCGTCCGAATGGGTCAACGATTTGTAGAAAGCCAGTGAAGGGATGTCGTGCTGTAGAAACCAGCGATACTCCAGAGAGGTCTGAAGGTTTCCACCAGCGCCGCGGTCCGTCAGCACTTCGTTTTGCCGAATCCACTGTTCCCCACCCCACAATTGAACCAGGATAATCATAGCCAATCCTGCGACGATAAGCAGTTTAGAGTGAGCGGCTAGAGGCTGTGGAGATGACGAGATACATCTGCTGCAAAAGGAGTTATTCTTCATAGCGGGAGGGGATCGTACCATGAGATTTTCATCTTGGCACTTTTGGCTGTTGCCCTGAAGCGATAGGCATCCGTGGGAAAGAGTGCTGTCCAACTACGCCAATCATAGGATTTTGCGGCGCCATGTCACAAGGATAAAATTCCTAAACGATGCGTTCACATCATACATCAGTCGATCAACTCAAAGACACTCATACCTTCCCAGCAAAAACAGCACGCCATTGGGAGTCCACCTTCACACGCCTCCTTCTGCTATGGATGAGCTTGTTCGCAGTTGCACTCGTAGCAATTGCGATGAGGCTCTGGCGTCTTGATTCGCTTCCTCCTGGCCTTCATCTCGACGAGGCGGCAATTGGAATCGAAGCATGGCGCGTTGTAGTCGATCCGGCGTATCGTCCGATTTTTTTCGAGTCGAACTCCGGTTTGTTGCCCCTGAATGTGTACGCCAACGCACTGATGTTCGCTTTGTTTCAATCCTTTACACTGGAGATCAGTCCGTTCACACTTCGTCTTACCGCCGCTATCTTTGGATTGATGGGAGTAGCGACAGTGTTCGGGTTGGCGCAAGAAATGCGTCATTATGTGCGGGATGACGACCTGTTGTCTCCAGCCTTCCCCGTGCTTGCCGCCGCCAGCCTGGCTGGAATGCGCTGGCATGTTCATTTCAGCCGGATGGGAATTGAACCGATCCTGACGCCCTGGTTATGGGCAGGCGCAATGTGGGCGCTTCTGCGCGGTTGGCGAACCGGTTCGTGGGCATGGCTGACCGGTTGTGGAATGCTTGCCGGTTTGAGCATGTATGCATACCGAGGAGCATGGGTCATTCCCCCAATGCTTGCCATTGGTGGTTTGCTCCTCGCGGTGCGCAACATAGGCATAATAGACGGCGTCGAACAGGGAAATCGCCTGTCGTGGCGCGACTCTATACACAGTTGCGCCATAACAAAACGCTTTCTTCTTCTGGCAATAGCTGGCGTCGTCGCAACCATCATGGTCACTCCGTTAGGATTATATGCATTAGAGAATCGCGAAGACTTCATGTACCGATACAATCGCGTCTCGATTGCAGGAGAGGATTCTGTTGCGCCAGACTCGGAGACATTTGCACGCAACATCTGGAAAACAGCAGCCATGTACAACCCCTTGGGGCGTACAGGAGACAAACCCTTACAGCGAAACATCCCCGGCGAACCTGTCTTGAACTTTTGGGCAGCGACCCTCTTCTTACTCGGTCTGATTGTAAGCTGGAAAAGAAGACGAAACCCTGCCTTCAGCCTGGTGTTGCTTAGTCTGGTCGGGCTGGCGCTGCCAGGTCTGGTTACAGGGACGGTTCCTCATTTTCATCGTATTATCGGAATGTCGGCGCCAACGGCGGTGCTCATGGGCGTCGGGTTGAACGCAATCTGGCGTTGGCGTCTTGTTCGGCAATGGTCGATGGCGTGGCTTGCGATCTTGCTGCTGATTCTGGCAACGCTTGCATCCGCCAGGCAGTATTTCGTGCAGTGGGCCTCTTTCCAAGAGTTGCCCGAAGCCTACAACGCACCTTCCTATGAAACGGGGCGTTTTCTTGCCAGGCTTCCGGCAGATCAGGAGACCTACCTGACGCCAATCCATCAAATCTACCCATCCGTTGTCTTCGATTCGGTTCTGGTCGGGCGCCCGGAGCCAATCCAGTTCGACGGCGTGACCACGCTTCCGATCGTCATGCAGGCAACCGAACATCCGCACGTGTATGTCGTGATCGAACGCGAAGACAACCGCACGTCTCAACTGTTGACGCAGCTTTTTCCAGAACTGAGGCTGCTGCACGAAGTCAGAGATTACGAGGGCAACATTTTTTCCCGTTTTTTCGAGCGACCTGCCGGTGCATCTCCCCAGATCAACCTTAAACATCAGGTCGAGATCAACGCTGGCGATGGCATCGATCTGTTTGCCTACGAATTGCAGACAGACGCGCTGACACGCGGCGAGCAACTGGTGCTCACGGTGGCCTGGCGAGCCAGAACACAACCAACACACGATCTGAGCATCACCTTCCAACTGGTCAAGCCATCGACCGATAATCAGTCAGAAGTAGTCGCCAGCAGCCGCTATGTTCCCGGTGAAGGGCGTCCCTATGCAGCCGATTGGCGCACCGACTGGCTGCTGTTGGACGAATATCGGCTTGACACGCCGCGCAACCTGGCTCCTGGCGACTACGAGCTGCGCCTGCTTTTGGAGCGTCCAGCCACTTCAGATTCAATCACGCAAGAAATGTCCATCAATCTTGGCAGCGTCGCACTGTCAGCAGAATGATCCTGCTCAACTGGCTGGCGGAACCGTTCTTTATGAGAGGGGCTGATTTGAACGGAATTCTGCGCATCTTGTTCATCTTTGGTCTGGCGTACGGGCTGCTGGTTATAGTCGCATTTCTGCTTCAGCGCACAATGCTCTACTTTCCAGACCGGTCCACACCACCGGCGACAACATTGGCGATGATTGGGCTGCGCACATGGCCCGATCACGGCGATATGCGTGGTCTGCTTGGCGTCACAGCGCCGCAACCCGCCAACGGCACGGTGATTGTCTGGCACGGCAACGCCGGTGCAGCCTGGCAGCGCGGCTATTATGTCGATGCGTTGCACAGATTGGGCTACCGCGTCCTGCTCGCCGAATATCCAGGCTATGGCGGACGTCCAGGCGAGCCGAGCGAGGCGATGTTGGTCGCCGATGCGCAGGAGACATTGCGGCGCGCCTACGCCGAGTTCGGCGCGCCGATCTATCTATGGGGCGAGTCGTTGGGAGCGGGTGTTGTGGCAGCGGTGGCGGCGCAGCCAGCGGCGCCAGTGGCAGGGCTGGTGCTGCTCACGCCGTGGGACAGTCTGGCTGACCTGGCGCAGCGACACTACCCTTTTCTGCCCGTGCACTGGCTACTGAAGGATCGCTACGACAGCATGCGCAACCTCGAAGGCGTGACTATGCCTGTAGCGGTCGTCATTGCCGAGCAGGATGAGATCATCCCCTTTGCGCACTCGCAGCGGCTGTACGAGTCCCTCACTGGGCCCAAGCAACGTTGGGTGCTGCCCGGTGCGGGTCACAACACCTGGCCCGCCGCGGCGCATCATGCGTGGTGGGAGGAGGTGATGGAGTTTGTGGCGCACTATCAATGAATCGCGTCATATTCAGCCTGACGACGGAGCGTCAAAATGGATTGCATCTATGCGACCATCGCAAGACGCCAGCGCGACACGCCATCCATATCAGAAATTCCTTGGGACGCTGCACGAAACGCGCAACAAACTCACCCATCCACTGGTATATCCCAAAAACGCCCCAACCACCGCTGCCGCCACATCATACGCAGCAGCAACGCCCACAACACGGTCATCACCAAAATGGCAATGTGAAAAAAGAGCGGCAGCGGCATCAGCTCGAAGAAGGAACGCAGCCCCGGCAGCAGCAACAGAATGTAATAGGCGGCGATCAACACGACGGCGGCGGCGCCGACCAGCCAATGGCCCCGGTAAGGCGATCCGCCTGCAAACCAGCGCAGCGGCGGCTCGGCAAAGACCATGACCAACACGCCCGCCAGCACGAAGAAAGTGACCAGCGAGGTCTGCGCTGTATAGAGAACCGCCAGCGTGTTAAACTGCGCCGCGCTTAACGACGCGGGCGCCACGCGTGCCGCACGTGCGACGGTCTCCACCAGCTCCGGGCTGACATCCACCTGCGCCAGACCACGTTCGGTCACAAAGAACGCGCCGATGTAGACCAGCAGCCCAAAAACAAACATCAACAGCGCCGCGGGCAGCGTGAAGTGAACAATACTGGTCGAGAGACGCGCACGGTTGATAACAGCCAACGCCGTGACCGAGAGAATGGCGGGCGGGGCGCCACGTGCAAAGAAAGAGAGCAGCGTATTTTGCGGCGCAGTGAAGGGAAAGCCCAATTGCAATACCGAGATACCGGTGACGAGCAGCACCAGCGCAAAGACCGTCACCATGAAGACCTTGAGAATGTTCTGAATGCTGGCGACGATGCGCTGCCCCTCGAGCAACGCTTTGGGCATCGCCTCGAATGAGTCGCCCAGCAACACCATGCTGGCAACCGCACGCGTGGCGGTGCTGCCGCTTTCCATCGCAATGCCCATGTTTGCCTTCTTGAGTGAGAGCACGTCGTTGACGCCGTCGCCGATCATCGCCACGTACTCCCCCTGATTGCGCAACACATCGACAAGCTGCTCTTTCTGCTGCGGCGAGATGCGCCCAAAGACAGTAGCTTCGGCGGCGGTCTGCGCAAACTCGCCCTCGCTCATCATCGTCAGCTCGGGGCCGGAGACGGCGCGCAGGTCGCCGGGCAGCCCGGCCTGCTTTGCCAGCGCCGCCACCGTCTGCGGATTGTCGCCTGAGATCACCTTGAGCTTGACGCCATTGTCGATGAAGGCGGCCAACGTTTCCTGCAAATGCGGACGCAGCTCGTCGCTGAAGCTAATCACGCCGATCCATGTCAGCGGCGGCAGCGCAGGCGCGCCGTTGGCGTCATGCAGCGTGATCACCTCTGGGTTGTGCGCAAAGACCAGCACGCGCAGACCGGCGTCCGACCACTGCTGAAGCCGGGCAAGCGCAGCGGCGTCGCTGGCAAAGTGTTCTTGCAGCATTTCCAGCGCGCCGAGCACGTAGACGCCGCGCACTATCAGATCATCGAACGCCAGCCCCGACCACTTGCGCGCTGAGGAGAACGGCGCTTCGTCGACGACGCCGCGCTTCTCGCCCGCCCGCCACTCAACAACCGCCTCGGTCGTTTTGTTGACAGCGGAGGCGTTGCTGGCAAAGTCAGCCAGGCGTTGCTCCAGCGTCGCCTTGTCAACGCCGATGGGATGCACATCGTGATAGCGAATCTTATTGGCAGTGAGGGTGCCGGTCTTGTCGGTGCAAAGAACGGTGACGTTGCTCAACGACTCGACGGCGTTGATCTGCTGCACCAGGCCGCCCTGCTGCCCGATGCGCACCGCGCCCCATGAGTAGTTAAGCGTGATGAAGACGAGCAGCCCTGCCGAAACCGAACCGGTGATCACTGCCAGAATCTGCAGCCATAGCTCGAAAGGAAGGTTGAGCACCCAAAGCGCCAACACCGCCAAAAAGCCATAGAAGGCGACGATCAACAACAGGATGCGCAACAGGCGATTGACGTCGCGTTGCAGTGGCGTCTGTTCCAGCTTGAACTGGCGCGCATTCTGCGTGAGCTGGTTGGCAAAGCTCTGTTCACCAACGTGCGTTGCCTCGACCAGCCCGCCGCCCGTGACGCAGAAACTGCCCGACAACACTGGGTCGCCCCGCGTCTTGGCGATCAGGTCGGATTCGCCAGTCAGCGCGCTCTCGTCAACTTCAAGTTTGCTGTCGTCCGCCACAACGCCATCGACCGGAATCTGGTCGCCAGCGCGTATCACGAGCACGTCGCCCAGCACCAGCTCAGCGGGATCGACCTGCTGGTCTTGCCCATCGCGGCGCACAGTGACTTTGGCGCGCGCCAGCAGCGCAATCTGGTCGAGCTTACGCTTTGCCATCATCTCCTGGATGATGCCGACGACAGCGTTGAAGGCGACAAGCATCACCGTCGTGATTGCGCTGCGGATGTCGCCGACCAGCATCATCCCCGCGCCGATGGCATAGAGCACGACATTGACCGGGTTGAAGACATTAGTTTTGATGATGTCGAGATAGGAGCGGCTGGTGGTCAGCTTGACATCGTTGCCTTCGCCGCGCTGCCGCCGGGCAAGCGCTTCACTGCTGGTGAGGCCCGTCATAGGCGAGAACCCTTTCTAACCCGTTTCCAAAGCGTGAGAAGTTGATATGGATGACCGTCAGCTTGATCTCAGAGGCGCAGCATGACATTCTTCATCTCGAACCTTCGCTACAGACTCGAATTCTGAACCGCCCAATAACCTTATCTTCTGCTAACTTTATCTTCTGCCGAACTCGCGTTGGACAAGCAGTTCGAGCAGCCGCGCCAGCACCTCCTCGCGGTCGTCGCCGGTGAGCGCCAGCGCCATCTGCGCGGTGAGCAAGCCGTATTTGACGCCGACATCGTAGCGGCTGCCTGCCAGTTCCAGCGCCAGATATTTCTCGCGGCGCGCCAGCTCGACCAGCGCCGCTGACAGCGTGTAGCCGCGCTCCGGGTGACCGCCGTCGGCGCCTGCTGCGATCTGCGCATCGAGAATCGCCATCACACCTGGCGTCAGCACGTGCATCCCAAAGAAACAAAGATAGTAACCGGCGCGCAATCCCGGCACAATCAAGTGCTGTTCAGCCTGGGTTGGCGTCGGTTTCTCGATCACGGTGTCGATCTCATAGAGCGCCTGCGAGCCGGGCACACGCCGCCCGCCGACTGTGCCGTAGTAGGGCAACAGACTCTCACGCGTCGGCTGCACGGCGGAGATAGCACACGCCTGGGCTTCCGCCATCGCCACAAGCGCCTGTGCACAGCGCTGCTCACCGCTGCTGACGTAGAGGTGATCGCCGACCAGATGTAGAAACGGGTCGCGCCCGACAAAGTCTTGGGCGCAGAGCACGGCGTGACCGTGTCCGAGCGGCTCGATCTGCTGAACAAAGTGCAGGCGGCGGGCGTGGTCGCCGGCAACCTGCGCATACGCCTGCTCGTCGCCAGGTCGCACGACGACGGCAATCTCGTCAATGCCTGCGGCGAGCACCTCTTCGACCAGAATGGTCAACACCGACTTCTCGACGCCGTCACGGTCGATCAGCGTCTGCAACGGCAGCGTGCGCTGTCTGCGTCCTGCGGCAGTGATTACCGCTTTTACGATTCTCATAGTTCTTTCCACCACTTACTTGTATTCTCACAAAATTCCGAAAAGTACGGACACGATAATGAAGATTAACAAAATAATCCGGCAATCGGCGTAGTAGGTCATCGCCTCCGGCGTGACATCGTGTCCTGGGGACGTCCGGCTGGAAGCCGAACCTACGATTACCCGAATCTATTTGTTAAACTCCATTATCGTGTCCGTACGCTTGCTTCACGCGTCCGTACAGTTGCCTCAGGTTCCTGAGAAGATGTGTTATTCAACTACCCCAAAGTCCTGAAGAAGTGCATTCACCGTGTAGCCGGTTCCTGCCAACAACAGCACTGCCACCACCGAGCCGAAGGTGATCACAAGCAGCGCCAGCACGGGAAGCACAAACGCCCGCCAGCCGCGCACATCGTGTGCAACCGCCACGCCCAGCCAGGTCATCAAAAAGCCCAACACCAACATGAAGAGAGCAGCCACCCCTTTGTAGGGCAAAACCAGCATCAGCAAGCCAAGAATACCGACGGAGCGCGCAAAGCCCATCGTGCGGAAGGTGCGAGTAAATGAGCCGCGACGAGTCAAGGTCCAGGCAGCGGCAAAGACCACCGCCACGCTCAGGAAATAAGAGAGCAAATTGATGAGGATTCTGAGCACGCTAAACGTTCCGGTTGCACTGACGGTGATCAAGATCGTCAGCACCGTCGCAATCAGCAGCGCAGGGCCTGTCATGTAAGGATCGTCAGCCACCTGTTGAAAGGCGAAGCGGTCGAGCATGAGACAGCCAAGCGCCCGCCTGAGCCAGAGCCGCCATTGCTTGATTCCATGCCAGAGTGTGGCGGGCGCCCACGCCGATATGGCGGGTTCGACAGGCTTCCTTCTTTCACCAATCGGCGCGTTGCGGTGCTTGTTGAGGATGTGAAAGACGTCGGTCGAGCAACGCGTCTCCGGCGCCTCCATGTCGGCAGGGTGAAAGATGAAGGCGTCGGTCTGTTCGCCGCCCAGCCCGCCGTGGTTGCCGATCAGTTCCTCGAACGCCGCCACCGTGCCGTCAGGATAGATCGTGCTGATCAACCACAAGTCGCCGGCGTTGGGAAACTCCATGACGCGCTTGAGTTGCCAGACGCGCTTCTCGATGCTGCCGGCGCCGACGCCCTGCGCCGGTGCATAGGGCGCCACAGGGTCGGCGCCGATAACCTCGCCGGTGTGCAGGTTGCGCCGCCCGCCTTTGCCGAGCACAACGACCGTCATGTCATCCTCATAGCCGAGCACCAGGCCGATGCCCTCATGCTGCACCAGCGCATCGACCATGCCCGGATAGGCGGCGTTCAGCTCGCTCAGCTTGATCTTGCGCGGAAAGAGGTCAAAATAAACTTGCGCGGCGTTGCCGCTGCCATAGGCCGTCACAGACGCCGGTGTGTCGTTAATGTCCTCCTCATGATGCGCCGCGCCTTTTTCCGCCAGCTTCTGCCCCTGTTTCGCCACTGCCTTATTGACGGCGTTGGTTCTCCCCGCATCCTGCATGTTTGCCAGCTCGCCGGCGACGCCCTGCAACCCAAAGGCGCCCGTGTCGCCGCCGATCGACTGGCTGACGCTTGTCCCCTGCGGAAGCTGCTGTTCGATGAACTCCTTGATCGTGACGCCGTAGCGCTGCAAGAAGGTTGGACCGAAGGATTGACCGTGGTCAGAAAGAAGGATCAGATCGTAGGGGCGCGGCGCCTTCTCCTTGGCAACATTGAGCAATCGCGCCAGCGTCTTGTCCAGCCGCTTGAGATCGCCGAATGCGTCGCTTGTCCACGGGCCCGAGTGATGGGCGACCTCATCGTAGCCAAGATAGAGCATGTAGATCGACGGCGCGCCGCGCATCATATCGAGGATGGCGATCTGCGCCGAGATGTCGCGCATCAACGTGCACGTAGCTGCGCGCACAAAAGGATAGCCATGCGCCAGTCGATTGATCCGCGGCCACACATTCTTGCGTTTTTGCCGCCACGCCTCCCAAAGCTCGCGCACAACTTCGGTGAGGAAGATCGCCAGTTCGCGCGTCAGGAAGTAAGGGTTCAACAGGAGCAGCGCCACATCCTGCGCACGCCGCTTCTTTTCCGTCTCGCTTGCCTCGAACAGGTTCGCCATGGTGAACATGGATTTCTCGGCGTCGCCGTTGAGCATATTCATGATGCTGGAACCGTGGCGCATCAGCCCATGACCTTTGGCATAACGTGCGTTCAGTTCAGCGGCGTCGGCAGCCGATACGAAGACCTTCTGCTTCGATTTGTCGTACCAGCGATAGGCGGGAATATCGTAGTTGTCGCCAAACATAATGCCAGCCTGACACGAAGAGGTCATCGACGGTAAGCCGCAGTCGATCCGCGAAAGCTGATAGCCGTAGTCCTCCATCATGCGCTCTAGCGTCGGCAGCAGACCGTCATTGAGCGCCTTTTGGATGTGCCAGTAGCTCAGCCCGTCAATCTCCACCATCATCAAGCCGCGACCAGGCTCGGAGGCGCTGTCGAAGGACTGCTCACGTGCGCGACGCTCGATGAGTGATTGATAGAATGATCCTTCCTCATCAAGTTCGAGTACGCCAGTCAACACTGCGTTGAACAAGGCAAAGACAACACCGCCGACAATGCCGCCGAACAGATTGACATCGAAGTTAGGCAACAACCAGGCAGTGATCCACAGTGCAATGGCGTTGACAAAGAAACCGATCACAAAGAGCGTCACCCAGCCGAGCGGACGTGCGATCAACAAAATAGCGGGGCGAATCAGCAGATTCACAATTGCCAACAATAGCGCCGCTGAAATAGCAATCACAACCGCCGACGCTTCTTCCGTCGATGCCAACGTGATTCCCGGCACGAGCCACGCCGCCAGCAGCAGCGACAGCATGTCGACCAGCCACACGACGATAAAGCGTGTGAACGCAAGCATGGATGTCCTGATAATAGTGGTCATGATCGCGCTGTCCCTGAAGCCGTGGTTATGGAGAATTGCTGGAAATCAGGTATACCATCGCGACGATATTCTGGCAAACAGGTTGCAGGTAGGAGGCTATTTCACGTTTGAGGCAGAGCGTGTTTTATGGATCATCACCTTTGGCGCAACGGTGCGTCATGTCACGCCAGCAGCGATGGCCTGCAGCGGGCGTCCCCGCCTTGAATTGCACCCAAGTCAGAAGATGTGTACAGTGTGAGGAAGATGCAATCCTGGCTCAACAGATCGCCGACGACCAGTGCGTGTAGAAATTTCGGTGCAAAGATAAGGTGCAAAGGTTAACCGGATAGAGGGATGCCCACCCGGCAAACCTTTGCAATTCGAGTCGAAGCAATGGCTATGGCGCCCTATCGCATGTGGTCTTCACAAGAGTGCGTCGCCCCAGGCTCAGTTGGTCCATTGCAGCGTCAACACTTCTGGCGAGGTGGCATGGTCGACGCCGCCGCCATTGTCCACCACCGAAACGCCGAAAGGCATCGGTTTGCCCACAGTGAAGACAGCGTCGTCATCGTGGCCCGTATCGAGCACCCGACGCAGCACGACAACCCACTTGCCGTCCGCCCAGACGCCGCTCGCCTCCACATCACCGCGCGACCCAACAGCTTTTGAGAGAACGTAGCCTGGAATCACATCGCCGGCAGCAAGCGCTGCGAGATCAAGCTCGACTTCCTCGCCAGCCATAATCAACTGTGCATCAGTTCCATTCTTGCTCATATAGCGCGGGCCACTCTTCTCGTCGTTGACATTGTCGGCGTAACCGCCGCTTTCTTTGGCATCGTTGCGGCGCGAACTCTCAAAGTTGGCAGGGTCAGCCAGAACGTTCCACCATTGATCGTCGGCATAGCCAGCGGCATTGGTGCGCGCCGATTTCCAATGCCAGTTGTCATAGCGCACCGACTCGTTGTCCGACCCCATCCACCATTCTTCATAGTTTTCGGCTGTGTTGTGACAGGCAGCGGCGCACCCTTTGCTGGAAAATTCAGCGTTGTTGCCGATCGGCCAGGCAAACATCACTCTGTCCTCGTCGCCAGACTTGGTGAAGGCGCTGCCATCCCATGTCCAGGCGTTCTTAAGCAGTGTCTCTGTATCATCAGCCCATTCGGCGCGAATGGCAATTGCAGCGTTATCGTACACCGCCTGCAGCGTGACAGTGGGGCCATCGGGGTTGCCTTCCATCGCCGCTTTGGTGTCGATCGCAAGCTTTGGCGCTTTATTCCAGTAATCTGCATTCGCATCGAGCGAGACGGCGTCGACTTTGACAGCCGTCAACGTGTTGGGTTGGCTTGCAGGGGCAGCAGCGGGTGCACCGCCGCCGGTTGCGCCTGCACAACCGGCGGCCAACAACCCCACAATCATGATGATCAGCACAACAAATAGTCGCTTCATTGATCGATCTCCTTTTGGGTGAATGATGTTACAGCAATCGACAATCTCATCCGTTCTGGGCTAATACGGTGAGCAGAACAAACGCAACAATCGCCGCAATGCCAATCGTTGTCGTGATCGGCTTGCGCCAGGGGCGACGCTCCGCGCTGCGGTCGATGAAGGGCAGCAAAATCAACCCACCGACCGCAATCATCGGAACGACGACGACTGCTACGACTTCCAGCGGGCCAGGAAAGTACTTCAGCAGTTGGAAAAGGAACAAGAAATACCACTCAGGACGCGGCGTGTAATTGCTGCTTGTTGGGTCGGCGGGAAATTCCAACGATGCACGGGCGATGTAACTCAGATAGATCAAGAACCCTAAGAGCACGGCGCCCAACACAGCGTCCTTCGTCACCCAATAGGGAAAGAAGGGGACAAATCTATTCATCAGCCGTTTGCCACGCTCAGTGATCGGCGGCGCCATTCCGTGAAACCGTAACAGGTAGACATGCGCAACCACGATCAACCCGATTGTCGCCGGCAGCAACAGGATATGAATCGTGTAGAAACGTGTGAGTGTGGCCTGTCCTAAAAATTCGCCGCCGCGTGCAAAGGTCAACAAATAGTCACCCACTACAGGCACCGAACCGGCTATCTCAGTGCCGACCTGGGTTGCCCAGTAGCCCTTCTGATCCCACGGCAGAAGATACCCGGTGAAGCCAAAGCCAAGCACCAGAAACAGCAACAAGACGCCGCTCAACCAGTTGATCTCACGCTTGCCCTTGTATGCGCTGGTAAAATAGGTGCGCAGCATGTGCAGCCCGGTCAGAATGACTAGCGCGCTGGCGCCGTAATGGTGGACGCCGCGTATCAGCCACCCGTAGGGCAACACGTAGGTGATATAGTCGACGCTGTTATAGGCGCCTTCAGGGCTGGGGTCATAATAGAAAGCGAGCAAAATACCGGTGACTGCCTGGAGCGTCAACATAATCAGCGTCAAACCGCCCAATGTGTACATGTAATTGCGATACACATATTCGGGCACAGGATAATTTAGAAATGAACGCACCGGCTCAACCAGCCCTGTGCGTTCGTTGAGCCAGTCCAGCACACGGGTCTTCACATCGTTGCGCTTGCTTTGCTCGTGTACGTCTTCGATTGGCTGTGACGGAAAATCAACCGTCCGAGTCATGTTCCATCTCCTTATATCTGCACCCACAACGCGTCGTTTTCGATCCGTGATGGCAACTGCACAAGCGCGTGCGGCGCCGGGCCGTCGATGACCGCACCCTCTCGCGTGAAATGACCGGCGTGACAGGGACAGGCAAAGTGGTTCTCTGCGGGCTTCCAGCGCACAACGCACCCCAGATGCGAACACGTGGCGTCGAGAACAACATAGCTGGCGCCGGAATCCTCGCTATAGGCGTAGAGCACACCCTCGCGCTCGATATCGCGCCAGGCATCTTTGGCGCGTATGCGGTATGTTACGCGGTTGACTTGTTGAGGATCGAGTGCAGAGAGCTGCGCTGCCTCAACCCATTTACCGGTGCTGGCTGAAACAGTGTGACCGTTGAGATAGTGCACCGCTGGTAGTCCAATTGCTACAGCGCTGACGCCAGTCACAGCCCCAAATGTGATATTCAGAAACTGTCGGCGGTTCAACACGTTCTTGCTCTCCCCCTCTGCTTCGTTGTCTACATCAATATTCGGTTGACCAACTAAAAGTTCGCTCATCATCTCCTCCTTCCAAGACAGGCAAGCGCGCCCAAGTCTAGCATGAAGCGCAAGCATCTTGTGTCGCAGGCGCATAAGTTTAATGTCAAAAAATTGTCAAAAATTCTACGATCCTCTGTTGCCTGCTTTCGTCCAGTGCTATACTCCGAATGCGCAGACCACCTACACCGCTTCAAGAAGGAGGGCTACTTGACCAAATTAACTTTGCGACCGCTGTTTACCCCTGACCATCGGCATCTCCGGCAGTTTCATCTCATCCGATTCCTGGTGCCGGCTTCGCTCTTTCTGTTTGTGCTTGCTTATGAAAGCGCAGAACACCAGGTGACATGGGGCGAGATTGATTTTCAGATGATCAGCGAAGTGTTTTACTTTGGCGTGCTCAATCCGGCGCTGGTTTTTCTGGCATTCAGCCACGTAAGCATCCTGTTGCAGGAGCTGGTCACCGCAAATCGCAAAGCAGAGGAGGCGAATCATGGGTTGGAGCGGCAGGTGGTGGAGCGCACGTTGGCGCTTTCAACGCGCAACGAAGAACTGGCAAGGGCGAATATCGAGCTACAGAAACTTGATCAGATGAAGTCCGACTTTGTGGCAATGGTGAGCCACGGTCTGCGCAGCCCGCTGACCAATCTGAGCGGAGCGCTGGAAGTTGCCATGCACTCTGCGCCGACACAGGCATCTCCTGCTCTGCACGCGATCCTCAGCATTATGGCAGAAGAAAACAGCCGTCTGCTCCGGTTTTCGCAGATGGTGCTTGACATCTCGCGAATCGACGCCGGTAAATTGATGCTCAATCCCGGTCCCACACTGATAGAACCATTGTTGATGCGCGTGATTTGCAGCGAATTAGCCAACAATGATCGTTCAATTCATTGGACGCCAATCGAGAAGCTGCCGCCCGTGATGGCTGATGAACTCTACCTGGCCGAGATTTTGCTCATCCTGATCGACAATGCCGACAAATACACACCGCCATCCATGCCAATCGAGATCGGCGCGGTCATCGAACCATCCCATCCTGGGTTTCTCACCCTCACAATCACCGATTACGGCCCTGGCATACCGGTTGACGTACAAGACAAGATTTTTGAGCGCTTCTTCCGGTATGAGTCGCCAACACATACCTCAACGCCGGGGTGGGGGCTTGGCCTCTACTTCGCCAAAATCCTGACGGAGATGCAGGCAGGTTCACTCACGCTCAGATCGCCTGTACACCGGGATGTGCAGAGGCCTGGTGCACAATTCATCCTTACATTGCCGATCGTTGAAGAAGGTGAAGACAATGACTGAGCTCGCCCTGATCGAAGACGACAAACACCTGACTGCTCTGTTGGCCGGCTATTTGAACAGTTGCGGCTATCGGGTTCTTGTAGCGCATGATGGCGCCACAGGGATGAAGTTGATCTATTCGCGTCGCCCCAGTCTTGTTCTGCTCGATCTGAACCTGCCAGGCCACAATGGGTGGGAGGTGCTGGAACGCATTCGCGACATGTCTGATGTGCCGGTCATTATCTTGACGGCGCAAGGCGAAGAGGCCTTTGAACTGCGCGGTTTTGCGCAAGGCGCCGATGACTTTGTTGCAAAGCCCTTTTCCTTCGCGGCGTTGGCGGCGCGGATTGCGGCTGTACTTAACCGAGCTAGCGGCGCCGGAGGAGGCGCCTCTTCGCTGCTTGTATTTGGAGAGCTGCGCGTCGATCTACTCGCCAAACGGGTCTGGTGCAACCAAAAACAAGTTCACCTGACGCCAACCGAGTTCAAACTGCTGGCGGCGCTCATGCGTCAGGCTGGTAGGGTGGTCACGTCAGAAACATTGATCGAAGAAACCTGGGGCGAGGCCTATCTGGATGACATCGGCTGCATACGGCGCTGCATCAGCGCCATTCGGCGCAAGTTGGAAGCTGAAGACGCCACATTCACCTACATTCACAATGAACGAGGCATGGGGTACCGGTTTCAACCTGTGCGTTCATCCAGCGCAACGTGACCGCCAAAAAGTCATTTCCGAGTGACGTAACGACCCCATCACGTAGGTCATCGCCTCTAGCGTGACATCGTGGCCGACCGGCAGCGTCCGGCTGGAAACCGAACCTACGATGACCGCATCTATTTGTTAAACTCCATCAGTTAACACTGTGCAGAGGTGGTTCCGCCAACTCAAAGCGATAGCCATAGCCGCGATCATTGTGGATATACTGGGGTCTATCCGGGTCAATCTCGATCTTGCGCCGCAGATGCCAGACATATCGACGTACATAGCCAATATCCTCAAGATATTGTTCGCCCCATGCCTTACGCACCAATTCTTCTTGAGAGACAACGCGACCAGCATGCTGAATCAAGATAGTCAGCAACTTGAATTCGGTCGGCGTCAGATGGACAGGCTTACCGTTGCGCCAGATACGTCGGTCGGAAAGGTCGATGGTCAGGTCGCCAAAAATCTGGACTGATGGGATTTCCTGCTGGCTGCGGCGCACCCGGTTGAGAACGGCAGTGACGCGCGCCAACAATTCGGCGAACGAAAAAGGCTTGGCAATGTAATCGTCGGCGCCCAAGCCAAACCCACGCAAAATATGCTCCTCTTCGGTGCAAGCAGTCACCATCAACACTGGAACGTCAGAAAGCTCCCGGATGCGTTCAAGTACATACCAACCGTTGCGCACCGGCATCGAAACGTCCAGGATCACGAGCGATGGCTGATAGGAGTGCGCCATCCGCAGCCCTGTGGCGCCATCGTTGGCAATTCGCACACTGAAACCGCGATCCTCAAAATATGTCTTCAGCAACTCGGTCAAGTTCGCGTCGTCATCAATGAGCAGCAAATGATGCATCGGTGAGCGTCTCCTTAGCGACTGGCAAAGTGAGCGTAAACTGTGCGCCGGGGAACAGATCGTCTGAGAAAACTGGGGACTTCACAGTTAGTATGCCATTTTGTGCTTCCGTCAGCATGTGCGCAAAGTAGAGACCAAGCCCCCATCCACTCGAACCGTCGTCTTCATGGCGACGTCGGCGATAGAAACGTTCAAAGATGCGCTGTTGTTCATCAGGTGGTATGCCGGCTCCGTGATCTGTAATCACAATCTGCAGACAATTCTGCGCCTCTGCGCTGCGGTGGATGCCTATTTCCACCGGTTTTCCGGCAGGCGAATATTTGTCGGCATTCACGAGCAGATTTCGGACAATCTCTTCCAGATAAATTTCATCTGCCCAGGCTGGCGGCGCACCGGTTTCTGTTTTCCAGAGGATGGGACGATTGCTGCAGCCCAACGACGAATTGACGCAACGCGCCACCATCGGTTTCAACGCGACCGGGCCAAAATTGAGTGTAATTTTTCCAGCCTCCAGCCGCGATATATCCAGAATTGTCTGGATAAGATGGGTCAGACGCGAAGCTTCAGAAGCCATCACCTCCAACATGCGTTGTGACTGGGGGGGCATGGGGTGAGATGAATGCAGCGTCATTTCGATCGCTCCATTCAGACTGGTCAACGGCGCCCGCAGCTCATGGCTCACGAGCGATACGAAATCTGATTTGAGTTGATCAAGACGCTGCAGCTCTTTGTTCATACGCGCCAGCTCTTCATTACGCTGTGCAAGCGCAGCCGTACGTTCCATCACCTGACGCTCCAGGTTCTGGTTGAGTGACGCCATCTGCTTGTTGGCAAGATTGAGCCGCTTCATCAATACGCCAATATAGGAGAGCCAGGCGAAGACCAATAACGGCCCCAACACGCCAAAGACCAATATCTCGCCAAGTAGCTGGTAGTTCTGCAGTATGGAGATCTCGCCCCAGTGCTCATAAAATTCAAAGCCATTGGCGACGACAAACAGCAAGATGGGCAGCACAAATCGCAAGACGTTTACATAGCGCGTATACCTATCGCCAAAGAGTAGCAATAGAACAGACGGGCGTTCGAGCGCTGGGGGTGAAGATTGTGACATTGATATTGCGACGTCGCCCATCGATTACGGACTACTCCACGATTTCGGCTATGTGATTGCGACCCGGCATCAGTGATTGTAGCAGTATTTTCGTTCATCGAATCCTTGCAAATCGCTGACATTTTGACGCAATCGCGACAATTCCCAAACACAATTTTGACCCAAAACCGATGAAAACCATGCTACGCTTGGCTTGCCGTGATTTTGTATCACGTCGACACCCTGTGACCCAAGGAGGACGCATGACTAATCAAAAACGGTGGTTATTTGCTCGACGCCGCGTATTTCGGCTGATTCACATTGTTGTTCAGGCTGGCCTTGTCTTCACAATAACGCTTCTGCCGCTGCTTGCGCTGCTTCCACAGCCGGCAATGGCGACGCCGCAGCAACAGGCGACGACAAATCGTCTGCAACTCACCGTGGTGAGCGCCCGCACCGAGCCAAACGCTCCTGGCGGCCCGGTGTTGGCGGGCGATCCGATTACGGAGTTCCGTTACATCATCAACGAAGATAACACCGGCGACCCATTGCAACCGCGCAACGCCGGGTGTTCGCCGCTGTTGCCTGGCGGCGCACCGGACCCGGATTATCCAGCGAACTGCGACTGGCCCTCGTTGCGCGCCGTGCCCGGCGCAGCGCCCATTGTCACGCAGGGGAATCAGGATGACTTTGCCACAGGCGGTTTCGATCTGCCGCCCGGCAGATATCTGATCTCGGTGGTGGCGGAAGGCTACAAGATCGGTGGTCAGCATTTCACCGTACCACTCAGCGGCCCAGTGACCGTGCGTCTGCAACCCGATCCGTTGCCGACCGCCACGATTCGCATCAAAATCTTTGAGGACATCTCCTCTGTCAATGGTCAGTTCGATGCGCCTGCCGAACGCGGGCTGGCAGGTTTCCGCGCCATCGTCAACGATACGATGGGGCAGGTCTCCGTCGATATGTTCGGCAACCCACTGTGCACGGTCTACGACGCCGATATGAACCCAATTGGGCGCGAATTGATCGGCTGCACGATCAGCGACGAGAACGGCGACGTCGTCATCCCCAACCTGGGTCCACTGCGCTACGACGTGATCGTGTCGCCGCCCGATGGTGAAGCCTGGACGGAGACGACCACGCTCGAAGGCTCCTGGAGCTGGGACACCTGGCTGCAGGAAGGCGGCACCGGTCTCGACAACGAATTCGTCGTGGCGGGCGAACCCTTCCCCTGGACGATGTTTGGCTTCGTGCGCCCCACTGACCTGCTGACCAATACCGCTGTGACAGGCGGTGTGCGCGGCACGCTGGTCGCCGCCTCGGTCTTCCTGCCGCAGACGGGCGGGCTGCCCTACTACGGCGACATCTGGAGCGGCTTCAATGGCGCCAAAGTGACCGGCCCCATCGACAACGGTTGGGTGGCGCTCTCCGATCTGCAAAACGGCGACACGGCCGTCTACATCGGCAAGACCGATGAAAACGGCTATTTCGAGATCAACAACGTGCCCGACGGCAACTATCTCTTCACCTGGTGGGATGAGAACCTGCACTACATCCTGGATTGGATGCAGGTGACGGTGGAGAATGGCGAAATGTATGACATGGGTTCGCCTTTCCTGACCGGCTGGTTCACCCCCTTCGACGGCTATGTCTTCGAGGACACGAACGAGAACGGGAAGCGCGATCCTGGCGAACGCGGCATTGCCAACTATCTGGTCGTACTCAAGGATCGCGACAACAGCGAAATCGACCGCATGTCGATCGCGGCGACGACCGATGTCAACGGCTATTACGCCTTCGAGAAGGCCTATCCGATGAGTTCCTGGATGGTGCTGGAAGCGTACAACGACCGGTACTACACGACCGGGTTCACCTATCAGGTGGAAAACCAGCCGACGCCAACCACGATTCTGGGCAACGGCGTTGATGTCGGTGTGTTGCCGATCCTGGGGCAGGGCGCGCGCATCGACTGGGGCGTCAAAGCCTACGATGCCAGCGGCACGCGTGGCGGGCCACGCAACGGCGGCATCGTAGGCACTGTCTCCTACGATACGACGCGTAATGAGCTAGACCCGCGCTATGCGGCCGTCGAACCCTTCCAACCCGGCATTCCCGACATCCGCGTGAATCTCTATCAGCCGGTGCGCTGTGGCACGAACTCAGGGACGCCCTGTGACGCGCGTCGCCAATATGAGCTGGCGCCGGATGGCTCCTACGCCTTTGGTCGCCTGCTTGGTTCACAACTCACCGAGACCTGGGAGCACCCGCTCGACTGTATTGCCCGCGATGCCAACGGCGCGCCCCTGCCCTTCGGAAATGGCAATCAGGAAGTGCTGCCCACCGACGGCGCCGGCGGCCAGGCCATCGGTGGCCGACGTTGCATCGAGGCGCCGTTGACCGGCACACAGGTGCAGAATGGTTTCGCCACGCTCGACGGCAACTACGGCTTCACGGAGGGCTGTCTGACCAGTGGCTATGACGCAGTGAACGAACAGTGCGTTGGCGGCGTCGATCCGGAGCCGTTGCCCGCCGCCGACTACCTGGTGCAGGTCGAGATTCCCAATGACGCCATCTTTGGACGTCCCCTCTATCGGGTGACGCGTGAGGAGGACATCAACGTTTTCGACGGCGACGAATTCGTCATGCCGCAGGTGCCGCCGCCGGCGTGCGCTGGCGCGTTGCACACGGTCGATGTCGCCGGCGTTGGCGCCGATGGCCCGAACGCCACCTACAATCCGGCTTTCGCCGAAGCTGGCGGCTCGATCTACGAGGGCCAGAGTCGCCCACTGTGCGATGTGCGTCTGGTCACCCTCAACAACGGCAAGTCGATTGCACCGACCTTCAACCTCTTCACCGAGGTGCCGATTCCGGGCAAATGGAAGGGCTATATCATCGACGACCTGACCGTCTCCACCGACCCGGCCAGCATCAACTTCGGCGAGAAGGCGGGCATCTTCAACATCCCGATTGGCGTCTACGACTTCACCAACAATCTGGTGACGACGATCACGCCCGACTACAACGGCGTCTATGAAATCCTGCTGCCTTCGACCTACTCAGTGAACTGTCCAATGCCGGCGGGCGTCTGCGCCGGAATGTACTATATTCTGGGCAACGATCCAGGGCAGCCGGGCGCGCTCAACCCGAATTACAATCCGCAATACCGCACCATCGGCGCCACCTTCGAGATCTATCCGGGCTTGATTGTGCCATCCGACCTGGCGCCGACGCAGATCGTGCCGGGCATCCTGGCGGGCGGTTCACAATACGCCACACCGCCGCAATGTTTCTTGGATGCAGCCACGCCGCAGTTGTTTGCGGTCTCGCGCCCCTTTGTGCGGCTCAACCAGCCGTCGGACAACCGCCAATTCACCATCGAGGGGCAAGGCTTTGGCGGAACGCCCGGTCAGGTGTTGCTGGATGGCGCCCTGCCACTGCAAGTCACTGGCTGGAATGATCGCGTCATCAACGTCACCGTGCCGACCAGCATCCCCACCGGCGTGCACCAGCTCGGCATCCGTGCGGCAAATGGCAACGCCACGGTCAATGGGCTTTCCTTCCACGTAATCGGCGGCGGCTACAACCCGATGCTCTTTGAGGTCGGACCGGGTCGCGCCTACGCTACGGTGCAGGCAGGCGTCGACGCTGCTGCAGCCGCCAATGGCAACCGCCCGCGCGTCGTCATCGTCTATCCAGGCGCAACAGAATTGTGGAACCCGAACGGCGCCTACTTCGAGAATGTCGTCATCTACTCGCCGTTGACCCTGCAAGGCGTAGGCCCTGGCGGCGTGCGCAGCGACGCCAGCTATGTATTGGGTACGCTGATTGACGGGCGCGGCGTGGCTGGCGACACCGATTACGCAGAGGCGTGGCGCGTCTTTGTGCAGTCGATCAATTTCGCTGGCAATCAGGCGCTCTACGAAGGCGCGGTGATCTACGTTCTGGCGGAAGCCAACGAGATGACGGCGGCCCGCTCCGTCGCCATCGACGGCATGACGATTCAGGGCGGCGACCAGCAAGGTTTCCCCAACAATCTGACGCCGGCCGACCCGACGCAGCGCGAATTCGCAGCCGTGCAGGGCGGCGGCATTTTCGCCAACGCCTACGCCCGCTATCTGCGCGTCACCAACAACATTCTGCAGAGCAACGGCGGCGCGTA
>CALJMI010000034.1 GCA_937981885.1 uncultured Caldilinea sp.
AAGGGCAAATCCCATGCAATACAATCATCTTTCCATCGACGGTCAGCGCATCGCCTACACAACCAGCGATGGCAACGGGCCGGCTGTTCTGCTGATTCATGGCAACTCGTCGTCGAGCCGCACCTTTCAGCCGCAGTTGGAGAGCGAGCTGGGCCACACCTATCGGATGGCAGCGATAGATCTCCCAGGCTTTGGCGATTCGCAGCCGATCGCCGACGCAGCGTCTGGGTTGGGGATTCAGGGCTACGGCCGGCTGGTGGTGAAGGTGGTCGATGCGCTACAGTTGCGCGACGTGGTGCTTGTTGGGTGGAGTCTCGGCGGGCATGTTGCGCTGGAGGCGGTGGAAGACATTCCGGGCTGCAAGGGTGTGCTCATCTACGGCACGCCGCCGCTGGCTTTTCCGCCCGACATGGCTGCGGCGTTTCTGCCCAACCCGGCGATGGGTGCGGCTTTCAATCCGCAGTTGAGTGAAGCGGAGATGCACGGCTTTGTGCAGGCGTTCTTTGCGCCCGGCTATGTTGTAGACGACGATCGCTTCATGGAGGATATCCGCCGCGCCGATGGGAACGCCCGTGCCGCAATTGCGGCAAGCATTCGCCCCGGTGGGTACAAAGACGAGGTGCAGGTCGTGGCGAATCTGCGCACACCGCTGGCCGTGCTGCACGGTGCGCAGGAGCAGCTCATCAACGGCGCCCACTTCGACGCGCTCACAATGCCGACGCTCTGGCGCGGCGCTGTCCAGGTCATCGTCGACGCCGGCCACGCGCCGCACTGGGAGACGCCGTCCGCCTTCAATGCACTGTTGGGCGACTTCCTGGCGGAATGCGCTGGCTGAACGCAAAGGAGGTTGTGTCCAGAGGCGATGCAGTGATGAACTGTCCCAACTGCGGCGCACCCATGCTCCTGGCGCCGAACCACGACTACTACGCCTGCACCTATTGTGCGACGCATTACTTCCCGCAGCCGTCGGAGGATTATGTGCGCGTGCTGGCGGAGCCGGTGGAGCTGACATGCCCGCTCTGTCACGGCGCGCTGGCAGCCGGTTCGATTGAGGGGACACGCGTCGCCTGCTGCACGCGCTGCCGAGGTGTTCTGGTCAACCACATGGTCTTCGGCCAAGTGGTCGCGTATCTGCGCAGCCGCGCTGTGAAGCCGGCGGTGGCGCCGCGTCCGGTCGATCTGAGCCAGCTCGAACGCACGCTGCACTGCCCGCAGTGTGGCCGCACGATGGACGTGCATCCCTACTACGGCCCCGGCAATATCGTCATCGATACGTGTGGCGCCTGCCAGTTATTATGGCTGGATCATGGCGAGTTGGCGAGCGTGATCGATGCACCGGGACGCGACCGGCGGCGCTAGGAGGCAAGGAAACGCGTGGCAAAACTGAAACTTGACCTGCACGACATCTACAACCGCGGCAACGAGATTGAGGCAGAACTGAACCGCATCATCGAGGAGGCGGTGGAGCGGCGCATTGCGTTGGTGGAGATCATCCCCGGCAAGGGCAGTGGTCAGTTGAAGAAGCGCGTGCTGCGCTTCCTCAACCAGAGCAACATCCGTGCGCTCTATCACCGCGTGGAGAAAGACGACAAAAACTTCGGGCGGATTTTTGTCCACTTTCGCCATTGAACAGCCATCAGAAGCTGCTTGACAAGCGGCAGTTTCTGGCGCAAAAACGCAGAGAAACACAGAGAAATGCCAGGCGGATTCAGCCTTGTCCTTTCTCTGCGCCTCTGCGTCGAAAAATACTTCAGCAAAACTATCTCAGGCAAGTATGGCTTTCAACTGCTCAACCGAAGGCACTTTGCCCACGACTTTGACGGCGCCATCGACAATCAGCGCTGGCGTCATCATCACGCCGTAGCTCATGATCTGGTCAATCTCGGTGACTTTCTCCAGCTCGTATTCGATCCCCAGCGATTGCGCCGCCTTTTCGGTGTGCAAGGTCAACTGCCGACATTTAGAGCAGCCCGGTCCAAGAATTTGTAATTTCTTCATTGGTAAAACCTTTCTGCAAGACTAGATCAAATTGTGAATCATCAATAGTGAATAGTGAATTGTGAAGGCGTTGCCCCTCGCGACTCGCCCTCTCTACCCAACCACCCACGCGCCGTACATCCAGCCGGTGAGAGTGGCAAAAACAACAACCAGCGTCACGAAGACCACCGTCTTCTGCGCGCCGACGACGCTACGGATGACGAGCATGTTGGGAAGGCTCAGCGCCGGGCCGGCAAGCAGCAATGCCAACGCTGGCCCTTGCCCCATACCCGCGCCGACCAGCCCCTGCACGATCGGCACCTCGGTGAGCGTGGCAAAGTACATGAACGCACCGAGGAACGACGCCACGAAGTTCGACAGCAACGAGTTGCCGCCGACCGCCGCCGTCACCCACGCCGACGGAATCAACCCTTCGTGGCCGGGGCGCCCAAGCAGAAAGCCGGAGATCAGCACGCCCATCAGCAGCAGCGGCAGAATCTGTTTGGCAAAGCCCCAGCTCTGGTCGAACCAGTCACCCATCTCGTCCTGCGATGTGGTGGTCAGCACGGTGAGGCCGATCAAGCCGACGATGAAGGGAACCTGCGGCTGTTCGGAAAAGAGCAGCGCCGCGCCAGCTGTGAAGACCGCCACCGCCGCCACCTTCCACCACAGCACGCCGAACCAGCGCCACAGGGCAAATGCCAGCAGCAGCCCAAAGCCCGCCGTGATCCCCCACTTCGCCGTGTAGAGCGCACCCCACAACCCGCTGATCTCCTGCGGCCTGCCCCAGTTCGCAAAGACCAGGATGCCTACCAGCGCACCGAAGTAGACAGCGTTTTGCCAGAGCGGGCGCGTCACTTCGGGCACGGGCATCATCGCCTGCGCCTTGATTTTAGCCTGTTCCTCCTTGCGGTAGATCGTCGCCATGATCAGCCCGATGACGACGCTGAAGACAATAGCGCCGATCGCACGCGCCACGCCAAGCGACGGCCCCAGCACCGCCGCCGTCATCACGATGGCGAGCACATTGATCGCCGGGCCGGAGTAAAGAAACGCAATTGCTGGCCCCAACCCTGCGCCCATGCGGTGGATGCCAGCAAAGAGCGGCAGCACCGTGCACGAGCAGACCGCCAGGATGGTGCCAGACACCGAAGCGACGCCGTAGGCCAGCACTTTGTTGGCGCCAGCGCCGAGATAGCGCATCACCGATCCCTGGCTCACGAAGACGGCGATGGCGCCGGCGATGTAGAAGGCAGGCAGCAGACATAGAATGACATGCTCCTGCGCGTACCATTTGGTCAGTTCCAGCGACTCAACCAGCGCATTGTCGAAGCGGGGCCAGCCGATCGGCAAGTAGTAGAAGGCGAGAAAGACGGCCAGGATCGCCGCCATCGGTTTCCAGATTTGCGCCCAGCGCTCGCGCCCGACATCGATCATCTCCTGCCAGTTTGCACGCCAGGTCGAGCGTGTGCTTGATTCAGCTTCTTCCAACGGGGCAACGACGCCCAACGGTTTTTCAGCAGATTGCATTCCATACCTCCTTCATTATGCAGCGAGCGATAATGTGACTGGTGCACACTTTGGACAGGTGCATTCAGCGATACGTTCGTGGCGATCTCGGCGTTCAAGGGCAACATCAACTTGTCCTAACACGGCATCAAGCCAGGCGCTCACGGCTGGATCACAGATCGTGTAGAAAACGTTCTGCCCTTGTTTGTCATCACGAATGACGCCCGCCTCACGCAGCAGCCGTAATTGCTGCGACACGTAGGGCTGTGGCTTGCCCAACAGCGCCTCCAGATGACAAACGCATTCAGGTTCGCGGCGCAGCGCGTCCAGAATGCGTAGGCGCTCTGGGTGCGCCAGCACCTTGAGCCGGGCGCTCAGCGCTTCGTAGTTTGCTTTGTCCATGAATCTTCCTCTGACATTAAATGCAAAAAACCGCATATGTTACTTTTTGCATATAATAGGCTCAATTGTGTGAATTGTCAATATCGAATTGTCACAAAATTTTTAGGACAAAAAACCGTCAACCGCACGCGCTCAGGGGCAACGAATCAGCCCTTGCGCCCACAGACATGTCCCACAGACTGGCCCGTCATTGCCAAAGCAATCTTCGACGTTATCTACGGACAGGTCGCAGCCGCCGCAGAAGGTGCAGGGTGGGAAGGCAAAGCCTTGCACCCGCGCGCGGTAGGCAACGTAGGTAGGATCGTTCCACAGATCGAGCAGGCTGCGTTCATGGACATTGCCGACGATGTGGCGGTAGGAGATGTGTGGCTTGTTGTGCAGAAAACTGCCATGTGTATGTAGCAGCGGCCAACACGGGGCGACGTCGCCGTTCCAGCCTACCGTCAGCGAGCCAGACTCGATGTAGTCACACACGTCGTTGCTGCCGCCCCATTTAGCGCCAGCATAGTGCACGCTGAAGCCGCTTTGGAACGCCTCGAAGAGTGCATCGCGCGTCACTTCGTCGAAATCCATCTTGGGCAGGCTAAGCTGCGGCATGTGTTCCGAGTCGAGGTAGCTGATCGAATGCATCGACTCCTTGTAGAGCACCTCGTCCTTCAAACTCGCAGTGACAGGTAGGACATTGCTTACCGAGAAGTGCATGGCGCCGAGTTGACGGGCAATTTTGAGCACCTTGGGCAGGTCAGCGATGTTGCGCTTCATGGCGACGAAAGCCACGCCGATCTCTGGCTTTGCATGCTTGTGGCCTTTGCGCAACGTGCGGAAACGCTGCAGGTTGGCCAGAACCTTGGGTAGCTCGGCGCCCAACCGTACATCGGCATAACTCTCCGGCGATGCACCGTCGATAGAGACCCATAATACGTCAAGACCGGCGTCGATCAACTGGCGACTGCGCCTCTCGGTGAGCAGGGTGCCGTTGGTGATCATCTCCACGCGCGCACCAAGCTCTTTGACCTGCGCAATCCAGTCGACAGTGCGCTGGTGAAACATCGGTTCGCCGATGCCGCCGAAGTAAACCGTTGGGAGCGGGTCGATCTGCTTCAGTCCTTCCAGCAGAGCGGTGAAGGTCTCCTCCGACATGCGGCCGATGGGCGTTTCCCAGGCGTTGCGGAAGCAGGTCACGCAGTCGAGGTTGCAAGCGTCGGTCGGTTCAATGTAGACCTTGGCGAGATGATTCAGCGGACGATGCAGACGGAGCATATTGCCCTCGCGCTCGACGCGCAGCTGGGCGCCAGGTTGCAACCCCATGCTTCGCCGCATCTCTGGCGAGAGCACTAGCCGCCCTTCATCATCGACGTAGCCCCATTCGACCGCTGGCGTAGGCGCCATGTTGTGTTGGGTATGTGCGCCATTTGTCATCCTATAATCAGGCGCTGCATCTTCATATGTCAGTGCAACCGGTAGAATCGCCATATTGTCCTCGCTGATAGGAAGAGGTAAAGGGATGGGTGGTAGGTGACGGTGCACCGTCACCTACCACCCACTGTCAATAACTTTAGACTATCGCACTACCTTATCAATTCTTCTGCTGGCGGACAGGCTTCTTGCGCAGCAGCGACCATTGCCGGCGCTGCGACCAGTTCATGCCCGAAGTAGCGGCGTTGGAAAAGCAAGGCCACATTGACCAACCCGATCATCACCGGCACCTCGATCAGCGGCCCGATCACGGCGGCAAATGCCTGACCGGAATTGATACCGAAGACAGCTACGGCCACAGCAATTGCCAGTTCGAAGTTATTGCTGGCGGCGGTGAAAGCGGCAGTCGTCGTCTTGGAATAGTCGGCGCCAATGCGATGACCCATCCAGAAGGCAATCAGGAACATGAGCACAAAGTAAAGCGCCAGCGGAATTGCAATGCGCACGACATCCAACGGAATTTGAACAATCAGTTCACCCTTGAGGCTGAACATCACAACAATCGTGAAGAGCAGCGCAATCAGGGTCAACGGGCTGATGCGCGGCAGGAAGCGCGTCTGGTACCACTCGCGCCCTTTGGCGCGTAACAAGAAAAAGCGCGTGGCAAAGCCGGCGATCATAGGAATGCCAAGATAGATAAAGACGCTTTCCGCCAGCTCGCCGATGCCGATGTGCACCGCTGCGCTCTGCAAGCCCAGCCACTGTGGAAGCACCGTGATGAAGACATAGGCGTAGATGCTGTAGAAGAGCACCTGGAAAACGCTGTTGAAGGCAACCAGCCCAGCGGCGTACTCAGTGTCGCCCTTTGCCAGCTCGTTCCAAACGATCACCATTGCGATGCAGCGCGCCAGCCCGATCAGAATCAGGCCGATCATATATTCGGGAAAATCCTGCAAAAAGATCACCGCCAGCGCAAACATCAGGATCGGGCCGACCACCCAGTTCTGCACCAGGGAAAGCCCTAAAATCTTGACGTTGCGAAAAACTTCGCCCAATTCCTCATATTTCACCTTGGCGAAGGGTGGATACATCATGAGGATTAGACCGATCGCAATTGGAATGTTGGTTGCACCGATCTGAAACTGGTTGATGAACTGATCGACGCCAGGAATGAAGTACCCCATTGCCACGCCGATCGCCATCGCCAGGAAAATCCATAGGGTCAGAAAGCGATCCAATGTCGAAAGTTTCTTGGGCGCTGGCTGCGCCTGCGCCGCCAAAACCGATGCCTGTTGCGCCATGAGTTTTGTCTCCTTAAACCTTAATTGTTTTCTACCAATTTATACCTGACTCAATCCCAGGGCAGTCAAGCGTTGACGCAGCTCTGGAACCGAGATTTTTCCTCCCATCACAACCAGATCGTTGTCGACGAAAACTAGTGGCAGCGGCGCCTCGCCCAACCGGATCAGCGCCAGCGCTGGCGGGAATTCGGTGAGCGATGGTTCACTGGCATTATAGTACTTGCCACAAACCTGATCGCCAAAGACGCTGCGCAGACGCTCCAACACAAAATGCGCTGTCTTGGCAAATGCGTCGTTGCCGCCGACAATCCGTACTGTTACACTGTTCACAGGCGCCCTGTCCACAAGTTTCCTCCCCAGCGCGCTATGAACAGCAACCAGAACGCCGCGCCAGACGGGCAAAATCTGCACCTAACACGACGCTGATCTCACGGTTGGCAACTTGCAGCGACTCTTGCAGCGCTGACTGCGCCTGCCAGAATTCGGCGATCACCGGATTGGCTTTGGCAGCAGCATAGAGCTGTCGATAGGCGCTGATGTCATCGGCGGACGCCTCACCGTTGGCCTGTGTTGCGCGCAGATGGCCTTCCATCTGCCGCAGTTGCCTCCAAAGCGATTGTGCGGTGGCATCGCGCATCATCCGTTCGCCGCAGTCATCATAATGGACAAATGGTTCGGAAGCGAGCAGGTTCTCCGCAAATGCGTCCAGCGCCTGTTGCACTTCCAGAGTCAAATCCGTGGTTTGTGTAGCCATTTTCTCACCTCTCTTCATCAACAGCAGCCGGAGCTGGCTGTTGCAGCAAAGTCGAAGCCAATTCGATTCGACAGGTAATCACCGGCAGCCTGGCATAAAGCACGAAAGGCCGCCTCCGCCATTGCGTATTCCTGTACACTCTTCCGCAGGGCAAACGCCTGGTAGAGGCGATTCAGCTCCAGGCGATCTTCCGGGCTGACGGCGTTGAGTTGCAACATCATTTGCAATGCCTGTTGCTTGGCGCGATAGGCTTCGATGGCCTGCTGCGCCTCAACGTCGGCATTAAGTGCAGCTGCGGCGCTTTCTAGCAATTGATACTCCGGCGTTTGCTTGAGTGCAAGCGCCACATCCTGCGCTGCCTGTTTCACAACCGAAGGCGGCGCAACTTCTAATTCAGCAAATCCGATCTCCATGATAAACCCCTTCTTCACTTCACGATTCCTGACAACGGATGACCAACACGGGCAAGGTGCTCGCCCGCACAACATTTTCGGCGATTGTGCCGAGCAGCATCTCCTGCAGCTGAGTGTACCCACGCGACGCAATCACAATCAGCGAGGCGTTCTGAGCCTGCGCGCTGCTCAGAATTTCTTTGACGGGATGCCCCCAGCGAATCAAAGGTTCGGGCTGCAGGCCAAACATCACAAGCGCACGCTCCAGTTGCTGCAGGCGTTGCCGATCTTCGACGTCAAAGGCAGCCAGTTGATCGGCAGTGCGATGTTTCATGGCGCGCTCATCCTGTACGTGCAACAGCGTGACGCGCTCTGTCCCGACCTGCTTCAGACGTTTCACCAGGTTGAACGCTTCGGTCGCACAGGGTGAAAAGTCAGTGGCGTATAGAACATGCTGAAAGATGCTGGCGCAAACTTTCTCACAGGCGACATGTCCCATCTCACGTATCACGCGAAACTTCTCGATTAAAACGGGAACTGGAGACCGGCGCAGCACTTCATTGGCAACGCTGCCCAAAAACAGACTGGCGCTCAGACTCTTTCCCTGTGCACCGATCACGATCATGCCTACACGTTCTTCCACAGCAACGTCGATGATGCAATTCACAACGTTGCCGTACTCGATGCGTGTATGCACGCGGAGCCCCTGCCCCTCCAGCGCCATGCGCTGAATGTGCAACTCCTCCTCAGCACGCATCTTTACCCATACCATGCTTTCCCGATCAAGCGTCTCTGGCAGTGGCACATCGGCGGTGGCAATCACATGCACCAACACCACTTCGCGCACGCCGGCGCTGCGCAGTTCTGGCAAACAGGCAAACACGGCGTTGGCAAAGACGGAAAAGTCGGTTGGGAACAAGATGCGTTCGAACATAACCTGGTGTGCTATAGATTCAGCCAGAGATTTTTGCTAATGCACCGGCCACGGTGTCGTTGACCGTCGCCTGCTTCATGTAACGCGCCACCATGATCGCTTCCACGATCTCGGCATTGGTCACGCCCTGCCCTTTCGCCATGTTGACCCACATCTGCGTGCAGGTGTCCGATCCGGCAATAGCGGCGGCGGCAATGCCGATCAGCAGTTTATATTTACCAGGCACTGCCTGATAGTTGGGGTGCTCGAACAGCAGTGCTCGTTCATCCATCTGATTTTGTGCAAACTCCGGTGCAAATTCCTTGAGCAATTCCATCGGCGTTTTCATTGTACAATTCCTTCGATCACTTTCGATTGACAGTTGACTTTGATTTCAGGTGACACATGTCTCATTTTGTATGAAGCCAGTTCATGCAACGTCAGTCTAATCACAACTCATGCCAGCACTGGCGTCGGTTGAAAGAGCTGCTCACCCAGCGCCGTCAGCATCTCGATCCCTCTGACTTCTTGTGGCAACAGTGGGATGGTCAACATCGGTGCGGCGAAGCGCTCGCTGATCTCTGCCAGGTGTCGCTCTTGCATGGCGCGCCGCGCCTGCACGAACGGCGCCGTGGCCGCTTCCGCCGGAATGACGAAGTTTGCCGCCACCAGGCCGGGATGGATGCCGACTGTCGCCAATTCCTGCGCAGCGCGGTGCGCCTCGACAATCGGCGTTGTCTCTGGATAGAGCACGAAGGCAAAGGTGCTTTGCGCCGGGTCGCGCATCATCTCGATGACCTGCCCAAAACGCTGTTTGGCATAGTCGTCCGCCGCCGAGGCGTCCACCGAGGCAAAGACCTTGACATCAATCTGTTTGCTCCACTCGATGGGCAGCTCCAGCAAACGCAGCGTATGGCCGGTGGGCGCGGTGTCGAAAACCACGGCATCCCACCCATCCTGCGCCGCATAGTCGATGAATTGGTCGAAGGCGGCCATCTCTTCGGTGCAGGGTGAATCCAGTTCTTCAGCCATCACCTGGATCGCGCCTTCGGGCCGACCGCGCCGTCGGGCGTCGTCAAGGATGCGCGCCTTGTATTGTTCGGCGGCGCGCTTCGGGTCGATGTTGACGGCCCACAGTTGATCGATGCCAGCGACCTGCGTCGGCGTGTCGCCCACCGCCACGCCCAGGACATCGCCGAGATGGGCGGCTGGGTCGGTTGTCAGCAACAGCGTCTTGTACCCTCGACGCGCCAGCCACACAGCGGTGACGCACGAGATGACCGTCTTGCCGACGCCGCCCTTCCCGGCAAAGAAGATCGTGCGGCGATGCGAATTCGGTTCGATCCGCGCCAGGATGTCTGGAAGGGGCGTCGACCAGCCTGCATGGTGTGCCGCGCCATTGCGGGTTGGCTGGGCGAACGGCGTCATGGTCACAGATTCCGGTGACGTCGCCGCCGCACCATCCAATCGGTGCGCCACCTGTTCGAGCCGCTGCTTCCCTTTGATTTCGCCGTCGAACAAGGTCATTTGCTGCATCGGATAAGGCAGCGCGCTGGCGATCGTGGCGAGGTAGCGTTGTTGCATCTGGGCGCGCGCGGCAAACAGCGAATTTTCCAGCGCAGCCGGCGGGATGACGCCGTTGACAATCAGCCGGAAGTTGTTCATCTCCAGCCGCTGCAGCTCGCCAATCGCCCGCTGCGTCTCACGGATCGAGATCGCTTCCGGTTGCAACACAAAGACGAACTCCGTCTGTTGCGCATCGCGCAGCGTCGCCAGCGCCTGCTCGTACTTGATCTTCGCCGCCTGGATCGTCGCTGTCGGCCCGATGCACGTCTGCCCGCTGCCGCGTTCCGCCAGTTCGATGCTGCGCGTCCATTCCGCCGGCAATTCCAGCAGACGGATCGTGTGACCCGTAGGCGCCGTGTCGAAGATGATCACGTCGAAACTCACCGGTTGAGGCGTCCCATCGACGACCAAAAAATCGGTGAAACGGTCAAAGGCGGCCACCTCGCTGGTGCAGGGGCCGCTCATCTGCTCCTCGACTACAGCCACCATCTGCGGCGGAAAGACCGCGCGGATAGGGTCGAGTGCGCGCGCCTTGTATTCCTCGGTCGCCTGGTCGGGATCGATCTCCATCGCCCACAGATTGTCGATGGCGGCAATCGGCGTGACGTGGTGGCCGATGGGTTGCTCGAAGACATCCGCAAGATTGGAGGCTGGGTCGGTGGTGACGATCAAGGTGCGTCGCCCCTGCATCGCATGTTGGACAGCCGTCGCACATGCCATCGAGGTCTTGCCCACGCCGCCTTTGCCAGAGAAGAAAATATAGCGCCCTGTCATATTATTGCACTCCACAGCTGGCAAGTGCGCTGCGCACTTCCGCCTCGGTTGGATAGGCGCCGCTCTTGACGATGCGGCCGCCGACAATCACGATAGGCAACGCCGCCATTTGCTGCGTCTGCACCAACTGCATCACTGCCGGTTGACTGAGAAACTTCTGGGGGTGGCTGGTCATCTGATACCGCGCCACCGGCACCCCTTCTTCCTGCAGCCGGAGCACCATTTCGTTGACAGTCAACAGCGTCTCATCGAGCGTGGGTCCGCACAAACCGGTGGGGCAGCACATTGGCGGGTCGAACATTTCGACCAGCGGGGCAATTTGGTCGCCCGCCACAGCGGAAGGTGCATCCGGTGTAAAACGATGATATGTTGTCATGTGCTTCAATCCTTGTTGAACTAATTGACAAAAAAATCAAGCGACGACCAAAATCTCGTCGGTGCGAATCAGGCTGCCTTGCGGCCCGCAAGCTGGATGGCGTTCCTTGATGCGCGCTGGATCGAAGAAAGCGCCAAAGGTTGCTGTCAATTCCGCCAACGCCGCCGCATTGAGCGAGTAGTACACCCACCGCGCATCGACGGCATCGCGTTCGACATCTACCAGACCGGCTTTCCGTAAGATAGTTAGATGATGGGAGATCAGATTGGGCGCCATGTTCAACATGTCACCCAACTCGCAGTTGCATTGCACGCCTTCGCGCAACAGCTCCACAATCCGCAGGCGATTTGGTTCACCCAGCACCTTCAATTGCTGCGCAAGCCGTACAATCTGGCTTGTCGCCTCTTTCGGCTGGAGTAATTGAGTTTCTGAAAATGTGACCTGCATAATCTATTCACAATATAATTCAATGAACATTGAAATAATCGTATACTAACAGTGTTTGCTCCCCGTGTCAAACTCTGCAAAGCGAATGGTGTGTTTCACTGCTGGGCGGTCGTCTGTGACAGTCCTTTATTTGATGGGTCTGTCAGGCGACGGCACGCCCCACTTCGAATACCACTTGCGCGGCGCAATGCCGAATGAGCGTTTGAACGCGCGACTAAACGCCGCCTCGGAGCGATAGCCAACCTGCGCAGCAACTTCGCTCACGCGCACATCCGCCTGTTCGATAAGGCGCGCCGCCAATTGCATCCGCCAACGAGTGAGGTATTCCATTGGCGCTTCGCCAGTCAGCGCCGTAAAACGCGCTACAAACGATGAGCGTGAGCTGGCAGCGGCTCTTGCCAGCTCAGCCACCGTCCAGGCATGTTCCGGCTGGGTGTGGATTAAGTCCAGTGCTCTGCCAATGAAGGGGTCGTGCAGGGCGCCCAGCCACCCGCTGTTGGCTGCTCCTTGCAGTTCGACCCAGCGTTGCATAATTTGCACGAATAAAATATCTGCCAGGCGACGCAAAATGACTTCTTTGGCTGGGCGGGCAGACTCGGATTCGCACGCCATCAGGTCCAAGGTCTGATTGAGCGTGCTGTCCGGGTGATAAGGAATATGTATCAGGCGCGGCAGGCGCTTCAAAAAAGCGGCGGTTTCGGCAAACTCAAAGTCGAATGTCCCGCACAACACTACTGCTGCCGGCGTTTCGCTCCAGCGCATCAGCGCACACTCGCCCCACTGGTCTAGTTCCAGATTGCCAAAGACTGGCGCAGCGGGGGTCTCCAACAGCAAATGCGCTTCGCCGCCCGGCAACAACAGCACATCCCCTTGAGCGACAGACAGCATGGTCTTGTCGTCTTCCATGCAAAAACAGCCATTGCCCCGATAAAGAATATGAAACACTGCGCACGAACGCGGCGCAAACTGCAATCCCCACGGAGAGCCGAGTTCGGAACGGCAATACACACTGCTCTTGAGGCGGGCGGTGTTCAAAATTTGGGTCAGTGCGTCGGACATTTTGGACGATTGGCAAAGAAAAGCAGATGATTTGTCATAGACAGTCCAGTTAACGCAGATTATACTCGCAGCATTCTAATTCTGCAATGGAGGCATGAGATGCACTTACCTCCTGAAGGAGCAAATTCCTTTCTCTATACCCTGCTCGTGTTCATTCATATCTTCGCTACGATGGTGGCGGTGGGCTTGAATGCCAGTTACATCATTTGGATTTTGCGTGGTGCGCAAGACGCCGCCAGTCTGCCGTTTGCTTTGCGCGGCGTCAAGTTCATTGACGATTACGTTGCCAACCCCTGCTATCTGATAGGCGGCATGACGGGCGTGCTGATGATTGCGATGGGCAAAGCTGTCGCCCCCTTTCTTTGGGTGGCAATTGGGCTGTATGCAGTGGCAATGGCGCTGGCATACGGCGTTTACACGCCTCTGCTCAGCCGCCAAATCCACACGTTGGAAGCAAAGGGTGTACAGGATGCGGAATACCAAACACTGGCTCAGCGTTCCAATCTCGTTGGCGCAACGATGGGTGTTTTGGTCGTGATTATCCTTCTGCTCAAAATTTTTGAGCCGTCATTGTGGTAGATCAGGAGACTCTTATGCGCAGTATTCGAATTGTGCATCTGGTGTTTACTTTTTGCATTGGGCTGTTTGCCGGGCTGCTATACACCTTTGAGCAGGGTGTTATTCCCACCCTCAACACGCTCACTGCGGTTGAATACGCCAAAGTCGAACAAGGTCTGATTCGCGCATTGGATGCTTTCCCCACTGGCGTGATTGTGGTGGCGAATCTGGCAATGCTGCTGCCGCTATACCCGTTGGTGCGTTTATGGAAAGAGCGGCGCTCATCCTATTGGCGGCTGACAGCCTTGGGCTGGGCGTTCTTCTTCTTTGGCGTAGGCATATTCACCATCGTTTTGAATGTGCCAATCAATAACGCTGTGCTGACCTGGAACCCAGCTGCCCCGCCCGCCGACTGGGAGACGGCACGCACAACGTGGAACACGCTGAACACCATTCGCACACCGATCAATTTTTTGAGCTTCTTACTGATGATTTGGGCGGCGTTTGAATTACCCAAAGCCCCATGAATTGTACGTCTTCAGCATTGCAAACCGTGTCAATCAGGATGAACATGGCATTGCTGCATGTGCTATACACGCAATCAGCGCTGTTGTACAAACCGTGCCCATCGAAACGAACCTTGCCCTGGTGCACATCCTGTGGGTGATGATGAGTGGGGCATTCTTGCCGAGTTGCGGTGCGTTCTTTACGGCGCTCCACGCGCGTGGGTTGGCCATGCAGGAAGTGCGCCGGAGTAGGGCGGCGTTGCGCACAGGTGCATGGGATGCCAACGAGCTGCGCATGGTTTGCGGCCTAACGGCGCTCATCGCCCGCTGTGCTTCACGCAGCGGAGCGCGGTTGGGTGTATGCGCTTGTTATGTTCCTACAGTTCCTTTCTGCTCTGCTGTAAGGATTTTGCTAATATCATTTTCCCAAGTAATTCGACTCTTGGAAGATGGAGTCCGGGTTGCAGAGCTGCGGCCACGCGGGCGATCTCAAGGTTGAGATACTCTATTTCCGTTGGGCGGTCCATTCGAATGTCTTGGAGGGTCGAAATTAGTTGACCGTCTGACCCCTGACTGATGCGCATGACTTGTTCCATCAATTCACTTTCGCTTAACCCCAGATTGAGCCGGTTGGTTAGCGTGACACACTCCTGGACGACCTCTCTCGCTAGGTTGGCTGTATATTCATCCCGAACGAAGACCCCGTTGTCCACCTCCAGCAGAGGACAAATGGAATTGAAGACGGTGTTGGCGATGGCCTTTTTCCAGATTTCTCTTTGGATATTGGCTTCTGAACGAAATGGGAATCCGTCCGTGCTCAACGCCTCAACGCACCTCTTAAGCCCTGCCTCGTTACCGTTGACGATGCCGATGGGCGAAGCATGGATCGGGCGAACGGTAAAGACGTATTCCGAGGTCGCCTGACTGGTGATATACAGAACACCTCGATAGATGGGGGAGAAAGAGGCCTCGAGAAACGGCTGTTCAACCCCTACTCCATTTTGCAGGATGACGACGGGACCAGTGGCGGCTTTGTCTTTGAGTTCTCGGGCAATCGCTTGGTTAGCATATGACTTGGTGGTTACGACGATCATTCCGTCGAGACGAGCCAGCTTGGATAGGGAGATTGTTTCAACTGGCAGACTGATGCGGTTTGAACCGTTTTGCAAGGTAATCGTGATCGCGCCTTGCAGCACGTCTTTCCTGCTCGTTCGAACAGCAAGCACAGTCCTTCCTGCATTGGTGAGGCAGGCCGCCAACGGGAAGCCTATGGCTCCGGCACCGAGGATGTAGATTGTTTCCATTGAACCGATGTGCACCTCTCAAAGCTGCGTAGGAACATAACGAAATATGGATTATGTGGCGCAGGAAGAGCAAAACCTCTGCCCCCCAGACCTGACCGCCGCATCATCCGTGTTGGACGAAGCCGGTGGGGTGGAGGCGTATTGGAATTTGAACAGCAACTTGACCGGCGCCATCGTCGCATTCACGCCCCAAGCTGCGCCTGGTGCGCGCAAGTATAGCAACACTCAGTCAACCTGACAATGCGTTTCTTGTTCGTCCAGCCGGACCCAAGTGAGGCAACCGGGCAACGGAGCCTCCGAGATGTATGCATCGAGTCGTATTGGTGCCAGCCGACTGCGCGCAGGGATTGCCACCGCCCATTGAGGGGCCGCAAAACCGCACGCACCTTGACAAAGCCTTTGGGCAACATATGGTGCAGGAAGCGATGAATGAAGCGCCCAGCGGGCAAGGTGCAGGGTCAGGTTCGGCGGAGGGTGTGGATGTAGAAGAACCTGACGCCGTTCAGGGCGACATCAGGCGTAAGGGCCTCATGGCGATACCTCCTGTAGGTTGAAAAGAAATGAACCAAAGGAGATGGGATGCGAGTCTTTTGACTAGAATGAGAGTCTTGGCGCCAGAGGCCGCGTAGAGCGAACCTGTACGGGGTAAGGCTGCACAAGAACATCCGCCGGCAACCCGAGCCCGGCTTGCAGCTTACGAATCATCTCCAATGATAGCGGACGCCGCCGATTGAGCACTTCGGAGACGCGCGCACGTGAACCGAGATAGGGTTCCAGGTCGCGACGCGTCAGCCCGCGCGCCTCCATCACGTGCAGGAGCAACTCGATCGGATCGGGCGCCGGAATGGGATAGTGTTCGGCTTCGTAGGCTTCCACCAAGGTCATCAGCACCTCAAGACGGTCAGCCTCTGCCGTGCCGGGTTCAGCATCCCACAGAGCTTCGATTTCGGCAAGAGCGGTTTCATAATCTTCTTCGTTGTGAATCGGTCGAATCGTTTTCATTTTCTACCCTCAAATCGTCTCGGCATCGATGTTGTCATACTCAGCATGGGTGCCCACAAATCGGATGAATAGGCGTCCCTGTTGATAGGCTGTCACCACAATCAGTCGATAAGTGTTGCCTTTGATGTTGAAGACCACTCGATTGTTGCCGATGATGCTGGCCGATCGATAGTCTGCCTTCACATCGGTTGGAGAGCGCCATTGGGCGCGCCTGGCGATCAGATACCATGCACGCAAAGGCTGTTCCGCATCAGGATGTTTCTCCCAAAAGAGGCGCAATGCTTTCTGAGAAACGATGTGCATAACCAGATTCTATCTTGTTCCCGTCTGGGGAGCAAATCTACTTCTGCGAGAACCTCGTCTGTTGAATAAGACGGTGATGCCAAATTAGGAAGCTGTTGCTTGGCACCGTCTCGCCACTGCCTGCACCCAGATAGGATGCCTGGGTGCGTACGGCCAGGCCGCGCAACTACATGTCCTCGATCATCCGTTGGCGTAAGGGCGTCATGGCGATACCTCCTGTCGGTTGAAACAAAATGAACCAAAGGAGGTGTAGTTTGTCTGATCTGCGGGGAAAATGCCAACAGGGTTATCCGGCGTCGCGCCGCATATCTGCGCGCGGCGCTTCGTTCAACGGCAGGGCTCAGGCGCAGCGGCGAAGCAAGACACCTTCACAAATTAGAACAATTGCCAGCAACATCCCTGCATACCCGGAGCGGCGCAGCCGCTGTCGCCTGCAGCCAGTGTTGGGCGGTGGTTGACGCTCAATGCAACGATAAGCAGCAAACTTGCCTCTCCTTTTCGTCTTCAGGACTGTCTTCCGCGATCAGCAAGTCCTCGATCCCAAGGGCGCAGGGTCTCGGAACCAGTTTCTATTCTCCGTGCAGCGCATTCACTTCTTCGGGGCTGAACTTGTTCAGTTTGACGATGCGCGCATGCGAGCGTACCCAGGGGGGCACCGCCAATCGCGCCTGCGCCTCGCTTTCTGCCTCAATGATCGCCCAGCCGATATGCACACCCGCCTTACAGCCCCAGTCAAAATTGTAAAGATAGCCCATTGCCTTGAGTTGCTGGAGCAGGCGCGCACAATCTTTCAGTTCGTGGGGTGATTCGATCAGATAACGGTCCATTTCGTCCTATTCCCTTTCTATTGCGGCGCTTGTTTGTCAACCGTCGAACGCGACGTGATCGCGGTTTTTCCGAGGCGGCGGCGCGGGTGGATCAGTTCGCGCAAGCGTACAGCCCGCCTGATTTCGCAAGTCATGACGCCCTGCGTGGGAAAATCTTCGCGATGTTGTTCCAATGCATCCAAACGCTGATTGCGCCCTGCGCGCAAGTTGCGATACTCGCCCCGCCCGATCAGTTCGACGCCATCGCCGCTTTCCACGTCAGGCACGAGTAACGTCATCACACCATTGGCGCGAATGTTGCCTGCGCTCTTGAAGACGCCGTCACCGACGTACTCGCTCCACGTCAGCCGCCGCGCCGCCGCGTCCAGTTCGAGGAAACCGGGCGGGCCGCCGCGATGCGCGACGTCCGGGCCGCCGTCTGGACTAAGGCTGGCTAGAAATGCGGTCTCCGCTCGTGTCAGTACGTTGGCGAGCCAGGGATCATTGAGCGGTAAGGGTTCGCGCGTGAGCGGCCCCAGATGCGGCGCGTCGTCCAGAGGCAGCGAAGGCGCCATGTATTTGCGGCAGAGGGTAAAGGTCTCGGTTGCCGCTAACTCGCTCGCATCTGCATGCGGCGTCAGGAGACCGTTGATGCGCGCCCGGCGCGCTTGGGCAAGATTGATGGCGAGTCCGCCGCACTGCGTGGGCTTGATGACCTGCGGCGCCAAGCCGGGCTTGAAGCGAATGCAAAGATCAGATTCCTCGCGCAATTCGCCGGGCTGGTGACGGATGCGCCGACTGGATTCGTTGGGAACCTCGACCAACGGCGGCGCGCCGGATAGCACCGTAAAACTGAGCGTGTTGTCAGGGTTTGCGGTCGCAAGAAGAAAAAGGTCTGCGCCTTGAGCAAACTCGGCGACCGGGCCGACCCAATATGCTAACCTTTCGGCGATGTGAGTGGTTTTTGCCTCTTCTTGAATTGCAATCTGTCCGGGGTGGTATCGGAGTGGGGGCATAGGTGTACTCCTTGTCAAAGGGACCTGTCGGGTCTCCGGAGACCCGACAGGTCTTCGGCTAGAGGGACTTGGCGTAGTCAAGCATCCCCTGGAAATCCACGACCACTGCCGGCTCGTCTCCCACAGTCCAGGCGTCGTGCCCCGAGGGAAGCAGGGAAACGTCGCCCGGATGACAGTCGAACTCAGTCCCGTCGTCCATTTTGACCCGCAGCACGCCCGCCACGTGATACTGAAAGTGCGGCGCTTCGCAACTCTTTGTCTTGACAAGCGGTTGTACCGACGTGAGCCAGCGCCAGCCGGGTTCAAAGATCGCGCGGCCAACGGTCGCTCCGCCAACCTTGATGAGTTCCAGGCGTCCTTTCGGGAACTCCCGAACCTCATCGGGCTTGTCAAAACTTTGCCGTTCGGCTTTCTTAGTCATCACTTACTCCTTTCGGTGTCAATTGGCTCGATCCTGATCGCGATCAGACTACTGTCACTATAACGGAAAGCCGCAGGCGTGTCATCGCGGAAAACCGAACAAATTGCTCGTCCTCTACCGAACATTTTTGATTCTCCAACCGAACAAAAACGGGAGACAGAGCCGCTTTGCGCTCCGTCTCCCGTGTGCTCTCGGGCGTCGCTGGATCAACGTTCATCGTCTCAGCTCGCCCGCGCCAATCCCTTCTCGACCGCCCAGACAGCAATTTGGGCGCGAGATGAAAAACCGAGCTTGTTGAGAATGCGCGTGATGTGCGCCTCAACCGTCCTCACTCCCACGACCAACTCAACCGCAATCTCGCGGTTCGACTTGCCCTGCGCGATGAGCGCCGCGACCTCGCGTTCGCGCGCGGTGAGACCGCCGAATTTTCTCTTCTCCACCTGTGCGGGTGAAGGCGCGGGTAGGCGCGGCATCGTCGCCATGGCCCGCGCGCTAAAATCGCGGCGTAGACTTTCGTCCGGCACGTTGGCGGCGAGGCGTTGAATCTTCTCCTGCGCGGCAGAGCATTCCGCCGCGGCATCATCCCGACGTGCCTGAACTTGATAGAGTCTGCCCAGTGCAATGTGAATCCGCCACACCAGCGAATGTGCCCCCTGCTCGAACGCCGCCTCTTGCGCAGCATGCAAAACCGTCTCCGCCTCGCGCGTTTTGCCCAACGCAGCCAACGCCTCGCCGCGCAATTTCCACAGGCGCGGAATGACCGTCTCCGGCGCTACATTTGCCGCCGAGGCGATCAGGTCGTCGGCAATGCCCAGCGCGGTTTGGGCTTGCCCGCGCGCCAGAGCAAGTTCACCGCGCGCATACCAGCACAACCGCTCGCTTTGCGTCTGCATCGGCTCGTCGCCAGGAAGCACATCGTTCAGCAGCGCCTCTGCGCGTCCGAATTCGCCTTGTGCCGCATAGGTCACGGCGAGATAACCCGCCGTCGAACCGGTCCACACACGCGAGCCGCTCTCCCGCGCCAATGCCAGCGCCTGTTCGAGGTGTGATCGCGCCGCATCGAACGCCAGCAAATCCAGATGCAGCATTCCCAGCGCGGCGTACGCGCCGATAATCCATTGATGATGTTCGATTTCTTCCGCCAGTGTGAGACTCGCGCGCGCCGCGTCCAGGGCGTGCGCATATTCGCCCTGAGGTCCCAAACACATTGCCAGCATCAGCGCCGCGTAGGCTTCGCCGGCGCGCCAACCGATCTCACGCGCGATCTTGACCGCATCCTCTGCTGCACGTGCGGCTTCAGCCAAACTGGTGGCAGGCACATCCAGGTTTTTGAGATAACTTGCCGTGCACAGGGTCAGACACGCGAGGCTGGAAGATGTTCCCCGCCGATCGTCCAGTTCGCGCGCCAGACGAATAGCGCGTTGGTAATACGAATGCGATTGGATCAGATCGCTGTTCAGTTGGCTGGCCATGCCCAGCAGGTCAAGCGTTTCAGCCAAGCCGCGTCGGTCGTTCAACGTTTCGAACAATTCCAATGCTTTTTGATGATGGCGCAAGCCTTCGCCCGATTGGGCGACGTTCGCGTACCAGTTGCCCAGGCGGTTCAGGCTGTGACCGACCACGGCGGGATCGCCCAGAGTTTGCGCGAGTTCCAGGGCGCGCTGGAAATGCTCGCCCGCCCTGGCATAATCGCGCGACGCCCACAGAAAGCCGAGGTCAATCAGGCTCTGCCACTCCGCCGCGCCGTCGTGCGCCTGCCGCGCCGCGCTTAACGCGCTTTCATAATCGTCGCGCGCCGCTTCAAATTCGCCCACCGTTTCGTACGCCCTGCCCCGCGCACGCAGGGTCTCTGTCGGAGGCGGCAGGGACATTTGATGCGCCGCTTCCAAAGCGCGTGTGAGATGCTCAATGGTTTCACGCGGCGCGTAGAGCGCCTGCGCCTTTTCGCCGGCGCGCTGTGAGTACGTGAGCGCTTTCGCCCACACGCCGGCGGCGTAATAATGATAGGCGAGTTCGGAAGCATGTGCGTCAAGCGCCTCGACGTAGATGCGCTCCAGCGTCTCCGCCACACGTTGATGCAGGGTTTGATGCTCACGCCGCAGCAGCGAAGCATAGACCGCCTCGCGCGTCAACGCGTGGCGGAAGGAGAATTGTTCTGCCGATTCCTCAACGATTAACTGCGCCGCGACCAATTCCTTCATCCAGTTCAATAGCGCACCCGTTTCCGTCTCGCTCAACTCCTGGAGCAGCGCAAAATCAAAGCGGCGTCCAATGACGGCGGCAAGCATAAGCGCACGCCGCGCGGGTTCGCTCAGCCGCTCCGAACGCCGCCTCACCGCATCCTGCACGCTGCGCGGCGCGTGCAATTCCACAATCGGCTTGCGCTCCCAACGCCCCTCGGTGTAGTAAATCTCGCCGCTGGCGATTAACGCCTTGAGCGCTTCCTCGAGGAAGAACGGATTCCCTTCCGTAAGCGGATACAAAAGATCGAGGAACTCGGTCTTGACCGGGTACGGCAGGTCGAAGATGGCGCGTAACATCGTACCCACATCGTCGCGCGTGAGGGGAGCAAGCAGGATCTCGTGTGCCAGGCGCTCGCGATCGAATTGCGCCAAAAGATGGGTCAGACGGGAGGGCGCTTCTTCCTGACGGTAGGTGGCTAACAGCAAGATGGGATATGTTGAAAGGCGGCGTGTGAAAAAGCGCAAAAAGTCCAGGCTGGTTTGGTCGCTCCAGTGCAGGTCTTCGAGGATGAGGAGGAGTGGTTGCGTGGCAGCCAGGTGGGTAAAGAATTGGGCCAGGGCTTCAAACAGGCGACGCTGCTCGGCTTCGGGGTCGAGCGCCGGCGTCGGCTGGAGGTCGGGCAGGAGGAGCGCCAATTCGGGCAAGAGTTTGAGAATCTCTGGAGCAAAGAGCCCGAGCGCCGCGCTGATTTCGAGAGGTGCGCGTCGCGCCAGGTGTGTCCGCAGGGCATCCACCAGTGGCGCGTAAGGGAAAGAGAGGTCTCGTTCGAAACAGTAGCCCTGCAAGATCAGGAATCGCCCAGCGTCCGCGCGGTGACGGATTTCACCAAGCAGACGGCTCTTGCCTATCCCTGCCTCACCGGCGATAACGATGCATTGCCCCGTGCCGCGCTGCGCTGCGTACAAGGCGCGTTCAAGAGTCTCTACTTCTGGCGCCCGCCCGATAAGCACGGGTGAGACCATCGGCTTTTCGAAGGGTAACATAACCACACACCTTTGACTGTCCACGCGCCGATTCAGCGTGATGCCAAGTCGGCGCTACAAGAAGGTATCCCCGCCCAACGGCGCGGCAGTTAGGCCGCCGCGAGCGCAGCGAGCCAGGCCGACAAGCGGATGGTACATCCGCCGCGGCGTTAAGCCGGCTGCGAAGCGGTCGGCTTAACGGTTTGCGCTTCACCTGCGCCGCGAAGCGCAGCGGAGCGGCGTCAGGTGGAAGCGCTTGTTAGCCGCCGCTAGCGATTGTTTAGCTTATATGGCACACCGAAAAAGGTATCACTACCGATTATCTGCTCTATGGCTATTCTGTCCTTGTGCGAGGCATACCAAAAAGTGATGTCCGCATTCTGCCCTGCGCCGCAAGGATTGACATCTACACCTACTAGACCAGGATTGACTGCTTCGATTTGCTGAATAACATCTTGGTGCTCCTGAATGATCCTTTCTACTTCGGAGAGAGGGGGCAATTGCTCGCAAGGGAGATAATGATTCCGATTGTCGAAAAGCACATTATCGATCCATCGTCTCCCGATTTTGGTTTGAGTTTCGACAAGCAAGATACCCACACAGATAACCAGCACAATAGAGACTATGGAAATGACTGTCAAAACTGTCCGCTTGCTATTCATCAAATGCTCCTACATCCTAAAAGGTCTTTTCGCTTTCCAAGAAGGATGCTTGTCTCATTTTGTCTTAGCAGAACAGGCGGCTAATGCCCCGCTCACCTGCGGGCGACAGCCCGTCGGGTGCAGCGGGAAGTTTGGCGGCGGCAGCCGCCCCCGCTGCGCCCGGTGAGCGGGGCATTTGGCGGGCGGCGTAGCCGTCCGCCAAACTTGTCATTATCGAGCAAATGACTGAT
>CALJMI010000035.1 GCA_937981885.1 uncultured Caldilinea sp.
TTATCAGACGATGGCGCAGCAACGCATTGAAGCTATTACCGCTCAATTGGGGTTATTCCAAGTGAAGACGACGGAAGAACTATCGGATCGAACATGACTCTTGATGATACTTTGTGCGCCAACACCGTGTTGGTCGTCGAAGATGAGGAGGCGCTACGCGAGGTGTGTCGCGACATGCTCGATGCATTCGGCTATCGCACCTTGCTGGCAGCCAGCGGCGAGGAAGCCGTGCAACTTGTCAACCAATATGGCAATGAAATCGACTGTGTATTGCTCGATCTGACGATGCCCGGCATGAATGGCGTCGAGACTTACAACACCCTGCGCGCTATCCATCCTGAGTTGCAAGTAATCATTACCAGCGGCCATGACGCTGGCGATGTGCTCGACGAGTTTCCCGTCAGCGGCGTCGCCGATTATGTACAGAAACCCTACGGCATGCGAGAGTTGCATGAGAAACTTCAGCGGCTATTTCAGTCGCGCTAGACAGAGCACGAAAAAAGGTTCACAATGACAAACCCGAATCCACTCCTTGTCTATCTTGGTTACCCGTCCGACGCGCGGCTTGTCATCTTTCACGCTGACGACGTGGGCATGTGCCACGGCAGCAATCAGGCGTTCATCGAGCTGCTCGAAGCCGGCATCGTCAAGTGTGGCTCGATCATGGCGCCGTGTCCGTGGGCGCCGGAGATTCTCGACTATTGCGCGGCGCACCCGACGGTCGATGTCGGCGTGCATCTCACGCTCAACAGCGAATGGACGGGCTACCGCTGGGGGCCGGTCGGGACGCGCGACGCCGCCACCGGGCTGGTCGATGCGAACGGTTATTTCTGGCAGTGGCCTGCCGAGACGTATGCGACGATGCGCCCGGACGCCGCGGTTGCTGAGTTCCGCGCGCAGCTTGAGCTGGTGCGCAGGTGGGGCGTCGACTTCACGCATATCGATACCCACATGGGTGTGGCGCTACATCCGGCGCTCTTCCCGGCGTATATCGAGCTGGGCTTCGAGTATGGCGTGCCGGTGCTGATGCTGCGTCAACTCAGCGAGGCGGTGCGCAGGATGGGTTTCACACAGGCGAGCGACGCCGAATGGGCAGACTTCGTCGCCGGGCTGGAGGCGCGCGGCATGGCGCTGATCGATCACTTTGGCGTCACGCCGGGCTACGGGCCGGGGGAAGATAAAGGTGGCCGCGTCGAACTCTATGAGGCGATGTTGCGCGCGTTGCCGCCAGGCGTCACCTACATCAGCCTGCACCCGAACGCGCCCGGCGATATCGAGACGATTTCACCCGACCGCGCACACTGGCGCACCTTCGAGTATGAGTATTTCCGCTCAACTCGGCTGCGCGAGTTCCTGGCGCAGGAAGGCATCACGCCGATCGGCTATCGGGAGATTCGCAACGCGCTGGCAACTTGAAGCATAGATGGATGAAAAGCCAAATTTCTGTGGGGAACTCGGCTTTTCGGTTGTGTACGACTTCAGATTTCCACCATCACGCGCCCATCTGTGACGCGGACAGGATAAGTCTTCAATGGCTTCTCGTTGCGCACGGCGTTGAGAACCTGAATCCCTGGCGGGAAGTTCGCCCAGATCACCACCGCACCGGTGCGCACATCGAAGCGCGCACGGTGGAAAGGACACTGAATCTGGCAGCCGTCAACGATCTTGCCGCCATCTAGCGGCGCAAAGGTATGGCTGCAATACCGCTGTGTGGCGAAGAAACCCTCTTCAAGATGATAGACAATGATGCTCTCTTTGTCGATCAGAAAGAACTTCTTTTCGCCGACCGGAATCTCACTCGCTTCACAGACAAACTGCGCTGACATGGTTGCCTCCCAACAGCACCCCACAAAAATATAAGTTCCGTAGTTCACGATTTTGCCTCACGCCAAGCCGCGAAGTTGAAGATACTTTTCTTCGCGACTTCGCGTGAGATTCGTGAAGCACTGGAGTTGAACAAACGTTAACGCCAACGCATCTATTGAAGCGGACTGAAATTGCCGTGCTGTTGTCGATGCAGTCTCCCGGATGTTCTCACGATGCTGCTTGCCGTTACTTCATGCGTTGAAAGGTGATCTCGTAAGAGAAGTGAACGCTGAAGAAAGGCGGCGAGCAGCGCACTTCCGGCGTCGGGCAAACCGAGTACTCGTTGTCCAGCGGCCCCAACATGCCGATTACGTCGGGCAGGTGCGGGTGGGGATTATTCATCTGGTTGGAAATCTGGCTTGTCACCGGGCCGGAGGGATCGCTGGCAACGTAGAGCTTGTATGGATCCCAGTCCATCTTAATTTCGGCTTTGCCTGGCCCTTTGCTGCCTGTGACGACGTTGAGCTTGTCGCCAACCGCATCTTTGATGGTTGCACCATCCACCGGTGCGCCGTTCTGGTCGAGTACAGTGAGAAAAATGAGTTGCTGGCCGCCTTTACTGAAGATGCCGCCGTTGTTGTCGTCAAAGCCGAGTACGCGGTAGTGGACGATCTGATACTGCGCATTGGGGTCGAAGTTGCCGAGCGTGCCGCCGTTGTCCTGGGGCGGGCTGACCTCCGCCACGGCGGGCGCTTCTTCCACTGGCGCAGGTTCCGCCGACGTCGCAGCCGGTGTTTGCGCAGCCGGCTGTTCGGCGACAGGCGCTGGATCAGCCGCAATCGGCGCCGCCGGAATGTCTGTGGCTACGGCGATCGCCGCCGTGTTTGCGGTCGTGACCAGCGGGCCGTAAAGCCAGCCAATGCGACCGTCGATGCAGCAAACCTGCCACCAATCACCGGCTTCATTACGCCCGGTGATCGGAAAGGTCGCCCCACGCAAGACAAGGCCGGTGACCGCATAGTCCGTGCCCGGGCCGGCGCGCACGTTGACGGCATCCTGAGCGACCGTCAGCACAGGATCGTTGTTCGTCACTGCGCCGGCGGTTTCCATCATAGCATCCTCCGACGCAATCTCTGCCGCGGCTGCGGCAATCTCGACTGCTTCTGGCGCACCGGCGGGTAATTCGATCATGGGCAGGGGAGCCGCTGCTTCTTTGGCCAAGGTTTCGGATAGGTCGGCGGTCGGTTCAGGCGGGGGAAGCGGCGTCGGCGTGTAGGTCGGCACCGGAGTGCGAGTCGGCGCCTCAGCCACGGATGCAGGCGTCTCGCGGTCAGAACCACATGCCGCCAACGCCAGCAAGACGAGCAGGCTAAGTCCGATTCGGATCATGCGTTGTTTTCTCCTTTTCATGTTGGCTGCGTCTGTGCTGCACATTCTGCTTTTGACTCCAGGCCATGTCCCAGACAACGTGGCGATTGCGTTTGACCGCAAAGTCATACCAGCCCAGAATCCGGCTCCACAGTTCCAGCCCGCCGAGCAGGAAGATCACCCATGCCAGCCGGATCGCACTCCACAGTTCGAGCGCCGCCACTTTCAGCACGGAACGCCGACGCAGACTGCTGACCTTGTAGCCGTACTTTTGCTTCAAGCGGAGATAGCCGGTGTAACTCTGCCGCCGCTGCGCCATGAAGCCGCCCAACGTGGACTGCCCGATGACATAGACCATTGCATCTGGCGCATAGCGCAGCGTCAGCCCATGCTCAACCACCAATGCCTCGATGAATGCCTCATCGACGGCGCTCTCCACCGGAATGGCGTCAAAAACCTTGCGAAAGGCGATCATCTCGCTCAGCCGCGGGATGTCGAGGGCAAGCTGGTGCTCCATGCGCGTGCGCAGGTGATTGAGCAGCCCCGTGACATGCGTCGGCATTTCGGGCAGCGTCTTCTGCGCGCCGACCATGCCGATCGTGGGGTCGGCGAACATGCGCACCAGGTTCTCAACGGCGTATTCGTGCGGCATAGTGTCGCCATTCTCGATCACACAGATGTCGGTCGTACATTCCTGCAGGAACGCGTTGATCGCCTGCGTACGCCCTAGCCATACCGGCTGCTCGACAATGCGCACCAACGGATTATTAGCAGCGAAGCCTGCCACGAACTCACTTGTTCGATCGGTGCAGCCGCTGATCACGACAATGATCTCGGCGATCTCGACGCGGTGCAAGTGCTGATCGACCAGCGCCGCCAGCAGCGGCAGGATCGTTGTCTCATGGTTGTTGGCGATCACGCCCACACTGCAACGCAGTTGTAAGGGGGCAACGTCAGGCGAATGTTCCTGTTTCAGTCGTTTTGTCTCGATCATCCAATTTCTTCTCCCTTTGCAGTCTTTTCAGCAACCTGACAAGGATATCGTCAAGGGCCGAGATCGGCAAAGCTGACATTATCAAACATCGTATTGCCGCCTTCGACTGCGGCGGGATGGATCGCGCGCAGGAAGATCGTCAGGCGGTCGCCGCTGGCTGTCACCGTCTCCTGTGTCGCCAGCCAGCGATCCGGTGCGTCGTCGCGCCAGGGATGCCACTGAACAGTGTCGCTCGTTGCATCGTCGCCACCCGTTTGATCGATGCCCAACGCAAGGCGCAGACCACTGCTGGTCGGCGTATATCGCGCCCACGCTTCAATCTGGTAGCGATGTCCTGGCGTGACCGTCACGGTGCGATAGATGCCCGCCTCGCCGACGCGATAGTCAAAGCTGACTTCCTGTGAGCGTTGCCCATTTTGCACATTGTTGAGGTTCTTGTTTTCGTTCAAACGCGGCGCGTTGGGCGGGTTGGCATTCGGTTCGTAGGCAATTACCAGCGGCGCCCAACCATTCGCCACAAAACCGCCGAAGTTCTCATACGGGCTGGGCCAGACATAGAATCCATCCTCCATATCCCAGTCGCCGCCGCGCAACGGCGGTGCAATCATCACTGGCGCGGTGGGCAGTTCTGTGGCCGTTGGCGTTGGTGCGGGCGCGACAGGCTCAGTCCCTCCAATCTCTGGCGCACGGGTTGGCGGCGGCGGCAGCGGGGGCGGTGTTGGCGGCGCCTGCGTCACTGTTACTGGAGTCGGCGAACTCTCCTCAGCGACCGAAGGCATTGGCGTATCCGTCGGAGATGGCGTTGGCAGAACAAGTTCGGTCGCCGTTGGGATCGCCGTTGGCGTCTTGGTCGGTGTGGGCGTTGGCGGTGCACTTGTGCTACACCCGCTGAGCAGGAGCACGATCAGCACGCCATATGTCGCAAAAATGGCTGATTTACATGAAACTCTGAATCGCATCGAACACTTTCTCACTTTGCCATTTCTCCCGTTCTACACTATCGTAAATTTTTTGATAACGATTTCACAGCCATCGTGCTGTCAACGAAAGGGATGGCATGTCTTCGGTTCACACACACAAAATACACGCGGCGCCGCTCGATCTTTGGATGAGGCGTTCGCCGATCTTCTATGGTTGGGTCATTCTCTTTGCCGGCACAGTCGGCATGGTGATGACTAGTCCGGGTCAAACCTATGCTGTCTCCATTTTGCTCGACCCGATGATCGAGCAATTGCAGATCAGCCGCACGCTGGTAAGCACTCTCTACATGGCCGCCACGTTGATCGGCAGCCTTGCCCTGCCCTGGATTGGCCGCCAGATCGACGCCAATGGGCCGCGCCGTATGGCGTTGCTGGTGTCGGCGGCGTTCGGACTCTCCTGCTTCTTCATGGGCGCCGTCGCCAATGCGGCCATGCTGTGCATTGGCTTCATCGGCATCCGCATGTTTGGGCAAGGCGGGTTAAGTCTGGTCAGCCAGAACGTCATCAACCAGTGGTGGGTGCGCCGCCGTGGATTTATGCTCGGCATTTCCGGCCTGTTCATGTCGCTGCTCGGCCTCGGCGGGTTCCCGCTTCTGATCTATGCGCTGATGGAGAGCTTTACCTGGCGGCAAACCTTTGTCATTATGGGCGTGCTGGTATTGGCTGTGATGCTGCCGGTTATCTGGCTCCTTTTCCGCGACCGCCCCGAAGTGTATGGGCTGCGACCGGACGGGATGGCGCCGCTGAACGCCTCCTCATCACGGCAGAAACTCATCACCGAAGAGGAGAACTGGACTGCCGCCGAAGCGATGCGCACGCCGGTATTCTGGATTGTCAGCGCCGGTCTTGCCTCTGGCTCTATGCTCTCCACCGGTCTCTTTTTTCACATCGTCAGCATCTTCGCTGACAATGGGCTGGACGCCGGGCTGGCTGCCGCTGTCTTTGTGCCCGTGGCGCTGACCACAGCACTGGTGAATCTGAGCAGCGGCATTTTGATCGACCGGGCGCCGGTGCGTTTCGTCCAGTCCGCCGCCCTGCTGTTACAGGCAATCTCGTTGCTGATGGCGCTGACCCTCTCGTCGGCCTTTACCGCGTCGCTCTACGGCATCGTGCTCGGCGCCACGTCTGGGTTACAGCGCACCGTGGCTGGCGTGGTCTGGGCAAATTACTTTGGCCGTCGCTCGCTCGGCGCAATTGCTGGCGTCAGCACGACGATTCTGGTCGCCGGTTCAGCGCTGGGTCCTCTGCCCTTTGGCATTGTTCACGATCTGGTCGGCAGCTACCGACCTGTGTTGCTTGGCCTGGCAGTCGTGCCGCTGGCGCTGGCTGTCGTCACGCTTTTCTTCGACAAACCGCGTAAGCCCACACGTCACCAGCCTGTCAATCGTGAATCCTAAGGAAGCAGAGTACTCATGACATTCCTGGAGAAAGCACAATCATTCGTCATCCTTACCGCGGTCTTTGTCGGGCTTGCGCTAGGACAAGTTCCTGTGGTTGCGCAGAATGCCGCCAATTTTATTCTGCCCCTGTTGATGCTCATGCTCACGGGTGTATTTCTTCACGTCCCGCTGCGCAATTTCAAGAACGCATTTCAGTTTCGTGATGTCGCAATCGCCAGTTTGATGATCAACTTTGCATGGACGCCGCTTTTTGCGTGGTTGCTGGGCTGGCTGTTTCTGAGTGACCAACCTGCACTATGGGTAGGGTTCCTGATGCTGATGGTGACACCCTGCACCGATTGGTATCTTGTGTTTACGGGGATTTCCAAAGGCAATCTGCTATTGAGCACGGCGTTGCTGCCTGTCAACCTGGTGCTGCAGCTCTTGCTTTTACCCGTCTATCTCCTGGTGTTCGCTGGCGCGGTGTTTCCACTCGACTTGAATCTCATTCTCGAAAGCATTGCCCTCGTCTTGCTCCTCCCATTCTTTTTAGCAAACGTACTGCGATACCTGCTTGTTCGCTATCGATCGGATTCCTGGCTCGAACAAAGCGTGCTGCCTTCGGTCCAGCCAGCCCAGATCGTTGTGCTCGCACTGGCGATTGTGGCAGTCTTTGCTTCAGAAGGGCAGACAATTGTGCACAGACCGCAGGTATTGCTGCAACTCTTGCTGCCAATCTTGCTCTTCTTTGGTGGCAATCTGGCGCTTGCAGTTGTTGTGAGCAAATGGCTCAAAAGCAACTTTGCAAACTTCGTATCCTTGAGTTATACGACGTTAGCCAGGAATTCGCCCATTGCCCTGGCTATCGCCGTTGTTGCTTTTCCGAATGAACCGCTCGTTGCGCTTGCCCTGGTCATCGGTCCGCTGATCGAGCTTCCTGTGCTTGCCCTCATTTCTCAAGTTTTGCTATGGATGAGGCGTAACGCACTCTTCCCTGAAGATCCTCATGGCTTGCCAGCCGGTTCCAGCGGTCAGCGCTGAGATAGTCTCTATTGTTCTATCGCCAACGCTGCGGAGTGCGCTTACACTGTTGGCGTCGTCCACGACCTGAGCTGCTGACCGTGGTCACACGTGCCGGCCAAGGCGCTGGCGGCGAAAGTGGCACAAGCAGGCTCTAGCTAAGTATCACTGTACCAGCATCGCCGTCCACGGTGATCTGCTGGCCGTGGGCAATTCGCTGCGTCGCGTTGCTGACGCCCATGACTGCAGGAATACCATACTCGCGAGCAACGATGGAACCGTGCGCCAGCACACCGCCAATGTTCGTGACCAGCCCACGCGCCTGTGCCAGCAGAGGCGTCCAGGCAGGTGTGGTCGTGTGGCAGACCAGGATCGCGCCCGGCCCCATCTTATCGAAGTCCGCCGGCGATTGGATCACGCTTGCCCGCGCAGTGACCCGCCCTGGGCTGACCGCAAAGCCCTGCATAACCGAGCCGTCGGCCTTGCCCCACGCTTGAGGTTCGAAGAGCGCTAGACTGAGCGGACCAAGCCGGTAACGATAGTCGGGCGGCACCGACGTAGGCGGCATCAATCGCTTGCGCGCGTCGCGCAGGTTGCGGCGCGCGTGCGCGAGCTCGCCTAGCTCAGGTCGCGGCGCATCGTCCGCCCGCGCCGTGCTCGCCTGCTCCAATTCGCTGCGCACCAAGAAAAAAACGTCGTCAGGCGCCGCAAGCGTACCAGCGTCGACCAGTCGCTGCCCCAATTCGAGCGCCAGCCGGCGCAGCGTCGGCCAGGCCGCGCCGACGTAAAAGAGCGCCTCCTCACGATATGGAGCATACCGCTGTGCCAAGCTGAGGATACGCCGAAACAACCAGCGCCGCAGCGGGTCGAGAGACTGTATCGTCACGGCTTCTTGAGCCTGGCGCGCCTGAATCAACGCTGCCTGGCGTGCATAGACGTCGTACTCCGGGTTCTCCACCAGAGACTTCAGGCTGATCAATACCGGCAGCGGCGCGTCCGCCAACGTTGGCTCGACAAAATCGAGGTTGTAGATTTGGTGGCCGTAGCGGTCGAAATAGCGTTGAAGGTCGTCCAACACCGTTTGGCCGTCAGGGTGCGTCGCCAGCGCCGCCAACAGACGCCGGGCAGGCGTGGCGATGATCATTGTGCGCAGCGCTGAGTTGTCCTGCACGCGCTGCGCGATGGCTTCCAACTCTGCCTCGGCGGCCAGCGCCGGCGATGGGAAGCCGCGCAAAAACAGGGCGCTGGTCAGACGGCGCCCGCCCGTCGCTGAACGGTCGCCGGGAACGAAGATCAGAAACCGGTTGAGCAGGTCGTCGGTCATCTTCGCCATGCCCAGCGGCATCGACGCCGCAAACCAGTAGCGCGCATCGGCCACCGCCAGCTCCTGGATGCCGTCCAGCAAGCTTGCGTCGGAAGCCGTAGCAGAATCATTCGCCTGCCACCGTGCGATCGCCGCCTGGTAGCGCGGCAGCGCCTCATCGCGCCAGTAGGGCAGCCAGCGACGGAATAGCTCCGGCATGGATTCGACCATGATCCGCAGCGTCAGAGGAATGATTTTCCAGCGGAAGTCGATACCAGCCCGCGAATAGGCATAGCCATTGACGGTCACAAAGAACGGGCGCGTGATAAATTCCCCCATGAATTCGGCCAGGCTGGCTGAGTTGTCCAGCAGTTCCACAAACGCGTCGAGAGATTCCTCCAATCCTACGCGCAGATAGAGATCTTCGAAGAGCGGCGAGAGCGGATCGGGCATATGCTCGGTAACCTGCCGG
>CALJMI010000036.1 GCA_937981885.1 uncultured Caldilinea sp.
GGCGGCATCTGGGCGGACACCCTGCCGAAGGGCGGCATCTGGGCGGACAACCTGCCGAAGGGCGGCATCTGGGCGGACAACCTGCCGAAGGGCGGCATCTGGGCGGACAGCCTGCCGAAGGGCGGCATCTGGGCGGACAGCCTGCCGAAGGGCGGCATCTGGGCGGACACCCTGCCGAAGGGCGGCATCTGGGCGGACACCCTGCCGGAAGTCAGTGTCTTGGTAGATGCTCGTTGGTAGTTCGAGTCAATTGAACGGCTATCCTCAGACCCATCCCAAACATCTGCGATAGAAAAACCAGGTTTTGCTTATCGATTCACCCCGAAGATCGTTGAACAAACTCGGTTTTTCATAGGACATCATCCGTAGGTTTTGGCAAACGCACATCGATATTAGACGATGTGCGTTTGTATTTACCCGGCTTGCAAGCAGTGGCATTCACACCTCAAAAAGTCCCCTGACATGCTGGTGCAATTCAAGTCGGGGCGATGACCTACTATGCCTCAAGCGTGAAGCGGACCCCTTTGACTCTCGCTTGATTGACAGGATTACCTCCGATTGCTACAATACACATTTGACCAGGTATGGCACATTTGTGCAGGTCTGCGTGATTTGTTTGTAGCACTTTGGTCGCTGATTCTGTTTTCAAAGTGGAGAACTCATGGACGATCAATTCGCCGATTTACCGCCAGCGCGTTTGCAGGATTTGCTTCACCAAATGATGTTGATCCGCGCCTTTGAGGAAGCAGCCGAACAATTGTATTTACAAGGCATGATTCACGGAACAATGCATCTTTCCATCGGGCAGGAAGGGGCGGCGGTGGGCGCATGTGCAGCGCTGCGCTCAACCGACTACATCCTCAGCACCCATCGCGGTCACGGCCACTGCATCGCCAAAGGTGCACGCGTCGACCAGATGATGGCGGAGTTCTTCGGCAAGGAGACCGGCTATTGTCGCGGTCGCGGCGGTTCGATGCACATTGCAGATGTTTCCACCGGCAATTTAGGTGCAAACGGCATCGTCGCTGGCGGTGTGCCGATGGCAGCGGGCGTCGGGTTAAGCATCCAGATGCAGCGTCAGGATCGGGTCGCGCTGGTCTTTTTTGGAGACGGCGCCGCCAATGAAGGCGCATTTCATGAAAGTCTCAATATGGCGGCGATCTGGAGCCTGCCGGTGGTTTATTTTTGCGAGAACAATCAATATGCGATGTCGATGGCAATCACACGCGCCAGTAAAATTGAGCGGTTGAGCGACCGCGCCTGCGCTTACGGGATTCCAGGCGTCACTGTCGATGGCAATGATCTGCTCGCCGTGTATCGCACCACCACAGAGGCAGTCGAACGAGCGCGCAGGGGCGGCGGTCCAACATTGATCGAGGCACGCACCTATCGTTGGAAGGGGCATAGCAAGAGCGATAAACAGCGCTATCGCACCAAAGAAGAGGTCAAGCAATGGCAGGAGCGCGATCCAATCGCCCGGCTGGCGCAGAAAATGATCGAGGCCTCGATTCTAACCGAAGAAGACTTGTCAACATTGCAAGCGCGTGTGGAACAGGAAATCATCGATGCAATTGAATTTGCCAAAACCAGTCCGGATCCAGACCCGGCCACGATCCTCGAAGGAGTCTACGCATGAGCCGCGAGCTGACCTACGCCGAAGCGATCCGTGAGGCAATCGATCTGGCGATGGCGCGCGACGAACGCGTCTTTGTGGTAGGCGAGGATGTCGGCGTCTACGGCGGTGCGTTTGGCGTCACCGACGGCCTCTTTCAAAAGTACGGAGCTGAGCGCGTGCGCGACACGCCGATTTCCGAGGCGGCGATCGCCGGCGTTGCCACCGGCGCAGCGCTGACAGGGATGCGGCCGGTCGCCGAAATTCAGTTCATGGACTTCATCACCCTTTCAATGGAGCAGCTTGTCTTGCAAGCCGCCAAGCTGCGATTCATGTTGGGAGGCAAAGTGCAGGTTCCCCTCGTGGTGCGCACGCCGGCTGGCGCAGGCACTGGCGCAGCAGCGCAACATTCGGAAAGTCTGGAAAATTGGTTTGTGCATGTGCCGGGTCTCAAGGTCGTGATGCCGAGCACGCCCGCTGACGCCAAAGGATTGTTGCTGGCTTCGATCGAAGACCCCAACCCGGTGATCTTTGTCGAGCACAAGCTGCTCTATCGCACCAAAGGCGTCGTGCCTGAAGGCTATTACACCACGCCGCTCAGCCAGAGCGAGATCAAACGCAGCGGGCGCGACCTCACCATCGTTGCCACATCGCTGATGGTGGTGCGTGTGCTCGAGGCTGCGGTCAGGCTGGCTGAAGAGGGCATCGAGGTTGAGGTTGTCGACCCGCGCACCCTCAAACCGCTCGACGCGGAGCCGATCGTGCGCTCGGTGTGCAAGACCGGGCGTGTGCTGATCGTGCATGAAGCGTGCAAAACGGGCGGCTTCGGCGGTGAGCTGGCTGCTGTGATCGCCGAGTCGGAGGCGTTCGACTATCTTGACGCACCGATCCGTCGTCTGGCTGGACTGGACATTCCCGTGCCCTACAACCGAGAGCTGGAGCGGCGCATGACGCCGCAGGTCGACGACATTGTCGCCGCTGCGCGGCGTCTGGTCAGAGAGGCGAGGTGAGAGCAGATGGCGACGCCGGTGATCATGCCCAAGTTCGGTATGGCGCAAGAAGAGGGAACCATCATTCGCTGGCTCAAACAAGCGGGCGAGTGGGTCGAAAAGGGCGAGACGATTCTGGAAGTGCAGACCGACAAGATCGACATGGAAGTGGAGGCGCCAGCCAGCGGTGTGCTGACCGATGTGCGTTACGGCGCTGACGCCACCGTGCCGGTGACGACGGTGATCGCCATGATCGCCGCCTCGGGTGAAGCATCGGCGCCTGTCGCTGCACTTCCATCCAGGGAACAGCAAGACGTGATAGATGCGGCCGCCTCGGGTGAAGCATCGGCGTCTGTCGCTGCACCTGCTGCTCCCGCAGTCAACACATCGCCAATTGCGCCCGCCGAAGTGCGCATCAGCCCGGTGGCGCAGCGCATGGCTGCGGCCGTCGGCGTCGATCTGACGCAGGTCGTCGGCAGTGGCCCGTCAGGACGCATCACGAAGAGCGATGTCGCCAACGCGTTGGCAGAGGCGAAAGAAGTCGAGTTTCTTCAAGAAACCCAGCCTCTGCGCGCTACGCCTGCAGCGCGCCGGCTAGCGCGCGAGCACAACATCGATCTGGCTCTCATTTCCGGCAGTGGGCCGCAGGGGCGCATTCAAGCTGTGGATGTGGAGCAAGGAACAAGGGGAGAGGGACAACGCACGGCGTCTGCAATGACCGAAGTCCAGCCAGCAGTGCAGGAGACGACGCCGACGGGCGAACCGTTGCGCGGCAGGCGGCGCACGATTGCCAGCCGCCTCAGCCAAAGCTGGCGGAACGCACCGCACATCTTTTTTACGACCTCCATTGACCTGACGCGTGTTGACGCGCTGACGGCGGATCTGGCAGGCGAAGTCGAGGCTGGCGGTGGACGTCTCACCCTGACAGTATGGATCGCACGCGCCGTGGCGACGGCGTTGCAGCGTCACCCGCGCCTCAACGCCTGGCTGCAGGTAGATGACGACCAACTGCTCTATACGCAACATTCGGATGTGCATCTTGGCATTGCAGTTGCAGTGAACGATGGTCTGCTCGCACCGGTCGTGCAACATGCGGGTGGACTGGGTTTGACGGCGCTGGCGGCGCGTATCAGCGACCTGTCCACCCGCGCCCGCGCCGGTGAGCTTACGCCGGATGAGGTGCGCGGCGGCACCTTTACGATTTCAAATCTGGGCATGTATCCGGTCGATCACTTCACCGCCATCATCAACCCGCCGGAGGTGGCGATCCTGGCGGTGGGGCGGGCGCAGACGCAGCCGGTGTGGAACGGCGTCGCCTTTGAACCGAAGCGGCGATTGCAGGTTACGCTCTCCGCCGATCATCGCGCCGTCGATGGTGCGACGGCGGCGGCGTTTCTGGCGGAATTCAAACGGCTGCTTGAAGAGCCGGCGCGACTGCTTCTATGAGTTACGCAACGCTCTATCTTGTCGCAACACCTATCGGCAATCTCGGCGACATAACGTTGCGTGCATTGGAGACATTGCGCGCCGTCGACTATATCGCCAGCGAAGACACGCGCACGACCGGCGTGCTGCTCAAACACTACGACATCCACAAGCCGCAGATTGCTTTTCACGAACACAACGAACAACGCGCCGGCGAACGCATCGTCGGGCTGTTGAAGGAAGGCGCATCGGTGGCGCTGGTGACGGACGCCGGCACGCCGGGCGTCTCTGACCCTGGCTATTCGCTCGTGCGCCGCGCCATCGATGAGGGTGTGCCGGTCACAATGATCCCCGGCCCGGCCGGGCTGATCATGGCGGTCGTGCTCTCCGGGCTGCCGTTGCATAGTTTCACATTTCGCGGCTTCCCTCCGCGCAAGAGCGGGCAGCGCCGTCGCTTCCTCACCGTTGACAAAGACTCTCCACATACGCTGATCTTCTACGAAAGCCCTTTCCGCCTGGCCGCTTTTCTAGAGGATGCGCTGGCCGTCTATGGTGACCGCCCCGCTGCGCTGGCGAACGACCTCACCAAGCTCTACGAACGCGTCGAACGGGGGATGCTATCTTCCCTATTGTCTTTTGTGCGCCAACAAGGTAAGCTTAAAGGTGAATTTATCGTCGTGGTGGCTGGCACGAATCGTGAATCGGATCATCAAGACCCAATCCAATCGTGATTCTCTAGTCGCTAGGCGGACGCGCCATTGCTCATTACACGATCAAATCAGGATATCTATGATGCACAGCAGACAGCCGTTGGCAGAGGTGTTCGGCTTCAGAACTGCTGGTCGCTATTACTTGAGCACGGCGGCATCCTCGCAGAAGGGTCGAGTTTCATCCGCTACGGCGAAAACGGCAAAGGCATCGGCTGGCGCTGGTATCCAGAGACAATTGCTAAAAGGCTGCTGAATCTGAGTCAGGTGGCGGACAGAGGCTTCATCACTTCCAGATGCGTTGGATTCCGATGAAAAACACACATCACGCCACAATGAAGGAGCTGGTCATTGGTCCGAGCCTGTCGTGGCTAGATGAATTGCCTATCGTGAGAGAGTCAAACGCAGCGTATCAAGTCGAAGGCAAAGAGTAATCGGCAGAGCGTATTCAAAGGAGGAGACATGATTGCATTCGTATTGAGCGGCGCGGGCAACCGTGGACCGCTCCAGGTCGGCGCAGTGCGCGCCCTGTTGGAGGCTGGTATTGCGCCCGATATGATCGTCGGCACTTCGGCGGGCGCGCTCAACGGCGGCGTGTTGGCTGCACACGGACCATCCATCGCCGTCACCGAGCAGATGGAGAGGCTGTGGGCATCTGCAAAAGCGGATGAAGTTTACCCGGAAGGTATTTTAGAAATTTTGTGGCGGCTGAAGAGCAAAGCCAACAGCCTCTTCACGAGCGGCGGGATGCGCAAACTGCTGGCGCGCGCCATGCCGTCCGGCGTGACGACCTTTGGTCAGTGCAAGACCACGCTCTACACGACCGCTACAGACCTGCGCACCAACCGGATCTATGTTTTTGGCGACAAGGCCGATGCGCCGCTGCTCGACGCCGTCACCGCCAGCGCCACGATTCCCGCCATCCACCCGCCGGTCGATTATTCGGGCGCCCAACTGGTCGATGGCGGAGTCGTCGCCAATGTGCCGGTGAGCGTCGCCATCGACCGCGGCGCGACCACGCTCTATGTGATCAACGCTGGCTACAACGAGGAGATTTTGGCGCCAGCGCAAGGCGTGCTTGAAGTGCTGATGCGCACGCTGTCGGTGATGCTCTCGCAGAACATTATTCAAGACATCGCTCGCGCCAAAGCCGACGACACGGTGGACATGCATCATATCCCAGTGCGCGTCGACAAGAACCTGTCATTTTTCGATTTCAGTTATACGAAGCAGATGGTGGCGTTGGGCTATGCGGCAGCAAAGAACTATCTGGCTGCGCCGGCGCCGATGGCGCCCATGATGGCTGCAGCCTCTGCGCCCGATTTGCCCGGAGCAACGCCATTTATGCCGCCCTATTTGGCTGGCTTGTAGCCCACAGGGAACTGTACTTTTCCGCTACAAGGGCCAAACCCACAGAATCATCGGCACGCCGACGATGGTGACGATGACCTCGAGTGGAAGACCGAGCTGCCAGTAGTCGCCAAAACGGAAGCCGCCGGGGCCTAAGATCAGCGTATTGTTCTGATGGCCGATCGGCGTCAAGAATGCACACGACGCGCCTACGGCAACCGCCATCAAGAATGGATCGGCGCTGACTCCCAGTTGTAGCGCAGCGCCGATCGCCACCGGACACATGACGGCAGCCGTCGCCGCGTTGTTCATGAAATCTGAAAGAATCATTGTCACGATCAAGATCAACGTGAGCGCGATCACAGGCGATCCTTGAGCGACGTTCGTCATCAATATCTGTGCGACCAGGTCAGCGGCGCCGGTGGCTGCCAGGGCGCTGGCCACCGGCAACAGCGCAGCCAGCAGCACAATCACTGGCAGGTCGATGGCGTCGTAGATGCGACGCAGCGGGATCACGCCCAATAACATCGTCGCCAACACGCCGGCGGCGAAGGCGACTGCCGCCGGCGCCAGACCAAATGCTGCACCCAGCACAGCAAGCGCCATGATCGTGGTGGCAATGATGGCCTGACGCTTGTTGGGCAGGCGCAGCTCGCGCTCCGCCAATGGCACACAGCCTGTCTCTGCAGCAAATTGGGCGATGTTGGTTGGGGCGCCCTGAACGAGCAGCACGTCGCCTGCACGGAGCAGCATCGAGCGCAGCCGCGCCGTTGAACGTCGCCCTTGCCGTGAGACCGCCAGCAGGTTGATGCCGTAATGCGTGCGCAAGCGAACGTCAGAGGCGGAGCGCCCCTCCAGCCGCGAATTGGGCAAAATCGTCAGTTCGCTCAGCACGATTTCATCGGAGCGGATTGACTGCTTTGAGTCATCTTTGTCGTTCTCTTCCCGAAGTTCTTTCTTCTTGTCCTCTTCCAACTTCAATTCAAGGGTGGAAAGCACATCACCCAGCCCTTCCGGCTCGGCTTCGATGAGCAGGATGTCGCCCGCCAGCAGCTTGCGCCGTGGGTTCGGCGCAGGAATCTTTACATCGTTGCGAACCAGCGCGATCACCTGAGCGTCGGCTTTGCTCAGCGCATCCCCGATCTCGACCAGCGTTTTGCCGACGATCTTGCTCTTGTCCGGCACACGCGCCTCGGTGAGATAAACGCCGGTCTCGAAGCCCTCGGCGCCAGCGCGCTCACGGGAGGGAACCAATCTCCAGCCGACCAGCGCGATGAAGACAATCCCCGCGCCCGCCACTGCCAGACCTACCGGCGTAAAGTCGAACATGGCGAAGCTACTGCCCACTGCCTGGGCGCGGAACCCGGAGACGATCAGGTTGGGCGGCGTACCGATCAGCGTTGTCATGCCGCCCAAGATCGACCCAAAAGCCAGCGGCATCAGGACGCGTCCGGGCGGCAACTTTTGCCGTGCAGCGACTTGAATGCCGATGGGCATCAACAACGCCAACGCGCCGATGTTGTTCATGAAACCAGAGAGTACGGCGGCCAGCGCGGTCAGTGCAGTCAGCGTCACCAACGGCCCGGCCGATGCAGGGACAATCCATTTTGTCAGCGCGTCGATTGCGCCCGAACGCTGCAAGCCCTGGCTCAGGATCAGCACACACGCCACCGTGATGACGGCGGGGTGACCGAAGCCAGCGAAGGCTTCTTCGGCGGGAACCAGACCAGCGAAGACGCAGGCCAGCAATGCGCCAAGCGCAACTACATCATGACGCCAGCGTCCCCACAGAAAGAGCGCCATCATGGCGGCAAGAATGAAGAAGATCGTCGCCTGCGGCTGCGTCATATTTCCGTCTCCGTTTTACGCTGTCTGCGCCCTTCGATTTTGAATCCATTTATAGGTCTCCATCGCAATGATCACGACGGAGGCGGTCACGCCAAAGAGCAGCCAGGTCTGCAACGGCATCGACTCTGTGCGCAGCAGCTCCTGAAGGAAAGGCAGCTCGGTCGCCAGCACATAGATGACGAAGGCGACCGCCATGCCAAAAATCAGCACAGGGTTGTTGCGCAGGGGCACTCGGAAAGCCGACGCTGTTTCGGAGCGGCAGCTCAGCACGTAGTAGAACTGCATCAGCACCAGCAATGTCAGCAGGTGATAGCGAATGGTTTCCATACCCATGCCCATGTTCAGCATGACAAGCCAGGCGATGAAACAGGTGACGCTCATGGTGATGCTGCTGACCAGCACCTGTTCGAGCATCTTCCGGTTGATGATTTCCTCGGACGGGCGACGCGGCGGTTGTTTCATCACACCTTTTTCGCCAGCCTCGAATGCCAGCGCCACATCCTGAATGCCGTTCGTCACCAGATTGAGCCATAGGATCTGTGCAGGCAGCAAAGGCACCGGTGAGCCGAGAAGTACGATGGCGCCGATCAGAAGCACCTGGGCAGCGCCGGTGGAGATCAAAAAGAGCGTCACCTTGCGCACGTTGGCGTAGGCGAAGCGTCCTTCCTCGATCCCGGCCACGATCGAAGCGAAGTTGTCATCGACAATGGTGATCAGCGCCGTCTCCTTGGCAATATCGGTGCCGGATCCCATTGCCACGCCAATGTGGGCGACGCGTAAAGCCGGCGCATCGTTGACGCCGTCGCCAGTGACAGCGACAAATTCACCCATTTTGACCAGCGCATCCACGATGTGCAGCTTTTGCTGCGGCGTCACGCGCGCAAAGACTAACACATCTTTGATGGCTTCCTGGAATCTGGGCGTCCCATAGGCGTCGATCTGATCGAGATCTTTGCCAGTGACCACCTGCTTCGCATCTTGTGCAATGTCTAACTCACGTGCAATCGCCAGCGCTGTCGTCGGATGATCGCCGGTAATCATGATGACTCGCACTCCTGCGTCCTGTGCACCCTTGACCGCCTTCTTCACCTCAGGACGCAATGGATCGATGAAGCCCACCAGACCCAGCAGGGTGAGTCCGCGCAAATCGTCTTCTTCGAGCTGGTTTTCTTCAACAGCATCCAGTGCGCCCGAAGCCACAGCCAGTACACGATAGCCGTCTTCGGCAAGCGCGTGAGCCTGTTGATGAATCTGCTCCTCGTCGAGCGGCTCGTCGTCAGTTGCAGTTCGCATCGTCGTGCAGAAGGGAAGGAGCGCCTCCACTGCTCCCTTGACAGCTACATGTGCTTTTGAGTCGTAGACATAGGCTGTCGCAGCGTAGCGTCGCTCTGATTCAAAGGGAATGGCGCCCACGATGCGTGCATCTTCACGCAGATCCTCTGGATTGCACCCGTATTTGTATGCCAGCGCGAGCAGGGCGACATCCATGGCGTCGCCCGTATGGCGCCAGTCGCCGTCTTCTGGACTCAATGTTGCCTCGTTGCAGATGACGCTCGCCATCACCAGCGCATCAAGACGCTGACGCAGCTTGTCGCCGGGAGGTTTGTTGCGATCTGTGCGCACCTCCCCTTGATCGTTGTACCCCTGCCCGCTCACAGCCAGCGCTTCGCCGTCGGGCGTCACAATCTTTTTGACTGTCTGCTGGTTGACCGTCAGCGTACCTGTCTTGTCGCTGGCGATTGTGGTGCAACTGCCGAGACTTTCGACTGCGGCCAGCTTGCGCACGATGACATTGCGCTCCGCCATGCGCGAGGCTGAGAGCGACAGCGCAACGGTCAAGGCGACAGGCAACCCTTCAGGGATCGACGCCACGGCCAACGCGATGACCAGAAAGAAAACCTCGCCAAACGGTTCGTTGCGGCTCAACATCAGCAATCCCAGTAGCCCTGAAGCGCCTAAAATCACGAAGCTGACCTGCCGCGCAAACCGATCCATACGAATGAGTAGAGGCGGCTTGGCGGATTCGGTCTCCGTGACCGATCTGGCAATTTTTCCCACCTCTGTCTGCACACCGGTGGCGACCACGACGCCGACGCCGCGGCCGGTTATCGTGGTCGAGCCAGCATAAGCCATATTGTGGCGGTCACTGACTGGGGTGTCCTCGGTGGTTTCGGCCACCTCTTTCTCCACCGCCACAGATTCACCGGTCAGGAAAGATTCGTCGATGGTCAGATTGTTCACCTGTACAAGACGCAGGTCGGCCGGGACTTTATCCCCCGATTCGATCAACACGATGTCGCCAGGCGCCAGTTCTTCGGCGGGCAGTTGTATCTGGCGACCTTCGCGGCGCACGTTGGCTTGAATCTTCAACACGTTTTGGAGTGCGTGCGCCTGCTGTTCGGCGCGCCATTCCTGAATCGTGCCGATTGTGGCATTGAGCACCAACACGACGAAAATGAAGACAGCATCTTTGAAGTCGCCTATCAACAGAGAGACGATCCCTGCGATCAGCAGGATATAGATCAAAGGGCTGGCGAACTGGTGCAGGATCACCTGCCACAACGCTGGCGGCTTCGGCGCCGGCAGCGTATTCGGCCCAAACTGTTGCAAGCGCGCTGCGGCTTCGCCCTGATCCAGACCATCCAGATTCGTCTGAAGCTGAACGTATACTTCTTCAACCGGTTGTGAATGCCAGCTAATGGCGTTAACGGTTTGTGGGTTGATCGGGGTAAGTGTGGAGTCTTGGCCACGCATCGGGTGAAAATTCCTTTCGTGTGTTCAAATCTCTTTACTCGTACGCGTCAACGCAATCCATTCTGAAGCCGCACAGTCTGCACCATGCGCAGCCGTGCAATGCAATGTAGCGTGACAACATCCTTCTTGGGAATCGAAAATGCGGCGTGGGAGCTTAACTTTGTTGTCTACGTAAGCGAGTTTGCCGCGCACTCGGTCGGTCGCCATAACCACCTGGAAGGTAGGCGTAGAGCGGCAGTTTGCACCTCGCACCCATCTTTGGGAGACATAAGCCGCTAACAATAGTATACCAAAAATAAGAAGAAAGCGACAACTGGAGCTGGATGCTTTGCATTTTACTCAATTGACAGTCATCCCATGCGCCTGATAGACTCCAATAGACAACACAGATGGCGAGTTGTCGCATCAGGAGTGCAGTGGGCCGCCAGGAACAGCATGAGTTGAGATGTTCGTATGAATGAAGGTGTAGAGGATCGCCACCTGGATGAAGCCGTGAACTCGGAAATATCGTCAGTTGAGACGCTGGACCCCAACGTCCACCCTGTTGATATGCCGCGCATCCGCGTGATCGCAACGGAATTGCAAGAGCCAAATATCTGGTTGATCCGCTCTGTGGCTGCTATGCTTGGCATGGAGGCAGTGGAGACGATCTTTCAGCGCACGCAAGCGATCGAGGCGGCCGGCGGCATGATGACCAAACAGGGCGATCGGCGGCGCACTTCGGGCGGCGTCTTCTTTTTGTTGGCGCGCGAACAGATGACCGCACGCCAGCGGCGCAAAGTATTTGGCTTGCCGCCCAACCCGCTCAACATCAAAAAGCAACCAAAACCGGCTACGCAGTCAACGCCGCCAAAGCCACCGGCGCCGCCCAAAGCTCAGCCTCCTACATTGGAACAGGCCGTCGCCCTGCTGCGAGCCATATTGAGCATCGATCCGCAAAAACGGGGGATTGCTGTCATGAAAACGACAATTATCGGTCGACCGAAACAGATCAAGAAGCTGGACACCTGCACACTCGTCGTCTTGGGACAAAAAGCGCCGCCCGCTATGCCCAAAGGGCTGCCGCCGGTGCCGGACACCAGCAAAGCGGCCATCGCTGTCTTTGTCGCCAATAAACAATGGGAAAAGGTTGAAGCGGCGCTCAAGGAAGACCCGACGGATGAGGCGATTATCGAAGGATACCCGGTCAACGACCCCAAAAATCAGTTGACTGGCGTCTGGGCCCAATCGTGTACGTCGAAGAACCTCCAACGCGCCAAACGCGCAGCACAGCTCAAGGCCGAGTGACCGTCCTCAAGAGATGCCTTCAATATTGATTACTGATTGCGCAGAACCGTTGTTGCCAGGCTGTGCGGTGAGCCAGCTTACATCGGCGCGCCTACGACGCCTGACTTCACCAGATGGTCGCGCAATGTAGAGCGGGCGCGGCTTAACCGCGATTTGACCGTGCCTAGCGGCAGACCCAACATCTCGGCGGCTTCGGCATAATCGTAGCCATGCACATCGACAAGCATGACGACGCTGCGATGATATTCGGGCAGGGCGTCGATAGCCGACAGCAGCAACCGCATGCCTTCATTTTGCAGAAAGAGCGTCTCCGGGTCCTCGGCGACATAATCGTCGGCTGGCAGATAGTCGATGCCGGCTTGTTCGGTCAGCTCGTCCAGACTTACCGCAGCGCGGCGGCGTTGGCGGCGCAGATGGTCGTAACAGGTGTTGGTGACAATGCGCAGAAACCAGGAGCGGAAGTTGCCTTCTTGAAAGCGCTCCATTGCACGGTGCGCCTTGATCATCGCCTCCTGAACGGCGTCGGCGGCGGCTTCTTCGGTGTGTAAAATCTGTTGGGCGACGCGTTCCGCGGTTGTACGATATAGATCGATCAGGCTGCCAAAAGCGCGTTCGTCGCCGAGACGCGCGGCCTGGATGTCTTTGTCAAGAGCTGAAAGGCGCTGACCTTGGGCCGTTTCCCAGGGAATGGTCGTTGCGCCAGCCGCATAGGGTGATATTGCGTAAAACGTTGGATTGGCCGTGTTGACACTGTACGTCATGGTCTTTCCTTTCCTTTTGACTGCGCAGAATACGCAATTCAAAGACCATGATAACAGTGAAAGATTAGGAAAACTTGAAAAAATTAGGACTCAAGTCGGACTGTTTGCCTACGTTTGTTACGCTTCCAATTTATACCCATAGCCACGGACAGTGAAGATGAAGCGTGGGTCGTCGTCGCGGTCCGGCTCGATGCGGCTACGCACACGACTGATCATGCGGTCGATGTTGGCGTCGTAGACATCGCCCTGTGCTTCAGGCCAGACAGCCTGCGCAATCTCATCTTTGCTGACGACGCGCCCGCGGTTCTGGTAGAGAAACCAGAGCAGGTCGAACTGTTTGACGCTGAGCGGCGGATCCAGTGGGCGACCATCGACATACACCTGGCGCGTCGTGATGTCGACGCGCAGCCCAGGCTGTTCGCTCACCGCAATCAACGAGGGCGCGGTCACGGTGGCCGCCGGGTCATAGAAGCGATAACGCGTCGAGGCGAACTGCACTTCGACTCCTTCTGAAAGCCAGGCGGAGCCGCCAGGCGCGAGCCGCTGCCCATCGACGATCACGCCATTTTTGCTTTGCAGATCGCGCACCTGATAGCCGTTTTCCAGGCGCAGGATTTCGGCGTGACGCCGCGAAGCAAACTGGTCTTCGAGCCGCACGCCAGCATCGGGCGCACGTCCGACTGTCGTCACTTCTTGATTTAGCTCAATCTCCTGACCGGCCTGCGGTCCATTTAGACAAACCAGCCGACCAAACCTGCTCACGCTGCGCTCCTTTGGCTACGCTGTTATTGGCTGTGCTATACTCGCTTCGACGACGAACTTGTGTGCGTCTTCAATCGTTGAAACTATAGCAGCATCCAGGGAGAGCTGCAAAGATTTAAGCTAAATCCTGACACGAATTTTCCGGATATGCCGCCAGCCGAACGGTCATCGACGCCATCCGAAACTGTAGCATCCGCATTGCACTCTGCGGGCGAGCCTTCGCGCGGCATTCTCGTCGGCTACCAGCTTGGGCGTTATCGCCTGACCGAGCGGCTAGGCGGCGGTGTGATGGCCGCAGTCTACCGTGGCGTGGATAGCGAGAACGGTCAATCGGTTGCGATTAAGGTGCTGTTGCCCGACGCCGACGACATCGTTCGCGAGCGCTTCCGCCAGGAGGCTCGCACCCATCGTCGCCTCACCCATCCCAATATCGTGCCGATCCTGGACGAAGGACACGAATCGTACAGCGGGATCACGTACCTGGTGATGACGCTGGTCGAAGGGCCAGGTCTCAACGAGGTGATCGAGTTGCGCGAGCGGCTTGGCGTGCGTGAGGCGGCGGCGCTTCTGGCGCCGATTGCACGGGCGCTCGCTTACGCCCACGTACAAGGCGTGATCCATCGCGACGTCAAGCCGAGCAATGTTCTGCTCCGCCCGGTGGAAGCTGGCGTTGCAGGCGCTGTGCGCGTCGAGGCGCTGGGCAGGCCGGTCATTCCGCTATTGAGCGATTTCGGCATTGCGCGTGCGCTCGATTCGCCCGAGCTGACCGGCGTCGGACGCACGATCGGCACGCCGACGTATATGTCACCCGAACAATGCGCCGACAGCCATGAACTCGATGGCCGTTCGGACCTCTACTCGCTGGGTGCAGTCTTTTATCGCTGTCTGGTGGGGCGTCCGCCGTTTTCAGGATCGACCACGCAGATTCTGCACGCGCATGTTTACGAGGCGTTGACGATTCCCGAGAACGTGCTGATGGTGCTGCCGCCAGCGGCAGTCGATATTCTGCGCCGTTCGCTTGCCAAAGAGCCAGCCGCCCGCTACTCTTCTGGCGCGACAATGGCTGATGCGCTGGAGCAACTTGCCCTGCTGCCATCTCCAGTCGCAGACGAAGACGCCCCCATTGACGCCACCGCCACGATGCCCGCGCTGCAAGCAGTGCAGGCGCCAACAACGGTGCAGGTGCTTGTACCCGGCGTGCAGCCACGCGCAATGGAGTCAGCATCGATGCAGGCAATCGAAGTGGATGCCCCAGTAGTGCGACCGGCGCCCGCTCCAACGCGCACGCCAGGAACGCGGCGGCGTTGGGTGGGCGCTGTGCTTGGCGTTGCGTTGGCTGCGATCTTTGTCTTTGGCGCGGGCTGGGCTGCGCTCAACCTCCTGCCTGACGACCTCTTCTCGGACCGCACCAACGCACCGACGCCAGGCGCAGTTGCAATTGCATCGCCGGCTCCTACCACAGATGGATCGACGAACGCTGTTGCAGCAACGCCTGCCGATACACCCGATCTGACGACGCTGCCCGCGGATGTGATCGCAACGACAACCGCACCTGTCACAGCCGCGACAATAGATGCTGCAGCCACCCCGCCGCCAGTCGAGACGCCGCTTCCGACGCCCGCCGGCGATATCCAGAGCTATTGGCGTGAGGCCGAGGAGGCATTTGCCGCTGAAGATTGGCGCGTCGCCGTCGATCTCTACACGCTTGTCTGGCGCATCAACCCGGAGTACGAGCGCGAGGCGTTGATTGCGCGGCTTTTCGAGAGCCGCGTCGAAGTGGCCGTTGAGTATCTTGCCACAGCGAACTTCGCTGCTGCAGCCAGAGAGCTTGACCAGGCGCTGGCGTTGCGACCTGACGATGAATCGGTGGCGCGTATCCAGAGCGCGCTATCCGTGCTGCTGACGACGCCCACCGGCGAAGACGATCTCCAGGCTCGACAGAATTTATGGAGCGCGCTGACCGATTATGCAGGGCGACTTGCCAACGCAAAGCGCTTCTGTGGCGCAGTGAACCAGTTGACCGCAGCGCTTGCTATCTTGCCCGATGGCGCAGCCGAGATGCCGCTGGCTCAGTTTCGCGACGAATGCACACGTGCACGCGCGTTGGTCGCCATCGAACAATCGCTAGGCGCTGCTGCAGGCAGAATCCTGTACTCGACGCAGGAAGGCGAACGCTACAATATCTACGTCGCCCCTGCGCGTATCGGCGGCGCCTCGAACCTGCTGATCGCCGACGGCGCGCAAGTCGGCGCGTCGATCCGCAGTGCGCTACTTGCCTTTCACAGCACTTTTCCTGCCGAGCCGGGCATCGCTCTCTTCGACGCCGCCGTTGCCGCAAGTCCAGATATACGGGCGCGCCGCGTGACCGACGCCGTCGAAGATGCACGCGATGCGCCGCCTTCGTGGTCGCCCGACGCCTCGATGATCGTCTACAGCAGCACGCGCAGCGGCGCCGGGAGATCGCGTATCTATGTGCGCAATCTCAATACTGGCGTCGAGGTCGATCTCGGTCTTGGCAAAGACCCTGTGTGGGAGCCGGGCGGCTCACGCATTTTGTTCAATGGTTTTGATGAGCGCGGCGAGAATCCGGGGCTATATCTGATGAACGTCGACGGCGGCAACCGGCTGCGGCTGACCGACAACGGCAACGATACGCGCCCGGTTTGGTCGCCCGATGGCGAGAAAATCGTCTTCATGAGTACGCGCGATGGCGATATGGATATCTACCGCCTTTCGCTGCGCGACGGTTCATTGGTGCAGCTTACCAATGAGCCGGCGCAAGATGGGCTGCCAGCGATCAGCCCGGATAGCAAGCTGGTCATCTTTGCTAGCGATCGCGACGGTGTGTGGCGTTTTTACGTCACACCGATCGACGGTGGTCCGGTGGTGGCTCTGCTCGATATCAACGGCGTCTTGACCAACTGGCTGGAGCACTCAGTACAGTGGACACGTTAGGCGGCAGTGCAGAGCGAGAAGGGGACGTCGCTCCGGGCGTTGGCTTGACCAATTTGACTGGCAAGCAGATCGGTCGTTATCTGATCGGCCAGCAACTGGGCAGCGGCGGGGTGGCGACCGTTTATCGCGCCTACGACCAGGTGCAGGGGCAGACTGTGGCGCTCAAGCTGCTGTTGCCCGGCGCCGATGACAAAGCGTACACCCGCTTCCGTAATGAGGCGATGACGGCCGGTAGCCTCCGCCATCCGCACATTGTGCGCATCTTGCAGATCGGCACGGCGCCACATGGCGAGGTTGCCTATATCGCCATGGAACTGGTGGAAGGCGAAAGCCTGGCCGATCTTCTGCGTCAACGTGGGCGGTTGCGCCCCGAAGAATCCGCTAATTTGCTCGAACCAATTGCGCGGGCGTTGGCGGTTGCGCACCGCCACAACGTCGTACACCGCGACGTCAAACCCGGCAATATCCTGCTGCGTCCGGTCAGCCCGGGTGCACCCAATAGCGTGCAACTTGAGGCGCTCGAACATCCGGTAGTGCCGCTGCTGACCGACTTTGGCATCGCCCGTGCGCTCGATGCGCCCGAGCTGACCAACATGGGGCGTACAGTCGGCACGCCCGCCTATATGGCGCCGGAGCAATGCGCGGGCAGCCGTGAGATCGATGGTCGCGCCGACATCTACGCGCTTGGCGCAGTGCTCTATCGTTGCGTCGCCGGGCGTCTGCCCTTCACCGGCACGACGACGCAGATTCTGCACGCACATGTCTACGAGCCGCTCACTATCGACGAAAACACCTATCGCCAGCTTTCGCCACTGATGGTGGAGGTCTTTCAGCGCAGCCTGGCGAAGCGCCCGGAGGATCGCTACGCCACTGCCGACGAACTGGCGGATGCATTGGCGCTGGCAGCCGGTCGCACTCCGCGACGCAGTGACGAATCAGTTCGCGAGACGACCGCCACCCTGACGATGATGGCGCTGCCCGTCGCTAACACCTCCGCAGAGACATCTTCGACTACTGTGTTGGTGCCAGCGCCGGGAACAGCAGGGCGCGGCGTCAATCCGTTGTTGCGCTCTGCCGCCAGCAGCTCGACTTCTGCTACGCAGACGGCCATGCCGCTGTTGGCTGAATCACAGGTCGTTGCACCCTCCACCGCGGCAAAACTTGCCCCGCCCGGTCGCACCAATGGTCGTCCCACCTGGCGGAGTGTGCTGCTGACCATTGTCGGTGGAGCGGCAATCATGGGAATCGGCATTGTACTTGGGATGCAGACTCCGCGTTTGCTGCGGACTGCGCCGCTGCTGCCGCCCGTCGTCGATACTGCCACCTTCGATACAGCCACCTTCGATACAGCCACCGTCGATGCTGTCACCGCCGATGCTGCCACTGTCAATACCGCCACTGTCAATACCGCCACTGTCGATCCATCCACTACGACAACAACGCCGCCCGACGAGGAAGAAGCTGCACCGTTGAGCGATGACGTGGGCGTTGTTGCGTTGGCGACGCACACCACGAATCTTGTGACGCCTGGCGCCACGCCTACACCCGCTGAGACCGCTCCCAGCGCCCCGCCGACGGCAACTGCTGCGCCGTCGGATACATCAACGCCGCCACCCACTGAAACGCCAACCGAAGCACCGACGGCAACGCCTGATATCGAAGCGACGCTTGTCGTCTGCACACCGCTGATCGACGAAACGCTGCAACGCTATGTCGAGAATCTTACCACCGATCAGCGCGCTACAATCGGCTGTCCTGTGGGCGAGGCGTTGATTGGCCCGGCGCAGATGACGCCCTTTGAGCGAGGCTACATGGTCGGCTTCAACGATGTCCCTGAACTCTACATTGTCTATCTGGCGGCCGGCGTTTGGGAGCGCCAGCCGTTGCTGCCGGAAGGCGACCTGCCCGACGATCTGCCGCAGCCGCCGGAAGGTCGTTATCTTCCAGTGGAACGCTTTGCGCCGTTATGGGCGGCGGAACAACGATGGGAGCGGATCGGTTTTGCCGTTGACCCAATGCCGGTCGACTTCACGGCTGTGATTCAGGAGTTCGAGGGTGCAGTGCTGATCGGCAACCGCGACGCCACCGAGGTCGCAGTCCTGCCTGTGAACAGAGAGTGAGAGATCGTTGTGGCGGATATTGACCTGGCGCCGAACCACAAACACGGCTTGATCGTGCACAGTCCATTGTTATTGTCGCCCGTCGCAGTTGGTTTTGCCGACTCTTTGCCGCACGGTCTTGACCTTACGCACATTGGCGGCGTGGTGGTTGGGCCGGTCAGCATGTCGGGACGCGGCTACAGTGGAGCGGTCAGTGTTGTCGAACTAGACGGCGGCGTACTGGCGGCGCACTCGTCTTTCAGTCGCAGCGCACGCCGCGCTATGGAGCGATTCGCTGCAACATGGACGCGGCTCAATTGCCCGGTGATCGTACAGTTGGTCGACGCCGTCCCCGCCGATCTGGTCAAAGCTGCAAAGTGCATCGTGCAGACGCCAGCCGTGGCTGCCGTGGAATGGAAACCGCCGCGCGCTGCCACTGCTGCGCAGGTCAGCGAGGGCGTGCGCGCGCTGCAACAAAATATCGAAGCGCCGATCTGGGTGAAGCTGCCGCTCGACAACGCGGTCGTTCTGGCTGAACGAGCGGTTGCAGCGGGCGCGGTCGGCGTTGCTGTTGGACAGCCATTGCAAGGCGCTCTGCTCGTCGATGATCCCGCCAACGGTGTAGTCAATCCATTGAACGGCGACCTCTACGGGCCGCTCACCTTTGCGCCGATGCTGCGCGCCCTGCTCGACGTGGTGAACGCACAACTGGGCTGCGCCCTCATCGCCTGTGGCGGCATTTATCACCAAGAGCATGTTCATCACTCCCTGGCTGCTGGCGCACATGCCGTTCAGTTGGATGCGCTGTTGTGGCGGGAAGGGAGAATGGGAGATTAGAGATTGGAGATTGGAGAGCAGGTTTTGCCCGTGACGGCAGCCTCTGCTCTCCAATCTCCAGTCTTCAATTTTTCAATCATTTTCCCACAAGCTCAGCTGCCGCGTCGGCTGCCTGCCATCGAGCAGCAGGTAGGGGATGGCTTTTTCAACATCGCGTAGACCCAGTGAATGTAGGTGGCTTACCTCGCGGATGCGCTGGCGACGACGGGCGCGCACGATGGCGTCGGCGGTCTTGGGACCGACGCCGGGGACGCACAGCAGCTCGTTGCGTTCGGCGCAGTTGACCTCGAGCGGACGATCGAGCAGGTTGGCGCGCGCCCACGCCAGTTTGGGATCGATGTCGAGCGGCAAGTTGCCATTTTGCTGGAACGGCATGTCTTCCACGTCCCAGCCGTAGTCGCGCAGCAGAAAGCTGGCTTGATAGAGTCGGAACTCGCGTTGACGTGAGACCGGCGCCAGCGACTCGAAGGGCGTCTGGCTGACCGGATTGAACGCCATGAAGTAGGTGCGGCGCAGCCCAAGCTGGTTGTACAGATGACTGCTGACATGCAGCAATTCCAGGTCGGTGTCGCCGACTGCGCCGACGACGAACTGCGTCACCACGCTGGCGCGTAGCCCTTCCTTGCGGCGCAGATCGCTGATCCATTGCAGGCGCGGAAACAACTCGTTCCAGTAATCTTTCTTGGGCGCCAGCGCAGCCAGTCGCTCGGCTGTGGCGCCTTCCAGATTGATCGAGACGCGGTCGGCAAGCTGCATTGTGCGCCGCACCTGATCGTAGTCGGCGCCGGGCATGATCTTGAGATGAATGTAGCCACGATAGTGGTAGCGATTGCGCAGAATCTCGGCAGTGTCGATGATTTTGTCTTGCGTAGAGGCGCCGCCCTTGATGATGCCCGATGAGAGAAACAACCCATCCACTAATCCGGCGCGCTGGATGGTATCATAGGTGCGCGCCATTTCGTCAGGTGTGTAGGTGATGCGCTGCGTCTTGCTGCGCCCGGCGCGAAAGGGGCAATAGAAGCAGTTGCGTTCGCACGCCGTGGTCATCATCGCCTTAAGGATCGGTTTTTTGCCGGTCGGCGTCGAGACTTCGGAGATGCAGGGCAGCTGCTTGGGGGCGCGGGATGTGGATGCCGGCGGCGCTTGCTCCGCCAGTGGCTGGTCGCCTGCCGGCTCGAAGCGCATCGCATCGTCGAGCAGCGAAAGTTTTTGGATCGAGTCGGGCGTCATCCGAAAATTCATACTACCATGATACGAATATTTGTTCTATTTGTAAAGAAGGAAATCTCACAAAAATGCGTGCAGTGATCCAACGGGTGAGTTCGGCGCGAGTGCTGGTCAATGGGCTGGTTGTCGGGCAGATCGAGCGCGGCTTCTTGGTATTGGTCGGCATTACGCATAGTGATGGAGAGGCGGAGGCGCGCACGCTGGCGCGCAAGATCGTCTGGCTACGCGTCTTCGAAGATGATGGTGGTAAAATGAACTTGAGTCTGGCAGATATTGGCGGTGCAGTGTTGGCGGTGAGTCAGTTCACGCTTTATGGCGACGTGCGCAAAGGGCGCCGTCCCAGTTTCATCGACGCTGCACGACCTGAACAGGCGGAGCCGCTCTATCAGCGTTTTTGCCAGTTGCTGGCGGCGGAAGGCGCAGCGGTTGCACAGGGCGTCTTCCAGGCGCACATGCAGATCGAACTGGTCAACGACGGCCCGGTGACAATTTGGATGGATACAAAGGAGTTATGAGGGGCGAGTTGGCGACACAGTTTGTCGTTCACAATTTACAATTCAGATTTTACAATCCACAATTCATTATTAAACATAATCATGAATGGGGTGACAAATGAAATACCGACAACTTGGCCGAACCGGTATGAATGTATCCGAAATTAGCTTTGGTGCGTGGGCAATTGGGGGCGGCTGGGGACAGGTGGACGATGAGGAGTCGATGGCTGCACTACACAAGGCAATCGATATGGGCGTCAACTTCATCGACACCGCAGATGTCTACGGCGACGGTCGTAGCGAGCGTCTGATCGCCCGCCTCAAGCGTGAGCGGCGCGGTGAAGAGATTTTCGTGGCGACCAAAGCCGGACGCCGTTTGAACCCTCATACGGTGGACGGCTATACCTACGAAAACCTGCGCAGCTTTATCGAACGCAGTCTACAAAACCTGGAGACTGACTGTCTCGACCTGGTGCAACTTCACTGCCCGCCCAGCGCAGTGTACGATCGCCCCGAAGTCTTCGATGCGCTTGATCGCCTGACCCAGGAAGGGAAAATACGCTATTACGGCGTCAGCGTCGAAAAGGTCTCTGAGGCGCTCAAAGCCGCCGAATACCCGAATGTACAGACTGTGCAGATTATTTTCAATATCTTCCGCCAGAAGCCAGCAGAGAGCTTCTTTCGCACGGCAAAGGCAAAGCGGATCGGCATCCTGGCGCGCGTGCCGCTGGCAAGTGGTCTGCTCACCGGCAAGATCACACCCGTGACGACCTTCCCGGCCGACGACCATCGCAATTTCAACCGTTACGGCGAGGCGTTCGACGTTGGGGAGACCTTTAGCGGTGTGCCGCTTAGCGCCGCCTTTGCTGCGTTGGAAGCGTTGAAGCCGCTTGTTCCTGCTGGCATGACGCTTGCTCAGTTTGCGCTGCGCTGGATTTTGATGTTCGACGCTGTAAGCTGTGCGATCCCTGGCGCCAAACGCCCTGACCAGGTCGTAGACAACTGCTCGGCGTCGGACCTGGGGCCTCTGGAGCAGCGACGGATGGAGGCGACGCAGGTGATCTACGACACCTACATCCGTCCACATGTTCATGCGCGTTGGTGATATGGACTTTGGTTTCGCGAGGGGGTGAAAATAACGTATCGAGTGCGTTGCAGCAAATGCTATTAGGGCGCAGCGTTGCAAACCTGTCTGGAAATGGCGCTGGCCTCACAATCTGAAGATGGAAAGGAGAAACTGGATAATGACAGGAAGTCATTTGCTTGCTGAAACGCCGCAAGTTGATTTGGCTGTAGTGGCTGCTGAGGTCGATGAGCTGGAGGAGTACATCATCAAAGGCGATGTCTACCGAACGTTGCGCGTGCAGACGCCGTCGGGAACTCAAATGGTGCAGATGTCGGCTGGCGATCTGCTGACGCGCCTCTATCGTCTTGAGTCAATGCGCGAGCAACTTGCGCCCGAAGAGCGTTCTCGCGCCAAAGATCTGGCGCTTACCGCTCGTTCGACCATCTACAGCTTGCGCACGCGCTTTCATGATCTGCTAAAGCGTGAGATCAAGACGCGCCTCGACAGCCTCAACTGGTTTCTCGATGATGTCGTGGGCGACTCGAAACGTGCACGCGTCGAATATCCCTTCGAGATTCGCAACCGACAGCGCATCCAGCTCATGGCTGAGGAATTGGCGGAGGATTTGACGCCCGAACTCAAGCAACAGATCGCCCGCGTTGATGATCGCCTCCGGTTGATTGCGAAACCAGCGGGCTTCCTCTGGGACAACCAGTTGGAGCCGCTCTTTCCACGCGAGCGCTTCTGGTATTTATATGTCAGCCCGTGATCAACCTGAGCGCCAGCGAAGTGAATTGGTGGATGCTTCGATGAGTTGACACCAATGATTATTTCGGGTAAGGTGCCGTGCATGGCTAGGAGTGACAAACAATATGCCAACGCACTTTGAAGGAGCGCCGGAGCAAGTGCTGGCGCTCGACACATTCATCAAGCTGACGCGCGCCAACAATTCCTTGTTGGCGCGCATTGCCCAGCGCGGCACTCATCCCGGCCTCAGCGTGAGCCAGTTTGGGACGCTTGAAGCGCTCTATCACCTCGGTGCAATGTCGCAGACTGAGATCTGCAACAAGTTGCTCAAGAGCGGCGGCAACACGACGTTGGTGATCGATAACCTGGAAAAGCGCGGGCTGGTGAAACGCCGTCGCGACCCACACGACCGCCGCGTGATCATGGTCGAGCTGACCGAATCGGGGTTGGAGTTGATCAGCGCAATTTTCCCGCGCCACGCCCAGGTGATCGCAGAGGAGATGTCCGTACTTACTCCCGAAGAACAGGAACAGCTTGGCGCCTTGTGCAAGAAGCTGGGTAAAGGCAGAGACCTGGCGGTGTAGCACTACACCTGATAGAGGCGGCGTGCATTGTCGCAGAGGATATCCTGCGCCGCCTGATGCGCCTCAAGTTCGGTGAGCAGCCCTTGGGTCACCAGGTCGCTAAGCGTTTGCGTCAATCCCCAACGCCCCCAACGCGCCGCCATCCAGTAGATTTCCGGCATGGTGAACGCATCGGTGGCGAAAAGCACCTTGCTGAAGGGCGCCATCCCTAGAATATCGCGCAGCATTGCCGGGATGCCGACGGTGGCAAAGGGCGCCGCCAGCGAGAGATCCATCCATACGTTCGGATAGATCGCCGCCAGGTGTGTCAGTTCCCGGAAGAAGGGCCAACCAGCGTGGAGCAACACTAGCGGTGTGTTGGGGTATGCCTCGATCACACTGCGCAGATGCAGCGGGTTCGCATAGCGAAGATCAGCGTCGCTGTCGCCAAAGCCGGTGTGAAACTGAAACGGCAGTTCCTGCCGCGCTGCCTCCGCCAGGGCGAAGTGTAGCAGGTAATCGCACAGCGCCTTGCGCGCCAGCCGCACGCGACCATGCTGTGCGGCAATTTCTTTCAATGCTGTAAAATCTGCTGCTGCGGCGTCGCGATCGGGCGCTTCGATTTGTAGACCGGTGCGATAGGCGACGATGCTTTTCAGGGAGACCACGCCCTGATCGCGCGCCTCCGCCACCGTCGTGTTGAAGGCTTCGATCATGCTGTCGAAGTCTGGCTCAGCGACGATCAGCTCCTCCGCCAGGCGCTCCAGCCGCAGCACCGGATACACTGGGCAGGGCAGCACCGCCTGCATGGCGGCATGATCGTAGGCGTCGGCGCTGCCATAGCCGTAATCGCACAGCACCATGCCGATGTTGACGTCGTCGAAGAGGCGCGCCGTGTACTCCCGCTCCTCGATCTGCGCCCGCGCCGCCAGGATTGCCGTCACCGTCGGCTCGCAGCCCAGGAACTCCGCCAGCCAGCGCACCGCCGTGCGGAAGACGAGCAACTGCGGGACATGCTGCTGTTGAATGACAGGATCGGTCGATTCGGTGAACCAACGCTGAAAACGCATGGGATCATCTGTTGCCGCCCGGCGCAGGAACGGATGTGCATGATGATCGATGATCGGGATGTGGTCGAAGTTTAGTTCAACTGCTCGCATAGCATCGCTCAAGGATGACTTTCTGATTGAACCTCGGCGCTATCTGCGTAATCTGCGGATCGATTGCGGTTCTTTCGGCAGATTACGCAGATGGCACAGAGAGTCTCAGAATTTGTAAATGTGATGTTTGATTTCAAAGTCGACGTCTTCGGCGGAGAAGGCGGCGTACTCAGAACGTTTGACCGTAATGTAGACATTGGCAAGCACCGGCCCCAACGCCTCCATCAAGACCGGATCGGCTTCCAGCGCGTCGAGCGCCTCGGCTTGCGTCGTGGGGAAACGGTGGATGCCGCGCGCTGCGCGCTCTTCGTCGCTGTAGTTGCCCGGGTCGATCAACGCCGGATCGCCGACGGTCAGCTCGCGGCGCACGCCGTCCAACCCGGCTGCAATCAGCCCACCTAGCGCCAGGTAAGGATTGCTGCTTGAGTCGGCTGCCTTCAACTCCATGTTGATGCTGGTCGCCTCGCTGCCCCAGGCGCCCGAAGCCACGCGCACGGCGGCTTCGCGATTGTCCGGCCCCCAGGCGGTGTAGGCGCTGCTCCAGAAATGCGGCTGCAGCCGGCGGAAAGAGTTGTAGCTGGGCGTCGTCAGCGCCAGCAATCCCGGCAAATGCGTCAGCACGCCGGCGATGAAGTGATAGGCGACTTTGCTCAGCAGGTAGGGATCGGCGGGGTCGTAGAGCACATTGCGCTTGCCTTCCAGGTCCCACAGACTCCAGTGAATGTGGCAGCCGTTGCCGGCCTGATCGGGCATGGGCTTGGGCGCCAGCGAGGCGATGATGCCATGTTGGGCGGCGACGCTGCGGATCGTCTCGCGGAACCAGATTTGATTGTCGGCGGCGCGCAAGACCGGCGCGTGGCGCAGCGGCATCTCATGCTGCCCGTGACCAAGCTCCGGGTAATAGGCGTCTACGGAGATGCCCTGCGCCTCGAACGCTGCCACCATGGCATCGACGACTTCGGCGGCGGCGGTCATCGAGATTGTGCTGAAGCAAAGGCCGGTGTCGATCGGGACGTATTTGCCTGGCGCCTCCTCGCGGAAGAGGCTGAACTCGCCCTCCATCGCTGTCTGCATCGTCATGCCCACGTCCGCCAGACGTGCGATCATCCGCTTCAGGAAGGAGCGCGGGCACGCCTCCCAGGGTTCCCGATCGAGCTTTATCATGTCGCACATCATGGCTGCGCTGTGCGGCGCGTAGGGCAGGATCACCAGCGAGTCAGGATCAGGCACCAGGCGAATTTCGCCAACCGGCCCCATGCCTTCCACCGGCTGGAGCTGGTCGAGCATGTTCATCGCCTGCATTGCCAGCGTTAGCCCTTGTCCCGACGCCATGCGCCCGGCCAGGCGCTCTGTCGGCACAAGTTTGCCGCGAATCGTGCAGCCGTTGTCGCAATACAAAAACCGAACCAGGCGCACACCCGCCGCCTGGCACTGGGTGACGACTTGGTCGATGTTCACAGTAGCAGTCCTTTCCTGGTGATGCGTGTTGCGTGTTGCGTGTTGCGTGACGAGCGCTACCACACAACACGCAACACGTCTTTACGATTACGGCTGCACTTCTGCCGCAAAGGAGTAGACGCCGTCCTGCACCTGGATGATCGTCACTGACTTGCTCGGTTTGCGTTCCCCTTCAGGATAGCTGATCGTTCCGGTGACGGCCTGGAAGCCCTGCGTCGCTGCCAGTGCGTCGCGGATGGCGGCCGGGTCGGTGGAGCCAGCGCGAGCGATGGCGTCGGCGATCAGGTTCATGGTGTCGTAGCCCAGCGCAGCGAAGGCGTTCTCCGGCTTGCGACCGTATTCGGCTTCATAGGCGCTCACGAATGCCTGCACATTCTCGGCGGCATTGTCGAGCGAGGCATGGGTTGAGAAGTAGACGGCGTCTGCCAGCTCGCCCGCCACCTCGCCGATCAACGGCGTGTCGAAGCCGTCGCCGGAGAGAATCGGCTGCGCCAGCCCAGCCTCGCGGAATTGCTTGGTGGTGATGCCGGCTTCGTTCGGGATCGCCGAGATGAAGAGCACGTCGGGCTGCGGGTCGAGCGCCTTGACGCGAGCGATCTGCGCCGAAAAGTCGGTGTCGCCAGAGTTGTAGGTGTCTTCCAGGACAATGGTTCCACCGTTGGCTTCCCAACGCTCCTTGAAGAAGCGCGCCAGCGCCGTGGTGAAGTCATACGCCTGGTCAACGAGCATGTAGGCGGACTTGGCGCCCAGTTCATCCATAGCGTAGTCGGCGATGGCGTATGCCTGTGCGTCGTCACCGAAGGGCGCCATGAAGAAGTAGTCGCCGATCTGTTCGGGCAGGGTCGGCAGTGTTGCGCCGGCGGTCACGAAGGGAATGCCGGCCGCCTGCGCCAGAGGCCCCGCCGCCAGCGCAAAGGTGGAGTCGTTCAGACCGCCGATCGCCACGACCTTGTGCACCTCGATCAGCTCTGTGGCCGCGCTGGTGGTCGCCGTCTGGTCGGACTTGCCATCGATGGCGATGACCTCGATCATCTGACCGTTGACGCCGCCAGCCGCGTTGATCTGTTTTGCCGCCAGCTTGAAGCCGTTCAATCCAGGTTCATCGATCGAGGACATGCCGCCGGTCACGCCGTAGAGCGCGCCGATCTTGATCGCTGCGCCGCCAGCCGCCGCCTCCTCGCCGGTCGCTTCAGTCGCCGCCGCCGGCGCGCCAGCGGGCGCCGCCACCGGCGCTGCACACGCCGCCAGCAACAGACTCATCACCACCAACAACGAAAGCAGCTTCCATGTGTGTCGCATACAGTTTCCTCCTTGTTGAACAAAAAATTGACGAAAGCAATTTGGAGATTGGAGATTGGAGATTGGGCGAGGGGACGTCAATCTCCAATCTTCAATCTCCAATCTCCAATCTCCAATCTCCAATCTCCAATCTCCAATCTCCAATCTCTAATCCCTTTCCACCATCCCCGGCAACCGCAACTCCTTCCCGCCAAACAGCCCTTGCCGGCGGAAGATCATCACCAGCGCAGCGAGCAAGGCGATGATGATCTGGCTGAGGCCGTAGACAGGCGTTCCGCCTGAGGCCAGCGCCGTCTCGATTTGGCGCAGCCCCTCCGGCAACAGCGTCAGCAGCGCCGCAGCAATGACCGACCCGGTGATGCTGCCCATCCCACCCACAACCAGCATGACAACAATGTTAAAGGTGATGGCGAACGAAAAAGATGAAGGCGTAATCGCAGTGATCAGGTGCGCCCACAGCGCGCCAGCGCAACCGGCAAAGAATGCACTGATTGTGAATGCCAACATACGTGTGCGGAAGATGTGCATCCCGCGCGCTTGCGCCGCCAGCCAATCTTCGCGTATGCTGACCATCGCCCGTCCGTAAGGCGAATTGATCAGCATCCACACGACATAAATGGTGACGACAGCCCACCCAAACGTCCACCAGATGTTGCTGATCGGCGGCAGCCCGTTGATGCCGCGCGCGCCGCGCGTCACATCCTGCCAGTTGTTGGCGATGATGCGCACGATGACCATCAACCCTAGCGTGGCAACCGCCAGATAGTGGCCGCGCAGCCGCAGCACGGGTATGCCCACGACAGCGGCGACGCCAGCGGCCAGCAGCCCCCCAGCGATAGTGGCGGGCAAAAACGGGATCGAGGTCGATTGCAGCCACATCGGCAAGCCAGGAAAGGTTGCTGTTTTCATGGCAACTGGCAACGAGAGCAGCGCGGCAGTATACGCGCCGACCGCCATGAACGCCGCAATGCCAAGCGAAAAGTCGCCAACAAAGCCGTTGGTCAGGTTCAGGCTCACGGTCAGGATGATATTGATGCCGATCACCGCCAGGATGCGCAGGTAGTAGTTGTTGAGCGTGCTTTGCGCCAGCCACAATAGCCCGCCCAACAGCGCCACGTAGATGACGCCCACCAGTAAATTGCGCGTTGAACCTCTCATACCATCACGCTCGCTCGTCGGTGGACACGCCCAAGATGCCGTTGGGACGAATCAGCAAGATGATCAGCAATAACGTAAAGACAAAGGCGTCGCGATAGCCGGAAAAGGCGGGCGGCAGGAAGCCGACGAAGAAAATCTCTGCAAAGCCGAGCAGGTAGCCGCCCAGCACGGCGCCCGGAATGACGCCGATGCCGCCGATCACGGCCGCCACGAACGCTTTCAGACCTGGCAGAAAGCCCATGAACGGCTCCACCGTGCTGTACTTTGCCGCCCACAGCCAGCCCGCCACCGCCGCCAACGCCGACCCCAGCAAGAACGCCACCATCACCACGCGATTGATGTCGATGCCCATCAGCCGCGCCGCGCGCAGATTTTCCGCCGCCGCGCGCATGGCAATGCCGGTGCGCGACATACGGATGTAGAGCGTCAACGCCGTCATCAGCGTCACCGAGAGCACCACCGTCACCACGTCGAGCGTGCTGAAGCTGACGCCGGCGATGGTGTGGAGCTGGTTGACGCCGGACGGCAACGTGAAGGCGCGCGGCTGCGCCGTCACCGTCATCACCATCGTGTTCTCGATGATGCTGCTCACCGCCAGCGAGGTGATCAGCATCGTCACTTCCGGCGCGCCGCGCAGCGGTCGATACGCCACCCGTTCCACCAGCACGCCCACGAAGCCGATCACCAGCATCGGGATCAAGAGCGTGAGCAGCAGCGGCGTGAATGTGGCGCTGAGCAGCAGCAGACCGAGATACGCGCCCAACATCATCAGGTCGCCGTGCGCAAAATTGATTAGCCGCAGCAACCCGTAGACGATGGTCAGCCCGATAGCGATCAGCGCATACATGCTGCCCAGGTTGACGCCATTGATAATCTGTTGCACGACGTAGGTCGGTGTGAACAAATGCTTGCTCTCCTTTCTCACTGTCACCAGGTTGCCGCCACTATTTTCCCAGAAGCGTCAAAGTATCTGGGAAGATGAACCAATCATCTGCGGAACGCTAGACCTCCCAGCCAAAATTGCGCCGAATCCACTCCACGATCAATCCAACAACGGTGAGAGCGGCGGCAGCCAACAATGACTCACGCCAGCTAAATTCGAGCCAGACGCCCATCGCAAAAAGAAAGACGAAGATGATCACGCCTGCAATCACGTAGGTGTTCTTTAGCAACTTCATTGACTCAAATATGCCTGTCTCACTTCAGGATTGTCGATCAATTGTTTTGCCGGTCCACTGAGTCGCACTTCGCCCGTCTCCAACACGTAAGCGCGGTCGGCGACGGTCAGCGCCAGGTGCGCGTTCTGTTCAACCAGCAAGATCGTCACGCCCTCTGCGTGCAACTGCCGGATCACGCCGAAGATGCGCTGCACAATCAGCGGCGCCAGCCCCAGCGAAGGTTCGTCCAGCATCAGCAGGCGCGGACGACTCATCAGCGCCCGCCCGATTGCCAGCATCTGCTGTTCGCCGCCGCTGAGTGTGCCCGCCAATTGACTGCGCCGTTCGAGCAGGCGCGGAAAGAGCGCATAGACGCGGTCGATGTCCTGCCTGACGCCCGCATTGTCCTTGCGTTGATATGCGCCCAGCCGCAGATTCTCATGCACGGTCAGCCGGCCGAAGACGAGCCTTCCTTCCGGGCAATGCGCAACCCCACGCGCCACGATGTCATGCGGCGCCAGCCGCGTCGTCTCCGCGCCGTCGATGACGATGCGCCCGCTGCGGATCGGCGCCACGCCGGAGATCGCCATCAGCGTTGTGGTCTTGCCCGCGCCATTGTTGCCGACAATCGTCACCAGTTCGCCTTCCGCCACATCGAGCGAAACCCCGCGCACCGCTTCGATGCCGCCGTAGGCGACGGTCAGCTCCTCAATGCGCAGCATAGACTTCCGCCTGTCCCAGATAGGCTTCGATCACCTGCGGGTTGTCCTGAATCTCCGCCGGCGCGCCCTCGGCAATCAATCGTCCATAATTGAGCACTTGAATGCGCGGGCACATATTCATGATCAGCCGCATGTTGTGTTCGATTAGGATCGTCGTCAATTGAAACTCGGCGTGCAGCCGCAGGATCAGATGCATCAGCGCGTCCGCTTCGGTCGGGTTCATGCCGGCGGCCGGTTCGTCCAGCAGCAGCAAACGCGGGCGCAACGCCAACGCGCACGCCAGCTCCAGCCGTCGCTGCTGACCATAGCTGAGTTGCGCCGCCGGTTTGTGCGCCACCGCCTGCAGATCGACCGTCGCCAGCAGATCGTGCGCGGCGCGGGTCAGCGCGGACTCGCTGCGCAGAAAGCCCGGCGTCCGCACGATCACCTGCCACAACGCCGCGCGCTCGTGCACCTGCAGCGGGATGCGCAGATTCTCCAGCGCCGTCAGCGCCGGAAAGAGACGCACCTTCTGAAAGGTGCGCGCCACACCCAGCCGTGCGATCTCATCGGCGCGGCGTCGCGTCACGTCGACGCCAGCAAAATGGATGGCGCCGCTGGTCGGCGGCACGATGCCAGTGAGCAGGTTGAAGAGCGTGGTCTTGCCCGCACCGTTAGGGCCGATCACGCCCAACAACTCGCCTGCGTGCAGGGTAAGGCTATACTCCTCCAGCGCCTGTAGCCCGCGAAATGATTTTCCCAGACGCTCGACGTTGAGCAGTGTTGCGGTCGAAGAGATCATGCGCTTCCGACCCGTGCATGTGAAGAGTTTGTTTCGCCGTGTTCACTCTGTCAGGAGGGGGACAGGGTGCTGGAAAAATGCGCAATCACCGCACTTTTTCCCAATCGACGAGTAGTATAGGCAGGTTGTCCCTGACTGTCAAAAGCCAAAATAGCACTGCGATGGTATAATGTGACAGCACGTGCAGGGTAAGTCGATTGCGGAGGGATTGCAGCATGGCGTCACCATTTCCAGGCATGGATCCGTATCTCGAAGGCGATCTGTGGCAGGAGTTTCATGATCGTCTTGCAAATCAAATCAGTGTGCAGTTGTTGCCGCAGCTTGCACCCAAATATGTTGCGCTGCTCGCCAAACGCTATGTCGTCGATCGCCCGGCGTTGGGCATCTTTGCGCCGCCATCCGAGCGGATCATCTATTCCGACGTGCACGTAGTGGCGGAGCGGGCGCCCGCCTATCAGACTGCGCCCGGTGTGACCACAGCGACGCTGGAACTGACCAGCCCGATGCTGGAGGAGACGCCGGTGCTCAGCGTCGAAATCCGTGACGTGGCCGAGCGCCGGTTGGTGACGATCATCGAAATCCTGTCGCCGGTCAACAAGCGCGGGAGCGGCGCCCAGGAGTATCTCGACCGCCGCATCGAGCTGATGCAGACTGCTACGCATTTGCTGGAGATCGACCTGCTGACCGCTGGCTATCGCATTCCGCTGGAAGGCAAGCTGCCGCCCGCGCCCTACTACGTCTATCTCAGCCGCGCCAACCGCCGGCCGCGCACCGAAGTCTGGGCGATCCGTCTGCAAGAACCGTTGCCGCGCGTGCCGGTGCCACTATTGCGCCCTGACCCTGACGTGGTGCTTGACCTGCAGGCGGCGGTCGATGCGTGTTTTGCGCTTGTTGGTTACGAGCGGCTGATCGACTACACGGCGGAGCCGCCGGGTGCACTGTCGGAGGCGGATCGGGCGTGGGTGAAGGAAAGGTTATTGAGCCGCAGGTAGATGAACACTCAGTTGTGAATAGGAGAATCCCAATGCCCCAGGCAACCAACACGCAAACCCTTCCTCTCTGGAAGCAGCGTTTTTTCATCCCTTTCGTGGTCAGCGCGCAGCCGGCGCGAGCCAACCCAATGCGCGGGCTGGCGATCACGACGCAGGCTGGCGGGCAGGGACAGTTGTTCGCCTGGAATCCGGTGACCGGCGCGCTGCGCCAGGCCACCGACACGACGCACGGCATCTGGGAGGGGTGGATTGATTCGTTGGGCCGCCATATTTACTATCACCTCGACCCAGACGGCAGCGAGCTGGGGCATCTCGTGCGCGTGCCGTTCGACGGCGGCGAAGTCGAGGATGTGACGCCTAGCCTGCCGCCGTACACGCTGCGCGGGGTCGGCTTCAGCGGCGACGGGCGCTGGCTGGCGCTCAATCCGGTCAGCCGGGCTGGTTTTCAGTTGGCGATTGCGTCGCTGGCGGATGATGGTGCGGTGGGCGAACCGCGTATCATCTTCACCAGCGAGCATGAAGCCTGGTATGCGCTGCTCGCACACGACGGCAGTCGCGCCGCCATGATTTCCACGGCGCGCGCTGGCGGACAGCGCCACTACAGCACGATCGTCCTCGATGCCGTGTCTGGCGAAACCGTCGCCGAGCTGTGGGACGGACTGGAAGCGAGCGTCGAAGCGGTCTGCTTTGCGCCGCTGCCCGGTGACCTGCGTCTGCTTGCCACTACTTCGCGCAGCGGCTTTGTGCGCCCGCTCATCTGGGATACAGCCAGTGGCGAGCGCGTCGATTTTGATCTGCCTCAACTGGGCGGCGAAGTGATGGCGCTTGACTGGTCGCCGGATGGGCGCTTTTTGCTACTTTGTCAGATTGACCGCGCCGAGCAGCAGCTCTATCTTCTGGAGATCGCCAGCAGACGGCTTCAGCGCATCCCGCACGCATCGGGGACGTACTACAACCCATTCACCGGCGGGTCGTGTTTTGGCGCAGGTGGCGAACTCTTCGCGTTGCGCGAAAGCTCAACGACGCCGGCGCATCTGGTGCAGCTTGACCCGGACAGCGGCAGTGTGGTGCGCGCCGTGCTTGCCAGTGGCGATGTGCTGCCCGGGCGGCCCTGGCGTTCGGTGCACTTTCCTTCGTCCGACGGGACGCTGGTGCAGGGCTGGTTGGCGACGCCTGATGGCGACGGCCCCTTTCCCACCGTGGTCGAGATGCACGGCGGGCCCCACTTCGCGACGACCGATAGCTATAGCCCGCTCAGCCAGGCGTGGCTCGATCATGGCTTTGCCTGGCTCAGCGTCAACTTCCGCGGCTCAACCACCTTTGGTCGCATCTTCAAGGAGCAGATTTGGGGCGACGTCGGCCACTGGGAGGTCGAAGATGTTGTGGCCGGGCGCGCCTGGCTGGTGGAACAGGGCATCGCGCAGTCCGACAAGGTCTTTCTGATCGGCGGCTCCTACGGCGGTTTTCTGACGCTGCTGCTGCTTGGCAAAACGCCTGACCTGTGGGCGGGCGGCATGGCGATTGCTGCGGTCGCCGACGAGGCGCTTTCCTACGAAGACGCCAACGACGCGCTCAAGGCAGCGGTCGCCGGCTGGTTTGGCGGCACGCCTGACCAGGTTCCTGATCGTTATCGCCGCGCCTCGCCGTTGACCTATGCCGAACAGGTGCAAGCGCCGGTGATCATTTTCCAGGGGCACAACGACACACGCACTCCACCGCGCCAGATGCAAGTTTACGTTGACAAGATGCGCAGCCTGGGCAAAGAGATCGAGATTGAGTGGTACGACGCCGGGCATGGGGTCGGGACGCAGGAGATCATCACTTTTCTGGAGAAGATGCTGGCGTTTGCGCAGCGCCGGCTATAAATTTGTCGCCACATCCACGACCTGTATATATAATGGCTCAGGCGTTTCCTTTGCGCTCTGCGCGCCTCTGCGTGAGATTCGTGAAATCCTGACACTGGTTTCTATCGGCTGACCATAGGCAGATAAAGATCCTGTGCAACGGATGGCAAGGCATCCAGCTTTGCGCAGAGCGGCGCACTGGCATCGGATAGTACACTACCAGGTGCATAGGCGTGCACACGATAACAATATTCGACGTTGCGCTGCGAGAGCAGATCGACATAGGAGAGTTGCCCGGACTCACCCACGAACTCATATTGCCCGTTGGCGCTGCCGCTGCGATAGATGCGATAACCAACGATTGCCTCCCCCGGCGACGGCAACCAATCCAGGTGCAGGTTGCCGTCGAAGATGGCATCCTCGCTCAGGGCAACGAGCAGCGGCGCGCTCGGTTTGCCCAATTGCGCAGCAGCCCGGTCATTGGCTGTGCTCAGGTTCTCGCCGTTAGTCGTCACTTCGGCGTAGATATCGCCAGCGCCTGGCGGCGCCGTGATGGTGAACCGGCCAGCATAGCTTTCATTAAGGTTCAACGGCAGCGGCGCCGTCACCGAGCCGAGCAGCACTCCTGCGCCTGGTTGACCCGAATAGAGATTGACGGTCAGCCCCGTTGCCAGTCCACGCCCCACGTTGCGCACAACCGCAATCACTTCCACAGGCGTGCCTGGCGGGGCCGCTCTTTGTGAAAACTGGATTGGATCGAGGGCAGGATCGGCGCCTGCACCAAGTTGCAGCGTCTCCACCGGATCGCTGCTGACGGAAAGCAGATCCGTCTGCACCTGCATCGTGCTGTTGGTCGTGGCGGGCGCAAGGATGCTGGCTGCGTCTACATCGCGCAAGCTGCTGCGCGCCACCTTCACGATCTGCGCAATGCCGCTCATCTGATTGATCGCCAGCGCACCCTGCCATTGCTGTTGCGGCGAATTAGTCAGATAGATTGGCGTCGACGGTGCGCTCACGCCGCTGATACGGCTGAGACTGAGCTGACCGAGCGCTCCGACGCTCCGCGCTTCGCCAAAGCGCCGGAACAGAAGCAATTGTTCGTCACCGCGGTTGGCAAAGACCGGCGCCTCGCCCGTGATGATGTCGCCGTGTTCGTCGCGCAACGGCATCGCCTGCCAGGTTGCACCATCCTGCGCCAGATGTGCAACCCATACATCGCCGCCCAACGTGATCGGCGTTTCGTCGCCAGCGGCGTCCGGTTCATTGACCAGGAATGCCAGCCGCACATTTCCCCCAGCGATGCTGATGGTCGGCGATTGCGTGCGCGGCGGCAGCGGCTGCGGATTGAGCAACGCCCAATCGCGCGGTGGCAGCGGCTGTGGGTTGAGCGCCGCCCAGTCGCGCGGTGGCAGCGGCTGTGGGTTGAGCGCTACTTCATCGACAACGTTCCAATGTGCTATAACCACGCGGCGGTCAAGACCGGTGTTCAGTTCGCCATCGCGATCCAAAGTCCACGCTGCGTAGACGATTGGCTCGGCGGCAGCGGCGTCATATGCCAATTTTACCTCGGCGTTCATACCACCTGTTGTAGATTGTGAGGTATTGACGGCGCCGATGAACTGCGCAGCATCGAGCAGATACGCCGTGACCCACTGATCGATCTCGCCGTCTAACTGCGCGGTGGCGATGCGCCAGTCGGTGCGCGTCGCCAGGTTGCCGTCCACGTCGCGCACCCAGGCCAGCGTGACGCGCCGGCCAAGACTGGCGAGTGTGGCGCTGCCGTCGGCTGCGTTGTCATCGGTGAAACGCACGGGCGCGCCCCATTGAGCGCCATCCCACAGTGCGTAGAAAATCTCCTGTCGGCGCAGCACCTGACTCAATTCGGTGGCGGCTGCATCTTCTTCGGCAGTCATCACTGTCTCCGTCCAGGCAACGATGGCTTTGTCGCCGTTGTAGAACACCACTGCCGGGTCCTGCACCATGTGTGTCCCGTCGGTCAGCGCAACTGGATCGCCCCACGGTTCGGCGTCGCTGTTGCGGAAGCGGGCGATGATCTGGGCGCGCGCCACTGGCGCGGCAGGGGCGGTGTCTTCGACGTACACTGTGATCATCTGACCCCCATCGCTGCTGGCGATTGCTGGCGCCGCCATTACGCGAGGGGGTGGTGGATCGTCGTTTGCGCGATTGGCGAGCACCTCGGCGGCCTGCAAGCAGGTGCTCTCGCTCAGGAGCGATTTATTCCAAAGATTCCAGGTTTTGCTGCCGAAGAGATAGTTGACACGCGCCCAGACATTCACCCAGACGTTGACAGCCGCGCACGCTACATGGCTGTAGGGTGGGCTGCCTTTGGTGTTGATGTTGGCTGATGCAAGCGAGACAACATCGGCACGCGGCGTAATGCCGCCGCTGGCAACTCCCCAGAACAATTTGACCCAACCGTCCACGATCAAGGCTGGATTGAAATAGCCGGTCGCCGTCCCGCGAATGTTCACTGCCATCGGTTGCAGACTCCCGAAGAATGACATGCTCCCATCGTAGTGGGTCTTGATGCCGATGCCGAAGGAAAGCAAACCCCACAGTGACTCGATTTGACCGCGAAACAGCAATCGCTCCGTGTTGAAGGCGCAGAGCGTGCCGCCATTGAGTGATATATATAACTCCTCCGGCTTGAGATAGTTGAACTGCGTCTTATAGTTGCGAGCAAGCAAATCCCGGCTATTGTTGCACAGCTCGGTCCCCAGAAATTTGGCATAGATGTCGGAGCGCACGAACCTGAACCGCAGTTCACCGTCCAACGTCATCTCGATGTCGAACTCCATGCGCAGACCGACGCGATTGTCGACGGTTCCGACCAGCGGCCATTTCGGTGGGGGATTGGGGATCGGTGATGGTGGCCAAATTCGTTCCGCAGCTGGCGGGACAAATCCCCGTACACGATAGTAGCCTTTTTCCGGATTGGTCGGGTTGGGAACGAACTGGACTGTTTTTTGAATCTCATCCATACTGGCAACATTTACGGCGGCTCCACTGGCGGCGTCAGGCAAAATGCTGCTGACGACGACGAGCGATTTGCATACGGCGCTGAGCGTTGCGCCGGCTGCATTCAGTGCCTCTGCCTTGATTTTATGTTCGCCAGGGGGCAGGACGCCGACATTGAAATTTGCCTGGTAGGGCGCCGTCGCATCGTTTCCGATCACGACCGCTGTGCCATTGTCTGCGCGCAAAATGGTGAAGCGCACGCTGGCGATGGTCTGCCCAGCCTTTACCTGTGGGCTTGCGGTGAACTGCACCGAGAGTGGTGCGCCGGTCATGTAGATGCCGAAATATACGTCGTCGTAGTTTGATTGTGCTGCTGCATTTGATTGCGCTGCTGCGCTGCGGGGAAACTGGAAAAGCGACTTGCGAATTCCATTCACATAAGATGATGTGATCAGTTGCTTAAAGGTCCGGTGGGATGGCGTAGCGGAAAACGCGCCAGTATTGGCTGCAGCGAAGAGGCAGGGGTCCTGCAGAGGAGTGATAAGGGTGAAGCTCTCAGGCGCGAGTGAGTTGGCGCCTGGTGCAAAGTTTGCAATCCCGCCGGCAATGTTTGTGGTCGGTGCGCCTACCACCGTGTAGTTGTAGAAACCTGTTGGCACGTTGGCAAAGCTGAAGCGGCCTGCATTGTCCACGGCTGTGCTGTAAAGCGTCTTGCCCGATGCATCGAGTAGATGCAACTCGACGTCGGCTGCGCCAACGACGCCTGCGGGCAGTGCGCCGCTAACGATAGCAGCCGGTGCGTCGAGCACCTTGAAGGCAACACAGGCATATTCAGCCACGATTTGACTGGCGACGGCGGCGCAAATTTTAGCGTCGCCACTGCTCATGCCTGTGGGCACAGTCAGATCGACTGAATATGCGCCGGTGCTGCCGACGCTACGTTCGGCAATCGTCAGCACTTGACCGTTTTGCGACCACGCAACGCGCACAGCGGATGCGCCTGTAGCATTGCCTTGCACGGTGAACCCTTGCCCGGCGTACCCCTGCGCTGGATTCACTGTGATGCTCGGTTTGACGCCGCCGATCTCGGCATGTTCGAACGGCGGCATCGGCGTTGCGTCATCATCGGTCACCTCGACAGCGCCGATGTCGCAACCGGCGCCCTGCGGGCGGACGACGCCGCGCTGGTCGGTCGCCAGGCACTCATCGCCGCCAGCGTCGATAGCCGGGCTGCCGGCGAATGGCAGATGCGTTGCGGTTGCACCGCCGTTGCTTGCCAACGCCGCCAGCAGCGGCGCGATGCCGACTATGTCACCATTTCCGACGAGATCACAACTTTCGTCACTGATCAGGTTGCGCCCACCGGAGAGCAACGGTGCGCCAGGATTGCAGTTGACGCCGCCCATAGCCCCACCCAGGATCGTCTGGCGAATTTGAACGGGTTGAGAGCCGTCATCCACGTAGAGATTGTCGCTGTCGTTGCCATAGAGTGTAACGTTGTGCAGGGTGACGTTGCCCTCGCCGGTGGTGACGCTGCTGCGGACACCGGCGCCGATCAGCGCACGGTTGCCGCTGATGGTGCTGTTTTCGATCAGACTGATGCCGGTAAAGAGTAGCAGCCCACCACCACCGCCTTGCGCCTGATTCTGGCTGATGGTCGATCGGCGCAGCGCAAGGCTGCCCTGTGCGTCGCTGAAAATGCCGGCGCCGTCATGCGCCTGGTTTTCACTCACCAGGCTATCCTCGATCATGAGATCGCCAAGATTGTAGATAGCGCCGCCGATGAAGTTGTGGCCGACAGCAAGCTCGGTGCGGTTGCCGATAAGTCGGCTGCGGCGAATCTCTGTCTGCGTGTACTGCGCCAGATAGAGGGCGCCGCCGCCGCCATAACCGACGTTGTTGATAAGCACGCTTCCTTCGATCACCATACTTCCGGTCAGTAGAGATATGGCGCCGCCGACAGCGCCGTTGGGGTTGGATGCGTTGTTCTGGAACTCGCTGTCGATGATGGTGAGCACAGCGTTGGTGTTCTCTTCCTGCAAGATGGCGCCACCGCCGTAGTAATTACCGTTGACGCGTTGGGCGTTGCTACGCAGAATGCTGCTGCGGATGGTAATGGCAGGCCCGCGTGTGTAGATCGCCCCGCCGTCGGCTGCGCTGTTGCCTTCGAGCACGCTATTCTCGATAGTCGTCACGCCAGACCAGGAGTTGGCGATGGCGCCTCCAGCAAACATTGTATCCGTTCCGTTGGCGCTGAGCGTGCTATTCTGAATTCGCAACACGCCGAAATTCCAGATGGCGCCGCCTGGCCCATCGCTGGCAAAACCACGCGTCAGCGTGATGTTGCGGAGCGTCAGATGGACGTTGTCCTGCACGATGAAAATGCGCCGCAGCATTTCGCCGTCGAGCGTGATCAAGCCGCCGCCATCGATCACGGTGTCGGCAACGATCACATAGGTGTCGGCAGTGATGGTGTGAGGCGCCGAGCCGCACGCAAACGTGATGACGCCGCCGTTCGCCAACGCTGTTCCAAGCGCGTTGTTGTCACAACTGCCAGCCGTGCCATCACCCACGACAATTGACTGTGCCGTAGCATGATAGTGTAGCAGTAGACTGATCAGGATGGCGGGAACGATGCTGAATGCTATCCGTCTGCACTTCATGATGTTTCCTTCCGTGGTGAAATCGAGCTACACATCGAAATGCTCTGCATCGTGTAACGGAGCCGAACGCCGGTTTCGTCTGGCGCGCGCTCTTCGTAGGGTTGACGTGATGTTGAGCGTTCCAACTCCCAAATCAGAGTCCACGTCTCGGTGACAACGACGATGATAGTGCGGCGAACATAGCTGATCATGTAGATAGCATCAGGTGGATTGTTGATCTGTTACAGCGATTTTTTGCCAAAAATTTACCAGTTTGCCGGTTAAACACGCCGCCACTACAATGAAATGTCGATTTGGTGTTGGGTGCAGGAGGAAAAAGTTTGTCGTCAACCTCGCAAGATTCGGCGACATTTGGCAGTATGCTCAGACAGCTACGTCGCCGCACCGGGATGACTCAAAGTGATCTGGCCGCAATGGTAGGCTTTAGCGTGGCGCAGATCTCACGGCTTGAGCAAAATGTGCGTCTGCCAGACCTGGCTTCTGTTGCCAACGCATTTATCCCGGCTTTGGCTTTGCACGATGAGCCACATCTTGCTCGACGGCTGCTGGAGTTGGCCGCGCTTGCGCGGGGCGAGCGTCCACCAACAACAATCAATCTGACGCGTACGGTGCAGACAACCATTATTGAGGAAGAAGTCAGTGATGAATACTACCTGCCCGAACCGCCGACTTTGCTGATCGGCCGCAATGTAGAACTGGAGTCCATCTGTGCACGGCTGGCTGCAGCGCCAGGGCGATTGCTCACCTTGACCGGACCTCCAGGGGTTGGAAAGACGCGGCTTGGTCTCGCTGTAGCTGCCAGGCTGCGCCTGTTCTATCGCGATGGGGCACGGTTTGTGTCGCTGGCTGCGGTCGACAATGTGGAACTTGTCGCCTCCACGATGGCAACCGCGCTGGGTCTTGCAGCTGCGACCACCAGACCGCCTGCGGTGCGTCTGGTTGAGGGATTGCGTCGCAAGGAGATGTTGGTGGTGCTCGACAATGTTGAACAGGTGACAGCCTGTGCGCCGCTTTTGGCGGAGTTGCTTCAGGCCTGTCCGGGGTTGCGTATCCTTGCCACCAGCACGATGCCGCTGCGACTGCGCGCAGAACAACGCTTTCGGGTTTCGCCACTCACGCTTGCATCTAGTGTTGATCTCTTCCTTCACCACGCTTGCGCAGTCGATCCTGACTTTGCGCCCACCCCGGAGCGCGCCGCTGCAATTGCGGAGATTTGTCTGCATCTCGACGGGCTGCCGCTGGCTATCGAGCTTGCTGCGGCGCGTATGGACACTCTCTCGCCCCAGGTCATGCTGGAACGGCTGCGTGATCGGCGGCTAGCTTTGCTCTCACACGGCCCGTCTGATCTGCCGGCTCATCAACGCAGCCTGCGCACTGCCATCGAGCGTAGTTACGCGCTGCTCAACAGCGACGAACAAACGTTATTCCGAGCATTGGGCGTCTTTGCCGGCGGTTGGAGTCTGGACGTTGTCGTCGCGTTGGGAAGCGATGAGCAGATGCTCCGCTCACTGCTCAACAAAAGTCTGGTGCATCGCGTGTCTGACGACGGCGCTGAGCAGCGCTTCCATATGCTCCCCACCCTGCGCGAGTTTGCAGTGGAAAGGCTTGCCGCGGCTGAGGAGGAATTCGATGTTCGGCGTCGTCATGCACACTTTTATCTTGCTCTGGCAGTGCGCTCAAGCGAGGCCAATGAGGCCGGCGACCAGGAAGCATGGTGGGATCGTTTGGAGCAGGAGCACGAAAACCTGCGCGCAGCGATGCGCTGGCTAATCGCTCATGAGGCAACCTCCGCTCAACAGCTCGGCGGCGCGCTGCGCGAATTTTGGTACACGCGCGGTCATTTTCTCGAAGGCAGGCGTCTGCTGCAGCAGGCGTTGGCGGCAAGCGCAGCGCCGACTGCGGCGCGCGGCCATGCACTGCTCGCCGCTGCGCGGTTTGCCCATGCGCAAGATGAATACACACTTGGGCTGCGTCTGATCGATGAGTCTCTCTCGATTCTGAGGCAGAACGATGATCTTGCCGGTTGCGCTGAAGCGCTGCGCACGGGCGGCTGGATCGCACACAGTAAGGGAGAGTCTTCACGCGCCATGGCAATGTTTGAAGAAGCGCTCGCCCTCAGTCAATCGCTTGACGACACGCGTTTGATCGCCGATCTGCACATCTCGATCGCTCAGGTGCAGGTGTTGGACGGCAACATTGCCCGCTTCAACGACGCGCGTCAGTCGTTTGAAGCGGGGCTGCGATTGGCGACGCAACTCGGCAGACAGGAGAGCGCAGCCTATGCCTTGTTTGGCCTTGCTTCGCTTGCATACATGTCCGGCAACAGCCCCGATGCAATCCGTCTGGGTGAAGACGCTCTCCATATTTTTCAATCGCTTGGCTCCAGGCGCAACCAGCCGTTGGCGCTGCTTTTGATCGGCGAAGCAGAAATGTTGCTTGGCGAACTGGACGCGGCGCGCGCCCACGCCCAGGCGGCTTACGCAATCTATGTTGACCTGGCGATCCCCTGGGGCGAGGCCTCTGCACAGCGAACGATCGGACAGGTCGAGCGCGCTGCGGGAAACCTTGATCAGGCCCAGATGTTACTTGACAGAAGCCTGGAACTGAGCTGGCAAATCCGTGATCTCAAAGGGCTGTCGGTCGATCTTGCGGAACTTGCAGGCGTTGCACTGGCTTGTAGCCAGCCGGAGCGGGCAGGGATGTTGCTAGGAGCGGCATTCAAGCAGTTCGACAGCCTGCCAAATTTTCTGGCGCCAGGCCACCGCCGAACTTACACACAACTGGTCGCTGATGTGCGCACTGCACTTGGCGAGGCGCGCTTTGTACAGGTTTGGGAGACAGGTCAGGCGTTGTTGCTGGAGGATGCGGTGCGGCTGGCAGGCGTCTCGCTATAGTATATCTTATAGGAACCCCACACTCACTGATCGCGGTGGTCGGGCGCCGCATGGTTGAGCCAATTCTGTTACAATCAATGCTGTTGATCAATTCACCTATCTATTACGATTTCGGAGAAACCGATGAAACTCCTCAATTTTGTTGATTCCAAAAGCGGGGCAGTGCGCCCTGGCGTCGTCACCGGTGCAGGCGTGGTCGATGTGGTCGCCGCCGGCTGTGCGCAGCAGACGATGGAAGCGCTGATCGCACAGCCGGACGCATTGCAACACACGGTCGAGCACGCGCTCGGCAACCCGGCCATGCGCACGCGTTGCCTTTACGATGAGGCAACGCTGCGGCTGGCGCCCGTGCTGACCAATCCCGGCAAGATCATCTGCATTGGGCTGAACTATCGCCGCCACGCCATCGAATCCGGCCTGCCGATCCCGACGACGCCGGTGCTCTTTTCCAAGTTCAACAACAGCCTGGCCGCGCCGGATGCGGCGATCCCGCTGCCCGCGTGCGCCGAACAGTACGACTACGAAGTCGAACTGGCGGTCGTCATCGGGCGACGGGCGCGCAACGTGCCGGTGGAGCAGGCGTTGGCGCACGTTTTCGGCTATTGCACTGCCAATGACCTCAGCGCGCGCGACCTGCAGATGCGCACCAGCCAATGGCTGCTTGGCAAGACGCTCGACAAATTCCTGCCGCTCGGCCCCTATCTGGTCACCGCCGACGAGGTGGGCGACCCGCAGACGCTGGCGCTCAAGTGTTGGGTCAACGGCGAACTGCGTCAGGACTCCAACACCGCCGACATGGTTTTCAGCGTGGCAGAGATCGTCAGCTACATCAGCCAGCACTTCACGCTGGAGCCGGGCGACCTCATCTGCACCGGCACGCCGGAGGGTGTGATCCTGGGCATGGCAAACAAGGTGTGGCTGCGCGCCGGCGACCGGGTGACCGTAGAGGTTGGGGGATTGGGACAGTTGACGAACGTGATGGCTGGCGCAAATGGAGAGTGAAATGAGTGTTGCGCAGTTCGTCAATCTTCCCGGAAGCTCCAGGCTTCTGGGAAGGCGACAGGCTTATGGCGAAGTGTCGTAGGTCATCGCCTCCGGCGTGACATGGCGCCATGTCACGCCGGAGGTAATCACCTACATCAGACTCATTTTGAGTTTACGTACCGTATATGGTACTCTCGTCCATGTGTTCACCACACCGATCATGCTTGTGCTGTTGTTTCCGACCATCTGGTCGTGAACCGGTCCGTGACTGGCGGTTAGGGCTTCAAAAGGCAGATTGCAATGATAAGTAATCCTTACGCCGGCAATGACTTCGACGCGTTTCTGCAATCTGAAGGCATCTTGGAAGAAGTCACCGCCAAAGCGCACAAGCGATTGCTGGCGCTGCAGTTGCAAGATGCAATCACATCGTCCAACATGACCAAGACGCAGATAGCTGGGGCTTTACAGACCAGTCGTTCACAACTAGATCGCCTGCTTGATCCCGATTACACTGCGGTGACGCTCGATTCGTTGGAGCGATTGGCGCTGGTGTTGGGGAAGCAGTTGAAGATCGAGTTGGCGTGATGGTTGATGCCAGCCAAAGTTGGAATCAGGTCAAGATCAAAACTGTTG
>CALJMI010000037.1 GCA_937981885.1 uncultured Caldilinea sp.
ACGCCGATGATCAAGCCGATGTCGTATTTGAGCGTCAGCATGGCGTCGGCGGCGTTGCGCGCGCCATTGGCGTTGACATCGCCGAGCAGATAGCGCATGGCGTCGGGCAGAGAGAGGTTGAACACGAAGCCACGTCCAGCCACCCCCGACGGAATACGCAGTTCGCTGACTGTTAGGCTGGTGACCGGGTCCTGGTAATAAGCAGGACGGTCATCGACCAGGAAGGTCAACGCGTCGCCCGCCAGCGCGATGCCCGTCCCTCGTTCCGTGCTGCCTGGCTTGACCATGCCGATCGGCGCCGCCAGCACATAGTTATAGTCCGTCCCGTTGACCACACCGATCTCGGCGCTGGCGATGGTCTGCCCGTTGAGCAGCGCCTTGATCGTGCCGCTGTCGAGCGGGCCGCCGGTGGCGTTGGTTACCGTGCCGTAGATAAGCATATCTGGCAGTGGCAGGGGGCCAGCAGACTGCGCCGCCGCGCGTCCCGCCGTCAGCCAGCCGAGCAGGAGCAGCAACACGCCGGCTGCCATCAGATTGAACGAACGAGCGATGCTGTGTTGATTGTTCATCGGCTACTCTCCACCAGCACGTTCACGGTGCGAAAACTCTTCGTGGTACGGGCACGATATATCGTGCCCGTACTGTCCCCACGCCGACAGCCTTGCGCGCATCTCAACGCGTCCCCGCATAAGCGTAGGTGTCGAAGTTGATGTAGATATCTGTCACATCCTCAATGAAGCGATCCAGCCCTAGCTTCGGATCGGAGAGCAGCGCGCTGCCCGGAATCACCAGCAGCCACTCGGTGTTCCAGACCGACCGCCCGATCAGCCGCGTATCCTTCACCATTTCGCTAGGGTCGAAATCAGCAGTGTAGGGATAGGCGCGGAAGCGGGCATGACCGCGCACCTCATACATCTTGCCCGCCAGCCCGTCGATGCGCGGGATCCACTGTGCGCTGCTGGCATCGGCGGGGCCAAGCGCGTGCGGCAGCGGCAGTTGTTGCTCAACGATCTCCCAGTAGCGCAGGCGACCTGTGGTGCTGCGCGGGCGGATCACGTCGCGCCCTGCCGGCAGCAGGTAGACACGCGGCGTCTGCGCCAGCCGGGTGATGTCGTAATTCTCGAACCAGACGCCGACGCCGGCGATCTTGGTGGAGAACTGGCTGGCGTCGTAGGCGCTGTCCATTGGACCCAGCGGCTGACCGAAGAAGTTCAGCCCTTCGATGATATTGGTGCTGAAGGGGATGATCAGTCCCGGCTGTGCGCCATCCTCGCCAAACGGCCGCTTGGCGAGCCGCGCCACGGCGTCGTTAGCGTAGATGTTCGGCGTGTAGTAGCGCAGCAGCGTCTGCCGCCACTTGGCGTCCGAGTCATTGCCGAGGCGGAAGAGCTCGTAGCGCAGCGAGAAGCGGTTGTTCTCGACCTGCGGGTTGTTGATGCCTAGCTGTCCCTTGAGCACGGCGAAGTTGTCCATCATGCGCGCCAGCGGATCCGCCAGGCCGGCGCCGATCACGGGCACGACAGTGAAGTCGAGACGCTGGCGCAGCTCGCCCAGGCTACGGATGCCGACGATCTTGCGCATGAACTGGTTGCCCGTCGCCGGGTCGCCCAACGCCAGATTCGTCTCGTAGTCGTAGGCGGCGGCGGCGAGATAGGCGTACTGCTGCGCCAGGTCGAACTGGCGGCGGTACTTCTGCAGCGTGTCGGTCAGGAAGATGCGGTACGCCATATCGCCGTAGCGCTGCTCAGTGATCTGACCGGCCCAACGCTTGCGCAGACGGATCAACTCTTCCAGCTTGCGGAAGCCGCGCTGCAGCACCTGGTCATAGTCGCCCTGTGCGCTGTTGACCTTGTCCTTTGCCAGGAAGAGCGCCAGCCGCAGTTGTTGCTCCTGCCGCAGCAAGCCGAAAATCTCTTTTGCCATTTGCTTCAACTCGAAGTCGGTGTCGGTGTCGAAGTCTGCAATCGCAATCGAATTTTGCACCGTCTCGTTGGCATATTCGAGCACGTCGATAGTGGTCTCGGCGGCAAACTTGACGCCCTTTGCCACGGCGCCGAGCGTCGAACCAGCGATGCGCAGCGCGCACTTAGGCGGCGCGCCCAGGCTGTTCGAGAAGCCAAGCACATCGGGAACGCAGTCGCTGGCGTCGTCGGCGAAGTCAGTGACGGTCGAGCCGTAGGTTTCCATCGACCGTGCCACGATTTTGGCAGCCAGGATGACTGCGCCGAGAGAAATCGAGGTCGCCTTCTCGCCCGCCAGTAAACTGCGCTTGGTTTTGACATATTCAGCCCGCGCGTCATACGCCTGCTTGAACTCTTCGAGTTGCTTCACGCCGTCCTGGTACGCCAGGATCGCCTGCTCGTACTCGTTGCGCGCCTGATTGAGCGCCTGGAGCGCGTTCTGGATGTCGCCCGGCGCCCGGCGTGAGCTCGATTCGGGCCACGCCGACGGCTTGAAGCGGCCGCGCCCGGCGTCCAGCCCGATGCCGATGCGATACTCGATGGTTTTGGTCAGCACCAGGGTGCCCACGCCGAAGTCCTGGCAGATGTTGGTCGGATCGACGCCCTCGACCGTGAAGCCGATGCATGGCAGGGGACCATACTCGACCAGCTTCGTCACCGTCTGCGGCGGGCAGCGCGACGGATCGTTCGCCACCGCTTCGCTGCAGCGTTTCTGGTAGTCGGTCAGGTCGATGCGATCCCACAGGTCGTAGTTGTAGATATCGGGCCCATTGTAGCCAGCCGGATAAGTGCCGTTGACGCCGATGTCGGCGTCGTAGGGATAGCCGAACAGCTCGATCAACTCGCTGATCAGCGCCCGATCCTGCTCGATGATGCTCTGCACGAAGTCCCACTGTTCGTTTTGCGCCTCGCGTTGAGCGATCTTCATCTCATTGGCGTAGTCGTAAACGATCAGCGCGTTGTTGAGGCTCGCCACGGCGCGGTTGAAAATCTGCTCGAAGTGGGTCACGCCGTCGGCGCTCAGCGCCGGGTCGATGTCGAAGAGCATGGCGTTGCCGACCAGCCCCAACGGGTTGAAGCCGCTGTCGGCGTTGTCGAGCTGCTGCTGGATTGCGGCGTAATGTTCAGGAATCTCCGCCAGTGCCTCGACGGTCGAGCGGTCGATCTTGCGCACGTCGGTGTAGCGGTCGTCCTCGGCTGGCGCCATGGCGTTTGCCACCAGCCAGTCGAAGTAGGCGCCCTGACCGGCGCGTTGCGCCCAGTCGACCACGCCCCATGCCCGCCGCGTATTATCGGAAGGATCGACCTTGCTGTCGACCAGCTCCTGGCTCTGCGGGTCGGCGTAGTATTTGCGGTAAGCCAGATTCACGATCTCGGCGCCGACTTTGGCTTTGGCGGCCGCAGCGGCAGCAAAGCGCTGCTCGTCGTAGTAGTCCACCACGACCGGCGCGCCCGCCACGCCGATCGGCTCGGCGCGGGGAATCCAGGTGAAGGAGGGATGACGCAACAGACGATAGTAGCCTTTGAGCGCGGTCAGATAATGCCCCCACGCGTCGCCATGCCCCTGCGGAACCATCAATGCGGCGTCCGCCTCATTGACAAAGCCATCCTGGTTGTAATCCTTGACATTGTAGTTTTGCACATACGCCACCTCGCCGTCGCCGTTGGTGAAGTTCCAGGTCAGGCGATTGTAGGTTGGCGCGGCAGCCACGCCGCCGAGCGTCTCGTCGCGCCCGCGCAGCAGCGCCAGCTCCTCATCGATCGGACCAAAGAGGTCGGGGCGGAACTGGTTCATGAAGGCGAAGAGTGAGGTCGCCCGTCTGCCTACCACGCTGTTCGTGCCCAGCCCCACCGTCGGATCGAGGGCATCGACGTAGGCGTCGCTCGCCAACAGCATGTAGAGGTTGGCGATACGGCTCGTCACGTTGAGCAACGCGGCGTTGGCGCCCTGGCTGTTGATGTTCGAGTCGATCGACAGGCTGCGTCCGCGTTCGAGCACGGTCTGGTAGCCTTCGATCAAGCCGATGCTGTTGAGCACCTCCGGGTCGTTGCTCATGGCGACCGGCCCTTCGTAACGTTTGCCCGCCTGCCGGATCATGTCGATCGTGGTGTTGACCGGCGCGCTCACGAAGTTGTCGACGCGCGCATCGAAGGGATTTAGCCCACTGGTAACGCGCTTGATCCAGCCCGGCGCAAACTGCGCGCGCAGCTCGGAGGGCTTCGCCGACGGGTCGCCGGCAAAGGCGCTGTAACGATACTGGTTGCCGCAGGCGGCATAGCCCTTGTAGCGCATGATCAGCCAGTTATCGGCGAGCGTCGTCGGGTTGGCGCCCTCGATGGTGATCTCCGACTCGACGCGTGTCGCGCCCGGCTCGACCTTCGTCCACGGTCGCCACGGATAGGCGGGCGGCAGCACGCTCGGCGACACCGCGGTTTCATCCACCTCGGCGATCCACCACTCGAAGTCGAAGTTCTCCGGCTGCCCGCCGAAGTCGCCGGTGTGACGCAGCGTCAGCTTCTCGTCGAAAAGATTGTCCGACTCGATCACGAGCAGGTTGCCGCGGTAGGTGCTGTCGATGCCCTCGGCGTCAACCGTGCAGCCGACCTGGATCACCTGCAGCGAGACTGGCAGCCCACCCAGGCTTGGGTCATTGTTGTACGCCAGCGTGACGTAGCCGGTGCCATCGGCGTTGCCTGCGGTCAGCGCCTTGCCCTTGCCCAGCCCCTCGAAGGGTTCGGGCAAGCCGTCGTTGTTGGCATCCTGCACATCGATCAGGAACGCCTGGTCGGCGCGCCCGTCGCGGTGCGTGCCGGTCGGACAGGCGCCGGAGATGGCGGCGACGCGCGCACCCTGGTTTGTCGCCGGTTTCGGATCGCCAGTGAAGAGCGCGCCATCCGCTGCGCGGCAGAGATCGAGTTCGCGCGGGTTGCGCGTCTTGTGATAGAGCGCGTCGATGGCGGCGAGATAGGTGCTGCACTGGCTGCGCGCCGGCTCGCTGCTCGGGCGCAGTTGCCCCTGCTCGTTCTCGCAGAGCAGACGCAGCCGTGTGCGATCAGCCGCCGACATCACGTTGAGCAGCAGCAGTGGGTCGCCCTTGATGTAGGCGGGCGATGCGCCGTCGTAGTAGCCGCGGAAGATCAGCTCCCCACGCAGGTCGTCGAAGAGAATGCGGCTGCGCAGCGCAAAGGGCAGCGTCACTTCGTAGTCAGTCGTGCCCAGGATCGATTGCCCGCCGCCAAAGAGCAGTCGCTGGCTCTTGATCGTCACCGGCAGGCTGGGGTTGCCGTCGAAGGTGATGTTGAGCGGCACGCGCACTTCGCTGATCGGGTCGATCAGCTCCGCCACCGAGCGCACTGTCTGCGAACCGGAGATGACGATCTTCTGCTGCACGTCATTCCACATGCCCGGCGCTTCGTCGTCGTAGATTTTGGCGACCGCGAGTTGCGTGGCCACACCGGAGATGCCGTTCTTGGAGCGTTCGTAGACGGTCTCGCCGACTGTGAGCAGCGCGGGCAGCGGGGGCCAGGCGACCTGGTAGTTCACCGGATAGACGCGTACGCTGCCGTCGGCAATCGTGGTGGCCGGGTTTTCGGCGTGCAGCCACGGCACGCAGCGCCCGATGCGCTGAGTGGGCGTCAAGCCGCCTAGACCGACGGCGGTCGCCTGCGCGTCGCTGAAGTGAAAGCCAGGCTGCACCGGATAGTAATAGAGCACATCCATCTGTCCGGCGGCGCGCGCCCACAGCCCGCCCTTGAAGTCCTTCCAGAACGGTCGCGCTGTCAGGTCGGCGGCTTTGGTCTGCGCACACGGCTGGATGTCGAGCAGGTTGCGCAACGGCGTCGGCGCAAAGATCGGGTTACCCGCTGTCACGTCGTAGCGCAGCGACTGGTAATCCGGCCCCAGCAGGCTCGGCGCCGAGAGCGTCAGCGTGGTGGGCGTGTTGCCCGCCGGTGCATTGCCGACGCCGCGGAAGGTGATGTCGCTAAGCGTCAGCGCGCCGCTCACGCCGTGCTTGTTGCGCGCCCGTAGCGTCAGCACCAACGCGTTGGCGCTGCCATCCGGCTCGATGCGACAGCCGGTCGTGGCGGGCGTCGAGAGGCGTCCGGGCAGCGCGTCGTTGGCGACCACGACCGTCGTCGAGGCGCTCAGCGGCGCAAAGCCACCCGTCGAGGCCGTCACCGTCACCGTATAGGTTCCTGCTGCGCCGTAAACATGACTGACGTTTGGTCCTGCAATGCGCGTTGAGCCGTCGCCAAAGTTCCACAGATATTGCACGTCGGTGCCCGCACTCAGCACTGCCTGCATCCGGATCACGCGCAGCGGGCGCGCGGGCGCGTCGGTCTGGATTTCCAGCCCGAAGGGCGCTTCGACGAAATCCTGGCGATTGGTGACGCACGCCGTTGGCTGCAGACGCGATGGGTCGTAGCGCACGCGCAGCGTCATCGAATGCAGATTCTGCACGCCGAGCGCCTCGACCGGCACGCGCACCACGCCGCCTACGGGCAGGTCGCCGCTGCCGATGCGCAGCGTCATCGGCGATGCAGCAGCCGCGCCCACCGCGCCGGCAGCACTGGCGCCGCCGCTCTCGCCCGCCAGCAGCGTGATCGTGCCGGACAGCAGGCTGGCATTCGTGATCGGCTGCGGCGCCTGCGTCAGCCGCACCTGATAGACCGCGATCTTGAGGCGATTGTCCTCACGTGGGTCGCGGTACTTGAGCAGCGCGTAGGGCTGCGCCGCCAGGTCGGTGCGCAGCGCATAGAGCGCCGGTTCCTTGTTGCCCAGGTTGGAAGCCGCCAGCAGCGCGTGCTCGTCGTTAGGATTGTAACCCGGCACATTGACGTTGGGCTGATGGTAGCCCGACGGTCTACCGAAGAGGTCGGGGTCGAGCACCGTCTGCCCGCCGATCTCGGAGCCAAGTTCGCTGGCGATCACGATCTGCGGCGGATTGGCGGGCCACAGACAGCGATAGCCAACGCTCTTGACGGGCCACGCCACGTTGCGCTCATCCGGGCGATACCAGGCGATGCGCAGGTCATGGCCGCCGTTGAGCGTGTTGGTGTCGGTAAAGGTCGGCGCTGTATTGAGCACTGGCGTGATGTAGCCTTCGCGCGTCTCGCGCACATGCGCTGGCGGCAGCAGGTTGTCGACCGTGTTCTGCGTCACCGGCAGCTCGGCGGCGGTCATCACACCGTCGAAGGCCGTGCCGCTGAGGATATAGCCGCTGCGCCCTTCGGGGTCGCTGTGCGTGACCATGCTGCCTGCCGCATCGACAAAACTGTAGGCAAGCGGCGCACCGATGGTGCAAACTGTGGCTTCACTGCGTACATCGCGCACACCGCTACTGTTCCAGCCGATGGTCTTGACGACCTTGACCTTGAGCGTGGCGTTCGCCTGGTTGCCGCGCCCAAGCACCAGCACCGAGTAGGAATCGCCCTGCTCAGCCGGCAGCTCGGTGCGCATGAAGACGTTACTGTTATAGATCGTGCCGGCGGCGTCATCGGCGGGCGACAGCCCCTCGAACGCACGCACCGCCGACACCAGGAAGCCATCGCTCACCTGGTTGTGCGCCAGGTTGACGGGCGCGCCGGAGATGTGGAGTTGCGGGTTGTCGGGCCAAACGACGATGCCCGACAGTTTGATGCTCTCCTGCGAGGTCGGTTCGCTGCTGGTCTTCCAACTCACCGACAGAATCTCGTTCGGCTCGATGTCGGCGTCGCCGTCGTTGGGCGACGGGCGCAGCGGGATGTTCTGCGAGGTCGCCGCACTCCAGGTATGATAGGGCGGGTCTTCGGTGTCGAGTTGGCTGGCGCCCAACGCCCAGCGCGGCGCCTGCGTGCCCACCGCAATCGGCGGACGGGGCAGTGGCTGACCGACGACCCAGGTCTGGAACTCGTAGGCGCCGATGTCGCAGAAGTAGCGATTTTGCACGCCGGCTTGCGGCAGCGCCATGCCGCGCTGGTCGGTGCTGCGTGTGCGGCTGTTGACCGTGATCACGCCGGTGGCGCCGCCCTGCCGGTTGGTAGCGGTGTAGACGCGATAGGTGAAGACGCCAGGCGTATTGAACTGCACTGCCGCCGAGCCAAACTGGCTGCCGCTGCCCGCCAGTTCGATCTGGCGGGCGTCGGCGTAGCCGTCGTTGAGCATCACCACGCTGGCGACGTTGCTGCTCCACTGCAGGATGTCGCCCACCGCGATCGTACGGTTGAGATTGCCGCTGATCAGGCTGATTGTCTGCTGCGTGGCGGCCTGGCAGACGTCGGGCGGAATTTGGTCGATGGCCGGGCTATTGGGCAGGAGCGCATGCGTGTGTGCATAGCCAGAAATGGTGCGCGCCTGGAAGTCGATGATGTTGTTGTCCTGCAGCGGCCCAAGCTGCGCGGGCAGCGTCTGACCAGGCGCCGGGCGCAGGTCTTGCGCCTCGACAAAACCACATGAGCGGTCGCTGACCAGGTTATAATTGCCCGAACGCAACGTCCAGAGCGTGCCGTTGGTCGAGCCAGCGCAGTTGGCGCCGGAGCCAGTCAAATTGTCGAGGATCGAGGAACGCACAACCACGTCGCTGTAATCATCGACGTAGAGAGCCTGGCCTCGAGGGACAAAGCTGAGTGCGCGCACAGTGATCGATGCCTGCACCTGATCCAGTCCATCAGCGCGAATCGTCACCGTGCGGTCGCTGCCGGAAGTGCTGCAGATCAGCGGTTCGGTGCTCAACGACGCCGGGCTGAGGGTCAGGTTGGCGCGGTTACAGCCACTGTCGTTGATGATCAGCAGAATCTGGAAAGGCAGCTTGTTTTGGAAGATAATCTCATCGCCGGAAAGCGTCTCGGTGATCGGACGGATGAAGCGCACCTCGCCAGAGTTGAGGATGTCGTTGTCGATCACCATAACATGCTGGCGGCTGAGACGCTCTGAGCGGTTGTCGGCAAGCGTACTTGCTTCGATCAGCGCGGTTGAACGCTGTGCAGCGCGCCCGGCGATGTAGATGCCGCCGCCATAGAATTCGGACTGGTTGCCCGACACCGTGGAGCGATAGAGCGCCAGCGCGCCGCTGCTAAAGATGGCGCCACCGCGCCCTTCCTGCCCGCTGACAACAACGCCCTGGTCGATGTTGGCCCAGCCGTTGATGGCGGCGTTCCCTTCGATGGTGGAATCGTAGATGGTCAGGTTGCCGCGGTTGTAGATGCCGCCGCCGACACGATTCATGCCGCGGCGCACGGTCAGCCCGCGCAGCACGACGTTGACATCATCGGCGGGCGCAATCGTGCCGCTCGCCGGTGTGGCCGCATAGCTGAAGACGCTCAGCACCGAGCCGGAGGGCGCCTGCAAGCGCTGCTGCTCGCGCAGCGGACGCGTCGAACCCTGCAAGATCGCACGTACATCGATCGACTGCTCGCGGGTCAACAGGCTGACATCGATGGTGGCATGGCGCAGGGTGACATCCTTGTAAACGATGAAGTTACCGGTGTAGGCGCCCGCCTCGATAGAGATCGTGTCGCCAGCCATCGCCATGTTCAGCGCCTCTTGCAGGTCGGTGAAACGCAGCGCGCCAGCGTCAGCCACACATTTGGCGCAGACCGAGAGCGTTGCCGGTGCGTACTCGACTGCGCCGGCATCACAGGTGGCGCCGCCCGACCGTGCGCGCCCGCGCTGGTCGACGTCGACCGTGCAGCTTGCGATGTTGACCGCCGGGCTGTCGGCGCCGATGGCGCGCGTCAGCGTGGGGCCGCCGTTGTCGCGTAAGACGCCGAGCAACGGGTCGGCGCTGGCTGCACCGGACAGACAGGTGTTGTTGTGCGCAATGTTGCCGCCATCCGCCGTGATCGACCCGGTGCACTGGCCTGACGACGGAGCGCTAAGGATCGAGGCCGCGACTGTCGCCGCATTTGCACTCTCATTCTGGATAATCACGCCGCTGTTGCCTGCAACCGTTGCATAGCGGATGCCAAGCGCTCCCCCAGCCCCGTTCTGGATCACACCGCCGCTGCTGGCAGTGTTCGACACGATTGTACTGTTGACGATCTGCAACGAACCGGCGTTGTAGATCGCGCCGCCGTTCGCTGCGCGGCTGGCGTAGATCGTCACCCCCTCAAGCGTCAGGTCGCCGGCATTGTCGATGGCGCCGCCGCGCGCCGCCGCGCCGTGGCGGATGTTGAGTTGCTCGATCGTCACCTCGCGCCCGGCTTGAATCTGGAAGACGCCGCCATTGCCTGCGCCGTCGCTCGTCGGCGGCAACAGGCTGCCCTGCACGAAGCCCATGTGCGTGCCCGGCGTGATCTCCTCGAAGAAGGGGCCGCGAATGGTGACGCTCTTGTTGACGACGACGCTCTCGGTGACGACGCCGTTGATGATGATCGTGTCGCCGGTCTGCGCGCGGTCGAGCGCCTCGGCGATGGTCGTCACATCGCAACGCAGCGGGTCGCTGAACTGCGGCGCGCCGCCCACAAAGCCGAGCAGCAGCGGTGCGCCGCAGACGCGCTGCTGTTCCGAACCCAACTCCACCGCTCCGGCATCGCAGCGCCAATCCGCCGGTGGCACGACGACGCCTTCCTGGCGGATGCCCAGGCTGGGGCGGATGCGCCCGCGCTGGTCGATCTGGTCGAGGCCGGTGAAGTTCGTCTGGCAGACAAAATTCGGCATAATGTCGACAATGTTGGGGTCGGCTGCCGGTTTGTGGGAAAGCGTAGTCCCGCCGTTATCGCTGAGCGGCTCGAGCTGGATATTTGCTACATTCTGGCTGTCGTCAGCGGTTGCTCCTTGCAAATTGCAGGTCAGATCGCTGATGCGGTTGTAGCCGCCGTTGGAACGGAGCGGTTGTGCGCCAAAGCAGTTGGTCTGCCCCGCCGGCACGGCAACGATCGACGCCAGCACCTGCGTGTTCGTACTGTAATTTGCCACGCTGCTGCCCGCCGCTGCACTGTTGTTGGCAATCGTGACAAACCGGAGATCCGCGCTCCCCGCTGCCTGCACAAACAGGCCACCGCCGGTGCTGCCCACATTCGAGGAGAGTGTCGTATTCAGAGCAGCCAGCGTACCCGAACTGACATAAACACCGGCGCCGAAGCCAGCCTGGTTGTTGTAGATCGACGAGCGTTGCAGCGCGGCGCTGCCGCCGGCTAGATTTAGACCGCCGCCAATGCCAGCCATCGTAAAGGGTGCACTATTACCCGCCACCGTCGCTTCGGTAAGCGTGAGCACGCCGGATGAGAGAATACCACCGCCATTGGCGCCGGACGTATTGGAAAGCACCAAAGATTGCGTCACCGATAGCGTGCCTGCATTGTAGATGCCGCCACCACGCGCTGGCGCTGTGCTGCCCGTGACCTGCGTGCGCAGCAGACCTGCAGTCACGCCGGTTTCCACATAGACGCCGCCGCCGGCAAACCAACCGTTGGCATCCGTATTTTGCCCTTGCAGCGCAGTCGCATTGCCGCCGATCAGCGTCAGATCGCTCACCTGAATGCGTGCACTGCCGCGCAGGTAGAGCACGCGCCCGGCGCCAGCGGCGTTGAGCACGGTGGGCTGGTTGGCAGGATCGTAGGTGGTGAAGGTGTTGTTCCAGCCACCTTGCAGGTTCACATTGCTGTTGAGCACCGCCACCTGAGGCAAGCCAAAGCGTGTCTCGACGCCGGTGCAGACGCCTGCCAACCGCACCTCTCCGCTGAGCGCGCCACCGATGGCGCCCAGCGAATCGACCGCCGCCTGCACTGCCTGGCTGTTCTCGCTGCGGAAGATGGTTGTCCCATTGTTGGGCGTGGCGAAGCAAACCGGGTTGAGTTCCACCGCGCCAATGTCGGTGCGTCCGTTGGCGAGGCGCGGCCGGCCGCGCTGATCCACGGCGCCCGATTGGTTGAACGCCGGGTCGCCGCGGTCGAGCGCCGGGCTGTCCGACTGCGGCCACATCGTCAACGTGGGGCCACCGTTGTCCGCCAGCGCGCCAAGACGCACATCGGTCACGACTTGCGCCCCTCCACACGTTCCATCGGTAGACAGATTGTATTGATCAACATTCACCGGTCCAACGCAGTTGCCGCCAGCGTTGTTGCCTATGATTGTGTTGGCAACCAACATACTGCCTGAAAGCGTTTGCGCCAGCCCGCGACCGACGCCGGACGGACCGTTGCTGCCGACGGCGCCGCTACCGCCGGCGGCGCCTGGGGAACCAAGCGCTCCGGTTCCGCCACCACTGCGGCCGCCGCCGCTTCCACCAGCACCGCCATTGCCGCCAAGACCGCCGTTGCCAGCCGCATTGGCGTTGTTGCCAAAGATAGTCACATGGCTCACGGTGGCTGCACCGGCATTGTTGTAGAGTCCACCGCTGCCAGAACGATTGCCGCTGCCGCCGTTGCCACCTTGCCCGCCGGTTCCGCCGTTGCCTGCGGGCAGTGCAGCCACTGTATCGCCGCCCCTGCCGCCAACGCCGCCAACGCCGCCTCTACCACCGACGCCGCCAGCACCCGCGAAGTTACCGGTGATCGTGCTGTTGCGCACCGTCACTGTGCTGCTGCCAGCGTAGATTGCGGCGCCATCGCCAGCAAGCCCACCAACTCCGCCTGCACCACCGGATCCACCGTTTCCACCGTTTCCAGCCGAGAACAACACCCCGCCATTTCCGCCACGACCGCCTGTGCCGCCAGCGCCGCCGACGCCACCGGTTCCACCGCCCCCCGACTGGTTGTTGGTGAAGGTGCAGCCCTCGATCGTTAGAGGAGATATCGTCATGATTGCGCCACCGCGACCACCGGCGCCACCAGCGCCGCCGGTTCCGCCGGTTCCGCCGGTTCCGCCATTCTGCGCCCTGATGAAAACGCCCTCGCCAGCGCCATCGGCGCCAGCTACACCGATGGCGCCTCTGCCGCCCACGCCACCATTGCCAGCCACGTTGTCGCGCAACGTGCTGTTGCGAATGGTGAGATTGCCCGCATTAAAGATGCCGCCGCCGTCACCGCCTGCTCCGCCGTTCGCCCCGTTCGCGCCTGCGGTTGTAGCATCAGCGCCCGCAGCGCCGTCAGGCGCGCGCCCACCGGTGATGATCAGGTTGTTGAGCACGACGGTGGTGGATGGACGCACAAAGACGACGCGCCCTGCGCCGAGCGCGTCGAGTGTGGTCGGGTTGGCGCGCGGGTCAGGCGTGTCCCAGTTGCTGGCCGTGTAGCCGCCCTCGATGGTGATGTTCTTGTTCAGATTCAGCAGTTGCAGCGAGCCACCGCGCAACTGGGCGCCGGTGCACGTTCCCGCCACTCTGATGGTTGCGCCAGGGGACGCAGCGTCGACGGCGTCCTGCAGCGCAAAGGGCGCCAGCGGCGAACTCGAATAGACAACGCCGTTGGGCAGCCGCGCATGGCAGACGCCCACGACACCGCCAGCCAGGTTGCTCACTTCACCGCTTGCCAGCGGGCGCGCATAGAGGCGCACATCGTCGACCGAGCCGCGGAAAAATTCTGGGATGTTGGCGATCAGACGCCCGATTACCAGATTGCCACTGCGCCCCAGGTAGTCCGTCGCCGGCGTGTCCTGCGCAACCAACACACCATCGCGATAGATCTGACGCAGATTGGTCTCGTGGTTATAGGTGCACGCCCAATGATGCCAGTTCAGATCGGTGTAGGCAGGCGTCACCAGATCGTTGTTCCAGAAGCCACAGGAGAAGACATTGCTGTCACGAAAACCGATATGCAGCCCCAAAGTGGTCGAGGCGATGCCGCGCCCGATAATCCAGTCGCTCTTGTTGAGCACTTCACGCTGCGCCCAGAATGCGACCGTGAACGAACGGAGCGAACCACCCGGCATGGTGACTTCGACAAAATCATCGACGCCGTCGAAGCGCAGGGCGCGCGGGTTGTCGAACTGGATGCCCGGCGGCGTGGCGGTCGCCCAGGTTGGGCCGTTGCGCAGCACGCCGGTGCGCGCAGCCGGCGAGAGATCGGCGGTCAGTATGCCGCTGCCTTCGTTGAAGGGCCAGTAGCCGAACGGGCGCGTCGTTTCGTTGGTCGTCCCAAAGAGACGCAGCAGGCTCAGCCGCGTCTCACCCGCATCGCCAGAGAGCGCGTCGCAGATTTGCACGCGCCATGCCCCTTGCGCGTTCTGACCGACAAAGGGGCTGAGCGGGTTGGTCGGGCGCACGAAGCGGCGCGTCGGCAGATCGACGTTGTCGTTGGCGCCGTTGTTGATCGGGTTCACGGCGTCGTCCGCCAGACGCACATTAAAATTGTCGAACGAATCAGCAGGGCTGGCTATGGCAAGCACCGAAGTGCCCGCTGGTGAGATGATTGTCACACGCACGTCGCTGCGGTAGGTGTGCGTCGCTACAAACTCGAACTCTACCCGGCTGATCGTAAAATCGTCGAAGAAATTCAAGGTGTAGACCAGCGGCGTTGCGCACGGATAGTTGCTTTCACTGAAGGCAACGCGCTGGTCGTTGAACTCCTCGATCGCCGTGCTCTGGGCGCGCACGACGGCGCTGCCCGCCATCAGCACGGCTGCGCCTACGACGAAGGCGAGCAGCAGACGCGCAGCGTAGTGAGTCAGGCGATACGGGCAAAGCGGTGCGAGTTGCTTCATAGCTGTGTCCCCAATTCGGCGAACAGTGAGACAGGTTGTCGGTGTTCCGGTTGTGCGATTTGTGCGGCTATCAGGCATGGCGCAAGCTCCTCTAGTCGTACTCCTGCGCTTGCAGGTCTTCAGCCATCAGAACATGCTGGATCACGAAGTAGCCGCGGGCGGTGATGGCGTTCTTGTGGATGCCCTGCACCACTTCTTTGTAGAGGCCGCCCCAGGTCATGCCGCCCCAGTCCAGTTCGAGCGCCACTTCCGCCGCCTCGGCGTCGCTGAAACCAGGCGGATCGTCGGTCAGCGTCAGCCCGATGCGGCGCTGCACGGCGTACGATTCCCACAGATGCGGCGGCACGGTGTTGAGATCGATGGCGATGAAGCGTGCATCCAAATTGTCGTGGTCGGGATGATATTTGTGTTTATACGGATTGAGCGGATCGTTGGCGTCGATGGCGATGGCAAAATTGAGCAGCCCGCCCGGGTCGGTGACGCGGCCATTTGCCATCAGCGAATCAATCAGGCTGAAGGCGGCGCTGCTGACGCGCTGGCGCTCGTCGAAGCGGTAGTAGGGCAACAGCTCGACGCGACCGTCACCGCCAACGCGCAGGATCACGCGATAACGGAATTCGCTGCCGCTGCCGTCCGCCAGTCGCGTCGGCGCGCCGACCACCACTTCGCCACACGCTGCTTCCTGCCCGGCGCGCTGCACGACAATTGCATAGTCGCTGCCGCCGCCAAGCAGTAGATCATCCACCGCCAATCCAGGATTGATCGCGGTCCTGCTCAGCGAGGCAGCCAGATAGCCGTTGACGACCTGCCCGATGACCCTGCGCTGTGCCAACCGATCGCTGCATCCACCCGGTCCAACCGTCCACAGCGTGGCCTCATGCAACGCCACCAAACCCAAATTCAGCAACGGCTCGACGCGCGCGCCGGTGGCGTCCTCGAAGGGCAGCGTGTGCGGCAGCGGCAGCGTCTGCTGCAAGTAAGCAGCCGGCGTCACTGCGGAGATGCCGTCGGCGGCGACCGTCACCCCAGCGGGCGCGGCATTGACTGTCGGCGTGGCTGCACCGGGAATTAGCACATCGAAGGCGCGCGTGTAGCCGGCCGGTGCGCCAAAACTGAGCGAATGCGTCCCTGCGCCGACATTCTCGAAGAGATAGAGACCCTCGGCGTTGGTCTGCTGCGCGCCGATGCTGCCCAGCGTAACTGTAACGCCTGCCAGACCCTGCTCATCGGCGTCGCGCTGTCCGTTCTGGTTGGCGTCGACGAAGACATAGCCCGCCACGTAAGGTGCGGTGGCAGAAATGGGCGTCGGCGCCGTCACCTGGTCAGGCGTCGGCAGCGCCAGCGTCACAGTCACGGCAGTCGCCACGCTGCCGCCGGTCACGATCTCCTGCAATTCCGCCGCGCCACGCACACCGGAAAGGTTGCGCTGGCGCAGCGCAATCGTCAGCGCGCCTGCGTCGACGTTGGTGGCGCCCAGCCGGCTTTCGCTGACATCGTTGACGACCACCTCGCCCACCCACAGCCCGGCCAGCGACAGTCCACTGGCGGAGAGGGGAACCAGCCAGCGTACACCCAACGACGGCGCGGCAATCGACAGCAGCGCCACACCGTCGCGCGGCTGTTCGGCGGAAAGCAGCGCAAAATTGAGTCGCGCAGCGTTGTTCGCCGGCACTGTTACTTGTGCTGGCTGTGTGCGCAGTTCGGCGGTGATCGGCGCAGTCATGCGCAGCGCTACCCCTGCGTTGTCGAGCAGCGATACCGTAAGTGTAACCGGCTGCGTCGTCCGATTCTGCACCTGAACGTCGCTGCTGCGACCGCCCAACCCGGCGGCAAAGGTCATGCCGTCGCTGAGAAGCCCGGCAAGCTCGATCGGCGCCACAAAATTCTCCGGTGCACCTGTCGTTGAATCAAAATAGACAAGATACGCCTCGCCATAACGCAGCGTGTCGGTGGGTGCAAGCGCCTCCCACTCCCCACCCTTGTTCAGCCGGTAGACTTCGGTGAGCGGCGACGCGCCAAAATAGCGCTGCACGGTCGGTTCGGCGCCCGGCAGCAGCGGAAAACCGCTCAAGTTGTATGAATCCTTGACCCAACGCCGCCCTGACACGACTGGCTTGCCCGTCACCGTCAATGTGGCGTCGCCGGTGAAATCGTCGCGCAGCTTGACCAGATAGCCGGTGTTGGCGTGCAGCGTCAGCAAATCGGTCAGGAACGCCTGCGGTTCGCCGTCAGGACCAACGGCAGAGGATGAGAAATAGCGCTTCCAGCCCGGCTGGTCCCACAGCCCTTCGGCGGGGTTGATGATGAAGTCAACGCGTGTGACCGGCACGTTCCATGTCCACACGCTCTCCAGGCAGTCGGTGCAGGAGAGATTGGCGAAGACCGCTTCCAGCGTGCTCAGCTCAGGCGCAGGCGGCAAGGGGCCAGCGCCGTCCGGGTCGACCATCGGCGAGGCGTTGATCGGATCGACCTCCAGATAGATCGTGTTCCAACCGCCTTGCAGCGTAAAGGTCTGTGTGAGCACATCGCCGTTGGCAACAACGACTGCAGCAGACGCCGCCGTGGCCTGCTGCGCCAGCGCGCCAACAGTCGCCATGGCGCTGACCTGGCGACCATTAAGCAAGATTGCCGCCAGGATCAATGCCAGCAGCGAAAACGTCAGCCCATGAAAGGTTCGCTTGCCCATATTCCTCATCTCTATCATCACTAAAGTCGGCCGCAGCAGCGACCGGCGTTCCAAAGACAAAAGCGACGCAAATGGTTGCGATCGCGCCGAGAAAATTTGTTACGGTAAAACCACCATGGGCAAGAAGATCGCAGTACGTTCAGCGCCGGCTGGTGTAGGCGACGCAACGGTCGGAGTGACTGCGGGTGTTGCCGTTGCCATAGGCGTCGCAGTAGGTAACGGGGTTGAAGTGGCTGGTGGCGCGTCTGTTATCACGATCTGCCCATTGCGGGTCGTAAACGGCGCCGCTACACCGCTCGCGGCAGCAAAGGTGGAGACCGTCACACTCAGTGGCGTTGTCATGCCGGCGACAGCCGTTCCGGTGGCAATCCACGCAATGTCAACCATAATCACGGGGGCGTTGGCTGGCGCTGACACACTTGACTGTAGATCCGTCAGCAGGGTAAAGCGCACTGAGTCACGCGTGCCGTCATTGTCGCTGTCATAGGCAAGATTGCACATGGCGGTCGGGAAGGCAGCACGATTGGGCCGACACAGCACGGGCGCGACCACAGAGTTGTCATATCCGACTTCTCCCGTGATTGCGCCAAGCTCGACGACATTGCTGACGCTCACCGCCAACGTTACGCTGATCCCGCCCAATGGCACGACGCCGTTGGCTGCACTGACCAACGCTGGCGTGGTCTGCTGCACCTGCAACAATGGATGATGCGCAGGCGCGCTATGCACCGGCAGTAGCAGCGACGTGACGCTTGACGGCGCCAACAGCAGCAAGCCGATAAGGGAGAGCAACGCCGCAACCAAGAGCAAACCACGGCTGTGCCTGGCTACACGGTGAACGCCTGGAGCATCGACAACGGTGTCTGGTTTGGTCAATGACTGACTGCCGTGTACAGCCAACAATTCTACCTCCATGGCAAGGCTACAAATTACGTCACCAGAGCGTCACAAACGGAAAAACGCTCATTGCAAGCTTCTGTGCATGTTCAGTGTAGAATACTAGTAGAAAAACACTTATGGGGCGTCAATAAGGTAAATTTATAAATTTGCTTACAAAACCCCAATTCCTGCTCAATCGCCTGCCACAACACGGGCTGGCTCAGCCGCGTCAGCAACTTGGTCAGCCGGTCATCGGTAAAATCCAATCCCGTCAACTCGCTCAGACCAGTGATACACACAATCGTCTCTTGCGCCTGGCAGACCCACCCCTGCCCTGGCAGGTTGCGATGGTCCCCCTGCGACAGAATATAGGCCAGCCAGATGACGCTGATCCAGCCCCAACTCAACCCTTTATGCGAACCATGCACCTTCAGATGACGGTCCAGAATTTCCGGCAGACCCAGCCGCTACGCAACGAATGTGTTGCCAGGCAATAAGGTCTGGTGCGTTGGCAACAGATTGCTGGGAGGATAATCGGCCGCCGTTGCCAAAGTGTTGCCAACGGCGGTCTGGATCGTTTCCAAACGCCCCGTGTTTGGCTCATTTGTCCGTGGCAACGTTTCCGTTGTTAATTTGTTAATCCCCATGAGTGGACTTGAGCTTTCAGACGGTGAAATTGATTCACTGATGCAGCGCCGTCATTCGCCCCAAACGCGAGATACACCCAACCTAAAAAAGGGTGTATTTCAAGTTTGGGGCGCGTTTTGTAGGTCATCGCCTCCGGCGTGACGGGCGCCATGTCACGCCGGAGGCGATGACCTACAAAACAAACTCTGTCCCCAATGTGAAATAGACTCCCTAAAAAAATGGCGATTGCAGCCTCAGCACGTTGTGTGATATAGTGCTATTGCAGCAAGAATGTATGTAATAGTTTCGCCGGAGACCCTGGCAGTTGACCACGTCAGCGTTGCCCCGGTATGTCCTTTCCAATTATTATCTTTGCCAACAATTGAATTAAAAGGAGGCTATCCAGTATGCATCGTTTCCGTTACTCTGCTCTACTTGCAGTTGTGTTGATTCTTGCGCTGGTGCTGGGGGCGTGCGCACCGGCGGCTGTTGCACCGTCTGCGCCAGCGGCTGACTCGGTCGCAACCCAGGCGCCTGCCGCTGAAGCGCCCGTCGGTGTGACCGAACTGCGCATCACCTGGTATGACGACGGCAACGAAGGCGCTGTCCTGCGCGACCTGCTCGACCGCTTCGAGGCGGAGAATCCCGACATCAAGGTCGTGATCGACACCGTCGACTATGCCAGCGGCATCCAGCAGACGTTGCCGATCCAGCTTGAGGCGGGCGAGGGCCCCGACATGGCGCGTGTTACGCAGCTGGGCATTATGTCAAAATACATGCTCGATCTGCGCCCCTATCTCTCCGACCCGGCGTACTGGGAAGAGAACTTTGGTCCTTTCCTGAAGTGGATGCAAGCCACGCCCGACGGCGACGCCATCCCCGGCTTCATGACGCAGCTTACCGTCACCGGACCTTTCATCAACCGCACGCTCTTCGAGCAAGCAGGCGTGCCGGTGCCAAGCGACAGCTCTGACCAGGTGACCTGGCAGGAATGGGCCGCAGCCGCTCGCCAGGTTGCCGACGCCACCGGCACTTTTGCGATGGTGATGGATCGTTCCGGTCATCGTCTGGCCGGGCCTGCGGTGAGCATGGGCGCCAAATACTTCGACGCCGACGGCAACGTGGCGCTGGTCGGCGATCAAGGCTTCAAGGACATGGCGCAGTTGATGGTTGACTGGCATGCCGACGGCACCATGTATCCGGACACCTGGATCGGTTCGGCGGGCAGCTATGTCGCCGGCAACGTGCCCTTCGTCAACGGGCAGATCGTCTTTTACATGTCAGGGAGCTGGCAGGTGGGGCAATTCAACGCCAACATCGGCGATGCCTTCGACTGGGAAGCGGTGCCGAATCCGTGCGGGCCTGGCGGCTGCACCGGCATGCCCGGCGGCGCAGCATTGGTGGCGCTCAACACGAGCAAAAACCCTGAAGCTGTGGCGCGCGTCATGGAGTACCTGACGCAGGAAGATGTGATGGAAGAGTTCTATGCGCGCACGCTGTTCATCCCCGGTCACCTGGGGTTGGCGGCAAAGGGTGTAAATTTCCAGACCGAACTGCCACAGACAGTGAAATCACTCAATGTCTTTGCAGCAGAAGTTGGTAAACTTGCGCCGTTGGCATACGAACTGCAGGCGTACAAATACAACACGATCCTTTTCAACTCCAACCGCGACCGTCTGACCCAGGTCTTCACCGGCGAGCTGACGTTGGATGAGGCGATCCAGCGTATGCAGGAAGATGTCGAAGCTGGCATCGCCGGACAGCAATAACCATTTGTTGATGGGAAGAAACCGAGTTTCTGTGAGAAACTCGGTTTCTTCGCCCAAACCTGCTTCGATCACCTGCACGCCGAACAACATGGAGGAGCGATGAGCGCACAGCCGCGGCAAACGCAGACCCTGCCACCGCAGCGCATCACCTTTGGGGAACGCGTCAGCGAGTTTTTCTATCAGATCTACGCTGGCGTCATGCGTGCGCTTGGCTGGGTGGCGGAGCCGATACAGCGCGTGATCGGCATGAAACACATGGCGTATTTCTTCGTGCTGCCCAACCTGCTGATCTTCGGCATCTTCGTGCTCTTTCCAATGCTGCTCAACATCTACTATTCGTTCACCGGCGGTTCGGCGCTCTTTCCGCAGGATCGTCCGTTTGTGGGTCTGCAGAATTATCAGCGCATCTTCGACTGCGGCAACCTGCTCGATCCCGCCACCTGTCGCGAGGATCGCTTCTGGCGCGGCTTTTTCAACACAGCCTTCTACGTGGTCTTTCAAGTTGGCGGCATGGTGCTGCTGTCGATGCTCACCGCTGTCGTGCTCAACCGTTCGCTGATCGGGCGCGGCTTTTTCCGCAGCATCTTTTTCTATCCGGTGCTGCTCTCACCGGTCGTGGTGGCGTTGATCTGGAAATGGCTTCTCCAGCGCGACGGGCTGATCAACGCCTGGCTGGTCGGCATGGGCATGGAGCGCATCCTTTTCTTCCTCAACGCCAACTGGGCGGTTTTCTGGGTAATCTTCATCAGCATCTGGGCGCAGATGGGCTTCTACACGCTGATCCTGCTTGCCGGCTTGCAGTCGATCCCTAAAGACATGTACGAAGCCGCCGATATGGATGGCGCCAACCGCTGGCAGAGCTTTCGCGGCATCACGCTGCCGCTGCTGATGCCGACGCTGCTGGTGGTGCTCGTGCTTTCGGTGATTCGCGCCGTGCAGGTCTTCGATCAGGTGTGGGTGCTCACCGGCGGCGGGCCAGGCACGGCGACGGTTTACGTCGTGCAGTACATCTACGAAACCGCCTTCGCCAATCAGACCCGGCAATATGGCATGGCTTCGGCGGCCTCGGTGATCCTGGGCGCGATCCTGCTCGTGCTGACGCTCTTCCAACTCCGCGCTGGACGACAGTCGGACATTGCGTGATTCACGCACGCAAGTTACTGATTTCTGGGTTGACCGTTTATGAGCACAATGTTGCGTGGTGCGTGGTGCGTGGTGCGTGGTGCGTGGTGCGTGGTGCGGTGGTGCGTGTCGGAATCCCTCACGCAACACGCACCACGCAATACGCAACACTGAAAACATAAAAACTCTGCCTGGCTCTCCTCTGCACATCTCTGCTGCCTGGCGTCTTTGCGTCAAAGACACCCCTTGCAACCGTCTTTTGCAGGCGGATATCCTGCGTGATCGGCGTTACGTGATCGGATAACGCCCAAAACGCCGCGCCGCCTCGACCAACTCCACCACATTTTCCGCCGGCACATCCGCCTGGAGATGATTGGCGGGCGTCAAGATATAGCCGCCGCCCGGCGCCAGTTGACGGATGCGACGCTGCACCTCGGCGGCGACGTCAGCGCGCGTGCCGGGCATGGCGTGCGAGATGTCGATGCCACCCATGAAGGCAACCCGGTCGCCAAACTCCGCCTTGATCGCCGCCAGATCCATCGCCGGCAGCGGCTCCAGCGGGTGGATCACATCGACGCCGATGCTGAGCAGGTCGGGCAGCAGCGGCGTAATGGCGCCGTCGCTGTGCAGCATCACCACCAGGTCGGGTCGCACTTCTTTGGCGACCGCCACTAGCCGTTTGAGCGCCGGCAAAATCAGCGTGCGGAAGAGGCGCGGCGAGATGATCAGACTCGTGTTGCCGGCGTAATCGTCGCCGGGCAGCTCCACCATGTCGATGTAGGGGCCGCACGCCAGCAGATAATTGCGCATCAGCCGTGCGTAGAGCGATGTGATGCGGTCGAGCAGCGTCTCGGCAAACTCTGGCTCATCGAGCATGTCGACCAGAAACTGCTCGGTGCCGCGCAAGTCGCACGCCGTCTGGAACGGGCCGTGCGAGGCGACCATGCGCGCCGCGATCCAACAGTCGGTTGTTTCGCGCAGCCACTTTGCCCGCTGGCGCACGCCCGCCGTCCAGTGCGGCGCATCGGGATCGGGCCACGTCACCAGCCGGTCGATGTCGGCGACGCTCTGCGCGTCGCGCAACAAGCCAGGGCCGGCGTAGTAGTAGGGCAGCGCCCGCACCCACGGCTGCCCAAGCGCGTCGAACAGTTGATCGGGCGTGGCACCCACGCGACTGGGGCTGGTCGGCGACGCAGTCGGATAGACGTAGCGGATGTCTGTCCCCAATGCCTGCCACAGCCGATCATCTTGATAGGAGATGTTATGATATTGACGAAACGGCGCCACTGGCGCGCCAAGCTGCAAGTGTTCGAGCAGGCGAAAATAAAGGTCATCGACGATGCCGTAGGGGCCGCCGCCGATGGCGTAGGGCACGCGATCCGGTTCCTGATGCTGCAACGCAATACGCACACGTTCCCGCGATGTCAATTGATCCTGCACAGGTTGTCTCCTTGACCACAATCTGTTCTGCAAATAGCGGTCTGCTCACCTTCCCGGAAGCTTGAAGCTCTCGGGAAGGTGCTCACTCAGTAACTGGGGATGCGCAGGCGCTCGATCACGGCGCGCTGGATCGTGCGCGCGGCGGGCGCGTCCAGCACCGCCTGCAACAGGTTGGCGGCGGCTTTGTTACCCCGACTGACGACGATCACGGCTTCGCTCAGAGACGCCAGCATCGGATCGTCGGCGGCGCGCAACGGGATGGCGGTGATGTCGCTCAGCGCGGCGGGCGTCTCCAGATTCGTCCATACCACGGCGTCGATGACGCCAGTGGTGAGCAGGTCGAGCGCCTGATCGTACTGGATGTTCACCAACTCGACGCGCTTGCCACGGCTGATTGCGCGCGAAATGTAGGTGTGATCCGCCGACAGAAAATCGACGCCAAGCCGCACGCCATCGAGCTGCGCCGCGCTCAAATGGCTGCGCAGCAAGAGCACGTGTCCCTCCAGGTAACTTTGTTCGCCGAACGCCACACACTGATCCACGGCAAAACCATGCGCGCTGGCAGTGTCGGCAGCGAAGCGCGAGACCAGCGCCCAGTCGATCACGCCGCTGGCAAGCGCCTGCAGGCGTTCGGTCGAACCACGCATAAACCGCAGCGCCAGGCCGGTTTCGGCATCGGCAAACTGCGCCTGCAGCGCGGTCGCCAGCCCTTCGACGTGGCGCAGGTAGGGCAGCGGCATGGCGCCGATCATCGGGCGGTGCTGGCTGAGCTGCCATAGACGCCGGTAATCAACTTCGGCAATGTAGGTGCCCAGCCGGCCGCGTGGCTCCAGGCGTGCGGCGGCCACATCCTGTAGGAAATCCAGCGCACTCTGCACCGTGCCTGCGCCGGCCTGGAACAGGTCGGCGTACTCCTGCACCGGCAACAGACGATCGCCCGGCGCCGCCTCCAACAGTGCGCGCGCCAGCGCCATCACGATCTGACCGTGCTTTGTCAATAACCCCTGCGTGGTCGCCTGTTCCGTGCGCATCATGCCGGCGCCTGTCATCATCTTTGTTCTTTGGGGCGAGGGGCGAGTTGCCAGGAGCGAGACGCCGACGCCTGGTTTCGGTGTTCGTTGCGTGTCGACATGGTGAATAACACAAACCCCAATTTATTCATAATATCGAACGATTTCCAGTGCAACGTAGCGTAGCACGACGCCATATAAATGTCAATAGAGCGACAATTTGTGGGTTCGCTGGTCTATCCAACAACAATTCAATCGCCAGTTTGTATTTTTATTGAAAAACCATTGACAAGCGACCGCTGCTCTGCTATAGTATCATTCAATTTATCGAATAAAAACACGTTGAGGATTCTCCATGCACTTACCGGTCTTCGATAGCGCAGATGTGGTCGTGCTCGGCGCCGGCTCGGCGGGCTGCACTGCAGCGATTGCCGCCGCACGCGCCGGCGCCGACACGCTGCTGGTCGAGCGCTACGGCTTCCTGGGCGGCACCTCGACAATGGTGCTCGACAGTTTCTACGGCTTCTATATCCCCGGCAACGATGCGCGCCGCGTGGTCGGAGGCATCCCCTGGGAGATTGTCGAGCGACTGCGGCGTTGCGGCATGGTGCTCGAGCGCCCCAGCAGCTACGGCGCCGGTCAAGCCGTCACCTACGACCCGCCCACGCTGCAGGTGGTGTGGGAGCAGACCGCGCTCGAGGCGGGCGTGCGGCTGCGGCTGCACACCTTTTGCATCGACGTGCAAAAAGAGGGCGACCGAATCACCGCCCTCGTCGTGGGCGGCAAGAGCGGCATGGGGCTGATCACCGGCAAGGTCTTCGTCGATACGTCCGGCGACGCCGATCTCTGTTTTCGCGCCGGCGCACCTTTTCAACCTGCTGGCGAAGACGGACCAGCGCAGTCGTTGACCACCACCTTCCGCCTCGGCAATGTCGATGAGGAACGGGCGCTCAAGGTCAAGCGCGCCGATCTGGTGCAGATGATGAAGGAAGCCAATCTCAGCGGCGAATATCGCCTGCCGCGCGAGGAGGGCAGCGTCCACCGCACGCCGTTGCGCGGGGTCGTCGCCACCAACATGACGCGCGTCGCCTACGTCGATGGAACGGATCCGGTCGAGCTGACCAAAGCCGAGGTGGAAGGGCGCAGACAGGCGATGGAGTATGTGCGCTTTCTGCGTGAACGCATCCCCGGCTATGAGCAAGCGTATTTGATCAACTTCAGCACGCAGATCGGCATCCGCGAGACGCGCCGCGTCTATGGCGACTATCGCCTGACGCGCGAGGATGTGCTCAGCGCCCGTCATTTTCCCGACGCCATCGCCCAGTGCGGCGCACCCATCGAAGATCACCATCCCGGCAGCGACACGCGCTGGGAGTATCTGCCCACCGGCGCCACCTATGACATCCCGCTGCGCAGCCTGATCCCGCAGACGGTCGCCAACGTGCTCACCGCCGGGCGCTGTCTTTCGGCGACGCACGACGCCCACGCCTCGGTGCGCAGCATGGGGCAGTGCATGGCGATGGGACAGGCGGCGGGCACTGCGGCGGCGCTGGCGCTACAAGTTGACAACATTGTACGCGCCGTGTCCGTGCCGCATCTACAGCAGCAGTTGCGCAGCGCCGGCGCGCTCTTTTCCGGCGCAGGGTGACGACAGTGATTCTGGCAGGCATCGACCTCGGCGGCACCAAGATCGCCGTCGCCATCGTAGAGCAGGCGAGCGGGTGCGTGCTGGCGCGCAGCCAGGCGCCGACCGACTCGCATGAGGGGCCGGAAGCGGTGTTGCAGCGCATGGCGGCGTTGGTTCACACCGCCTGCGGAGAAGCCGGCATCGTCGTGGCGGAGCTTGCCGCCGTCGGATTGGGGGTGCCGGGCGTCTATGATCTGGCGACGGGTCACACACACTTTCTGCCCAACCTGGCTGGCGCGTGGCGCGACGTGCCGGCAGGACCGGTGCTGCGCCAGGCATTGGGGCGCCCGGTCTGGCTGATCAATGATGCACGCGCCTTTGTGCTGGCGGAGACGCTTTTCGGTGCCGGGCGGGGTGCGCACACGGTCGTCGGCTTCACATTGGGCACCGGCGTCGGCGGCGGCATTGCCATCGATGGCCGGCTGTTTTGGGGCATCGATGGCACGGCGGGCGAGATCGGGCATCTGACCATGGATCCAGATGGGCCACTCTGCACCTGTGGCAATCACGGCTGTCTGGAGACCTATGCCAGCGGTGTAGCGATCACGGCACAGGCAGTACGGCGTCTGGCAGATGCGCCTGACAGCCTGTTGCTACACCTGGCGGGCGGCGCGGCGGAGCGCGTCACACCGGCGATGGTCGGTCAGGCTGCGGCCGCAGGCGACGCTGTGGCGCAGGCGATCCTGGCGCACGTCACCAAATATCTCGGCGCCGGCGTGGCGAACATGGTCACGGCGCTCAGCCCCGATTGCGTGATCCTGGGCGGCAGCGTGGCGAATCTCGGCGAGCAACTGCTGGCGCCGGTGCGCGCCATCGTGCGCGACCGCTGCCGCGCCATCCCGGTGGATCGGGTGCGCATCGTGCAGGCGCAGCTCGGCGTCGACGCAGGCGCTATCGGTGCGGCGCTGTGGGCAGGACAGCAGGTCAACCAGTAGGTGCGGTTAAGAACCGCACGCTCTCGGTCTGGCAAGAAGTGCGGTTACTGACCTCTAGGTTGGCGGCTCATCTTCCCGGAAGCTCTGGAGCTTCCGGGAAGATTGTGAACGATATGACGTGACAATCTAGAAATCAATAAGAACCGCTCGCTCTCGGTCTGGCAGGAAGTGCGGCTACTGCCCTCTAGGTTGGCGGCTCATCTTCCCGGAAGCTCTAGAGCTTCCGGGAAGATTGTGAACGATATGACGTGACAATCTAGAAATCAATAAGAACCGCACGCTCTCGGTCTGGCAAGAAGTGCGGTTAAGAACCGCACCTACAAATTTCGTACATCCATGTTCTGGAGGAGACAATGACGGCAACCTCAACACATGAGGATCAACCCAAAGCGCAGGTGCAGGCGGACGCTTACGCTGGCGCAGTTGGCGGTGCACAAACGACATTGCCCGCGCCCGACCTGCCTTATCGCCCGCGCAACCCGCAGCACTACCGACCCGGCATCGGGCTGATCGGCTGCGGCGGCATCACGGCGCATCATCTCACAGCGTACCGTGCAGCGGGCTACAACGTTGTGGCGTTGTGCGACAAACATGTTGAGCGTGCGGAGGAGCGCCGGGCGGCGTTCTATCCCGACGCCGCCGTCTACGCCGATTATCGCGATCTCTTGCGCCGCGACGATGTCGAAGTCGTGGACATCGCCACTCATCCGCCCGAACGTGTGGCGCTGATCGAGGCGGCGTTGTCGGCGCGCAAACATATCTTGAGCCAGAAGCCGTTTGTGATCGACCTCGACACTGGCGAGCGGCTGTGTAAACTGGCGGCCAAACAGGGCGTACAACTTGCCGTCAACCAGAATGGCCGCTGGGCGCCGCACGTCGCCTACCTGCGGCTGGCGGTCGCCGCCGGGCTGCTGGGCGAGCTGACCAGCGCCGACCTTTCTGTGCATTGGGATCACTCGTGGGTCGTAGGCACGCCGTTCGATGCGATCGACGATCTGGTGCTCTACGACTTTGCAATTCACTGGTTCGATATGCTGACCTGCTACTTTGGCGCTGAGCAGCCGCAACAGGTGTTCGCCGCCGTCAACCGCACGCGCAGCCAGCGCCCTCGTCCGCCCATGCTTGCGCATGTGCTGGTCGATTATCCGGCGGCGCAGGCGACGCTCAGCTTCAACGCCGCGACGGCGGTGGGACACCACGACCGCACCTTCCTGGTCGGAACAAAAGCGACGGCGTTGAGCAGCGGGCCAGGCTTGCAGGAGCAGACAGTGCAGTTGATCACTGCCGAGGGCGTCGCCACGCCGCAACTCGCAGGGCAGTGGTTCCCGGACGGCTTTCACGGCGCCATGGGCGAACTGCTTTGCGCCATCGAGGAGGGGCGAACGCCCTTCAACCACGCCGTCGACAACCTGCGCAGTCTGGCGCTGGCGTTTGCCGCTATCGGCAGCGCCCGCGACAACCAGCCAAAGCGTCCCGGCGAAGTGCGGCGTCTGCCCGGCGTCACCGCATGAAAAGAGCAAGCAGGTCACACGCAACACGTAACACGCAACACGTAGCACGCAACTCACACCATTCTGACAAGGAGACTGACATGTCGAAACTCAAAGTCGTCGGCATCAATTTCGACCACATGCACATGGGCGATCTGCTGCGCATGGCGCACGAACATCCCGACGTGGAGGTCGCCGGCATCTGCGACGAACAGCCGGAGCGGATGGTCGCCGCCGCGCGCAACTTTGCGATTCCCGATGAACGCATCTTCACCGACTATCGCCAATGTCTGGAAACGACGCAGCCTGATTTCGTCATTCTCTGCCCGGCTACCGCGACGCACGGACTGTGGGTCGAGTGCGTGGCGCCCTACAACGTGCACATTCTGGTCGAAAAGCCCTTCGCCGCATCGCTGGAGGAAGCCGACCGCATGATCGCAGCGGTGGCGGCGACAGGCAAGCAGATGGTCATCAACTGGCCCCTGGCCTGGTATCCGCCGCACGTCACCAGCAAGCGGCTGATCGACGAGGGCGTGATCGGACAGGTGATCGAAGTGCACTACTACGACGGCAACCGCGGTCCGCTCTACCATTTGGCGGACAAGGTCGAGGTGACGCCGGAGACGGCGGCGGCGCGCAAAGCTGAGAGCTGGTTCTATCGTCGCGATCAGGGCGGCGGCTCGCTGCTCGACTATCTTGGCTATGGCGTGACGTTGGGGACATGGTATCACGGCGGCGACAAACCGATTGAGGTGATGACGATGGTGGACGAGCCGCCCGGTCTCGAAGTCGACGAGCACAGCATCACGCTGGCGCGCTACGCCAAGGGCCTGTCCAAATTCGAGACGCGCTGGGGCACCTTCACCGATCCGTGGACGCACCAGCCGCAGCCCAAATGCGGCTTCGTGATCGTGGGCACGGAAGGGACGATCAGCTCCTACGACTACGAGGCGACGATCCGCGTGCAGACCCGCGCCAACCCGGCCGGCGAGGTGATGCCCGTGGACGTGTTGCAGCCGCCTTTTCAGAACCCGATCCAGAACTTCGTGCACAGCCTACAGACCGGCGCGCCGGTGCACGGCCCGCTCTCGCCCACAATCTGCCGCATCGGTCAGCAGATCGTCGACACCGCCGTGCTCAGCGCGCGTGAACGCCGCGCCATACCGTTGATTGAATGAAGTTGCAAGGGGTGAGTTGCGAGGGGCGAGGATAGCACGCGGATGACGCAGATTGGGCGGATCGGCGCGGAAAAACAAGGCTACAGCGGATGCAGACAACAACGGATTTGGATTCTCGTCCCGATGACGAGTCCGTTCCTGTCCGAATCCGTTGTAGCACTCCGGCAACGCAACGGATGAAACCCAGCCGGGCCAAAAAATTCTCAGCGTAATCTGCGCAATCTGCAGATCATAGAATCTCCAAGTCATCCGCAGATTACACAGATTTCGCAGAAACCAAGGGTTTATGGCTTCGAGGCTTCCAGGATGATTGCAATGATGAATCTCTGCGTAATCTGCGCAATCTGCGGATCATAGAAGTTTCAAGTCATCCGCAGATTGCGCAGATTACGCAGAAAAGCAAGGATTGATGATTTCATGGATAAGTTGACGAAAAAATTTTCGGATTCTCCGGCGCTGCGTTATCTGGAGGCGGCGCAGGATATCTTGACGCAGATTCGTGAAACGCAGATGCCGGCGATCGAGGCGGCGGCGCGCATCTGCGCTGACTCGATTGCAGCGGGCGGGCTGGTGCATCTCTTTGGCACCGGGCATTCGCGCATCCCGGTGGAGGAGATTTTCCCGCGCCACGGCAGCTTTCCCGGCTTTCATCCCATCGTCGAGTTGTCGCTGACCAACCACACGCAGGTCGTTGGCGCCAACGGTCAGCGCCAGGCGATGTATCTTGAAAAGCTGGAGGGCTTTGGCGAGGTGATCCTGCGCAACTTCGTCTTTCGCGCCCACGACAGCATGATCGTCTTCTCCAACGGCGGCGTCAACGGTGTGGTGATCGACGTGGCGTTGGGCGCCAAACGTCGCGGGCTGCCGGTGATCGCCGTGCTTTCGCTGGCGCACAGCCTGGCTTCACCCGTGCGCCACTCCTCCGGCAAGCGCCTGGGCGAGATCGCCGACGTGACCATCGACAATTGCTCGCCGGTGGGCGACGCCATGGTGAACATCGACGGGCTGGCGACGCCGGTGGGTCCCGGTTCGTCGATCGGCTATGTGGCGGTGGTCAACATGCTCAAGTGTCTGGTGGCGGAGGAACTGGTGCGCCGTGGCAAGCCACCGCTGGTGCTGACGAGCGCAGCGCTGATCGGCAGCGAAGCCTCCGCCGAACTCTTCGACCGCACCTACGACGACTATCGGGCGCGGCTGGCGCAGGTCTACGGCTGCCCAAGCGGAGAAACCGCCGGATGACGCGGCTGGCAGAGAAGGTCATCCTTGTCACCGGCGCCGCCAGCGGCATTGGACGGGCGACGGCGCTGCGCTGTGCGACCGAAGGTGCGCGCGTCGTGCTCTTTGACATCGCCGCCGACGCGCTGGCGGAGACTGCCGCCTCCGTCGGCGTCAAGCAGGCGCTGGCAGTGGCAGTGGATCTGACGCAGCCGCCAGCAGTGGAAGCTGCAATGGCGCAAGCCATCGACCACTGGGGGCGGCTGGACGGCGTCTTCAACGTGGCTGGCGGCAGCGGTCGGCGTCACGGCGACGGGCCCGTCGATCAGTGTACGGTGGAGGGGTGGCGCTGGACGCTCGACCTCAACCTGACCAGCGTCTTTCTGGTTTGCAAGTATGCTACGCCTGCGCTGCTCGCCAGTCGCGGCGCCATCGTCAACTTGGCGTCGGTGTTGGGGCTGGTCGGCGGCGACGCGGATTTCGCCACGCACGCCTACGCCGCCAGCAAAGCCGGGGTGATCGGCCTCTCGCGGGCGATGGCGTCGTACTATGCGCCGGCGGGGCTGCGCGTCAACGTCATTGCGCCAGGGCTGATCGCCACGCCGATGAGCCAGCGTGCACAGCAAGACCCGGCGATCCTGGCGCGGCTGCCGCAACTTCAGCCGCTCACCGGCGCCATGGGGACGCCGGAGGATGTCGCCGCCGCCGCCGTCTACCTGCTTTCGGACGAGGCTCGCTTTGTCACCGGTGCCGTGCTGACAGTGGATGGCGGATGGACAGTGAGATGAGGAACAAACCATGATAGGCAAGATTCGCACAGTACTGGGTGATATCGAACCGGCGATGTTGGGCGTTGCGTACATGCACGAGCATGTCATCACCCACCCCCCCGCCAGCGTCACCGACCGCGACCTGGCGATGGAGAGCATCGCTGCGGCGACGCGTGAACTCAGCCATTTTCACCTGGCGGGCGGGCGCGCGCTGGTGGAGATGACCCCGCGCGACTATGGCCGCGATCCGCAGGCGCTGCGCGAGATTGCGGCGGCGACCGGCGTCCACATCATTTGCACGACCGGCTGGCTCAAGGACAAATTTTGTCGCCCGTGGGTGGAGGATCGCACGGTCGATGATCTGGCGGAGGAGATGATCCGCGAGATCACGGTCGGCATCGACGACACCGGCGTGCGCGCCGGCGTGATCAAGGCAGCGTCGAGTCTGGACATGATCACGCCTGCCGAGGAGAAGGCATTTCGGGCGGCGGCGCGCGCTCACCATGCCACCGGCGCGCTGATCACCACCCACACCGAGAAGGGCACGATGGCGCTGGAGCAGATCGAGCTGCTGCGCAGCGAAGGTGTGCCGCCGGAACGCATCCTGGTCGGTCACCTTGACCACAAGCCGGAGCTGGAGTATTGGCGGGCGGTGGCGGAAACGGGCGCCAATCTGGGCATCGACCAGATCGGCAAGGAAAAATATCTCCCCGACAGCCAACGGATCGAGCTGATCCTGGCGATGGCGGCGGAAGGCTACACTGCTCAGCTCTGTCTGGCAGGCGACCTGGCGCGCGCCTCTTACTGGCCTGCGTATGGCGGCTGGAGCGGGCCAGGACTGACCTACATCCTATGGCGCTTTCTGCCGTGGCTGCGCGAGTGCGGTCTCGATTCTCATCAGATCGAAGCGATGATCATCGCAACTCCGGCGCGGTTACTGCAAATGCAGGTTGCATGACGATTGTTCAGTGTTGGGCACTTTGTGAATGACAGAAAGGAGACAATAAGCCGAAGAATCTATCTATACAACTTGTTGTTTGCAAGACACAAATCCAAACCATTTTCTAACCAAAGGAGAACCAACATGAAGCAGAAAAGCCTAATTCTGACAGTGTTGATGGTGTTCGTACTTGCGCTGGCAGCCTGTGCAGCGCCGGCTGCGGCTCCATCTGCACCGGCTGCAGCGCCAGCCACCGGCGGCGAAGCTGCATCAAGCGGCCCGACGTACAATGAGGCAGGCTATCGCACTGACCTGGCTGGCACGACAATCAAATACATTGGCGACTCGATGGGCGCTAGCTTCCAATTTGAGCAACGCCTGGCCGCTGAATTCGAGGAGCAGACTGGTATCAAGGTCGAGATGATCGAAGGCGCACAGTCTGCCACCGAACGGCTGGCACAGTATCTACAGCAGCTTGGCGCACAATCGAGCGACATCGATGTCTACCGCATCGATGTGATTTGGCCCGGCATCTTGGAACCACACGCTGTCGACCTGAGCGAGGCGTTGGCGATGCAGAACGCCAACTACTTTGAGCGCATCGTCGCCAACAATACGGTGGGCGGCAAACTGGTAGGCATTCCGATCTACGTTGGCGCTGGTCTTCTTTACTATCGCACCGACCTGCTCGAAAAGTATGGCTACGCTGGTCCGCCGCAGACATGGGCAGAATTAGAAGAGATGGCGAAGACAATTCAGGAAGGCGAACGCGCTGCTGGCAATCCCGATTTCTGGGGATATGTATGGCAGGGCGCAGCCTATGAAGGTCTCACCTGTGATGCGTTGGAGTGGCAATACTCCAATAATGGCGGCACGATCGTGGAGCCGGATGGGACGATCAGTATCAACAATCCGGCCGCTGCTGCATCCTTTGACCGAGCCAAGACCTGGATCGGTGACATCTCTCCCGAGGGCATCACCACCTATCGCGAGGAGGAAGCCCGCGGCGTCTGGCAGGCTGGCAACGCGGCATTCATGCGCAATTGGGGCTACGCCTGGGCGCTCGGCCAAGCAGAGGATTCTGTGATCAAGGATAAGTTTGCCGTGAGCGTGCTGCCGAAGGGAGACGGACCGGATGGGCAGCATGCAGCTACGCTTGGAGGCTGGCAAGCGATGGTTTCGATCTATTCGCAGAACCAGGAGGCAGCGATCGAGTGGGCGCGTTTCATCACCAGCGAAGACGCGCAGACCCGTCGCGCGATTGAGGTTTCGCAGGAACCGACAATTGCCAGCGTCTATGAAAACCCGGACGTGATCGCAGCCAATCCGTACTACGCCAGCCTCCTGCCGGTCTATCAGGAAGGCGCCGTCGCTCGTCCATCAACCGTGACTGCTGAGTTGTACAACGATGTATCGACAATCTATTTCACCGCAGTGCATCAGGTGTTGACCGGTGAGATCGATGGCGCTACCGCCGTTGCCAACATCGAACGCGAAGTTCAGCGCGTCTTGCGGTAGCAGGACAATAGATTCCAAGTAACTTTTGCAAGGGCGACGTTGCTCAGCCGAACGGCGTTGTCCTTGCAGAACTGATTCTTCTCAAAGCAGTCGCAGACCGAACCCATGAACAAGATGGCTGGTATTCCTATCGAGGTGTCACATCAGAGTGTAGTGAAACAGCCAGTTTGACCCGTTCTTGAATGTATGGAGCCTTCCCATGACGAGCACCACGATCACTCAACCTACAGATAAACGCCCTCGATTCTGGAGAAGCGGGCCAGAAGGCGCATTGGGACGGTCGCGCGAGCGGTTGGGATGGGCACTGGCGGCGCCCACCGTGATTACTTTGCTAGTAGTTGCTATTTATCCCCTGGGACGCACATTGTGGTTGAGTCTTACCAATGCCCGCCTGGGCAGCACACGCGCCGTTGAGTTTGTTGGCCTCGAGAATTACGCCTACTTATTGACAAATGACATCTTCCGCAAGTCGATTTGGAATACGATCGTGTTCACTGTCAGTTCGGTGGCTTTAGAAACGATCCTAGGGCTGGCGGTAGCGTTGGTAATTCACTCCAATTTCCAGGGACGTGGCCTGGTGCGCACAGCAATCCTGGTGCCATGGGCAATCCCGACGGTGGTATCGGCACAAATGTGGGCGTGGATGTTCAACGATGTCTTCGGCGTGATCAATGATTTTCTGGTTGTTCAGTTGGGAATCCTGCCACAAAAGGTTGCGTGGCTGGCAAATCCGACCACGGCAATGGCTGCGATTGTCTTTGTCGATGTCTGGAAGACGACGCCGTTCATGGCACTACTGTTGTTGGCAGGTTTGCAGGTGATATCTGACGATCTTTACGAAGCGGCGCGTGTGGATGGCGCCAATCGATGGCAGTCCTTCTGGCGTATCACACTGCCACTTCTCAAACCGGCGCTGTTGGTGGCGCTGGTCTTTCGCACGATGGATGCGCTGCGCGTCTTCGATGTGATCTTTGTGATGAAAGCATACGCACTGGAGACAATCAGCATGGCGATTTTTGCTCGCCAGACAATGATCGATTTGCAGCGTATCGGTGAGGGATCGGCGGCTAGTGTCATTATTTTTGCGATTATTGCCGCATTTGTGCTGCTCTATATCCGCATGCTGCGCATCGAGGAGGCATAGAAATGGCTGTAAACACTCAAGTACGAGACCAGCAACATCGTCAACGCTCACGTCGCCAACATTGGCTATCTTTACTCGAACGAGCAATTCTGTGGATCGTAGTGGCGGGCATCCTGTTCTACACACTCTTTCCCTTTTACTGGGCAATCGTGTCGTCCCTTAAACTGCCCTCAAATCTATTTGTCACGCCACAGGCATACTGGCCCAACCCGGTGACATGGACTAACTACGCCGCAGTGTTTACCAACGAAAATTTCCAGCGCGCACTGGTCAACTCGGCGATCGTTGCGATCATGACAGTGCTCTTGTCGCAGATGATCGGTGCAGTGGCCGCCTACGCGTTGGCTCGTCTACCTTTCCGGGGCAACAATCTATTGCTTTACACCCTGCTGGCGATGACCACCTTCCCAGCGATTGCGATTCTCGGTTCGCTTTTTGAAATGGTTCGCTTTCTACGCCTATACAATACGGTATGGGCGTTGATCCTCACCTATTCGACCTTCACCCTGCCCTTTACTGTTTGGGTCTTAACCAATTTCTTCAAAAGCATCCCGCGTGAACTGGAGGAAGCTGCACAAGTTGATGGAGCAACCCCCTTGCAGACATTCTGGCGCATTCTCCTGCCCCTGGCTGCGCCCGGCATGGTGACAACTGGGCTCCTGGTGTTCATTGCCTCATGGAACGAGTTTCTATACGCGCTTACCTTTACCATCGACAAGAACGCCCGCACGGTTCCGGTGGCAATCTCGCAGTTCTCGGGGGCGTCCACCTTTGAACTGCCCTGGGGCAGCATCATGGCGGCATCAGTCGTCGTCACAATTCCACTCATTATATTGGTGCTAATCTTTCAGCGAAGGATCATTGCTGGTTTAACCGCCGGAGCAGTTAAAGGGTGAGTATCGCTATACTTATTATTACACTAAGCCAATGCCCCCATCTGAGTGGATAGGTGACATGTCACGCCTGAAGTAATGACCTACTACTTTCGCCCCGAACGTGAAGAAAATCCGCGTTTTTGCACAAGATGACAGAATTTTGAGGCTCTGGTAGACTATCCATGAACTTCGCAGCCTTTTCACAACCGTTCAGTTTCGCAGTGCGTTCGTAGCAGCCGCCGTCACACAGCATCCTCGAAGCGCCACGCTTCCCGGAAGCTGAACAACCTGTGTGCGTGCTGACAATAGTTTGTTGAGCCACATCAAGAGCGCATCTACAAATTGGTGTCCTGATGGTTGGCTTGTTGATTTCCACTTTTCAGAGACAGACAGGAGGAAAGACACATGAAGCATCGTAGTCGAATGCACGTGGTCGGGATTTTATTGATGGTGCTGGCGCTGCTCGTGGCGGGCTGTGCGGCGCCGGTCAGTGCACCGGCAGCGCCTGCCGGCGGTGCGGCAGCCGACGCTGCGGCGACCGAAGCGCCGGCAAAGGAGGGCGGCTTCACGATCGGCGTCAGCAATACGCTGGTCGGCAACGGCTGGCGCGAGCAGATGATCTGCGCCATCAAAGCCCAGGCGACCGCCAGCGGGTTGGTGGATAAGGTCGTCGTCGTCAATCGCAACGGCGGCCCCACCGAGCAGATCGCTGACCTGGAAGGCTTGATTTCGCAAGGTGTGGACGCCATCATCCTCAACCCGACCGACCGCGAAGGACTCAACGCCGTGATCGAAGCTGCGATTGCACAGGGCATCGTCGTCGTGGCTGTCGACCAGGCGGTGACGGCGGAAGGCGCCTACGTGGTCACCAACGATCAGACCGCCTATGCCCGCATCGGCGCCGAATGGCTCTTCGAGACATTAGGCGGCAAGGGCAAGGTCGTCGAGATGCGCGGCATCGACGGCGTGCCGGCGGACACCGACCGCCACAACGGGTTCAAGGAAGCGCTGGCAAAGTATCCTGACATCGAGGTCGTTGCTGAGACTTTCACCGGCTGGGATCCTTCGACCGGCGCGCAGCAGGCGCTCGACCTGATCACAACGACGGAAATCGACGGCATCTGGACTTCCGGCATCGACTATCCGGTGGTGGAGCAGTTCCAGGCAGCGAATGTGCCCTTCGTCCCGATTGTTGGCGCTGACAACAACGGCTTTGTGAAGCAACTGTTGGAACTGGCAGATCAGGGGCTGGTCGGCGCGGCGGTGACCAATCCGCCGGCAATCGGCGCCGTCGGGCTGGCAATTGCGCTCGATGCGTTGACCGGCAAGAACCCGGAGCGCGTCACGCTGCTCACACCCGAACTGTTCGACACCAGCAACGTCGAAGGCTTGCAGGCGCTCTACGCCCCGGACGAACAGGTGGGCTGGAGCACTTACGTCAACATCCCGCCGTACACCAGCTATAACGGCAGCGCCGACGTCTCGGCTTGCAAAGCGCCGGGCGAATAAACGGGAGCGTGTTACGTGTTACGTGTTGCGTGTTACGTGGTGCTTGTTGCGTGTTCGCTCGTTCGTGAGAGTACTCGCCACGCAACACGCAACAAGAAACAAGAAACACGCAACACGTAACACGCAACACGCAACATAACACACATGAGTGAACCGAATGTACTGCTCGCTACGCAGGGCGTCGCCAAATCCTACGGGCCGGTGATCGCCCTGCGCAGTGTGGATATGACCGTGCACAGCGGCGAAATTCATGCGTTGTTGGGCGCCAACGGCGCCGGCAAAAGCACGCTGGTCAAGATTCTTGCCGGCGTGCAGTCCGCCGACGCCGGCGTTGTCACCGTCGATGGCCGCGCTGTGCGTTTTCAGACGCCAGCCGACGCCATCGACGCCGGCATCGCCACGGTGTTCCAGGACCCGGCGCTGATTCCCGACCTGACCGTCGCCCAGAACCTGCGCCTCAGCCGCATCGACATGGCGCGTTTTCGCGAGTGGCTGGCGTGGTTCGATCTGGCGCAGCTCGACCTGGGCGCGCTGGTGCGCGAGTTGCCGCTGGAGACGCTGCGCATCGTCGACCTGGCGCGCGCCGTCGCCCGCCAACCGCACGTGTTGCTGCTCGACGAGCTGACCGCTGCGCTGACGGCGGATCAGGCCGAACGCGTCTTTGCGCTGCTGCGTGAATGGAAACGGCAAGGCAAGTCGGCGGTGCTGATCACCCACCGTCTGGCGGAGGTGATGCACATCTGCGACCAGGCCACGATCCTGCGCGATGGCCGCAACGTCGCTGAACTGGCGCCTGCCGATGTCACCGAGCACCAGCTCGTCGAGGCGATGCTCGGCGCATCGATTGCACCAACGACAGGCGCTGAACGCACTCGCACAGAGCGGCATTTTGGCGATGTGGCGTTGGAAGTGCGCAATTTGTCCGCACGACGCCTTGTGCGCGATGTGTCGTTTACCGTGCGATCTGGCGAGATTCTTGGGCTGGTGGCGCTCGAAGGCCAGGGGCAGGATCGTCTGTTCGATCTGCTCTCCGGCAACCGGCAGCCAACAGCGGGTGAAATTCTGGTGGGCGGGCAGCCGCGCCATTTCAGCTCGCCGTATGACGCCGTCCGGCAGGGCGTCGTGCTAGTGCCGGGCGACCGTCTGATTGCCCTGTTGCCTAACCAGTCGGTTCAGCACAATCTGGCGACGCCCTTGTTCGGTAAGCTGACAAGCTGGTGGCGCATTCCCCGTGACGAACGCTCTCGCGTCAACCGCGCCGTCGAGCGGCTCTCCATCGACACGCGCGCGGCGTCGCAGGTGCGACGGTTGTCGGGCGGCAACCAGCAGAAGGTTGTACTTGGGCGCTGGCTGGTGAGCGGCTTTCGCACGCTGCTCTGTTTCGACCCAACGCGCGGCATCGACATCCAGACCAAGCGCGAAATTTACACGCTTTTACGCGAGCTGGCGGCGCAAGGCGCGGCGATCGTGCTCTACACCAGCGAACTGGCGGAGATCGGGCTGGTGTGCGACCGCGTGCTGATCATGCACGACGGGCGCATCGTCGACGAACAGGATGCGGCACGCGCCACCGAATCCTCATTGTTGACCGCCGCACATGGATTGGAGGCTCCTGCATGACGAATGCTCTTGCTGCGACGCGCACCCATCCGGCGCTGCGCACATTGCTGCGCAACAGTTGGGTGTTGGGCGTCTGGCTGCTGCTCGGCGCCCTGTTGCTCTGGTACAGCACCTTGATCCCGGTCTTCGGGACCTTTCAGATCACGTCGATCACCAAGAATAGCCTGCCGCTGGTCTACCTGGCGATCGGTCAGGCGATCATCGTCATTGCGGGCGGCATCGACCTTTCGTTGGGCGCGCTGCTGCTATTGAGCAACGTGATCGCCGCCCGCTTCATGGAAGGTCAACCGGTCGGCGTCGTCGCTGCAATTGGGCTGGCGCTGGTGATGGGCATCGCTCTGCTCAACGCGCTCACCGGCTACGTCATCAACCTCTCCGGCGTGCCCGACATCGTGGTGACGCTGGCGACTAGCTATATCTGGTCGGGGCTGGCGTTGTGGATTTTGCCCTCACCGGGCGGGGGCACGGCGCCAGAAATGCGTTGGCTCTTCACCGGTTCGCCCTCCGGCATCGGCGGATCGTATTGGCCCCCGCTATTGATGATGCTGATTCCCGGTTTGCTGGTGGCGCTGTGGGCGCGCACCTCGCAGCTTGGGTTGACGCTCTACGCCGCCGGCAGCAACCGCACTGCGGCGCAACTGGCGGGACTGAATGTGCGCCGGGCGAAGATTCTCGCCTACGCCGTTGGCGGCGCGATGGCGGCGCTGGCAGGTCTGGCCATGGTCGCCATCACCGGCACGGGCGACCCGCGCTTTGCGGTCGGCGCTGGCGCCACCCTCAACAGCGTAGCGGCGGTCGTGTTGGGCGGCATTGCGCTCACTGGCGGCGTCGGCAATGTCTTCGGCGTTGTGGCGACCGGCGTGACGCTGATCATGCTCAACCCCATCCTGATCGCGATGGGCGTCAATTCCAACAACGCCCAGGTGATCCAGGGCGTTCTGATTGCTGGCGTGATGATGGTCGGCGGGCTGAGCGCCTTTTTGCGGGAGCGACGATCATGAGTGGAGAAACGCGTATCGTGACGGGTCGCGCCTATCGCGCCGGAAAAGCGCAGACATGGTTGGCGCAGAACCCGCTCATCGCCCTGGTGATCGTGTTCATCGCCCTGTTTTTAGTGACGGGCGCGGTGCAACCCAATTTTCTCTCGGTCAACGGCGTGCGCAACACGCTGTTGCAGGCGGCGCCGCTGGGCATCCTGGCAGCGGCGCAAACGGTGCTGATGTTGACCGGCGGCATCGACCTTTCGGTGACGATGATCGCCACCGGCGCGGCATACGTAGCAGCCAATCAATCTCCCAACGGCGCTGGCGTGGCGATCCTGGCGGGCGTACTGGTGGGGCTGTTGATTGGCAGCATCAACGGCGTCGGCGTGGCGATCTTTCGGGTCAATCCGCTGATCATGACGCTCGCCATGTCGGGCATTCTGCTGGGGCTGTTCACGGCGTGGACGCAGACGGTGCTTGCCGGTTCGACGCAGGTCGCGCCCTTCATCAAGCTGTTGGGCGGCGGCGCGTGGCGGGGCAGCGTGCCCTACAGCGTGTTGGTGTGGGGCGGCGTGGCGCTGGCGGTGATCTGGCTCTTACGCAGGTCGGGATGGGGGCGACTCATCTACGCCATCGGCGACAATGAGACCGCCGTGCGGCTGGCGGGCGTGCGCGTCTGGCAGGTGCGGTTGAGCGCGTACATGCTTTCCGGCGTGCTGGCGGCGCTTGCGGGCATCCTGCTCGGCGGGCGCACCGGTGCGGTCGATCTGCAACTTGCCGGCGCGTTCTTGCTGCCCTCGGTGGCGGCGGCGGTGATCGGCGGCACCTCGATCTTTGGCGGCGTCGGCGGCTACACCGGCACGATCCTGGGCGCGCTCATCCTCAGCGTGCTCAACTCGCTGCTCACCTTCCTCAACGTCGGACAGGCGATCCAGCAGATGGTCTACGGCTCGATTGTGCTGGCGCTGGCGTGGGGCTACGCCAGCCTGACGCGGCGAAGCTGAGCATGGATCGCCACAATTTTTTGCGCGTGTCTTCACTCTGGGTGACGCCTGGCTTGACCGCGCCGGCCAGTTGTATTGCGCGTCCATCGCGCACTGCCGGGCGCAGCGTGTTGGTGATCGGCGCCGGAGTCGCTGGATTAAGCGCCGCGCGCGAGTTGCAGCAGCATCTCGTCCTTCACAATTCGCCCCTCGTCTTTGCTATCAGGCTACACCTGCGGAATACCCAACCCCGCCGCCCCCACCGGCGACGCCGCGAACTCGACGCCTGCCCGCGCCAGCAATTCCATGCCGATGGCGGCGCGACGCACGCGTTCGCGGCCCGTGGCAATTGCAGCCGCTTCGAGATGCACGCCGCTTGGGTAGATGTTGGGCGCGTTGCGTAAGCCAAACTTGAGATAGACTGGCGCAGCCACGCGAATGATCTCCGCAACTTCGTAATAGCGCGTGAATCCGCCCAGTCCATCCGGCCCTTCAATGTAGAGGTCGAGCGGGATCGAGAGCACCTGGCGCATCGCTGCCAGCCGCGGCAACGTAATGTCCGACGCCACATTGATGGTGTCGAGACCATTGTCCTGTAGCAGCTTGACACCGAGCGGATTAGCGACGCCAAGCACTGCCGACCCTTTCACGACCAGGTTGGCGGGCAACACGCCGCGCTGACGCGCCTGATTCACCAGCCACAACAGTCCTTCATCCGCCACCAAAATGCTGCGGATGCCCGCCTCCACCCCGCGCACGATGTCGTCGAAAGCGTAGACAAGTTGATCCATGCCGGTGTGTCGCCAGCCCATCAGCTTGCCATCGGGCGTGAGCGGCTGCCCCGTCCCTTCCCACGTCGCGCGTGGCCCCACAAAGAGTGAGACCTCGATGCGATGTTCGGCGCCGAGACGCGCCATCTCGCGCAGTTCGGCGTCGGTCAGCAGCATCATGCCGCTGCCTTGTGAAACGCGGTGAATCGTGACGCCATGCTGATGCGTTGCCTCGATCACCGCCGCCATTGCCGCCGGGCCCTCGACGCTCGGAATTTCGATGCGGTAGTGCGCGCCGTCGGGAAAGCGCAGCGGCGACGTGGGCAGGTCATAGCGGTCGCCTGTGGGCAGCTCCAGCTCGCTCAGCAACGTTTTGGCTGTGGACATATTACACCTTTTTTGACTGATTGTTGCGTGTCGATTGTTGCGTGTCGAGTGTTGCGTGTCGAGTGTTGCAACGCCTGACGAAACACGCAACACGCAGCACGAAACACACAGCACAAATTGTATCATGAAAGCCCGCACGCCGTTTGCTTTTGATCGGTCGATATGAGAAGATGACACGGATCAGGCACAGCGAGGAGGACCAGACAGGGCATGAACGAACGCACGAAACCAGTCAAACCGGAGATCATGAGTCCGGCCGGCCATTGGCCCCAGCTCAACGCCGCCATCGAGGCTGGAGCCGACGCGGTTTACTTCGGGCTGAAGCATTTTACGGCGCGCGCCAAGGTCGGCTTCACGCTGGAAGAGCTGCCCGACGTGATGCGTACGCTGCACCGCCGCGGGGTGAAAGGCTACGTCACCTTCAACACGCTGGTCTTTGACCACGAAATGGAGGCGGCGGTGCGTGCGATCGCCGCTATCGCCGCGGCCGGCGCTGATGCGTTCATCGTGCAGGATGTTGGCATTGCCCAATTGGTGCATCGCATTGCGCCTGGCGTCGAGGTGCACGGCAGCACGCAGATGAGCATCACCAGCGCCGAGGGCATTGCATTGGCGCAACAGTTTGGCGTCTCGCGCGTGGTGCTGGCGCGCGAGCTTTCGCTCGACGATGTAGCTGCCATCCGCGCCGCCACCGACTGCGAGTTGGAGATGTTTGTCCACGGCGCACTGTGCGTCTCCTATTCAGGGCAGTGTTTTTCTTCGGAGGCGTGGGGCGGGCGCAGCGCCAATCGCGGCCAGTGCGCGCAGGCGTGCCGGTTGCCCTACGACCTGATCGTCGATGACCACCATCAGCCGCTGGGTGACGCCCGCTATCTGCTCTCGCCCGGCGACCTCTACGCGCTGCATCAGATTCCCGACATTGTGCGCATCGGCATCCACGCGCTCAAGATCGAGGGGCGCTACAAAGACGCCGACTATGTGGCGCTGACGACGGCAGCGTATCGTAAGGCGGTGGACGAGGCGTGGGCGGGGCTGCCGCTCAGCGTCACACTGCGCGAGGAGTTGCAACTGGAGCAGGTTTACTCGCGCGGGCTGGGGCCGCATTTTGTCGCCGGCGTGAATCACCAGAGCGTGGTCAAGGGGCGCTCGCCGCGCCATCGCGGGGTGCTGGTCGGGCGTGTGACGCGTGTATTGGCAGATCGCGTCTGGATCGCGCCGGAACAGGCGGTGGCAGACCTTGCGCCGCTCAAGCCGGGCGACGGCGTCGTCTTCGATGCGGCGGATTGGCGCAGCCCGGAGGAGCCGGAGGAGGGTGGACGCATCTATCACGTCAAGCCACAGCGCAACGGCGCGCTCGAACTGACCTTTGGCAACAATGCGATCAACTTCGCCCGTATCCGCGCCGGCGACCTGCTGTGGCGTTCACACGACCCGGAGCTAGACAAAGCAGTGCGCCTCTTCACCGAAGCGACGGCGCCGGTGCACCGCCAGCCGGTCAACGTCCGCGTCATCGCGGTCGAAGGCGCGCCGATCGTGCTCGAATGGACGCTGGCGGCGCAGCCCGACATCCAGGTCACACTCTGGTCGGACGAGCCGCTCGCCGCCGCCAGCCAGCGCGCCGTCGATGCTGCGTTTCTACGCAAACAGCTTGGCCGTCTCGGCGGCACACCCTACGCGCTTGCCAATCTCACGCTTGAGATCAGCGGCCGCCCGTTTGCGCCCAGCTCGCTGCTCAACCATTTGCGTCGCCAGGCTGTGGCGCAGCTTCAAGCCCAGCAGGAAACGCGCACGACCGCCGTCAACGACCCGAGCGTCGTGCTGCGCGAAACGATGGCGAAGGGCATACAAGGAGAAGGGGAGAATGGGAAAGAGGGAAACACGGCCTCGCCCAACGCCTCAATCTCCAATCTCCAATCTCCAATCTCTCAATCCCCCAATCTCCATCTTCTCGTGCGTACGCCCGAACAGCTTGATGCAGCCCTCGATGTGCACCCTGCCAGCATCACACTCGATTACCTGGAACTCTACGGGCTGCGTTCTTCGGTGGAGCGCGTGCAGGCGGCGGGGATCGAAGTACGCGTGGCAAGCCCGCGCGTGCTCAAGCCCAACGAGCAGCGCATCGTCAACTTTCTGCTGCGTCTCGGCTGCCCGATCCTGGTGCGGTCGGCGGGGCTGCTGCACGCGCTGCGCGCAGCGTCTGCGGCGCCGCCGCTGATCGGCGATTTCAGCCTCAACGCCGCCAACGAACTGACGGCGCGCACCTTCCTGACGCTGGGGCTGGAACGCATCACGCCGACGCACGATCTCAATGCCGCACAGGTGGCCAACCTGGCGCGTCGCGTGGGGCCGGCGACGCTGGAAGTGATCGCCTATCAGCACCTGCCCGTCTTTCACACCGAGCACTGCGTCTTCTGCCGCTTCCTCTCGACGGGAACCAGCTACAAGGATTGCGGTCATCCCTGCGAGAAACACAAGGTTGCGCTGCGCGATAGCGCCGGTCGCCAGCATCCGGTCATGGCGGATGTCGGCTGCCGCAACACGGTCTTTGGCGCCGAGGCGCAGGACGCCAGCGCGCATCTCGACGCGTGGCGAGCCGCCGGCATCTGTCACTATCGGCTGGAATTTGTGCACGAAAGCAGCGAACAAGTGCGCGAGATCGCCGCAGCGTTTGGCGCAACGCTCAACGGCAAACGCTCGGCGGCGGACCTGAAAAAGCAGTTGCAACGCATCGCGCCACAAGGCGTGACGGAAGGCAGCCTGTTCATTCCACCGAATTACATGGAAATTCCGCTGATGGTGTGAGGAAGATCGCTACATCCCACCGGCTGCGGCGCCTGTAGCGACGATGATGAATCCAATGACCCCGATGATGCCCAGGATCAACATAATGTAAAAAAGACTTGAGTACCCATTAGGGTTGCCTGGCTTATTCATGACGCCCTCCACAATGTTCAGAATGAACGCTCCAAAGACATCATGTAGACGGCGATGTGGGGCGCTATATCTATGTTCAAACATGATGACGAACATTATCGGCAAAAGGCGCGGGCAGATTGCGAAAAGATTCGGACATTGCCGGGGACAACAGCCATAAACACAAAAGGTGGCTTGAAAGCCACCCTTTGGTTGGGATCGAATCGACGATTGGACTTTTAGCGTTTTTGCCCTGGCAGGGCGCCGTTGACGGTGAGAATCGTCCTGCATCCTTGCTTCAGGCAACAGTCGAGCAAGACGATGAACTCTGGCAGGCAAGACTCTGACTAGATTGCAACCTGGGGAACAGCCATCCACCCCGGTGCAGCGGCTTCACAGTACATCCGGGCAACATACGGCTTGCCGGATGCAGCGTTCTGTAATGCTGAAGGCAATTCTTCTGCAATTGCCTCCTTGGGAATATATCCCATAACGCCGAAGCGGATCGGCCACAGTGCGAGCCGGGTGTCAATGCTGAGGCCCAGTAGAAGGACTGAAGTCAGCGGGCTAATCTGTCGGAACGCCTGAATCACGCCAAAGCCGTTGTGATCGGCGTCTTCGAGGCCAAGCACGATAACGTCACACCTGGCGCGACGCAACAGTCGCGACGCCTCGACCAGGTCTTCTGCGACATCGATTGCACCCACATACGGCAGATCCTTCAACAGTTCATACAAACCCTGCCTCATCCCCTCGTATTCTTCGATGATCAGCACCCGAATCATGTTCCGCTCCGTTCAAATGAACAACAAGATGAATGCGTTGCTGGCTGATAGCTCATTCGCAGGCTACATAGTCTTCATCAGTGGCGCCCGAGGCGAGTGCTGACATCCTCTGCGCACGAATGAGCTTGTGGATAAAGGTGAGTCACCAGCGAACTCAGAATAAACGCTTCACTTCCTCTCGTCGATTTGCGCACCTCTTCCCAACGAAAGCTTCAATGCAAGTGGGTCGATCTCGTCAAGTCAAGGCGCTATATCCCGCGATTCAGTATAGCAACCAGCACAATTTGTCACAATTGCATCAAGACCGGTGTTTCATCAGCAAAAAGAATTGATTCTATTCAAGGGTCTATGTGACTTCAATCATAGCGCCCTCAGAGACAGATGCGACATTCGTTGTGTCAGAGAGGTCACGCCCGTCATGTAGACAGCGGTGTGGGCGCCAAACTTGCGCCGCATGGCTGCTTTGGTTTGCTCACCCACAAAGTTTGCTCCTTTGCGTTGCGCCACAGGCAGGATCGTGGACAGAGTGTCCACGATCCTGAAATGGCCTCAGGCAGCAAGACGTTGACGACGGGCGCGTCGCCCAAAGACCGCACTCACTGCATCCTCCACCAAATTCAGCGATTCATCAATGACTGCAGCGCTGTGGCTGTAGGACATAAACCACGGCTCGCGCGGGTCGTCGTCGACCAAAATACCGCGACGGATCAATTCAGCGCCGAGCAGACCGAACAACTCGCCGTCGAACTCGCTGTAGCTGCGATAGTCGGTCGGCGGCTCGTCCTTGCCCAGCAACACACTAAACATGGAGGGGACGCCGGTCACGGCATGGGGGACGCCCGCACACCGCAAAATCGTGCGAATGCCGTCCATCAGCCGCTGCCCATTGGCGAAGATCGACTCGATCACGGACTGCGTCTCGATGATCTCCAGCGTGGCGTTGGCTGCAGTGGCGGCGACAACATTGCCGCAATAGGTGCCGCCGTGCGCCACGCGCCCCGGCTCGACCACCGCCATGATCTCATTGCGGCCGGCCACGGCGGAGACAGGGAAGCCGTTGCCCATCGCTTTTGCATACGCCGCCAAATCAGCCTTGACGCCGAAATATTCCTGCGCTCCGCCCTTTGCCAGCCGGAAACCGGTCTTGACCTCGTCAAAGATCAGCACGATGCCAAATTCGTCGCATAGTTCGCGCACGCGACGCAGCCACGCCAGGTCGGGCAAAATGCAGGCGACGTTGCCCATGATCGGTTCGAGCACAATGGCGGCAAGCTCGTCGCTATGCTCAACCACGGCGCGTTCAAGCATCTCAATGTCGTTGTAGGGCAGCGAAATCATGTAGTTGCGGATGGCGACCGGCAGGCCTTCGGTGGCGCGCAGGCGGTGTGGATGGCTGCGCGGCCCAAGCAGCTCAACTTTGGCAGTGGGTCCACTAAACATTACGTAGTCGAAGTTGCCGTGATAGTTGCCCTCGAACTTGACGAATTTTTCACGACCAGTGTAGGCGCGGGCGATGCGCAGCGCGTGCATATTGGCTTCGGTGCCGGTGTTGGAGAGGCGCACCTTGTCCATACCGGTCATACGCGTGAATCGCTCTGCCAGCTCGATCTCAATCGGCGTGGTGGCGGCAAACAGCACGCCGTTTTGGATCGCCTCCGCTACGCGGCGGTTGACCTCCGGATAGGCGTGTCCCAGAATGATCGGCCCGAAGCCGAGACGGTAATCAATGTAACGGTTGTCGTCGGCGTCCCAGACATACGCGCCGGCGCCGCGCGCCATGATGGGCGTTTCTTCATCACCCCAATAGCGGAAATTCGAGTTGACGCCGTATGGGATGTACTGCTTGGCTTTGTTGAAAAGTTGATGAGTCTTGATTTTGTTCGTGTTCATGATTTTATCTCCATGGCTTTCACAAGGTCTGTTCAACGGGGCGGCAGGCAAGTTGGTTGGTCGCTGCATGTTAGCAACGCGTGTCACCCCCCTTGTGGAAGCCACAGAGACTGTCCGTGGGATCCTCGTCCATACAATACTCCTTGTTAGTCGCCGAGATTGGGCGTGTTGCGTGTGGCGTGTTGCGTGTTACGTGTTAGTGCACTCAGATTATCTTTCCGCAGCGGAACACGCAACACGCAAGACGCAACACGACCTTGCACGCTCACGCGCTGCCCGGTGGTGGATTCCAGGCGTAAATCTCTTTGACGATATCCAGATAGATAAAGGTCTCCGCCTCGCGCACGCCCTCGACGCTGTAGAGCTTGTCGCTCAAGAAGCGCAGCAGGTCGGCGTTGTCGATGCAGGTCACCTCCACCAAAAAATTGTAAGTGCCCGACGTGATGGTGAGGTAGATGACTTCCTCGAACGCGGCAATCTGGTTGGCGATCTCGCGCAGGCGGTTGCCGTCCGCCTTGACGCCGATCAGCGCCATCGTGTGATAGCCACTGCGCAGCGGGTTGGTCACCGCTGCAAATTGCAGCACCCCGGCATCAACCAACCGCTGCACGCGTTGCCGGATCATTCCCGGTGAGACGTTGAGCTGTGCAGCGATCGTGGTGAACGGCAGGCGCCCATCTCCTTTGAGTGCCTGAATGATCGCCCGATCAGTTTTGTCCAACGTCAGTCCCGCCAACCTACAGCCCTCACTTCGCCCATCGTCGCTCACTCTCCATTTCCACCCTATCATGCAGAATACGCATCTGTCAAGCTTCCAAAATGCAAAAAAAGCAGCAAACGAGCTAAATTGTGATGATATTCACATGTTTTGGTGTGTCAAGTGCAGAATTGGCAATCCGTCGGTTGTCGGCGATCACTGTCGGTGGCTCTGAAACGCACAAACAAAAACGGGAGGGGCTTTGCCTCTCCCGTTTCTCTTGCAATACGGTGCGACATCAGTTTTGCAGCGTATTTTCATCACTGGCTGGCGGCGGTTGGACAGGCGGCGCAACTGACGCCGTCGCTGGTGGATAGTAGACGCGCCCCGTGCTGTCCTTATAGGCAATCTGCCCCAACAAGTTGAACTGATAGACATAGGTCACGAAGGTCGCGACCGGAATCGTCACAATCAAGCCAACGATGCACAGCAGCACGCCGACAATGCCCGCCACGGTCGAGATCACGAAGCTGGCAATGATGTAAGCCAACATGAACAAGATCACGTCAATGACGTGTTCACGGGTCCACTGAAAAATCTCGCTCAACTGCAAGCCGCTGCGAATCTCCTCGTCACGCGCAAACCAGAGCGTAAATCCCGGCGTCATTAAGGTGATGAAGATGCCATACACCACTGTCAGACAAGTCGCGCCAACAACAATGGTGATGCCGAGCGTCCTGACAAAGCTGTCGGAATCGGCCATGACGCCGCCGATTGTCATCGGGATCGACACCAGGAGCAGCGGCAACGCCCAGACTAGATAGACCACAAACAGCTTGAAGCCGCGCACCAGATCGCCGCTCCAGTCATCCCATTCGGGCAGCGGAAGCTGATTGCCGTCACGGATGTTCTGCATCAGGCGCAAGCTGTAACCGATCATGATGAAGACCGGCACAATCAGGAAGGAGAGCAAGCCAAGTGCAGCGCCGATGGCAACTTTTTCCTTCCAACGCGGGTCATCGGTGATAAAGGTCAATGCTTTCACGAAGTCCATGTTCATTCTCCTCGTTTGTCAACATTTCTCAACGGGCGCTGCAAAGCTGTTGTTCACAGCAGCACACCGTTTTTTGCATTTTTTCATAGAGCTATACGCATCGATGGGGTAAGAAGTTGCAATGATGAATCTCTTGGGCAACGGCTTCATTATTTTGCTATGCTCGTCACATCGCCAACGCGAGGTGGATTTCCTCGCGCACACGCTCGTCCTCCTCATACAATAACGCCGTGGTCAACAACATTGCGGCCTGTTGATAACGCCATTTTGCCAGGATGCGCCCAAGCGCCCAGGCTGCATGGGCGCGCGCTGTTGCGTCCGCGTCAGCCAATGCCAACGCCAACGCATCGATCGCCGCTGTATCCGCCCAATTGCCCAACGCAACACAGACGTTGCGCAGCATGCCCGCGCGTTTGGCGCGCTTGATCGGCGAACGAGCGAAGTGTTCGCTGAACGCGCGCGGGTCGAGCCAGTATGGGTGAGCCGGTGAAAAGCCTTCGAGCAGCAACGGCGCCACGCGGTTGTGCAGCGCACGCAGACCGTCGATCCGCGGCGTACGTTCGGGCAGGCGCCGGTTGTACGGGCAAACCTCCTGACAGATGTCGCAGCCGAAGATACGATTGCCAAAGCGCGGGCGCAGTTCGCGCGGGATGATCGAACGCGCCTCAATCGTCCAGTAGGAGATGCAGCGCTGCGGATCCAGGTCATACGCTCCGACAAAGGCGTTGGTCGGGCAGGCGTCCAGGCAGCGCGTGCAGCGGCCGCAGGTTGGGGATTGAGAGATTGAGAGATTGGAAATTGGAGATTGGAGAGGGCGCGCACTGCTCCCCCTCTCCCCTACTAGAACTTCCGGAACGAAGATAATAGCAAGTAGAAGCCAGCTTCCCATGCCTGGCCGGATTGTGCAGCAGTTCTTGCCGGTGAAGCCGAGGCCGGCGACTTCAGCCCAATCGCGTTCGAGCACGGGCCCGGTGTCGACCAGACATTTGCCCAGGCTGGTGCGGCCTGTCTGGGTGCGAACAACGGCGTCGAGTTCGTAGAGCAACGGGCGGATAAGTTCATGATAGTCGTCGCCCCATGCATAGGAGGCAATGAGGCCGCGACTGGGATCGTCGCGAACCTCTGGCGGCAGGTCAAACTGGTGATAATCGACGCCGAGCACAATCATGCTCCGAAATGGCGGCGCGCTCGCCTCCGCCAGCAACGCCGGGAAGCGCCGTTTATTTCGGTTGCGTTCCAGGTAGCTCATTTCACCGGCGCGGCCAGCGTCGATCCAGGCGTCGAAGAAATCAGCGTGCGGCGCTGCACTGATTGTAGCGAATTCGCACAGATCGAATCCTAGCGAATGCGCCGCACGCCTGATGGTTTCTCGCAGATGTCCTGCGTCCAATCGCAGCTCCTTGCTGTGGAGATCGCTCAAATCGCCCTGTCTCCTGACAATAGGGACCGGGCCACGCAGGCTGGCTACAGACCAACGCGAGATTTATGCTCGCTGTATGGCTGGCGCAACTGGCCCGGCCATCCGCACAGGCTGTGAAACGCCCGCCGGATTGAGCAGATCGTCGACGATCTTAGCAGAGGAGAGCACGCCCGGCAACCCTGCGCCTGGATGCGTGCCCGCGCCGACGAAGTAAAGATTCTCGAAATCTTCCGAGCGGTTGTGCGGGCGGAACCACGCCGATTGCAACAGCGTCGGCTCGACCGAAAACGCCGAACCCAGGTAACTGTTGAGCGTATTCTGGAAGTGCAACGGGTCGATGTAGTGTTCGGCGACGATGTTCTCCTGCAGGTCGGGCAGATAGTTCTCCTCCAGGAACTGCATGATGGCGTCGCGGTAGGGCTTTGCTTTCGTCGTCCAGTCGATATTGGCTTTAAGGTTCGGCACTGGCGACAACACGTAGAAGGCTTCGTGACCTTCCGGCGCCATGTCTGGATCGGTCATCGTCGGCATGTGTAGGTAGAGCGAGAAATCCTCGGGCAACTCCTGTTCAGCGAAAATCTCGCGCAGTAGACCTTTGTAGCGCTCGCTGAGTATGATGTTGTGGTGCGCCAGTGGCGTGTCGGTGTTGTAGCGTTTCTTGGTGCCAAAATAAATTACAAAAAGCGACATGCTGAACTTTTTGCTCTTGACCCAGCGATCGCTATTCTTGCGGCGGTGCTGCTTTGGAATCATATTCAGGTAGGTCCAACCGACGTCAGCGTTGGAGACAACCGCGTCCGCTTTGTGCACCGCACCGTCCGCCAATCGCACGCCCGTGGCGCGCTTGCCCTCGATCATGATCTCCTGAATTTCGGCGTTGAGGTGCACCTCGACGCCCAGCTCGTCAAGCAGACGGCCAAACGCATCAACGATGGCGCCGGTGCCGCCTTTGGCGTAGTGGATGCCCCACTCGCGCTCCAGGTAATGGATCAACACATAGAGCGACGGTGCATCAAGCGGGTTGCCGCCGATCAACAGTGGGTGGAAGGAGAAGCAGCGGCGTAGAAAGTCGTCTTCGATGAACTTGCTCACGTAGCCGTAGACGCTGCGATAAGATTGCAGCCGCACCAGGTCGGGCGCCACACGCAGCATGTCGCCAAAGTGCAGGAAGGGCTTGTCGATCAACGCCATGCCTGTGTCGAAAATCTCTTTGGTCGTCGCCATGAAGCGCGTATAGCCATCCTTGTCGCGCGGATTCCACTGGTCGATCTGGCTGAGAATGAACTCGTGATCGCCGTTGTAACTGAACGCCCGCCCCTGGTGGTCGAAAATTTTGTAAAAGGGGTCGATCGGAATCAGCTCGAAGTAATCTTCACGACGGCGTCCGGCCAGCTCCCAGATTTCGTCGAGCAGCCACGGCGCAGTGATCACCGTCGGGCCGCCGTCGAACTTGAAGCCGTTGATTTCGTAGGTATAGGCGCGCCCGCCCAATTTGTCGCGCTTTTCAAAAAGCGTTACATCGTGCCCTTTGGCAGCCAGCCGCGCCGCCGCGCCCAGCCCGCCAAAGCCACTGCCGATCACAATGATTTTTTGTCCCATAAGTCCTCGCTTTGATTGAAAATATTGCGTGTTGCGTGTTGCGTGTTGCGTCGGCTGCTATGTCACGCAACACGCAGCACGCAACACGTAGCACGCAACACGTAGCACCGACAATCAAGATAGTTTCCCGTACAATTAGTCAGTCGATCTTACGCCGTCTTTGCCTGTCGCCCGCCGAACCAGCCCACCGCAGCGGCGACGACCAGCACGATAGCGCCGACCGCCGCTGCGTAGAGCACCGGCGGCGTGGCGCTCTGCTTCACCGCAATGCCGATGAACGCCCACACCAATACAGCTACGTACGCCACGTCACGCTTGATCATGGCGAAGAGCAGCCCGATCAGTGTGGCAATCGAGATCATCGCTATCGCCCAGCCCACCGGCGGCAGAAGCCAGCCATCCCAACCGCTGTCTAGCAACACTGTGGCTGCATTCGCTACTGTCGCCACCGTGATCCAGCCAAGATAAATACTGAAGGGGATGTGCGTCGTCCAGCGTTCGTCCGCTGCGACCGATACGCGCCACGGGCTGAGACGCTGGTAGATCAAGATCAGGCTCGCCAGCAGCACGAGCATCACGACCAGGCTCAACGCAAACTGGTTGTAGTGCCAGAGAAAAATCCACACCGAGTTGGCGACGCCGCTCAGCACGTAGAACCAACCAATAGCGCGCAGTCGCGGATTGGTGCGTTGGGATGGCAACGCCTGGAAGACCATATACGCCAACAGTCCCAGGTAAATCACCCCCCAGATCGAGAAGACATAACCTGCCGGCGTGAACAACGACGGAAATCGGTCCGAGATTTCGCCGGTCGACTGCCCGTTGAGCGGCAGACCGGTCGCCAGCCCATTGACAGCGATGGTTGTCAGCGTCGCCACGATCACGGCAAACTGGCGAAGATAATCGCCCATTCCGGCTGCGCTGTTTCCTTGTTTCGACATATCCAGTGTTGCGTTCATTTTCCTACTCCCTTGTAATGGTTTTGCACAACTTTAGTCTAAGTCCAAGACGCCTGTTGTTCAGTGAGTACGCTTCTAATTGTCGGATACTGTATGTCCCATTCTTGCCGCCGCGTCACTGTCGTGAGTGCGATGAACAGCAACGATCTGCTAAAATCAAATCCCTACCGTGGAAATCGAACGGTCCTACTTGCGTTACAACCCTTGCCATGCGGTTTTATGATATGATGATATAACAGCAGAGCTTGCTCAAGGTCGAGCCAGTAGACGCAGCGTTGCGACGCAAAAAATGGTGGCTGTGTGTCGATTTCATCAAAAAGAGGTAATACATGTTTTATTCGCTTGTTGCTGCTCCTCCGGATCCGATTCTTGGGCTGACAGAAGCATTCAAAAAGGACACAAATCCTAACAAAATCAATTTGGGCGTCGGCGTCTACAAGGATGCACACGGGCGCACTCCTGTGTTGGCGTCGGTTAAACGCGCCGAGGAAAAGTTGCTGCAGGCTGAACAGACCAAAAATTACCTGCCCATCGACGGCGACGCAGTGTTTGGTCTGGCGACACAGGCGTTGCTCTTTGGTCCTGACCACGTCATTTTGCGTGAGAAGCGCGCGGTCACAGCGCAGGCGCCTGGCGGCACCGGTGCGCTGCGCGTTGCCGCCGACTTCATCGCCTCGACGCTCGACGCCAAAACCGTCTGGCTCAGCGACCCAACGTGGCCCAACCACCCCAACGTCTTCCAGGCTGCGGGTCTCAAGACTGCGACCTACCCCTATTTCGACAAGCGCGCCAACTGCGTTGATTTTGACGCAATGATGGCGGCGCTCGCCGAAATTCCGGTCGGCGATGTCGTCGTGCTGCACGGCTGCTGTCACAACCCGACCGGCGTCGACCTCAACCCGGCGCAGTGGGAGGCCGTTGCCGAGGTGATTGCGCGTCGCAGCCTGCTGCCGCTGGTCGATTTCGCCTATCAAGGCTTCGCCGATGGATTGAGCGAAGACGCCGTCGGTCTTGCCATCCTGGCGCGCCACTGCCCAGATATGCTGATCGCCAGCTCCTACTCGAAAAATTTTGGGCTTTACAACGAACGCGTTGGCGCGCTGACATTGGTCGCCGGCGCCCCCACTGCGGCTGACACGGCTATGAGCCACGTCAAGCGCGTGATCCGCGCCAATTATTCCAATCCGCCTGCCCACGGCGCTGGCGTTGTCGCCACGGTGCTGAACGACGCCGACTTGCGGCATCTTTGGGAGAACGAAGTCGCCGAGATGCGCGACCGTATCAATACGATGCGCTATCTCTTCGTCGAGACGCTCCAAGAGAAAGGCGTCACACAGGACTTCTCCTTCATTGCCAGACAGCGCGGTATGTTTTCCTTCTCCGGCCTGACGCCCGATCAGGTCAAGGCGCTACGCGAACAGCACGCCGTCTATGTCGTCGGGTCGGGACGCATCAGCGTGGCCGGCATGACCGAAGGCAATATGGATTATCTATGTAGCGCCATTGCCAGCGTGTTGAGCAGGTAAGGTCGTGTGCTCGAACAATTCCGCGTCAGCGGCCTGACTGCCAATCAGCGGCTTGATCGCATCCTGCGCGCCCGCTATCCCCACAGCGGGCGCCAGGCAATCCAGCAGATGATTGCGCGGCGGCAGGTTCAGGTCAACGGGCGCACGGTCTGGCTGGCGTCGTGGAGCGTCGCCAACGGCGATACGATCACGGTGCTGAAAGCGCCCGCACCGCTGCCTGCACAGCCGCAGCGCTTCAACCCAGCGTGGCTGATCGCCGATGAGGGCGATCTGATCGCCATCGACAAACCTGCCGGTTTGCTTTCCGAGTCAAAGCGAGGGCTGGATCGCCCTTCGCTCTTGCAGCTTGCCGGCGCACACTTCGGCCCTGTCACCCTCTTTCACCGCCTCGACCGCGACACTTCTGGCGTGCTACTGCTGACGCGCAGCGGCGCGATCAATGCGCTGATGAGTGCAGCGTTTCAGCAAAACCTGGTGCACAAGGAATACGTGGCTGTCGTGGCTGCGCCGAACCGACTCGACGCCAGCGGCGTGGTCGACGCACGGCTGCAGCCAAGCCGCAGCCGTCGCGACCAGATGGAAGTTACGGCGAGGGGCGGCCAACGCGCCATCACGCGCTATACAGTCATCGCAGCCGCCACCGACCGCACCTGGGTTCGCCTCTTTCCCGAAACCGGACGCACGCATCAACTGCGCGTGCATCTGGCGCATCTTGGCGCGCCGATCCTGGGCGACCGGCTCTACGGCGCTGCGGATTCAGCGCCGCGGCTGATGTTGCACGCACACGTGATCGAGCTGCCTGCGGCGATCTTTGGCGTCGCACGACGTTTTACTGCACCCATTGCACCGGAGTTCACACTTCCCAACCCTTGAGAAGGATATTCCATCAGAAGAGGGCGTTCTCGAATACACGCTCACAGTTCCAACTCATGCCTAAACTGTCAGTCTCTACCCCTCGAAGGATCATGCGCCTCTAGCTAGGAGACGCATGACTTTGTGCTGGCTCGAGTGAAGGGCAGTCACCACATTTATCTAAACCCTGAGTCTGGACACCGTGTTGTTGCACCAGTTCATAAACACGATTTGCTAGGCGGCGCAGCGCTGTTCATTCAAAGCAAACAGGGATCGAGCGCAGCGAGGTCGATGATATATGATGACTTGATCTTCCCCAGCTCCGGTTTGGCAAACTATTCATGACTCCGTTGCAAACGTTTTCGTTGCCCTGTGAATGCTCCCTGGCTGTGTAAAGCTTGCTTGGCGGCTGTGTCCACTTATGATAAGCTTTCCAGTAAATAGTATCGATCATCGAGCAGAGCGTCGCCAGCCATGTCCCCAACCTATGAAGATTTCGATCTACTGATTGACCGCACCGAGAGCGTCTATCGCGTGCGCGTCATCGCTTCGCCGGCGGGGCAGGCGCAGACGACGGTTGCGCTGACGCCGGAGATCGAGGCGATCCGAGCGACGATTGCGGCGGGCTGGCAGGTCGAAGACCTCAACCTGGCGCTGGCGAAATCGTGGGGACAGGCGCTCTACAGCGTGCTCTTTAGCGGCGCGGTCGAGACCTGTCTGTTGCGCAGTGTAGACGCTGCGCGTGCCAACAACGCCGGTCTGCGCATTCGCCTGCATCTGAGCGACGTTCCCGAACTGGCGACGCTGCCGTGGGAACTCGCCTTCTCGCCGCCGCGCGACCGTTTTCTGTCGCTCTCGAACGCAACACCGATCGTGCGTTATATGGCATTGGCGGAGGGTGAGCCGCGCCTGCCTGTCGAGCCGCCGCTGCGTATGCTGTGTGTGCTGGCGGACCCTATCGATCTGGCGCCACGGCTTAATGTCGAGGGCGAGTGGCGCGTTGTGAGCAACGCGGTTGCGTCGCTGGTCGAGGCAGGCGCGGTCGCGCTCGAACGGCTGGCGACGCCGACAGTGAGCGAGCTGCGCGGCTATTTGCGTCGCCATGCAGTGAACCTGCTACACTTCATCGGCCACGGCTGGTTCGACACAGCCACCGGCCAGGCCGGGCTGGTCTTCGAGGATGAAATGCAGCAAGCCAGTCTGGTCAACGCCGAGCAACTCGGCGTGTTGCTCGAAGGACACAGCGCGCTGCGACTCGTTTTTCTCAACGCCTGCGACGGTGCGCGCGTCGACGAACGCGACGCATTTCAGGGCGTAGCGCAGCATCTTGTGCGACTGGGCGCGCCGGTCGTGGTGGCGATGCAGTTCGCTATTGACAACGCACGCGCTGCGACGCTGGCGCAGGAGTTCTACCGCGCTGTCGCCGACGGCTATCCGGCGGAAGCGGCGATCACTGAGGCGCGCAAAGCGCTCTTTGCGCCAGGCAGCGCGCCGGATTGGGCGACGCCAGTGATCTTCACGCGCGCGTCGGACACCCGGTTGGTGTTAAGGACGCCCGCCGCCCCAATCGCCGCCGCCACAGTCACCGTTGTCCCACCGCCGACGCCGCGCCTTGCCTTCGAGCCGGAGATGGTGACAATCCCGGCCGGCCCCTTTCTGATGGGCGCAGCCGATGCACTGGCAGAGTGGCGTCAGCACACGGTCGAGCTGCCCGCGTACGCGATCGGCAAATATCCGATCACCAACGCACAGTACGCCGTATTCGTGCGTCAGCACAAGGAGCACAGACCGCTGCAATCGGGCTGGTTCTTCACGACGCCGCCCGCCGCTCGCCTCGATCATCCGGTGACCGGCGTCACCTGGCACGACGCCATCGCCTACTGTACATGGCTCTCTGCGCAGACAGGGCGCCATTATCGACTGCCTACCGAAGCGGAGTGGGAAAAGGCGGCGCGCAGCAGCGACGGACGCACCTATCCGTGGGGAGAGGAGGCGCCAACGCCGTCGCGCTGCACCAGTGGCGGCGCCTCGACCGCGGCAGTCACGGCGACCAGCGAAGGATGCAGCCCTTACGGCGTGTGCGACATGGTCGGCAATGTGCGCGAGTGGACGACGACGCGCTGGGGTGAAGATTCCCGTCGCGCCGAGTTCGTCTATCCGTACCGCCGCGACGAACGCGAAGCAGCCAGCGCGCGCGCCAACGAGCTACGCATCTGTCGCGGGGGAGCCTACGACGATCCGCCGTCGTTATTGACGTGCTGCGCACGCTCGATTGTCCATTCCGACGCCCGGCTCGCCAATGTCGGCTTTCGCGTTGCGTGCGACGCCTGATCCGGCCCGACGCTTGCGGAGACGCTACGATGCCCAACAACGAGATTTCCTGGAGTTTTATCGCCGACCAGATCAACCGCAGACGATGCACGCCCGTGATCAGCAACCAGTTGATTTTGGGCACGCTCTTTCCCAACGCCGCTGTCGCCGCTGAGTGGGCGCGAACCGGCAACTACCCGCTTGCCGACACCAACCTGGCGATGGTGGCGCAATATCTCAGCGTCACCTATCGCGACGCCTATCGCGCCAAGACCGAGTATCTGCAATTTCTCAAGCAGCGCTTTCTCGCCGCCGCCGAACAGGATGGCGTCATTGATCGCGTGCTGCTCGATCAGGTGCGCCGCGAACGCGCATTGAGCGTGTCGCAGCTTGTCGGCGAGCGGCTCGGCGTGCCTGTAGCGGGCGACCTGGAGAATCCACTCAATTTGCTGGCCGCGTTCGATATGCCGATCTTTCTGACCACCAGCCCGCACCTGTTGATCGAGACTGCTCTGCGCAATCTCGGCAAACGACCGCGCACCGAAGTCTACGCCTGGCATCCGGCCCTGGATGACGTGATTCCGCCCGAATATCACCCCGACCCGAACTTTCAGCCTACGATCGACGCGCCGCTCGTCTATCATCTGCACGGGCTGGACGAATTCCCAGATTCGCTGGTGTTGACCGAGGAGGATCATCTCGATTTCGTCAGCAATGTGATCCACGACTTCCGCGAGATTGGCAAGATGCCCAACGCTGTGCGCAACGCTATCTCCAGCACCATTCTGATCCTGTTGGGATACAATATGCGCTCTTGGGAAATGCGCGTGATCCTGCAGGAATTGATTCGCGACCAGCCGCGGCGCCCACGCAGCGTCGCCATTCAGCTCGATCCGCTCGATGCGCCGGAAATTTTGGATTCGGCGCGTTTTCAAGAATATGTGCAAATGTATATGGCGCAGGACAAATATCGCTTCGACATTTATTGGGGCGACGCGCTTAGCTTTTTGAAACAACTTTGGAACGCCTGGCAAGGCGGATGATCATGCAATCGGAAATATCAAACAGCACGCTGGCCGACCCGATGCCCACAAATCCGTATGTTGGGCCGCGCCCCTTTGCCGACACCGAAGCCGAGCGACGACTTTTTTTTGGGCGCGAACGCGAAGGCGCCGATCTGCTCTCACTGGTGATGGCTGACCGTATCGTCCTCTTCTACGCTCCGTCAGGCGCGGGCAAAAGCTCGCTGATCAATGCGCGGCTGCTGCCGGCGCTGCGCGAGGAAGGCTTCACGATCCTGGGCAAGGCGCGCGTCGGCGGACAGCTCCCCGCCGATATCTCGATCGAGGATATCGACAACGTCTATATGTTCAACCTGTTGCGCGACCTTGACCAGGAACACACCGATCACAAAATGTTGGCGCAGCAGCGGCTGAGCGACTATCTTGCATCTCTCGCGACTAACCCAGACCGTCCCGACCATGTGCTGATCATCGACCAATTCGAGGAGTTGTTCACCACCTACGAAGATCAGTGGCGCAAGCGCGAGGAATTCTTCCGCCAGCTCAACCAGGCGCTGACCGACGACGCGCATCTGTGGGTGATCCTGGCAATGCGTGAAGACTACATTGCCGAGTTGGACCCCTACGCACGTTTGCTGCCCAACCGCATCCGCGTGCGCTATCGCATGCAATACATGGGTCACGCCGCGGCGTTGGAGGCGGTGACAAAACCGGCCGCGCTGGGGGGACGGCCCTTTGCGCCAGGCGTCGCCGAAAATCTGGTCAACAACCTGCGCCAGATGAGCGACGGTGAAACAGGTGCGCCCAAGCTCGGCGAAAACGTCGAGCCGGTGCAGCTTCAGGTCGTCTGTATGCAGCTTTGGGAAAATCTGAGCAACCGCCCAGGCGACACCATCACCGAAGCTGATCTGGAAAGTCTGGCGCGCGGCGCCGGGTTGAGTGAATTTGTCAATCATGCGCTCGCCACCTTTTATGAACAGACATTGGAAGCTGTGCTCAGCGTGACGGACGCAGCGATCAGTGAACGCGAACTGCGCGATTGGTTCAGCAACAGATTAATCACACGTGATGGCACGCGCAACCTTCTCTATCAGTCCGACGCCGAGACCGGCGGCATGGAGAACACGGTCGTGCTTGAGCTCGAACGGCGTTTTTTGTTGCGGGGGGAGACGCGCAGCGGTGGACGTTGGGTCGAATTGGTGCATGATCGTCTCGTCGAGCCGATTTTGGAGGCGAATGAGGCTTGGCGGCGCGCCTACCCGCTCGTCATGGCGGCGGACCTGTGGAATGTCAATCGAAGCCCGTCGCAACTGCTGGCCGGCGATGCGCTTGCCGAAGCGCAGGCTGAGATCGACGCGCATCCACGGCGCTATGGACCGCTCGAACGGCTCTTCGTCAAGACCAGCGCCGAAGTCGAGGCGACCCGACGCGCCGCCGCCGAAACCGAAGAGAAGCGACGCAAGCAGGAGGCAGCGCGTGACCGCATCATCACCATCGGCGCGTCGGTGATGGCGCTGATCATGTTGCTGCTGTTGCTGACTTCGCTGTGGCTGGCGCAACAGGCGTTCAGCCAATCGCAGCAGCAGCGGATCGCCGCCGAACGCGCCCGCGCCGCCGAGCAGCGCGCCAACGAACAGGCGCAGATCGCAGGAGAGCGCGCCGATGAGGCAAATCGTGAACGTATGCGCGCCGAAGCAGCCAACGCGCTCACCGAACAACTCAACCGTCAGATTCGCGCCGATCAGCTTGCAAGTCAGGCTGTGTTGGCGTTGGCAAACAGTCCGCAGCAGGCGCTGTTGCTCGCCGTCGAAGCCATCTCCATGAACGAGGAGAGCGGCGCGCCGCTCTCGCACACGGTCGAGCAGAGCATTCACGACATCCTGCACGCCACCGGCGGCTCTCCATTTGCAACCGACGCTGGCAATCCGGTGGCGCTTGTGCTCAGCCCAGACGTGCGCTGGTTTGCGCTCTCCGCCGACGATGGCGTTATCAGGGTCTGGCGCACCGACGATCTATCCAGCGCTCCCGTTGAGCTGGCGGCGTCGGACAGCCCAATGGCGGTGGCGCTTGCCGCATCTCCGGATGGAAGCCGTCTTGCTGCTGCGCAGGAAGACGGCTTTATACGCGTATGGCAGATCGACGCGCTCGATCTTGCCCCGATGGAATATGTCGCCGACCAAACGCCGCTGACAAGCGTTGCGTTCAGCCCGGATGGCTCGCTGTTAGCTGCTGGCGATGATGCGGGCGCCATCCATCTGTGGCCTGTCAATGCCGTTGGCAGATCGTCTTTGCAGTTGGCGGGTCACGCAGCCAGCGTTCGGGCAATTGCCTTCCGTCCCGATGGCGCAGCGTTGGCTTCGGGTGGAGATGATGGACTCGTGCTGCTTTGGTCGCTTGGTCAATCGACCTCGCTGCTGACAGCAGCGACGCACCGGACGGGCGTGGCGACGCTCGCCTTTAGCCCGGATGGAGTTCGTCTGGCTTCGGGCGATGATCTTGGCGATATATGGCTTTTCACCCAACTTCCAGACGATCCGGGCGGCGTTTCTGAACAATTGCCAGGGCACACCACCAGTGTCACAGCTATAGATTTTTCCAGCAATGGAGTCTGGCTGGCGAGCGGCGATGCGAACGGCGTCATGCGCGTGGCAAATCTGGTCGATGCCTCCCGCAGTTATGTGACGCCCGCATACGATTCGCGATTGAACGGGCTTGCCTTCGTACGCAGTACAGGTGGCGACCGGCTGGTGACGATCGGCAACGATTTTGCCAACAGCACCAGCGTCCGTCTCTGGGATTACGCCAACTTCGGACTGGCGCCCTCCACCCTGCGCGGCCACGACGACGAGATGACGTTGCTGGCGACAGCGCCGGGCGTCAATGGTTTTCTCACTGCCGGCTATGATAGCAGCCTGCGCATCTGGCCCGTTGACAGTCCTTTTGCTGCACCGGACATTCTTGCCGTACAAGTGACGCACTTTGAGAGGATGGCAAGCGCGCCTGCATCGGCGCAACTCTATACGATCGGCGCGGCCTTTTCGTTCGTGCAAGCGTGGGACGCACTTACGGGCGCAGCTGGCGAGCAACTGCGCACAGAGCGGGAAGATGGCTTGACCGCGCTGGCGGCAAACGACGACGGTTCGCTCATTGCTGCAGGCGATGCAGCCGGCTTTGTCCACGTCTGGGCGCCGCCAGCATCGACGCCGTTCGCCTCTTTCGCTGCGCACGCTGGTGCAGTCAAATCAATTGCATTCCAGCCAGGTAGTCGCCTGCTGGCAACGGGCGGCGTCGATGGCGCTGTAGTTCTGTGGAATCTCGACGATCTGGCGACGCCGCAGACACTCGCCCAGGCAAGCGTTCAGATTTCGGCGCTGCAGTTCGGCCCTGGCGGAGATCGACTTGCTTATATCGACGCCAACGGCGTAACGTTGACGACGCTCGACAACGGCGAGAAAGCTGCATCCACACAATTGCTGACGCAGAGCAGCGGACTGACGACCGTCGCCTTCAGCCCCGACGGTTCGCTGCTGGCAACTGGCGGACTAGATGGGCATGTCTGGCTATGGGACTTGTCTCGACCGACCCGCCCGCTGCAGGTTTGGGAAGCGCATCCAAACGAGGTAAACATGGTGACCTTTGGCGCCAACCGCAACCAACTGCTAACAGCCAGCGCCGACTACACCGTGCGCCTGTGGAATCTGACCGATGCCCTGAAGACGCCTGTGATTCTGCGCGGGCATCAAGCCAGCGTCAACAGCGTCGCTTATTTTGATGAAATGGTTTTCACGATCAGCACTGACGGGACGCTTCGCCGCTGGCTGCTGACGCCGGATACCCTGAAGACGCGCGCCTGCGCGGTCGCCGGTCGCAACCTTTATCAAGATGAGTGGGAGCGCTATTTTCCGGAGACGCCGTGCAAGATCACCTGTCCCTCTCTCCCCGACCGCTGCGGCCAGCAATTGCCGTAGGCTTCGACGTCTACACCCAAAACCACCGATCAGGGTTCGATCATCAACACACCTAAAAGACAACGGTGTGGCAGGGAAGACGCACAAGCCTGATTGAAGATCGGGAAAATGCCGGTCTCCTTGCACTGCCAGCTATACAGACCCGTCTCATCCGACGCCAATATGCGCGACTCCATTGTCTGCTGAATCCCGAAGTCGTCGTCGAGCAGCGCGACCTGGAGCGGCAGGTGGGTGCGATTGGTGACATACACCTGAATCCGCTCGCCGCGCACGGCGCGCAACACAAACGGGCGTAACAGCGAATTAGGTTGGCGCGCATCCTGCAGCAACATACGCCGCACATGATCGAGCGATAGCCCGTGACGCTGCGCCAACTGCACAGCATCCCCTTCCAGTTCGCCGGTTGTGCGGACAGGATGCTCATGGTCGCTCATGCGTTGGGCAAGATACTCAACCAACGGAGCATAGCGATGAAGCGCAAGCACTGCCCGATCCGGTTCACCGTTGCCAGCAGGCAGCGGCACGGCGACCAACTGATAAACCCGTTCCTCGGCGTTCGTTGCGATATGTTTGCCAACCATGAACGCTGGCATTCGATGCGTTGGCGAATCAAACACACCTTGGCGATGAGTTGCTAACATGGTGATGTCCCTCCTTTGCTATCTATAAACAGCGCCTCTACATTCAGACGCCGGTTACTAGCGCTTTCTTGTTGACATCATCTTCGCACTCACCGCGTTGATCGAGCGTTGATCAACGTGTTGCATGGTTCGTGTTGCGTGTTGCGTGTGGTGTATAAACGAAACACGCAACACGCAATATGCAACAGCCAATCAGTGACCTCGCTGCGCCGCCGCTTCCGCCAATGCCGCCCGCTGTTCGTACACCTTGCGGATCGCAGCCACTGCCTGGTCGACGCCTTCCTTGCCGGCGCGGAAGACGGCTTCGGGCAGCCAAACCGCCTCGCGTTCGTAGGCGGCGGTCGCCACCGGCAGGTGCATGGCGGCGAAGTCGAAGCGCTCCGGGTGCGCCATGGGCACGGGCAGACGGGTGAGCTGTGGTTGGAAGAGATCGTAGCGGTGCATTGGCGGGTAGCCGGTGCTGGCGTCCAGCCCTTCGGCTTCCAGCGCCGCGCAGACGACATGATGGTCGACGCCCCATACCGCCGGGTCGATGGCAAAGATGTAGAGATAGACCGAGCGTCGCGTGATGCGCGGGTCGGGACGAAAGACGCGCACGCCAGGAATCTCGCTCAGCGCCTCGTCCATGTAGCCGACCATCGCCTCGCGCTGGCGCGTCTGTGCGGGCAGGCGTTCGAGCTGCGCCGCCGCCAATGCGGCGTGCAATTCGCTGCTGCGGAAGTTGGCGCCCATAATCGTGACTTCATCGTGCCCTGCGGCAGGGCGACCGCAGTTGACCACGCTGGTCGCCGCATCAGCCAATGCTTTCGTCTTGCAAATCAGGATGCCGCCCTCGCCCGACGTGAGGATTTTGGAGGATTGAAGGCTGAACGAGCCAAAATGCCCGATCGTGCCGGCGCCGCGCCCACGCCACTGCATCCCATGCACATGCGCGCAATCCTCCACGACGATCAGATTGTGGCGTTCGGCAATCGCCATGATCGCGTCCACGTCCGCCATCAGCGAACCGACGTGCACCGGAATGATGGCGCGCGTGCGCGGGGTGATCGCCGCCTCGATCGCCTGCGGATCGATGCAGTAGGTGTTGGGGTCGATGTCCACGATCACCGGAATGGCGCCGGCAGCCATCGGCGCGGCGGCAGTCGCCTGAAAAGTGTAGGCCGGCACGATCACTTCGTCGCCCCAGCCGACGCCCGCTGCACGCAGAGCGATCTCCATTGTCACTGTGCCGTTGGCGGCCATGATGGCGTACTCGCCGCCCTGAAATTCGAGGAATTTCTGCAAAAAGGCGGTGGTGCGCGGCCCTGGATACGGATAGCCGCCCCAGTGTCCCGACCGGACGACCTCCGCCACCGCCTCGACCTCGCGCTCGTCGTGTTCGGGCCATGCGGGATATGCGATCTTAACCGCCGGTTCGCCGCCCAGGATCGCCAGTTTGTCACTCATGTTCAATTCTCCTGATTGCATGATGATTGTGCAGTAACGCATCCAGCGCCGCCGTCAGCGCCGAACCGATTTCGACGCCGACCGACATGCTCTCCTCGTAATGGTCGCCCGGCTCGAACGGGTTGTCAGGATAGACGAACTCCTCAGCGGGGAGAATGTAGCCGAGTTCGTCGTTGGCGAGACCGATCAACACGGCATGACGCGCGCCCGCCGCGCGCAGCGTCGTTTTGTACGCCAGTCCCAGCTGGGGCAACACCTCGCCCGGCATGAAGAAAATCGCGGCGTCGCCGATAGAGAGCAGGCTCGCTTCGGTCGTCAACGAACCGTCAGCGTTCAACTGTCCGGTGAGCAACCCCGCTTGCATCGCCATCTGAAAGAGTGGGTTGGTCAGCGGCGTTGCGAAGAGATGGCGGCGATAGTCGATCGCATCGACATTCTGGGGCGCTGTCTCCGCCAACGCCGTCAACGCCGCTTCGCCGAGGATGACGCCCATGCGCTCGGCGTCCTCGAAGCGGTTGCCCGGCATCGCTGGCGTCATCATTCCGCCCAGCGCGCCGACCATGCCCATGCAGGGCGCGCCCGTGCTGTACTCGACGGTGCGACGCATACTGCAGAGATAATCCGACGAGATGTGCGGGTTGTCGTCCCACAATACTTCGGGGTGACAGGGATAGACAAGCAAGGTTGCCAGCGGGCGGCGCGTCTCGACGTCGACGAATTGCAGACAAGACAACTCCTCGTCGGTGATCGCCGGGTTGCGGGCGTTGCGCGCAATGCCGGTCACTTGGGTCGAGGCAATGCGGAGGCTGACTGGTTGCAACTGTTGATACGCCTGCAACGCCGTCGTCGCCAGCGTCTGTTGGAGTTGCGCAACATAGTGCGCATCGACGCCGCGCGTCATCGCGTCTGGCCCCCACAGCCCCAGCGTATCCGGCCCGTGATGGGTGTGGGTCGCCGCCACGATAAGCTGCGCCGCTGGCGCCTGTTCCTGCACGACACGCTCGATCGTCTGAATTTCGTGGCGGGCTAACCCGATCAGATCGGCGGCGACGACGATGACGGCGACATCGTGTGCACGCAGCGCCAGCGCCCGCGCATAGAGATCGTCGTGCACCGACGCTGCGCGGCGATTGCGCCCAAAGCCCGCCAGAAAGACCGGACGTTCCAGCGACGGCGTGATGACCGACTGTGCATACCCAACTGATAATGTCATAGTGACCTCATCGTGCACCGGATAGAACGCGGATTCAGCGGATTGGACGGATCAGCGCGGATTGCTCCCAACGCCGAATATCCCACAACCTCACGCAACGCACTACGCAACACGCATCACGCAACACGCAACACGCATCACATCCTACTCTCCTCCCAACACGTGTGCAATGCCAAACGGCAGGGCATGGCGGCGGACGTAGGCGGGCAGTTCCGCCAGCGTCTGCTGCACCACGATGGGCGGGATACGGTCGAGCGGAATGTGACAGGCGTCGAGGGCGCGGCGCAACGGCGTCACATCCTGGCCCTGCGCCTGCGCCATCAACACGATGCCGGGACCGACGAGATCGCCGTGCGGCAGGCCTTTGCCCAAGACATTTTCCACGGCATAGGCGAAGTAGTGCTCGCTGCCCTCCTCCGGGCGCGAGTGGCCAATCTGATTGCAGAGCTGCACTTCGAACGCCAGACAGTCGGCAAGTTGTTTGAGTCCGTCGCAGTCGCCGCGACCGGCGGCTTCGGCGCAGTCGAGCGCGGCGGCGAGGATGGCGGCGGCGATGCGATCGACCCAGGCAAGATAGCGCATGGTCGGCGGATTCTGCCCGCGTTCTTCGGCAAGGCGCCAGTCCCACGAACCTGTTGAGATCGAGAGCACGTCGCAAATGCCTGCAGCGCGCAGCGAAGGCGGCGCTTCCGCCAGCACTGTGTAATCGATCAGCACCAGATCGGGCGGACGCGTTACGATGTAACGCACGCAGCCGTCGGCGCGCACGCCCGACGCCCATGTGAAGAACGCATCGACCGAAAGCGCCGTTGGCAGGCAAACCAGCGGCAACGCACAGGCACAGGCAAGAAACTTGGCGGCATCGACCGCCAGCCCGCCGCCTACTGCGTAGAGCACTTCGCCTTTGACGTGAGAACGAAGGGATTGCCAGGCAGCCAGATCGGCGGCGGTGATTTCGAGCACGGCGGCGATGTTCAGTCCGTGCAACCGTGGGCGCACGGCTGACCAGGCGGCAGCGGTGGTAATGACCGTCGCCAGGCGTGCGTCACGCCAGTCGGCAAAGACACTTTCTTCGACTTTGGGCAAGGGCCAGATGACGGCGCTCATCCCTTCACCCCGGAGATCACCACACCCTGGATGAACTGGCGCTGCGCGAAAAAGAAGAGCAGCACCGGCGGGATCACCATCACCACACTCGCCGCCATGATCAGGTGCGTGTTGACCGAATAGAGCGCGTTGAAGGTCTGTAAGCCAACCGCCATCGTCCAGTTGTCGCGGCTGTGCAGGAAGATCAGCGGCTCGTAGAAATCGTTCCAGGCGTAAAGAAAATGGAAAATGGCGACCGTCACGATCACCGGCATCGCCTGCGGCACGAGCACATGCCACAGCGTCTGGATCGGCGATGCGCCGTCGATCTTGGCGGCGTCGTCCATCTCCAGCGGGATAGTCATAAAGAACTGGCGCAAGAGGAACACATCGTAGGCGTTGGCGAAAAACGTGGGCACGATCAGCGGCAGCAGCGTATCGACCCAGCCCAGCCGTTGAAAGAGCACGTAGACCGGGATCAACGTCACCTGGCGCGGCAACATGATCGTGCTGAGCAACACGATGAAGAGCCAGTTGAGCCACGGCGCACGAAAGCGCGAAAAGCCATAGGCGACCATCGTGCACGAGATCAACACGCCCGCTATACCGACAAAGGTGACGATCAGCGTGTTGAGGAAATAGCGCGGAAAAGGCACCGCGGTCATTGCCTCGACGTAATTTTCGGGATGCAGCTCGACGTGGCGCACCGGCGTCTGCTCGGCGATCTTCAACGTCACGCTCTCCGCCGGGTTGTTCGGATCGACGAAGACGCCCATGCCGCCGGGCTGATTTCTGACCAGCGCCATCTCCACTGTCTCGCCATCCACTGTCACCCGAAAGAGCGGCTCCTTGCGCCCGTTGACCTCCACCATGGTCGATTCCCAAGGAATCAGCGGCGGCGGCACGGCGCGCAGTTGGTTCTTGCTCTTGAGCGAGGTGGAGATCATGAAAAGGAAGGGGATCAAGATGATAACTGCGCCGACGGCGATCACGAAAGTTGCGGCGGTGCGCCCCACCAGTGAACTCAGGCGCATGCTTTGCACGCGGCTGTGACTTATGCTAACTGAGGGCTGCATTGGTTGCATTTCGACTGAAGCCATTTAGCGCTTCCTCACTTCGCCTTCGTAATAGACCCACAGCGCCGACGAGCGAAAGACCAGCAGCGTGAGCGCCAACACGATCAGGAACAGCACCCACGCCAGCGCCGAAGCATAGCCCATCTCATTGAACTTGAAGGCGTTCTGGTAAAGATAAAGATTGTAGAAGAGCGTGGCGCGCTGGGGGCCTCCGCTCCCACCGCTGATGACATACACCTCGGTGAAGTACTGGAACGCGCCGATCAGCCCGAGCACCAGCGTGTAGAAGATTACCGGCGTCATCATCGGCAGCGTGACGTAGCGAAAGCGCTGCATGGCGTTGGCGCCATCCACCTTAGCGGCGTCGTAGAAGGTAGTCGGGATGCCCTGCAACCCCGCCAGATAGATGATCACGCCGCCGCCCACGCCCCACAAACTCATGATCACCAGCCCCGGAATCGCCCAGTTGGGGTCAGTGAACCAGCCTGGCCCCTTCACGCCAAACGTGCGTTCCAGAAATGGGTTGAGGATGCCGACCTGTGGGCTGAAGATGCGCGACCAGACAATTGCCACCGCCACGCCGGCAATCACCGAGGGCAGAAAGTAGATCGTGCGCCACATGCTCACACCCGGCACGCGCTGGTTGAGCAACATCGAGAGGCTGAAGCCTGCAACCAGCCCCAACGGCAGCGCCAGCGAACCGTAGTACAGCGTCACGCGCAACGAATGCCAGAAGAGCGCATCGCGTCCAAACGCACGCAGGTAATTGTCGAAGCCGATCCAGATCGGCGCATCGATAATGTTGTAGCGGGTCAATGAAAAGTAGAAAGACATGATCATCGGGCCCGCCGTGAAGATCAAGAAGCCGAGCAGCCACGGTGAGATGAAGAAGAGCGCCCACAGATCTTCCTTCTGCGCCAGCGTAAGACGAGTCTGTCGGATTTGCCGCATAGGAACTCCTGGAGATTGGAGATTAGGAGATTGGAGACTAGAGATTAGGAGATTGAGTAGAGGGGGGCAATACGGCGCCCCTTTGCCTCATCATCCAAATCTCCAATCTCCAATCTCCAATCTCTTAATCTCTTAATCTCTTAATCCCTCTTACTGCCTCGCCCAATAGTCGTCAAGAATCTGCTGCACTTCCTGGTTGGCTTGATCGAGCACTGCCTGCGCGTCGATGGGGCCGAGATAGACGGCGCTGAAGGCGTTATTCAGGACATCATTGACGCGTCCCCACTCCGGCACAAAGCTCTCATGGTTCGGATCATCCAGATAATCGATGGCAGCAAAGACCACATCGAGGTCGGCGTCTGGGTAGCGTTCCGCCAACCGCTGCTCAAACTCCGCCTCGACCGAACGCCGCGCCGGGATGCAGCCGTAGATCAGACAGACATCGACGATCTGTTCCGGCGAGGTCAACCACTTCAACACCTCCCAAGCCGCCTCCTGGTTGGCTGCGTTGCGTGGAATCGTGAAGGTGTCGGCGTGGATGCGCGCAATGCGCTCGCCTTTCTGGTTGAACGGCACAGGCGCAAAATCGTACTCGAACGGCAGATCGACCAATCCCTCCGCCATGAACCACGTGTGGCTATTGAACATTGCCACCTGGTTGGAGCCAAACGGGTCGACGCCAGCCGAATCGCGCGCCTCCTGCACCGTGGCATCGGGCACAAAGTGATCCTCCCACACGGCGCGGTTCAGCCAGTCCAGACCATAGACCCACTCCTCGGAGTTGACGACGGCGGTTTTGTAGTCCTCAGTCGTCGGTCGCCCCACATTGGGTGCGCCAAAACGCGTCAAGAAACCGCGCGCGTCGGTCCAGGCGTCGTCGAATCCCCACTGCACAATGTTGCCAGCGTCGAAATCCGGCGATTTGGCGTTGTTGCCGTTGGCGTCAAGCGTCAGCTCCATCGCCATATCGCGCAGCATCTCCAGATTCCAGGATGCGTCATTGTAATCATGGGTCGGGTACGCCAGCCCTGCGGCGTCGAACATGTCTTTGTTGTAGAAAATGAAGGATGGGAACAGACCGAGCGGCAGCCCCACCGTCTTTTCGGGATAGTGATTCAGCTCCACGGCAGGCCCATAGAAGTCGCTCATATCAAAGCCTTCGGCGTCGATAAAAGGCGCAACATCCGCCCAACTGTCGAAAAACTGCGCCACAGTCGAGATGCCGTTTGGCCCAACCAACTGCGGCGCGTTGCCACCCGAGACCATCGCCAACAAACGTTCACCTGCTTGCTCATGGGGCACAATCAGGAACTCAACCTCGATATCATCATGGCTGCTGTTGAATCTGGCAGCCAGGTCTTCCTGCGCCTTGATCTGGTCAGGATCGGTGCCTGTCCCCATGCCGATAAAAATCACCACTTTGGCTTTGCCCGCACCGCTCGCAGCAGGCATTGCCGCATCGCCTGTGGTCGGGGCAGCCGGCGCGCCGCATCCGGCGGCGAGCAACGCTGTGAGCAACAGGATGCATAGACTGATTCGCAGATGTCTCATCGGTTTTCTCCCTTGTGAAATCGTCGTGATGGTTCTTCAGTTGTCAGATGACTTTTCTCGGTGCGTCAAAACAGATGGTTGCTGGTTGGATTAGCGGGAGTCTACCCGATTCATCTACTTTGTGTCAATCGTGTTTTATTCTGTCGAATGACGCAAGAAATTTCATGAAAAACCTATTGAAATGTGTGTACATTTGTTCTATAATGAGACAAATCAACAAGGATTCGGAGTGAACCCAACCCGCGCGTCGTGTATTGTTGTGCTCCTGCAATAGCCGGACAGGAGGCAAGGAATGAACGTCCACGGAGAAAAGGTCTGGGTGCCAGGGTGCAGGAGGGAGTTAATCGCCGGATTGAAACGCATGGGAATCCACAAAGTGGCGGGAGTTCCGCTGGAGAAGCTATCCAAACAGGAACTGACGACCGCCTACTGCCGCGAACGGTCGCGCATCGTGCGCCGGCAGCATCAGGAGCGCAGCAAAGTGCGCACGCTGAGCTTTGAGCTTCCCGCCATCGACGAAGAACGGCAGCTCAAACTCTTCGCCTTCAGCTAGACCGGGCGAACCAAACCGACCAACCGGCGTAACCGGTGCGTCGCTAACTACATCCAGGGGGCCAGGCGCCTCGTTCTTGCGAGGCTCTATTCAAGTTCTCTCGCTCTCTTTTACGGTCTCCAATCTTCCGCAAACCCAAAACCTGCCAACTCGCCTGCACGCCTCTTCTCTACGCCAGAAGCACCTGCTCGGCTGTACGCTCGTCGGTCACAAGCACGTCGATCATGTGAATGCGCAACAGGCCCAAGATCGGCGCAACTTTCTCCGCGCCGGTGGCAATGACGATGGTCTGCGGACACGCGTGCAACTGCTGCCAGCTAATCCCAATCGAGACGCCCGGATACGCATCGTCGACCAGAACACCGTCAGCGGTGTAGAAGTGGCCGCAGATGTCGCCCACTGCGCCGGCGTCGGCAAGCTGTTGGATTTCTGGTTCGCTCAAAAGACCGGCCAGAACAAGCGGCGAATTGCGCAACGCGCCGATGCCGACAATTGCCAGATCAAGGCGATCATAGAGGGCGCTGACTTGCTGGATATTGGAGGATTGCATCAACAGGTTGGCAAGCGCCCGATCCTGCACCAGCGCCGGCGCGTTCAAAAAATAGCCGGCGCCGCCGTATCCTTCGCAAAGCACGCGTGTGATCTCGGCGCCGCGTGCCAGTGAATGCTGGATGTCGATGTCGCCCAGCAACTGCACAAGGGTGATGTTGCGCAGTGTGGCGCGTTGTGACAAACCATGCGCCAATTCCGCCAGCGTCCGTCCCCGACCAACACCGACCAGCATGTGCGGCTTGATCAATGGATCGACAAACTGCGCCGCTTCGAGGCCGACCAGGCGCCGAACTTCACTGCTCTGAGTCGGCCACTGTTGGGCAGCGATGACGATGGCTTCTGACATTCCGAACTGCGTGCACAGGCGCTGTTCGAGTGTGGGCTGACGGGTTTGCGGGCGAACAATCTGAATGCGCACGATGCCTTCGTCGCGCGCGCGGCTAAGCAGACGCGAGATCGTGCTGCGCGAAATGTCATACATCTCGGCAATCTGCGCCTGCGTCAGTTGATCGACATAGTATTTTTCGGCAACCTGCACCATTAAATCCAGATTGTCAGTCGCTTCACTGTCGTTGGAAGCCCGATACGCCATATTGCCTCGGTGTTTGTTACAATCAGTCGGGGGCTTCATCGCCCTGCTGTCAGGTCAATCCTATTGTATGGCGACTCTACAGTGACGAACAAATCGTTTGCTCCACACATTCTTGCGGTTGACATCGGCACGACATCGATCAAAGCTGGTGTGATCGCGCCCGATGGCACGGTCGCCGGGTTATCTCAACACGCGACGCCCTATCTGCGCACACGACCACCCGGCTTTGAGATCGATATGGACGCGCTGGCGGCCGCAACGATCACGACAATTCAGGCTTGCTGCGCCGCCGTCAACACAGACGCGCTGGCAGCCATCGCAGTCACCGCCCAGGGCGACGGCGTATGGCCCCTTGATCGGATGCACCGTGCAGCCGGGCCGGCCTTGATCTGGCGCGACGGTCGGAGCGATTCCATACTCCGGCAGTGGCGCGGTGAAGGTAGACTCTCTGCAGTTGCCCAATTCACCGGCACCTATCCCACTTCCGCCCATCAGACGACGCAGATGGCATGGCTCAACGACCACGCGCCTGAACGGATTCGCGCTATCCATAAGGTTGTCTTTGCCGAAGACTGGATCGGCTATGTGTTAACCGGCAACCTCGGCGTGTGTACAGCCAACTACGAGCACACCTACGGCCATTGGCGGCTGCCACAAGGCGGCGTCACACAATCCACCGCTGAAGTCTTGCATCTGCTTGACCTTCGCTGGCTGGAGCCGCTGCTGCCTGAGCCAATCTCGCCTTTGCGTGCGCGCGGCGTGCTGCAACACACAGTCGCCAACCAGATCGGCGTCACGCCTGGCATTCCTGTATTTGTCGGCCCCTTCGATGTGCTCTCCGCGGCGCTCGGCGTCGGCGCTGTTCAACTGGCGCAGGCATCATCGATCTGGGGAACGGCTGCCATCCATCAGCGTTGGGTAGGCGCCTTCGCGCCTTCAGAAATCGGCTATCTCGTCTCGCATCCACAGTCGCCTGATCGCTGGCTGCGTTTTGTCGCCACCAGCGCGGGGATGGTCAATCTCGACTATTGGCGCAATTTGCTGTTTTCCGACGACCCTTCACCAATCGATTGGGCAGCCGTCGAGTCGCAACTGACTCCCCCAGCAAATGGGGCAGGCGGTCTTCTCTATCTACCCTACCTGACGGCTGCGGATGAACGCAGTGAGCCGATCGCTGGCGTTGTTGGCGCCGGATTTCTTGGTGTGCAGGAGCATCACCAGAAACATGATTTCCTGCGCGCCGTCTATGAAGGGCTGGCGGTGCAGGCTGCGCGAATCTTCCGCCGACTGGATACGCTCGATAGCCCGTTGCAAGAAGTGCGCGTGGCGGGCGGCGGCGGGCAGAGCACTCTGCTAGCCAGCTTGCTGGCATCCGCCTCCAACCTGCGCGTCGTTCGCCCGAACACAACAGAAGCCAGCCTGCTCGGCGCAGCAATGGTGGCGCTGGTCGGTCTTGGCTATGCCGACAGCATCGACCAACTGGCGCAGACGATGGTGCAGCCACAGGCAATCTACGATCCTGACCCAACGGCGGTTTCTCTCTATCAAGAGACGGCGACATTGATCGATGCGTTGCTTCGTCAGCTCGCCAACAGACCGCGCATCACCGGAGCAACCGCCGGCAGTGTTCGACTGACTGCGTGATATTATCGAGCAGCGCGGCGTCCGTCATCTCGAACGGATAGAAGACTTCCAGAAAAACCGGCGTCGCATGCAAGCCGGCGTTGCGCAGCGCGGCGGCGAACGCCGCCACATCGAAATTCCCGCGCGCATCGGGCCAGCCCCAGTGCGAGTCACTCTGAAAATCGGTGTTCTGTAGGTGAAAGACGCCGATCTGTTTGCCAAGCGCATCCAACCACGGTGCGAGGGTTGCGTCAGCGCCGTAGAGCGGCTGATAGAGTGCATGACCGACGTCGAGCACGTAACGCACCGGCGTGGCGGTGGCGCCGCTCAGATCAGCCAGCAACTGTTGTGAATCTGCGATTTGGTGCGGGATTTCGCGCGTCAGCGGCGTCGGCTCGACGAGCAACTCCTGCAAGCCTGCCGCCGCCGCCCACTCGGTGATGCTGCGCACATCTTCCAGCAGGCGTTGGTAGAGCCGTTCTCGCTCCTTGGGCGCACTGTGGACGCTCATGCCGCCGAGAGGACCGCCGACAGCATCGGCGCCCAGTTCCGCCGCCAGATCGACGGCGCGCCGCCACCATTCCAGCCCGGCGCGGTGACCGGCCGGTTCAGGATGCAGCAATCCGTTGTAGGTGTAGGAAGCCAGCCCAACAAAGGCGCTGTGGATCGTGATGCCTGCAGCGGCGGCGGCGCGCCGCGTCTTGTGCGCCAGCAACCGCCGATCCACTTCGGGCCACCACGGGTCAAGCAGATCGAAAGTGAATTGCACCAGGTCAAGACCCAGCGTCTCTCTCACCAACGCTGTCCACGCCTCAGGTTCGGGCCAGCGCTTGGTGGCAAAGCCAAGATTGATGCCAAATCGAAATTCGCTCATTTGACAGCTCCCATCGTCAACCCGCGCACAAGGTTACGCGACACCAACAGCGCAAAGATCACCACCGGCAATACGATCAGCGTCCCGGTCGCCATCATCGGCCCCCAGCGGATGCCAAAGCCGGTCATGAAGTTGGCGGCCTCGACCGGCGCCGTGCGCGCTTCGGCGCGCGTCAGCACCAACGCAAACATCAGCTCGTTCCAGGCAGTGATGAACGCCAGAATCGCCGACACGACGATGCCCGGCATTGCCAGCGGCAGGTTGATGCGGAAAAAGACCTGCCAGATGGTGGCGCCATCCACCGTTGCGGCTTCGTCCACCTCACGCGGGATGGCGCGGAATTGATCGACGCATAGCCAGACCACCAGCGGCACACCAAAGGTCAGGTAGACCAGAATCAACGCCAGGTGTGTATCCAACAGACGCAGGTCGCGTGCGATCAGAAAGAAAGGCAACGCCACGACGATTGGCGAAATGAAGCGGTTGGAGATGATCCAGAACCACAGGTCAGATTTACCGCGAAAATTGAAGCGCGCAAGCACATATGCCGCCGGTGCGCCGATCAACACCGAGAGCGCCGTCGCCGCCGTTGCCACGATCAGGCTGTTGACCAAACTCTTGGCAACCGTGCCTTCCGCGTAGACGGCGCGAAAATGCTCGAACGTCGGTTGAAAGACCAGCACAGGCGGCACGGCGAAGGTGTCAGCGGTCGTTTTCAACGCCGTTGTAATCATCCAATAGACCGGCATCAAGAAAGCAGTCATCAGGAGCACGGCGACGACGCCCTGCCAGAGATAGGTAAAGGTGTGACGGTTGGCGGTGCGACGCCTGCCGTGCTGCGATTGTGAACGGGTGCTCATGCTTCGATCTCCCGATAGAACAGGCGAATGTAGCCCCGTGACAACACGATGCACAAGATCAGCAATAGAATTGCCTGCGCCGAGGCTACGCCCATGTCGAAGACGCGGAAACCCACGCGCTGAATGTAGACGCTGACCAGCTCGGTCGAGACGCCTGGTCCGCCGCGCGTCAGCACAAAGACCATGTCGAACAACTTGAGAATATCCGCCGTGCGCAGGATCAAGACTGCGGTCAGCCCTGGCAACAGGTAGGGCGCCTGCACGCGCCAGAACAGATTCCAGCCGCGCCCGGCTTCCAGTTGCCCCGATTCCAGCACATCCTGCGAGATCATCGACAGCCCGGAGATCATCACCAGCGCTACGAAGGGCGTCCACTGCCAGATATCGACCAGCGCAATCGTCAACATGGCTGGGACTGGCTCACCCAACCAGGAAACCGGCGGCGCGTTGATAAGGCTCAGCAGGTAATTCATGAAGCCAAAGTCACGGTTGAAGAGCAGGCGTCCGATCAGCCCAACGACAGTCGGCGTCACCGCAATCGGCACAACCAGCAGCACACGCATCAGAAACGAAAGCGGTCGCCAGCGCACGCCATCGATAAATAGGGCAATCAGCACACCAAGCACGACCTGCAGCGGCACCGTCAACAAGAAGAACTGACCGGTGCGCAGCAACGATTGCCAGAAGAGTGGGTCGTTGAAGACCGCCGCATAATTCTGAAAACCGACGTAGCCTGTGCCAAGATATTGTTTGGTCAACTGATATTGACGAAAGCTGATATCCAGTGCAAAGAGCAGCGGATAAATGCCGATCGCCAGCAGCACAATCACTGCCGGGGCGATCAACGAAATGGCGGGCCAATTTACCCTTTGTCTCGACATGGTCTGCCACTTTCTCTCTTTCCGGTGCAGGCTCACCTTCCCGGAAGCTCAATGAAGATTTACAAAATAATCCGGCAATCAGCGGAGTCGCTGCAACGTGACGTAACGGCCACATCATGTAGGTCATCGCCTCTGGCGTGACATCGTGGCCGACCGGCAGCGTCCGGCTGGAAGCCGAACCTACGCTGACCGAATCTATTTGTTAAACTCCATAGAGCTTCCGGGAAGATTGGCGACATTTTCATCGATATCGGCGCCGCCAGAAAGCGCACCTTTCTGGACAAAGGCTGTCTACAGGGAACAGCCTCACCGGTGTCGTTTACTCCAAATTCGTGTGTCGATGGCGCATTTGATCCGGCGTCTGTCCGCTCTTCTCACGCAACATGATCGAGATCAGGTCGAAGAAGACCAGTTGCGCGGCCTCATACAGGCTACCCATCGGCAGGACGCTCGTCGGCGCCGTCTGGTCGTTCGCCATCGTCTGCGCCGGCAGAAAGACAACGACATCAGCTTGTTGTGCAGCTTTACCCCGCGGCTGCGCCGTCACCACCATCGTGCGGCTGCCGCTTTCTTTTGCCACCCCCATCAGCGCCAGCACCGTCGAGAACGCACCCGGCCCTGCGCTGACAATCAATAGATCGCCCTGACCGATCGGCGGCGTCGTCATATCGCCGACGACATGGGCGCCCAATCCCAAGTGCATCAGCCGCATACACAGCGCCTTCATCATCAACCCTTCGCGGCCCACCCCGTAACAGGCGATGCGTTTGGCGCGCAGGATTTCGTCACACATGCGCTCGGCGTCATCAGGGGCGAGGGCGGTCAAGACCGCCCCCACCTCGCTGATCGCCTGCGCAGCCATTGCATGGAACTCTGCGCCGCTCATGTGTTCAATCCTTACTGCAACTGCGGACGCTGACCAGAGTAGTAGCCCGCCGTGTCCAGAATCTGGCGAATCTGGTCGTTGAGCAGTTTGGCGCCGTTCTCGACCGAGATACTGCCCAGCATCATCTCGGTGCCAGTCTGCGCAATCAACTCTGAGATCGCAGGCCATTCCGGGAAGCGTGGGCGGAAGACCGGGTTGCCATATTCTTTCCAGGAGATTACCAGCGGCTCGAAGTACGGGTACTGCGCCTGCAGCTCCGGATCCTCGTAGGCGCTCATGCGACCCGAAACGCCGCCAGCACGGATGTAGTCCTTCGCCTTCGCTTCTGACGTAACCCACTGGATGAAGAGCCAGGTCGCCGCCTGTTTCTCCGGCGAGCTGTTGGCGCTCACTCCCAGCGAGAAGCCGCCCAACGCAGGCCGCGAACCCGCAGGGCCAGCCGGCTCGACCGCATAGTCAATGCAATCAACAATGCGTGAAGTCTCCGGGTTGGTGAAGTAGGCGTTGAAGGCGCTCCACTCCGTGATCATGGCGACGTTGCCCTGCGCCAGACCCTGCACCGTCTCGTCATGATCCCACTCGACGATGTCCGGCGGCATGTACTTCATCAACTCCTGGCGGAAGTTCAGACCCGTCAGCGACTCTTCCGAGGTCAGGTTCGGCTCGAAGTTCTCATCCAGCAGCGAACCACCGAAGGGCCAGATCATGCGCATGAACGAGTCAGCCGACTGCGTCTCACCACGGCGGGATTGTAGCGCATAGGCGTACTTGCCATCCTTCGTCAGCGCAGGCCCATAGACATCCATCAACTCTTGCCAGGTGGCTGGCGGACCATCGAAGCCAGCATCCTCCAACATGCAGCGATTGTAGAAGAGCACGCCAGAGTAGTTGTCGAAGGGCAGACCATAGACGACGCCATCCCATGTGCCAAAGGATTCGAGCAGGATCGGGAAGAAGCCTTCCAGGTTCAGCTCAGGGTCAGCCAGGGCCGGGTTGTCCATAAACTGCTGCATCGGCACAACCCAACCCGACGCGGCGAATTCACCGATCCAGACCACGTCGATCAGCACACAGTCATAGTTGCCGGTCATACCGGTGAAGTCCAGCACCTGCTTCTCGCGGCTGTTTTCGTAGGGCATGATCTCCCAGTTGACATCGATGCCAGTAGCCGCCTCAAATTCGGGGATCAGCTCGATGGCGGCGCGATAGCCGGGGCGATCCAGAAAAACGCAGTTGATCGATGTGCCCTTGTATGGCTCGGCGGCTTTTGCCAGCGTCCACTCACCTTCCATCGCTGGTGCGGGCGCAGCTGCCTGTGGCGCCGGCGCTGCAGGCTGCGCCGCAGGCGCACAAGCCGACAAAACCACAGCGGCGATGAGCAATATGCTCATCACCAATCCGAAACGACGAAATTGCGGTGTTTGCATGTGACTCTCCTTTGCTGCACTGCTTCATACTTGGTGAACTGACAAGAAAACCAAACAACCACAAACCCATGACCCACAACACAAGTTCGCATCGGCTGGAGTTTTTTAGTCCGACCAATGCTCAGCATGATTCAAGCCGGCTTGCACAATTGTTCTCGCTTGTGGATATATGTGCATGATATCATCATGGCGAATCAATGTCAAGCCCTTGTTGAACATTATTTCTCATTCAAGAAAATTCGTTCACGAGCTGCCTGATCCAACGTATCGAGCGGCGAACATCGCACCGGTCAGCGCGTCCTGGTTCAGGCGTCGCCTTTTGATCAACGCAATGCATACACCAAAGCAGAAGAGGAAGGTGCGCGGATTCCACAAGTTTGGGTACAATCACAGGCATAGAGTGATGTGCATGGCGCGGCGCGCCTGTTGCAACCCAACCTATACGCCGAATCAGTCAAAGAAGGGATGAAGATTATGTCGGAAAAAATTTGGCGGCTTTCACCTGATCGCTGTTTTGCGGCGGAGCCGGCGCAGCGCGCCGTTGCCCGCGACCTCTACGTCGCCGTCAAAGACCTGCCGCTGATTGCGCCGCACGGTCATGTGCCGCCAGCGCTGCTGGCTGACCCGGATGCACGGCTCGGCACACCCGCCCAATTGTTCATCATCCCCGACCATTACATCCTACGCATGCTCTACAGCCAGGGTGTGGCGATGGAGGAGATGGGCGTGGCCCGTCGCGACGGCGCCGCGGTTGAAACCGATCACCGCCGCATCTGGCAGCGGTTCGCCGACAACTTTCACCTCTTCCGCGCCACACCGACCGGGCTGTGGCTGGCGGATGAGCTGACAACTCTCTTCGGCGTGGAGGAGCGGCTGACCAGCGCCAGCGCACAGCGCATCTACGACCACCTGGAGGCGCAGTTGGCGCGCCCCGAATTCACGCCGCGCGCGCTGCTCAACCGCTTTGGCATCGAACTGCTCTGCACCACCGACGTCGCCACCGATACGCTCGACCATCACCGCCGGCTGCACAGTGAAGGGCTGACCCACATCCGCCCGACCTTTCGCCCCGACGCAGTGGTGAATCTGGACAACCCGACATGGCGCACACAGATCGACGCGCTCAGCGCAGTATCTGGTATTGATATCGTCGACTACGCCAGCTACGTGCAGGCGTTGGAGCAACGCCGCGCCGTCTTCAAGCAACTTGGCGCGCTGGCGACCGACCACGCCGCGCTGACGCCCTACACGGCGCGGCTCAGCACGCACGAGGCGGATGCTATTTTCCAGCGCGCGCTGCATGGTCAGGCTGACGCCGCCGACGCCGTCGCCTTCACCGGGCACATGCTGATGGAGATGGCGCGCATGAGCATCGAGGATGGGCTGGTGATGCAGCTTCACGTCGGCAGTCTGCGCAACCACCACGACGCGCTCTTTGCCCGCTTTGGCGCCGACATGGGCGCCGATATTCCGGTCGCAACCGAGTGGACGCGCAACCTGCGCCCGCTGCTCAACGCCTACGGCGCCGACCCGCGCTTCCGGTTGATTCTTTTCACGCTCGACGAGAGCACCTACGGCCGCGAGCTGGCGCCGCTCGCCGGGCATTATCCCGCCGTGCGTCTGGGGCCGCCGTGGTGGTTCTTCGACAGCGTCAACGGGATGTGCCGCTTTTTCGACCGGGTGATCGAGACCGCCGGGCTGTACAACACCGCTGGTTTCAACGACGACACGCGCGCCTTCGCCTCTATCCCCTCGCGGCATGATGTGTGGCGCCGCGTCAGTTGCGACTGGCTGGCGGGGCTGGTGGTGCAGGGCATGTTGGCGGAAGACGAAGCCGCCGAGATGGCGTATGAATGCGCCTACGGGTTGGCAAAACGCGCGTATCGCGCCTGAAACAGAAGCGGGGAATCAATCATGGAGTTCTTGAAAGAATTGTTTAGCCTGGAAGGACAGGTCGCCCTGGTCACCGGCGGCACCGGCGTGTTAGGCGGCGCCATGGCGCAGGGGCTGGCGCAAGCCGGCGCCAAAGTCGCCGTGTTGGGGCGCCGCCGCGCACAGGCGCAGGCGAGAGCAGACGCCATCATCGCAGCGGGCGGCGACGCGCTGGCGCTGCCCGCCGATGTGTTGGATCGTAGTCAGTTGGAGGCAGCGCGCACAACGCTGCTGGAGAGGTGGGGGCGGCTCGACATCCTGGTCAACGCCGCGGGCGGCAACCTGCCGTCGGCGACGCTGCCACCGGGCGAGTCCTTTTTCAATCTGCCGGTCGAGGGCATGGAGCCGGTGATTGCGCTCAACCTGCACGGCACGCTGTTGCCCAGCCAGGTCTTTGGCGCGGAGCTGGCGCGCGCCGGGCGCGGCTGCATCGTCAACATCTCGTCGATGGCGGCGCAGCGGGCGATGACGCGGGTTGTCGGTTACGGCGTCGCCAAGGCTGCGGTCGAGAACGCCACGCGCTGGCTTGCAGTGGAGCTGGCGCGTTCTTTTGGCGCCGGGCTGCGCGTCAACGCCATTGCGCCGGGCTTCTTTGTCGGCGAACAGAACCGCGCGCTCCTGCTCAACCCCGATGGCAGCCTCACCGCGCGCGGGCGCACGATCATCGACCACACGCCGGCCGGACGCTTCGGCGAGCCGGCTGAACTGCTCAGCACGCTGATCTGGCTGTGCGGCCCTGGCGCGCGCTTCGTCAACGGCGTCGTCGTGCCGGTGGATGGCGGCTTCAGCGCTTTTAGTGGTGTGTAGAGAATGAACATCACGACCGTGACGGCTGACGCTGCAGAAGCGCCGCTGATTCTCACCATCGACATTGGATCCTCCTCGGCGCGGGCGCTGCTCTATGATCGCCACGGGCGCATGGTGGAAGGGATCGGCGCGCGGGCGCGCTACGAAATCCTGACCACGACAGCGGGCGCGGCGGAAGTCGATCTCGACTGGATCGTGGAGCAGGCGGCGCGCGGCGTCGACATCGTGCTGGTGAAGGCGGGCAAGCTGGCGCAACAGATCGCGGCGGTCGCCATCGACACGCTGGTGACCAGCATCGTTGCAGTCGACGCCGCCGGACAGGCGCTGACGCCGCTGATCACCTATGCCGACACACGCAACGCCGAGGACGCCGCCGCGCTGCGCTCCCGGCTGGACGAAGCCACGATCCACGATCGCACCGGCTGTCTGCTGCGCACGAGCTACTGGCCTGCACGGCTGGCCTGGTTCCGCCGCACGCAGCCGGAGCTTTGGCGCCGCGCGGCAAGGTGGCTCACGTTGGGCGAATATCTGGAACTGCGTCTCTTCGGGCGCTGCCGGGTCAGCTATTCGGCGGCTTCGTGGAGCGGGCTGCTCGACCGCCGCCGGCTGGCCTGGGATGCGCCGCTGCTCGCCGAACTGGGGCTGACGCCAGAGCAGCTGTCGCCGCTGGTCGATTGCGATGCGCCATTGACCGGGTTGATCCAGCCCTACGCCGGGCGTTGGCCCCTGCTCCACGATGTCCCGTGGTTTCCCGCCATCGGCGACGGCGCAGCGGCGAACGTGGGCAGCGGCTGCATCGACCATCGGCGCATGGCGCTGACGCTGGGCACCACCGGCGCCATCCGCGTGATCCAGACCGAGCTGACGCCAACGCCGCCGGGCTTGTGGAGCTATCGCGTGGATCGCAACCATCATCTCGTGGGTGGAGCGACAAGTGAGGGTGGCAACGTCTACGCCTGGATGCGCGACGCCTTCCAGTTTGGCGACCGTGCGCAGACCGAAGCGGAACTGGCTGCGCTGGAGCCTGACAGCCACGGTCTGACCATTCTGCCCTTCTTTGCCGGCGAGCGCAGCCCCGATTGGGCCGGCAATGTCCAGGCGACGATCCACGGCTTGACGTTGGCGACGACGCCGCTGCAGATTCTGCGCGCCAGCCTGGAAGCCGTCGCCTACCGCTTTGCCGTGATCGAGCAGCGGCTGTGCGGGCGTCCCGACTGCGACCACCGGCTAATCGCCAGCGGCGGTGCGCTGCTGCAGTCGCCGGTGTGGAGTCAGATTTTCGCCGATGTGTTGGGCCGGCCGGTGGTGGTTTCGGCGGAAAGCGAGGCGACCAGCCGGGGGACGGCGCTGCTGGCGCTGCGTGCGCTCGGCGTGCTGCCTTCACTGGCGGCGGCGCCGGTTGCCGATGGCGCGGTCTACTTGCCCGACCCGGCGCGCCACGAACGCTATCAGGCTGCCATTGCGCGCCAGCGCGCCTTGTATGATCGGTTAATCCGCGCAACGTAACGCCGACATAATTGAGCATGCGTCCCATTTAGTCATGTAGTTATTGCACCGCACTGATCACGTAGGTCATGGCCTCTGGCATGACAGCATGGCCGACCGGCAGCGTCCGGCTGGAAGTCGAACCTACAATGACCGAATCTATTTATTAAACTCCATGATTCATTGATGCGGCGCCGCCATTCGCACTGAATGTGAATTAGACCCGTGCCCGGCTACTCTCCTTGTGCGTGACGATTTCTGGTATACTTCCCCGTATGCAATTCGACACCTACCTGATCACTGGCGACCTCGCCTCAATGCCGGCGCTTGCCGCCGCCATCGAGCGCGCCGGCTTCGACGGCATCTGGACGGCGGAGACGCAGCACAACCCGTTTCTGCCGCTGACGCTGGCGGCGGAGCACACGCAGCGCGTTTCGCTAGGTACAGCGATCGCCGTTGCCCTTGTGCGTTCGCCGACCACGCTGGCGCACATCGCCTGGGACTTGCAGCGCTACAGCCAGGGGCGCTTTCTGCTGGGGCTGGGCACGCAGGTCAAGGCGCACATTGTCCTGCGCTACGGGATGCGCTGGGAGAAGCCGGTGCGCCAATTGCGCGAGAGCATCGAAGCGATCCGCGCGGTGTGGGCAAGCTGGCGCAAGGGCGGGACATCGCTCAACTATCGCGGCGAGTTCTACACGCTGCGGCTGATGACGCCCTTCTTTGCCGAACCGCCGCTGGACTACCCTGACCCGCCGATTTATATTTCTGCCGTCAACGAGCAGATGCTCAAGCTGGCGGGCAGCCTGTGCGAAGGCGTGCACATTCATCCGTTCCATTCGGTGAAGTATCTGCGCGAAGTAGCGTGGCCCCATCTGCGCGAGGGGATGCACGAAGCGGGCCGCTCGCGCATGGACTTCACCGCCGTGGCTGCGGTCTTTGCGATTCCCACCGACGGCGCCAAACCGGCACGCGAGTACGAACGCGCCGTGCGCGAGCAGCTCGCCTTCTACATGAGTACGCCTGCCTACCGCACGGTGATCGACTTGCACGGCTGGAACGCGGCGGCAGAGCGGCTCAGCGAGATGGCGCGGCGCGGTGAGTGGCAGGCGATGGGCGACCTGATCACCGACGAGATGCTCGACGCCTTCGCCGTGACCGGCGCGTGGGCTGCGCTGCCCGGCATCGTCAAACAGCGCTACGCCGGCCGCCTGCTCGACCGCGTTGCCTACTATCTGCCCTATGTTCCTGGCGAGGAGGATGACGGATGGGCGGCGACGCTGGCGGGATTCAAACCGTGACCAGAATGATGTGATGACCATTTCGCACAATCACTCTACAAATCTATGATGTCGGACACAATCACGCTGCGCGCCGTCACTTCGATCGAGGAAGTCGAGCACTTCCAGCAGTTGGAACAATTGATCTGGCAGTCGCCGCCGGAGGATGTCGTGCCTGTTCATGTCGCGATCACTGTCATCCGCAACGGCGGCGGGCTGATCGCTGCGTTCGACGAAGCCGGCCCTCCCGAAACCGGCGGCATGGTCGGCCTGGCGTTTTGGTTTCCCGGCCTCGGCGTCCCGACAACGGGGGCGTGGCTGCCAGCAGCAGGAGAGATTGGGAGATTAGGAGATTGGGAGAGTGAAGGGTCGGGCGCAGCGTATCCAATCTCTCAATCTCCAATCTCCAATCTCCCAATCTCCAGTCTCCAGCCTCCATCTCACCACTCGCTGCGTCTCAAAATGTGCAGCCACATGGCAGGGGTGCTGCCGGCATGGCAGGGACGCGGGCTGGGCGTGCGGCTCAAGCTGGCGCAGCGCGACGCGATCCTGGCGCAGGGCATGACCGACTGGGTGACCTGGACCTACGACCCGCTCTTTCGCGTCAACGCCGTGCTTAACATTCACCGGCTCGGCGCGGTCTGCAACACCTACAAACGCAACTGGTACGGTGTCATGAAGGACGGTCTCAACGCCGGCGTGCCCAGCGACCGCTGTCAGGTGGATTGGTGGTTGGCGAGTGCTCGCGTGAAGGAGCGAATTGCTAGAAGCGAGGGGCGGCGTGAGCCGATCGGCGAACTTTCTGACAATTTGCAGGTGCTGCCAACAGTTGCCAGTGGGGCAGCTTTTCGAGCGCCAGTCGATATGGAGCCAATCCTGGACGGTCGCCCGATTGCTGTACCCATCCCCGACGATATCGTCGCGATTCGCCGCGTCGACGCTGGGCTGGGCATGGCGTGGCGGCTCTCCATGCGCCATTCTCTGGAGCAGGCGTTTGCTGCTAACTACATGATGACCGATTGTCTGCGCATCGACAATGCGGGGTGGCATTATCTACTTGAGCACTTATCCACCATTTCAGAAGGGCATCAATGATGATCGCGCAACTCTTCTCTTTGGTTCCTGCGCAGCGCGCTATCTGATCGTTTGCAGGAGCTGATCGACGCTGGCGGCAAGACTCACCAACTGCTGTTCGCCAGAATTGCCGGACAGTCCGGTCAGTGTTGCGCGCACGTCGGCAAGCTGCGCGTCGGAAAGCGGCGGTGACGTATATGCCAATGTTTCGAGAAACTGTGCATCGGGCAAGTCAGCGCGCACACCGCGGCGACGGGCAAGCCCCACCTTAAGACGGCGTGCGTGATGACGCGCAAGGTCATCGTGTGTACGAGCGCGGCGGTGTAGATTCGCCATAGCGCGCACAAATTCGGCGGCTTCGCGCCCGCGTGTCTGCTGCACAGTCACCAACGGCGGCCCCAGCCGCCGCCCGTTCAGCAGCAAGAAGATCACTGACATTGTCAGCGCAAAAAGCGTCGCCCAGCCGGTCGGCGTGCGGTAAAGCCAATCTTGCAAGGTGGCGATCTGGTCGCCGACGCGACTCAAGCCGAAGAGATGGTAGGCGTCGAAGACAATCACGCCGCCTTCGGGCACAGTGCGCAGCAACGCCGGCAGCAGCTCGCCCTGGTCGAAGGAGCGCAGGTTGAGGTTGGTGAAGTCGACGCCGGGGACGAAATGCCAGACGACGCCAGCGCCGACAGGCTGCACGGCCGCCACCGCTTGTGTCTCTGCGATTACGCTCGTTGCCTCATCCGCAGCGGATGTGGTCAACGCCAGCACGGGGACGGCGTACGGTGCGTTGCTCAAATCGAGTGTGGTGCTTGACGAAAACCACTCGCGCAGGTAGGTTGGTCGTCCTTCCGGCAGCAGCGGCTGCATCTGTGTTTGCTGACGTTCGGTGCGTAATTGCGGGTTCAGCCGCACGCCGAACGCATCGATCAACGCCGTGTCCTCGTCAATGGGGCCAACCAATGCCAGCGTTCCGCCCGCCTCCACCCAGCCGCGCAGGCGCGCGGCCTCTTCCGCCGTGTAGGTGAGCTGATTGGGGTAGACAAAGAACAGGTTGGCGTCGGCCGGCAGCTCGAAGCGCAGCCCACCGGTGCGCCGCACATCATAGCCAAGCTCTTCCAGCCAGAGGCGCAAGCCAAGCAGTCCGCTCTCGTGGTTGGCGTCGAGGTCGTAGCGGATCGGATTTGGCGGCGGCGATGCGATCAGAGCAGCGAGCAGCATCACGCCGAACAGCGCCACAATCGCCAGCGGCGTCAGGTAGGCGCGCCAGTTTGCCAGCAACGGCGTGCGCACCAAACCACCTTCGATCGTGATGCGACTGCTCATCGCCGCTCCTCCTGAGTGCTGGCGGGTGCAGCAACGCGAGCCAACTCGTCCACTGTTGCCTGATAGCGCTCGAAGGTCGCCGCGTCCGGTTCGTGCACGCCATACCAGACATCGTCGAAGACATCGACGACTTCCGCCAACGGCATATGGATCGGCGCGTCCGTCGGTGTGCGCGCCAGAACCTCGCGATTGGTCAGGCTCGGATCGCGGGGGACGATGCGCCGCTCTTGCAGCGTCATTAACGCTGCCAGGTATAGATGCCGCACAGCCGCACGGTAGTCGCCGCCTTGTGCGTAGCGACTCGCCGCCTGGCGCGCCGCGGCCGGCGTCGTCGGCTGCGCGTCAGCCTCGCCGGATATGCGATCACTCTCCGCGACGAACGCCTTTAGCACGGTTTGCAGCCAGCGCACCAACAAGAACAGCAACACGGTCGCGGCGACGCCAACCACAATCCAGCCGGTCAGTTGCGCCATGCGCTCTCCGATTGGGTTGACGCCGGCGGACGATTGCGGCTCTGGGAGCAGACGGCTGAGCAGATTCGCCAGCCAGCGACGCACCTGGTCGAGCAGCGATTCGCGGCGCTGAAAGGCTGTGCTGGCGAACACCTGCTCCAGCGCGGCCAGACGCTCCGCTGTGCGGTCACCCGCTGCACCTTCAAGCTGCAAGAGCACAATTTGCAGCCGCGCTTGTGCTGCCTCCACTGCGACATCGTCATTCAGCAGCGGCGCCACAGTTACGCGTTTGCCGTTTGCCAGCGCCACGCTTGTCAGCGAGGCGAGTAGACGACGCGCCTCGTCGAGCTGCGGCGGCTCCGCTTGCAGCAGCGCCAGGGACTGCTCCACTGTGCGACGATAGTCATCAAGCAAGAAAGGGGGAGCACCGTTTTCCTGCGCGTGCGCGGTCGTAGACAACGCCAGCAGGACGCCGAGTAGAAGCAGTATACACCAACACGCACCGGCAGAACGACGCCTCATGAGGTAGGCAATGTGGTTGGACGCACGGACTGCTCCAACGCCTGAATGCGCAGAAGGAGGTCGTAGTTCTCTTTGCGCACGCGCAGATCGTAATAGACCAGGAGCAGCGTCAGCGCCATGAACGGATACCAGAGAATGCTCACCAGATAGCTCACTCCCGTCAAGACGCCATTGAGCACGCCCATGAGCTGGGGGGTGCTCACGGCAAGCGTCAGAAACTGGAGCAGCGTCAGCGGCAAGCCAAGCACGACGCCATTGAGGATGACGAGCAGCACCAGCAGCCCAAAGAGCCGCCAGAAGCTGCCTTCGGTCAGTCGCCAGCTTCGCTTCAGCGCACCGGTGGGGCCGCAGCGTTCGACCAAAACCACGACCGGCGCGACCAGCCAGCGCGCCGATAGATAGGCAAAGGGCAAGAGCAACAGGAATGTCATTACAAAGATCAGCGCGATCAGCAGAATGGCAGCGCCCACAGCTGCAATCCCGCTGTTGTCCGTCACCGTAGCAAAGGCAGCAAAGAGACCGGTGAGCGCAATGGTGACAAAGATCAAGACAAAGTACACTGCAATCACAACACCGAACGTAATCAACGCCACCAGCAACCCCATGCCTACAAAAGGCCAGAAACGACTGAGCGCTGTACGCACCGTGACGCCAATCGGCAACTCGCCGCCCATGACGTTTGCCTCCGCCTGCGCCAGCAATGATAGAAACGCCACCGCCCCCAGGATCAAGCCGACGCCGCTAACAAAGAGTGAGATCAGGATCGTAACGCCGCTGGCTTGCAAGATGTCGCTTTCGCTGAACGCAGCGGGCTGATCGACGGCGTTCAATAGGATGTCGAAGTAGCTGCCCATTGTCGCACCCATCAACAGCGCCGACAGCAGGCCGAGCGGCACGAAAAAGATCGCCGTCGTCAAAACCAGCTTGCCAAAGCGCGCCCGATAGAGCCGAAACGCCCGGTCGAGCAGCTCGCCCAGCCCCATCGGCGCCTGAAACGGGATTGTCTGCATTGCACCATCCTGAACAAACAAAAGTCGGTTCGATTGATACGCATTATACCCGATCCACCAGATTGTAGCAGAGCAACCCAGGCAGCGGGTGTGAATGCGTCACGATGCGTTCACGGCGGACATTCTCAGTACAACTCGATCACCGTGTTGAGTGGGTCGCGTAGTTGCGGCGGGATGTAGATCGTCGTGCGGTCACTGGCATCCGACACAAAAAAGTTGCCGCCCTCGCGTTCGATCTCTAGCTCCGTATTCGACGCCGTCAATCGCGCGCGTTGAATATGCTGGGGTACGCCGTTCAGAATCACGCAGTCGCTCACATAGTCGAGCACGTGCACGAAGTGGCGGTCGTAGCGCAGCGTGCTGACGGTCTCACGCGTCGAAGGAATGACGCCAGCGCGCGTGTAGTAGATGCCTTCGCCGTTGCGCGCCAGCCAGCGTCCGACCTCGCGCAGCCGCTCCTGGTGCAGAGCGGGAATCTCACCCTCCGGCGTGGGACCGACGTTAAGCAACAGGTTGCCGCCCACGCTCGCCGATTTCGCCAGCACATGCACCAGCCGCCGCGCCGACTTGGTGTTGCGGTCGTTGCGGCTCCAGCCCCAATGGTCGTTGATCGTCATGCAGACCTGGATCGGCAGACCGTAGATCGTGGTCTCGTTGAAGCCGGTCGTGTTCTCGCCGGGCAAATCTTGCTCGAAGCCCTGCAAGTCCTCGCCAGGCAGCGGCTCGGCGTGGCGATTGTTCTCGATCACGGCGTCGGGCTGCAGCTCGTGGATCATGTCGTAGAGCTTCTCATACTCGAAGGCGCCGCCGGGCAGGAAATACTCATTTTCAGGCGTGATGGCGTGACGGGGCCAGTCGCCGTCGAACCAGATCGCCGCCACCTCGCCGTATTGGGTGCAGAGTTCACGCACCTGACCGTGCAAGAAGCCGAGATAATCTTCCCACGCCAGCCCGCTCTCGGCGCGGAAGCGATAGGCGGGATGATGCCAGTCGAGCAGCGAGACATAGAAGCCGAGCTTGACGCCGTGCCGCGTACATGCCTCCGCCAGCTCGGCGATCGGGTCGCGGCGGAAGGGCGTGTTCGTGACCTTGTAGTCACTGAGCGCAGTGTCGTACATGCTGAAGCCATCGTGGTGGCGGCTGGTGATGATGATGTACTTCTGCCCGGCGTCGGCGGCGGTGCGCACCCAGGCGTCGGCGTCGAACTTCGTCGGGTTGAACTGCGCAACCAGCTTCTCGTACTCCGGCACGGGGATGCGATCGGTGTGCATCACCCACTCGTGCTTGCCGATGATGCTGTACAGTCCCCAGTGGATGAACATGCCAAAGCGCGCATCCTGGAACCAGGTGAGTCCTTGTGAGGAGGCTTGTCGTGTCATGAGATAATCCCTTCGGAATAATGGGGATTAAAGAGTTTTGACGATGTCTTGACGATGGTCTGCTATCATCTCTGCAAGAGCAAATTCATCGTATACAAGGCAATAAACATTCATCACGAATCGTAATACGAAAGTACAGCATCAGGTCATTTTACCCGATCACCAAGCCCTTTATGCATCGAAAGCAACGCCTAGCCTTTTGCATGGCTTGCCTTACACCTGCGTATTACCTTTTGAAACATACCTTTCTCTTTTACAAATTTCCGAATCCATTCATGGAGATCACATTTCATGCGTACACAATCGAAGATCGTCCGAAAACAAAAACCAGTAGCGGAGATAATTGTAATGTTTTTGCTCGTTAGTGCGATTGCTGGCATGGCATTGGTATTGAACAGCCAGAACGAGATTTTTGCAACTCCACGACAACCGAGTGGAGAGCGTTCCTCGGTTACTTTGCCTCCGCTGCAAAGTGGGGCAAACCTATTCTTTGTAACCACCGACTCAGCCACTCTCTGCACATCAGCAATTGATGAAGTCTGGGACGCAGCGCCCTCATTTGAGGTCATTCGCCCGTCTGATGCAGAGGAATTGATTGCTTTTGGTGACGAGAATCTTTCCTCCGATTCATCCGAATCAGAAACAGGTCATGACAATACCAGAATGCTTGGGCAATCATTCCTATCACCTGATGGGCGATACATTGCGATGAATGTACATACGGGACCGTTGTCAGTCGTGTGGGTTATCGACCTCAAAGACAAGGCAAATCCCGAAATGTTTCGACTAGTCACAGAGGGATTTGGCCGTTTTTTGGCTTGGCATCCAGATAGCCGACATGTGCTATATCTTGCGTATGATTTGATGGTGAGCAACCCTGGACTTTGGATGGTTGATATTGTTGACGGAAGTCATCAACGGATCGAGATATCAACGCTCGTAACGCCTCAGAACCTAACCGCAGCAGCAATTTCACCGGATGGTACAGAAATCCTCTATGCAACCACTCAAGGTATGGGAACAGGCAGTGAACTGTGGAAAATTGAAAATCAGCAAACACATCGTCGCATCTGGGATGATCAGCAAACAGTGATTGGCTCGCTGAGCTATTCACCAGATGGTCAGTATGTTGCTTTAGTAAACCTACTTGACTCGCCAGTTCCATTTGCAAATGCAGGTTTATGGAAAATCAATGCGCTCACTTCTAAAGCCACGTTCTTGACAACGATGGATGGTGGTCATGGGCAATCTCCAATCTGGAGTAACGATAGTAGCGAACTGTACTATATTAAACGCGATAACCCTGACGAAAACGAAGCTGACTACCGTGCTAACGCTCTTGTGAGTAGCGTGCGAGCAATTGACGTGAATAATCTGACAGAAAGGATATTGGTGCCAGCAGATGGCGCGCGTCAATTAGATTTGTCATTGGCACCCAATGGAGACTTGATGTTTGCTTCAGACCGGGGTGATGTCTTGGAGGTTTGGACAGTAAGTAGGGACGGTCATCTCCAACAGGTTACTGCGGACGGAAAGCCGAAACGCTTTCCGCTGATCGTTGTGTTGGGGCGTTGACCTTTCCATGTTTCATAGGAGACTCATATGCAGAGTAAATTCAGGCTCATCAATCTTGTGTTAGCGGTGATCGTATTATTTGAGGTGTCGCTATTTCTCCAAACTTCTACAGCCAAAGCACAAACTTCACCCTTCCTAAAGCGTCCATATTATGGGGCAGCAGTCAATTGGAATGCGGTTTTCGATCATCATTGTCCAGATTATGCAGACATTAGTGCAAACCCTACCGGGACTTGTAGCGAACAAAAAACCTATCTGTACACTTACCCTGATCCAGACCAGCACCTAAATGGATTAGGGCGTATATTGAAATATGACGGGCAGAATGCGATTTCTTGTTTCGGAGGTGGCGGGTTCTGTTACAGCGGACACACCGGATATGACTTTGACCTTGTCTATAGACCTGTTGTTGCATCAGCGCCTGGTGTCGTCACCGCTTCTCAGTGGTGGGATCCAAATCATGAGATGGGATACGGATTATACGTACTCATACAGCACGTTCCGAACTATCCCACCCATCGCACATTGTACGGCCATCTAAGCATGGTGCGCTATGCGCAAGGAATGCAGGTTGGGAACTGGCAGATTGGTACAAGCGGCACTACGGGGAACAGTACAGGTCCACACTTGCACTTTGAGCTGCAGTATACGCCTTTGCCTGGCATCTGGCGACCAAAAGATATGTATGGCTGGTCGGGTAATGGCACCGATCCCTGGCAAAGTTGGCAGTTTGGCGTCACGAGCGAATGGCTTTGGCTGCCCTTGCCAGGACGCGAGCAAACTCCACCCACCTACTATGGAGACTTTGTGCTCGACAATGATGATGCCTATTACCCTAACAGCTTTGTGCTCGGTTGCAATGCGGGCGTCGGGGCAGGCAATTGTCCTTATTGGTATCTGGTCAACAATGGAAACGGTTATTGGGGTGATCTTCGCTACACGCTCCCAAATGGGACGACCGCCGATTATTGGGCAAGATGGACCGCTCCGAACCTTCCCAACACAGGACAATATGAGGTGGAAGCATACATCCCGTACTGGGATATCAACAACCGATCCCATGCCGTTCGCTATGAAATCATGTACCAATATGGCACACACACCGTCGTTGTTGACCAGCACGATGTTGGTAATGGAGCCTGGATTAGCTTGGGACGTTACAATTTCAGCGCTGGCTCCATACATCATGTTCGCGTGACAGACGCCGCCTATGTGGGAGGATACGTCGACCCACAAAATGACACCAAGAAAATTCTGGTCGATGCAATTCGTTGGCGAAAGACGCATTAAGCGATCGGTAAGGAAGGCGAGAGAATGATGAGACCTGCAACGTTGATCAGAAGCCATGTTCTAGTTTCTTGCTGGTTGGCCATCCTCCTGACGTCTGCATGTATGCAGTCGAATTTCATGTTGTCACAAACAATCGAAGCCGAACCGATAGTTGAGTCGACACCCGCCGAGCCACCTTTCGTTTCTGACGTTCCACCGACAGCGGAATCGACAGAGGTATCTCCTCTGGCGTTGCCTGCACAAATACTCGATATAGCTGATTCGCCGTTGCCTACACAAACACACACTGTAGCTGAATGGCAGACGTTCACGCACCCCAGCGGCGTCTCATTTCGATTTCCAATCGATTGGCAGGCAGAAACATATGAGGCCGGGTACGACCCTCTTGCGATTCATTTATTGCCTGATATTCCTAGTCCTTCACAGTGGCCAATCCAATTCGGTATCAACTTCTTACCCAAGGAACAAGAGGCCTCTTTATTCCATTTTGCAGGCGAAGTGCTGAGCAATGGCGAAGGCTGGTCGCCAACCCAGATTGTTTGGGACAAACAAGCGACATACAATGGGTTGCAGTGGCACATCCGAATAGAGGGGGAATCGAAAGGGGTATTCCGAGGATATTACCTGGATGGAGTCGAGTCTCTCGCACAGAAAGGCGCTGTCACAGAAGGGGCAGTCATTGCTATTCACTATATGGAGGAAAAAGAATCCTATCTATTCCTATCCCAAAATCTCGGCAGAGATATGCTGATTGCACTCGATCAAGATGGGGGAGACGTTGTATGGTCAGAGTACCTGCAAACGTTTGCTGAGATACTGACCAGCATCACAATCACTCCTTAGCGAACAGCCAACCATTGACACAACCTTCCAGGAAACTACAATGCTTCCTGGAAGGTGACTTCTCAACGTGGTGACTGATCTTCTCAATTTCCCAATCTCTGGAATTTTGCCAGATACGGCTCATTCACCGCAAAGAGATCGTCTACCATGTGCTGGATTTCGGCAAGTGAGAGCACCGCTGCGGAGAGCGGGTCGTTGGCTACGGCCTGGTAGACCAGGCGACGGTTGCCGGTGAGCGCGGCTTCGACCGCCATCTCCTCGATCTGCGCACTCAGGTTGGTCAGGATCGCACACTGCGGCGGCAGCGCGCCGACCGCCACCGACTCCAGTCCCTTGCGGCTCGCCCACACCGGAATCTCGACGCAGGCGTCCTGCGGTAGGTTGTCGATCAGGTGCTTGTTGGGCATGTTGCCGTTGAAGGAGAAAGGTTCGCCGCCCTCCAGCGCGTTCATGATATAGGCGGCGTACTCGTGGCCCCGTTGCAAGTTGAGCGGTTCAGGATTGTCGAGCCATTTGCGGATTTCATCTTTCCAAGTGTGCTCGCGCTCCTGGTAGTGCTTGAGGATGTAGGCGTGCTCGCCCGGATTCCACCCCGTGCCGTGCGTGCAGTACTTCTCGATCAGGTCGGGGCGCTTGCGGAACCACCAGTTGTATTCGGAGTTGTGCCCGCTCGACTCGGTGACGTAGTGGTCGAACGCCAGGAACATCTCGTTGCGCACCTGCTCCTCGTTGTAGACTTCAGGGCGCTCGGTGATCGCCTTACGGATCAGCGGGTAGGCGTCCTCACCCTTCCACTTGTATTCCAGATACCACGCCATGTGGTTGATGCCGGCGCAGGTGTAGGTGATCTCCTCCATCGGTGCGCCGATCCAGCGCGCCAGCATCTCCGCCGTGCCTTGCACGCTGTGGCAGAGACCTGTGACGGTGATGCTCGTCTCGCGCGCAATGGCGCGGCAGAGCATCGCCATCGGGTTGGTGTAGTTGAGCATCAGCGCGTGCGGGCAGTAGCGCTCCATGTCGCGCGCGATGTCCACCATCACCGGGATCGTGCGCAGCGCACGGAAGATGCCGGCCACGCTGCGCGTGTCGCCGACATTCATATCGACGCCGTACTGCTTGGGAATCTCGATGTCGTGACGCCAGACGTCGGTGGCGCCCGCCAGGATCGTGACGATCACATAGTTGGCGTCGCGCAGCGCCTCGACGCGATCGAGCGTGGTGACGACGGTCGCCGGATACTTTCCCTCATCGACGATGCGCTGCACCGCGCGCCGCGACCATTCCAGCCGCTCGGCGTCGATGTCCATCAAGCAGATCGTCGAACCTTCGAGCAACGGGAAGGTCAGTAAATCGCGCACCAGCGTCCGCGTAAAGCCAAAACTGCCAGCGCCGATGAATGTAATTTTAGGCATTGTGTCATTATCCTTTCAATGAGATTGGAGATTGGAGATTATGCGATTGTGCGATTTCGTGACTCGCCAGCGAGCTTGCAATCTCCAGTCTCTAATCTCCAATCTCCTAATCTCCCAATCCCTCAATCTCAAAACTGCGGCAACCACTGCGCCTGCGCGTCCAGCATCTCCGTCACCATTTCATGAATCTGTGGCAGCGTGCAGACGGCGGCGGTGAGCGGGTCGAGCATGACGGCGTGGTAGACGGCGTCGGCGTCACCCGTGAGTGCGGCTTCGACAATCAGGCTCTGCACGTTGATGTTTGTGCGGTTGAGCGCGGCAAGCTGCGGCGGCAGGTCGCCGATCACCGTCGGTTGGATGCCGCTGGCGTTGACCAGACAGGGCACCTCGACGCAGCAGCCGGTGGGCAGGTTGGTGATCAGCCCCGTGTTGGGCACATTGCCAGCGATCACGACGGGTTTGTTCGTCTCCATCGCCTCGATGATGTAGGAGCCATACTCGTGGCCGCGTTCGGTCGGGAACTCACCCGCCACGATCTCGTCATACTCGCTCTGGAACTGCTCCAGGCGGTGCAGACAGTGGCGCAGATAGCCGCCGGTGCGCCCGAAGTCGAACCAATGGTTGACAGGATCGGTGAAACGCGGCGCCAGTTCCTCGTTCACCATCTGCGCCGTCTTGCGGTAATAGGGCACATATTCGCTGGCGTGGCCGCTCGACTCGGTGACAAAATAGCCGAAGTACTTCATCAGGTCGGTGCGCACCGGCTCCTCGGCAACCACTTCCGGGCGCTGGATGGCTTCCCAGATCAGCGGGTAGACATCCTCCTTGCCGCGACGAAATTGCAGGAAGAACGCCTGGTGATTGATACCGGCGCAGACGAAGTTCACCTCGTCGTAGGGCACGTCGATCCAGCGCGCCAGCATCTCGCTCGTACCCTGCACGCTGTGACAGAGACCGACGTGCGGGCGACCCGCGCCATCCGCCACCGCCCAGCAGTTCGCCGCCATCGGGTTGACGTAGTTGAGCAACAACGCGTCGGGCGCCAGTTCATCCAGCTCGTCGCAGAGGTCGAGCAGCACGGGGATCGTGCGCAGCGCACGAAAGACGCCGCCCGGCCCCAGCGTGTCGCCGACGCACTGCTCCACGCCATACTTCTGCGGAATCTCGATGTCGAGTTTGTACGCGTCGAGGCCGCCCTGCTGGAAGGTCGTGATCACGTAGTCCGCGTCGGTCACGGCGGCGCGGCGGTCGATAGTGGCGACGACCTTCGCCTTGAGCTTGCGTTTGTCGACCATCGCCTGCACAATCGCGCGCGCCTGCTCCAGCCGCGTGGCGTCGATGTCCATCAACGTGATCGTGCTCTCCTGCAGAGCGGGCGTCAACAGGATGTCGCTGCACAGGTTGCGCGTGAAGACCAGGCTCCCCGCGCCAATAAAGGTGATGTTTGGCATTGTGTGATTCTCCATGTATTTTTGTGACGCCTTGCGGGAGGCATGAGGCTTCCAGCAAGATCATCCGACAGAACTTGATTCCGATGAACAACAGGCGCGTGCTATCGCCGCCAAATGCCCCAAAGCATCGACAGTGACGCGCACTCTATGACGATAAGCGTGAGAAAAGACGCTCGCCCCAGCCGCCATAGACGGGCACGGGACGGAGCTGGGCGCGCAGCGCATTGATCAAGCCGACCAGCCATGCCACGACCAGCGCAATCGCCGCCGCGATAACGATCGAAAAGCCCGTCATCAGCAACAACGGGCCGCCCAACGGCAGGAAGATCGGCGCCAGCCACTCGATCACCAGATAGCTGCCGTAGATCAGCGCAAGCGCCACCACCGCAGTGAGCGAAATTGACAGCCACGACCAGCGCTCTCGATAGCGCACGGCATGTTGGCGCCGTCGGATCACCGGCCCAAAGAGCAGAAAAGCAATCGGCACGATGTAGAGAATTGGGAACTCCACCGAGAGAAATGCAAACGTCCAGCCGATCGCCAACCAGAGCAACGGCACGACAATCGCGGCGCCGACCAATGCCAGTGACTGGCAGGCGTGATAGAGCGTGAACTTGTCCTTGCGTCGGAAAAGAATCAGAAACAGCGGGCCGATCAGCAGCACGATATAACTGAGAAAGGCGAGCAGTCGATTTGGCTTTTGCATGATCAGCCTCCAATGCCAGCCAGCGACAGTTCTTTGGCGAGATGACAGGCGACGAAATGCCCCGGCTCCGCTTCTTCCAACACCGGTTCGACGCTGCGACAGGTTGTGTCGTTGGCGTAGCGGCAGCGTGGGTGAAAGACGCAGCCCGAAGGCGGGTTGGCTGGACTGGGCACATCGCCTTCAAGGATGATGCGCTGCGTCTTGATGTCCGGGTCGGCGGGCGGCACGGCAGAGACAAGCGCCTCGGTGTAAGGATGCAGCGGACGACGCAGCAACTCTTCCGCCGGCGCCATCTCCACAATCTTGCCGACATACATCACGGCGATGCGGTCGGAGATGTGTTCGACCACCGACAGGTCGTGAGCGATGAAGACCAGCGTCAGCCCCAGTTCATCTTTCAAGCTCTGCAGGAGGTTGAGCACCTGCGCCTGCACCGACACGTCAAGCGCCGAAACAGGCTCGTCGGCGATGATCAGTCGCGGGCTGAGCGAAAGCGTGCGCGCAATGCCGATGCGTTGGCGCTGCCCGCCGGAGAACTCGTGCGGATAACGCTCCATGTAGTTCGGATCAAGGCCGACCTCAGTCATCAGTTCAGCGACGCGTTCTTCCAGCGCCTTGCCTTTAGCGATGCCATGAATGATCAGTGGTTCGCCGATCAAATCCTTGACAGTGCGTCGCGGGTTGAGCGAACTGAACGGATCCTGAAAAATCATGCGCATCTCACGACGCAGCGGCTTGACCTCTCTTGCCTTGAGCGCCGCAACGTTGATGCGTTCGCCGCTCGCCGTGCGATACCAGACCTCGCCGTCGGTCGGGTCGTAGAGACGCAACACCGTGCGCCCGACGGTCGTCTTGCCGCAGCCGCTCTCGCCAACCAGACCGAGCACCTCGTTGCGCTTCACGGCAAAGCTCACGCCGTCCACCGCCTTGATATGACCGGTCACACGCTGCAAAAAGCCGGTGCGGATCGGGAAGTGCTGCTTCAGATTTTTGACTTCCAGGATATACTCATCGCTCATAAGGTCAATCTCTGATTTCAATCATTCGCATACGGATCGGCGGCATCGCGCAGACCGTCGCCCAGGAAGTTGAAGCCGAGCACCGCCGCCACGATGAAGAAGACGGACGCCGCGATCCACGGGTTGAAGCCGAGCGTCTGGATCGTCTGCGCGTCGCGCATCATCGTGCCCCAACTGACCAACGGCTCCTGGATGCCAATGCCCAGGAAGCTGAGAAAGCTCTCCGCCAGGATGATCGTCGGGATCGTCAGCGTCAACACGACGATGATGTGGCTGAAGGTATTGGGCAGCAAATGCTGGAACATGATGCGGCCGTCTGACGCGCCCATTTCCTTCGCCGCAAGCACGAAGTCGGTCTCGCGCAGCGCCAGCACCTTTCCGCGCACCTCGCGCGCCAACAGCGTCCAGCTCAACAGGGCAAAGATAAAGGACATCGTCACAAAAACAGCGAACTGATCCCAGGTGATCGGGATGACGGCTGCCAGCGCCATCCACAGTGGAAGCTGCGGGAAGGACTGCATGAATTCGACGAAGCGCTGCGTCCAGTTGTCGATAGCGCCGCCATAGTAACCGGAAAAGACGCCGACAACGGCGCCAACAAAGACCGAGATCAACGTGCCAAAGAGCGCCATCGTCAACGAGATACGCCCGGCCATACACGAACGACCAAAAATATCGCGACCAAAGCGGTCGGTGCCAAGCAAAAAGACACGGGCGTCGCCGGCTGCACCGTACAAGTGTAGGTTGGCAGGGAAGATGCCAAAAAGCTTGTATTCCCAACCGCGCACGAAGAAGTTGATCGGGTAGCGCACCGTCGTATCCTCGACCCAACTCGAGGACATATCTGGATTGAGTTTCTGTACGCTTTTGTAGACAAAAGGCTGAAAGTGAAAACGACCCGCCGAGTCGATGAAATGGATTCGCGTCGGCGGTCGGAACGATTCGCGCATATTGAGCCGCACCGGATCATAGGGCGAGAAGAAGTCGGAGAAGATTGCCAGAATGAACAGTCCGACCACAACCAGCCCGCCGACGATTGCCACCTTGCTGCGCCGAAACTTGCGCCAGACCAACTCGCCGTAGCTTTCATGGCTGCGCGACATCAAACGTAGCGTTGCCGCCAGCGCCGGGTCGGCGGTTTGTTCATCGGCGATCGGCGGAAGGGGAGATTCGACCGTCCGTTTTTTCTCGATCTCCTGCAGGCGAATGCTCTCGCTCATGATTGCTCTCTTGGTTGTTCACTCAAAGTTGTCTAGCTCAAACGGATGCGCGGATCGACAATCGCCAGAATGATATCGGCAATCAAATTGCCGACCACCAACATAATGGCGTAGATCATCAGAAAACCGCCCGACACATAGATATCCTGAATCGCAAGTGAAGCGTAGAACATCGGCGCCAGCGTAGGAATGTTGAGCACAATCGCCGCCTCCAACTCGCCCTGGATCATATACGGCAGCACCGTCCCCTGGTACATGATGATCGGATGCAGCGCGTTGGGCACGGCGTGTTTATAGACAACCGTGCTCTCGCGCAGCCCTTTGGAGCGCGCGGTCGTCACATATTGGGCGTTGAGGTTGTCGAGCAGGTTGCCGCGCATCACGCGCATATTGCGCGCAATGCCGCCCAGCCCGGCGATCAAGATGACGGGCCAGGTGTAGCGCAGGACATCAACGAACTTGTCCCACGACATCGGGGCAAAAGCGTACTGCGGCGATGTGTAGCGCCCGATGTAAGGGTAGTTCCACTCGATCACCATAACGTAAATTAAGACTAATGCAATAAAAAAGCGTGGGACGGATGTGCCGATAAAGGCGAGAACAGCCGCCAGGTTATCGCCCAGGCTATATTTGTGCGTCGCAGCATAGATGCCGATCAACAGCCCAAAAAACGTAGAGATAAAGTGAGCCGACAACGCCAGGAAAAGCGTACGCGGCAGGCGTTCCCAGATTAGTTCGCCGACATCTTTCTTGTAAGCAAACGAATAGCCGAATTTCCCTTCGGTGACAATGCCTTTGACCCAAATGATGTATTGTTCCCAGAGCGGTTTATCAAGACCATAGAGCGCGCGATATTGATTCGCCGCAGCCTCCGCTTCCTGGCGAGACATGTTGCCCTGTGTCATCAGCGACATCTCGTACGAAGTTGCGAAGTCGCCTGGCGGCAACTGAATGATGATGAACGAGACGATGCTGATGCCGATGAGCAACGGAATGCTGGCAAGCACGCGCCGCAAAATGTAACTGATCATGCGCAAGCCCCGATCTGGCGACAGGGGGAGAGGAGGAGACTGACGACTCTGCGCCTGGTCTCCCCTTCTCCCACTTACTTACCGTAAAGCGGAACGTTAAACAGAACTCGACTACTGCCCCGGCCCCATGACGCAGACCTGACCATCGGTCTGGTAGGTGCAGCCTTCGTGGTAGGGCACGGTCTGCGGATAGATTTCGACCTGTCCCTGGTCGGTGCGGTGCTCAGGCGCCAGCCAGATCTGCTCCATTAGATAGTTGTTGGCGTCCCACTGATAAAGGAAGGCGGGCGTGCCGATCGGCACATTCTGGAAGTTCTTGTTGAGCATCAGACCATAGCGACCGACGATCAGACCAAGGTTATAGACATTCTCGGTGTAGAGTTTGTTCAGCTCAGACATGAGTGCAAACTCGCTCTCGAAGTCCGTCGCCAGGCAGAACTCGTTGGAAATCTCGATGGCGCGTTTCTCGAAGTCGGCGTATTCGTCATCGGCGATGGCGCCTTCAGCGAGTCGGTGCCAGGCAAAGTCGGTGCGCACCGGTGCAATGTCCCGGCAACGCACGTTGGGTGTAGTCCATGCCTGACCGGGGCGACCGATTGTCATTTCCCATGTGCCGCCACGGTTGTTCGTATCCATTGCAGTGCCGGCCAGCGTGCGGAAATTCACCTTGATGCCCACATCCTGGAGGAAGGCGACAATTGCCGGGCCAAGGCTCATGCCTGCGGTGTTGTCTTCACCAACCTCAAGGCCAATGACGACATCCTGACCTGCCAGGGGTCCTTCGGTGAACTCACGAATGCCGTCGCCGTTGGTGTCCTTCAACCCCAACCCTTCGAGAAGGATCGCAGCGCTCTCAGGCGAGTAAGGATAGTACACGGTGGATTCACGGTCGAAATAGGCTGATCCAGGGAAGAGCGCGCCAGCCCACGGTCGGAAGAACGGTCCGTTGGTCAACGCACCCGACAAGCCTTCGCGGTCGATGGCGTATGCAATCGCCTTGCGGAAGTCAACGTTGCGCAACAGATCGCGGATGACGCGGTCGCGGTCGTTCTGGACACCCAAATCCTTCGACTGGTTGAATGCAATGTCAAAACCAAGCGTCTCCGGTCCCCATTCGACGCGGAAGGTGGCGTTCGGGCTTTGCGCCTGGCGCACGGTTTCGTCCATCGTCTCGATGTTCTCGACGTTGGAGTGGTCGGCGGTGCCAGCCAGCGTGTTGAAGGTGCGGGTGGCGCCGGTTCTGGAATAGGTGAACTGCACTTCATCCAGATAGGGCAACTGGCAGCCGTTGGAGTCAACCTTGTAGAAATAGGGGTTGCGGCGCATGACCAGGAACTCGTCGGTGCGATATTCAACCGGCACCCACGGCCCCATGGTGACAACCGGCAGGCTGTTCGGCGGCAGCGCATCGCGGTAGCTTTGATAGTCCGCACCACCATACTTGGGGTGGAAAGGCTTCAGAATGTGCGCCGGGCCAGGTGAGAAGATCAGGTTGGTCAGGTTGTAGAGGAACTTGGTCGGGTAGGCGACCGGGAAGGTGAACTTAATCGTGTAGTCGTCGATCGCCTCAAGCGTGACCGGCTGACCATCGATCTGCCAGAAGCTGGCATTCGTCCACGTGCTCACATTCGGATCCATGATGTTGTCTTCCCACAGGAACATGATGTCCTCCGTGGTGAATTCAACGCCGTCGGACCACTTGGCGCCTTCGATGAAGTTCATCACCAACCCCATGCCGTCGTCCACCCACTCGTAGCTCTTCGCCAGGAAGGGGATCGGCGTGACGCCTTCGGTCATGAACATGGCGCCGGTGTTGAGCGGCTCCTCCTGTACAATCGCTTCGATGCCAAACCAGCCCTGCACGGCGCCGGCGTTGTAGTTCCAGCCCTCCAGCGGCACAGCCCACACATCGCGCCAGATGCCGCCGTATTGACCAACGCCGTCGGAGTAGAAGCCTTCCTTGTAGACGAACGGCTCCTTGGGCAAGCGCTCCTCGACCGGCGGCAGCTTGCCTTCCTCGACCAGTTTGGTGATCCACTCCGGCTCACAGTACTCGTCGAATGCCCTGAACTCGACGATGTCGCTGACCGGGAAGACCTTTGGCTCGCGCATGCCTTCCAACAACACTGCCTCCGGGTATTCGACCGGTGCAGCCAGTTCCCCTGCGGCCGGTGCGGCCGGTTGCTCGGCGGCTGGCGCAGCGGGCTGCTCGGCGGCCGGTGCGGCCGGTTGCTCGGCGGCTGGCGCAGCGGGCTGTTGCACCGGCTCCGGCTCCGATGCACAGGCGGCGACCAACACCATCGCCGCAATCAATACGATGTAGAGTAACTTCCGTACCTTCATTGTGGAGATTCCTTTCACACACATTCGTTGAAATCACGATCGACAACAAACAGGATTGAGGAGTTGTTTGCACATCGCTCTCTGGTTCGTGTGCGCCGGGCAGGGCGCTGTGACTGCACCTCCTTTCATTAAATTGGCTCCTCAATCGGCTCTCATGTAGTGACGCGCCGAGGACGAGCTTGAACACGCTCTCTTGCTCCACGCAATTCCTAATACAACCAGCACGACGCCTGGTGTCCGGGCGCAACCTCGCGCAGGACAGGCGCCTCTTCACGGCAGATCTTCTTGACGTGTGGACAGCGGTCGGCAAACGCGCAGCCTCTGATCTCGGCGGATGCGCTGGGCACCATGCCTTTGATTGGAACCAGCGTGCTCGACTTGCGCCCCAACACCGGCACCGACTTGAGCAATCCTTCGGTGTACGGATGCAACGGGCGGTGGAAGATGTCGCGCACCGTGCCATACTCGACCACCTGCCCCAGATACATCACCGCCACGTAATCCGCCATCTGCGAGACGACGCCCAGGTTGTGCGTGATCAACATGATCGAGGAATGGAAATCGGCTTGAAGTTGGCGCATGAGTTCAAGAATCTGCGCCTGCACGGTGACGTCGAGCGCAGTGGTCGGTTCGTCAGCGATCAGGATTGCCGGGTTGCACGAGAGCGCCATCGCAATCATCACGCGCTGGCGCATGCCGCCCGACAGCTGATGCGGATATTGTTTGAGCCGACGCTTTGGCTCACCGATCTGCACCTTTTCGAGCATCTCCAGCGCGCGCTGATCAGCTTGCGCGTCGCTGACATCCTGGTGCAGCTTGATCACTTCCTTGATCTGACTGCCGACGCTGAAGAGCGGATTGAGCGAGGTCATCGGCTCCTGAAAGATCACGGCAATTTCACCGCCGCGAATATGGCGCATCTGGCTGCCGGCCGGGTCGAGATCGACGATGTTGATCGGCGGCTTGCCTTCTTCGCGATAGAAGAGAATCTCGCCGTCCACAATGCGACCCGGCGGTGATTTGATAAGCTGCATCACTGACATCGCCGTGATGCTTTTGCCACAGCCGCTCTCGCCGACAATGCCGAGCACCGACTGCCGATCCAACCGCAGGTCAACCCCACGTACAGCGCGCACTGTCCCCGTTTCCTGAAAAAAGTAGGTGTGCAGGTTCTTGATCTCAAGGATCGGCGATTTAGCGCCGTTGACGGCTGGCTGGCTGGAGATCGGCGCGGCTGTTTGCTGCATGGTCATTTCCACAGGTGTTGCTAGTTGCTGATTGCCAGGCAAAGCTTTTATGTTTTCAGTGTTGCGTGCTACGTGGTGCGTGTCGGAATCCTTCACGCAACACGCAACACGCAACATTGCGCTCATAAAATGTCAATTAGAAATCAGTAAATGGTTTTGGCGACTTTATCTGCTGATATGAACCAACTTCGTGTCAGTTTCCTGCGATTGGCGACGTGTCTTGTATGGCGGATTGCAACGTGCGACTCAACAACTGCGGCGTCACCGGTTTGATAAGGTAGGCGACGGCGCCAAGCTCAGCGCCGCGACGCCGGGCATCCATGGTGCTGCACACCACGATGGGCACGCGTCGATAGGTCTCTGAAGTGTGCAAGCGCGCCACGAAGGCCCACTCTTCATCCTCCAACGCGGCCGGCTCTAAAACAATGCCATCGACAGCGCCGGCCAATATTGCGGACCAGGCTTCCTGTTCGTTGTTGACGGCGACAACGTCAAAACGCCGCTCCAATTCACGACGATATAGCTCGCGCGTCACTTCATCGTTGTCCAGAATCAGCACAGTCCGTTTGGGGGCTGCCATGGTGCACCTGCCAAATACGACTTGTTCTGCGCCAAATAGAGGCGCCCTTCCGTTTTCTTTGCACAAACAGATAGTGCGCAAAGAAACTCTTGCGCGCTGTTCCAGCTATGGCGTCAGTACGACTTCGATGTGCTCAAGCAACAGAAATAACGATTGAATAGGAAGCTACTTAACAGTATAAAGGCAAACTGAATCGCCGTCTTGGAGAAATCCGACGAATAATTGCACAATTGCGCACTATTTTGCATTTTTGCGGTACTGTTGCGGCGATTTTCCGGTTTCGCGGTGGAAGACGCGAATGAAGTAGGCCGGATCGCTGAAACCTACCCGGTCGCCGACTTCGGTAATGGTCAGGTCGGTGGTGAGTAACAATTTTTGCGCCTGAATGATGCGATAGCGGTTCAGGAATTGCCAGGGCGTCATACCGGTTTCTTTGCGAAAGACGCGCGATACGTAGTCATTGCTCACCTGCATGGCATTGGCGATCCCCTCGCGCGTGATCGGGGTCGCGTAATGGTCGACAATATAGTTCGCAATACGACGGGTCAACGCCGAGGTTTGTTGTAGAAGATGATGAAGCAGACGCTCCTGCGTCTCCGGCCCCGGCGCAGATGCAATCGGCGCATCGACGGGAGTCGCCGTCTGTTCCGCCGATGCCAGTGGCAATTCGATATGACAGACTGTCCCATGCCCTGGTTGACTTTTCAATGTGAGAACGCCGCCAAGAAGTTGCACGATATGATGCGCTACGCGCAGCCCCAGGCCCGCGCCAAAGCTACGGCTATCCAACGCAGCCTCATCGCTCAGCGACAACGCTGCGTTGAGTTGCTGTTGCCGCGCTGGAGAAATCCCACATCCAGTGTCTTCGATCCAGATGTGCAGCGCCTCCGCCTGAATGACAGCTCGCAATGTAATGCGTCCAGACATGGTGTATTTTTGGGCGTTGGCGAGCAGATTGAGCAGCACCTGGCGCAGACGCACCGGGTCGGTGTAGAGAGGCGGCAACGTCTCCGGTAGTTCAAGCCGCCAGCTGACGGCGCAGTCGCTGCAACTACCTGCCATGCCCTCGAAAACCTCAGCCAAAAGCGCGCGTGCATCGACCGTCTCTGATACAAGCTCCAGCGCGCCGATCTCGGCCTGCGAGAGGATCAACAAATCATCGACCAAGCGCCCCAGGTGCGCCCCACTTTGAAAGATATGCTGCAGATCGGCGCGCAGCGGATCGGGCAGCGCTACGTCGTAAGGGTTTGGTTCGGCAAGCGCAGCCTGACTATAGCCAAGAATGACGTTTAACGGCGCACGCAGATCATGGCTGACATTCGCCAGCAACCGCGTTTTGAGGTGGCTGGCGCGCTCGGCTTCGGCGCGTGCGCTGAGCGCCTCAGCATATAATTGGGCATTGCGCAGGGCAATGCCCAACTCGTCGGCAAGCGACTGCAGGGCATCTAGATCGGCCTGCATATGACGACGCACTTGGTTGCTGTGCACATCCAATACGCCCAGGGTCTGACCGCCGACGCGAATCGGCGCAGCGATACGCGTGCGTGTTTCGGATCGATGATGGCTGTCGGGCGTCGGCGGCAAACGCTGAAGATCGGGCGCATAGACCGGTTTCCTACCCAGCAACGCCCGCCCAAGAAACGCAGCCTCCGATAGCTGATAGCGCTCCGACTCGGTATCGTCGGTTGGTAGGTGTCGCACCAGGCTTTGCGTCACTTCGTCCCATAAAAAGACGCGTACGTCATCGTAGCCATAGTTAGCGCGGATCAGGTCAGAAATTTCGCGCAGCAGTGTTTTGCCATCCAGAATCGAACCGATGCGTTGATTGATCTCCAGCCCGGTCTGCAACTGAATCAGACGGCGCTCTTCCTGGCGACGGTTGACGCCGACCAGCCGGCTCGGCATGTCAGCAATCGCCACCAGCTTTGTCAGCGCCACTTCCGCCACATTCTCGGCGGTCACCAATTGCGGGCAGTAGTCGAACTGTGTGGGAACCGCTGCACCCGAAGCAGCCAGACACGCCAAACGCAGCGATTCAGTCGCCAGATGCGCCGCCGACGTCGCCACCGTCGCCGCCATCTCTCCACGCGCCACCGCCGCAATCGCCAGCGGGTCGCCGTTGATCCCGACGACGGCAGCGTCTGGCGACAACAGGTTGTGCTGCTGGCAGACCTCGCGTCCCACCAGCGCCAGCGTGTCAGAAAGGCCGAAGACGCCGCGAAACGCGCCGAAAATTGTCGTATCTGGCTTTGTCAGGAATGCGTGCGCCGCGTCGAGCGCACCTACTCGATCCCAGGGCGTGGGCATGTGGACAAGTTCTATATCGGGGAAGCGCGCGAAGACATCACACGCAGCTTGCAGACGGCTGCTTCGGTCCTCTCGCATTGCTCGACCGCCGACAACCAGAACCCGCCCTGCACCGTCGATGCGCTTAGCAAGGAACTCACAGGCGAGAGCGCCTGACTGATAGAGTGTACGCGGCTTGATGAAGCGCGGATGTTCGAATGAACGTTCGTGCAGCGCGATGATCGTCAGCCCGTTGTCAAGCAACTGATAGAGCAGCGGCATGGCAAAGGGGACAGCGATCAATGCGCCGAGTTCCAGGCTGAGAATCTCCTCCACTTTGACCGCATAATCGTGAACATCGGCGATAAACTCGATATCCACCAACTCAACATCAGATGTCATCGGCCAGTTGTCCGACCATTGGAGCCGTTCTCGCTTGTGACGTGCAAGCTGCCAGATCGTCTCGCGCACTTCAACCCAATAAGGGTCGGCGGAATCGGCAAGCAGACCGATGCGAATCGTATCAGCCATCAGATTGACCCATCAGCATCAAAGGACTACAATCAACCTATATGATACTGCTTGACATATCTTATCCGGTCTTATCCGGGAGTATTTTGATCATACCGTTTCGGGCGCTGCCCGTCAAAGCCGGTTTTCGATAGGAGACCACCATGACCACACGACTACACGGCGTATTTGCACCCGTCCTCACCCCGATGCGCGACGATCTCAGCCCAGACACACCGAAGTGGATCGCCTTTTGCAGGCAGCTTCTTGCCGACGGCTGCACTGGACTTGCGCCTTTTGGCACAACCAGTGAAGCGAACTCGCTGGGGCTGGACGAACGCATGGAGATGCTCGACGCATTGGTCGAGGCTGGCGTGCCCGCCGCGCAGTTGATGCCCGGCGTCGGCACGTGCGCCATCCCCGATACGGTCAAGCTCTCAGCGCAGGCGGCGCGGCTGGGCTGCGGCGGCGTGCTGATGCTGCCGCCTTTCTACTATAAGGGAGTCAGCGATGAAGGCATTTTCCGCGCCGTGGCCGAAGTGATCGAGCGCGTCGGTGATGCGCGGCTCCGGGTCTACGTCTACAACATCCCGCCGATCGCTGTGGTCGGCTATTCGCTGGCGGTGATCGAGCGGCTGCTCAAAGCCTATCCGGGCGTCGTCGTCGGCATGAAGGACAGCTCAGGCAACTGGTCATATCAGCAATCGGTGCTTGAACACTTTCCTGGGTTCGATGTCTTCACCGGCTCCGAGCGCTTCCTGCTCGCCAATCTGCGCATGGGCGGCGTCGGTACGATCAGCGCCATGGCGAACGTGATTCCCGGCAAGATTCGCTTTTTGTACGACAACTACCTGGCGGAGAATGCTGATCAGGTGCAAGAAAGGCTCGACCGTTATCGCGAGGCGACGCGCGACTACGCCGCGATCCCGGCGCTCAAGCAGATCATGGCGAACCGCACCGGCGACCGCACCTGGCTGAACCTGCGTCCACCGCTCGTCAACCTGAGTGAGGCAACGGCGCACGAGATGCTGGCAAAGTACGCAGCGGCGTGACGCCATGAGCAGATCGTCAGGCCGCGGCGCCTCTCCTGGCGGATGGGGCAAGCCGCCGCCCGCCGAACGCAAGCCGCTCTATACGCGCATCTACGCCGTCGTGCGGCTGATCCCACCCGGGCAGGTCGCCACCTACGGTCAGATCGCCGAAATCGTCGGCGGCTGCACCGCGCGCATGGTCGGCTATGCCATGGCCGCCTGCCCGGATGATGTTCCCTGGCAGCGCGTTGTCAACGCACAGGGCAAGGTCAGCCCGCGCGCCGACCATTGGGGCGCCGAAGTGCAACGCCAGCGGTTGATCGAGGAAGGCATTGAATTTGACGCCGACTATCACTTGGATCTGGCGCGCGTGCGCTGGGGCGGCCCCGGACGAGAATGGTTGATCGAGCACGGTTATCCCTTGCCCGAAGAACGTGAGCTGCCGTCAGACGATGAACAACTGCATTTGTTTTGAGATTACCTCGAATGTGTCACTGATATGATTCAAGTTGAAAGCATGTTACGCAAGTTATTGCCTACGGTGTGATGGAAGGCTCTGTCTCGCCGTAGACAATAACTTGCCTTGCCCAAACGTGAAAAAGTAGACCCTGTTTCATGCTCCATTTGACACAAGCGCGCAGGTCGAACATAATTGATTATTGAAATTGTGTCTCAATTATTGGAGAGGGATGGATGTTGCCAGGACAGAAACACCCGGTTCAACACGACGCCACGATGCCAGCCATCGAGCTTCAGAAAGTCAGCGTTCGCTACGATCAGACAGTAGCGCTAGACTCAGTGACGCTGCGCCTGAATCGCGGCGATCGCGTGGCTGTCGTCGGGCCGAATGGCGCCGGCAAGAGCACGCTCTTTCACGTGATTGCGGGCGTGGTGCGTCCACAGGAAGGGCAGGTGCGCATCTACGGCAGCGGGCCCGACGGACACATCTGCGTGGGCTATGTACCGCAGCGCAAGGTGATCGACTGGGATTTTCCGGTGACAGTGACCGACGTGGTGATGATGGGGCGCGTGGGCAAGATGGGCTTTCTGCGTTGGCCCTCGCGCCGCGACCGCGAGGTCGTGCGCGCAGCGTTGGATGAAGTCGGGATGAGCGCCTTTGCCAACCGCCAGATAGGCGAGCTTTCCGGCGGGCAACAGCAGCGCGTCTTTCTGGCGCGTGTGCTGGCGCAGGAGGCGGAGCTACTGTTGATGGACGAACCGTTGACCGGGCTAGACATGCCGAGCCAGGAGATGATCCTCTCTTTGATCGACCGCATTCAGCGCAACGGCGTCACAGTGATGGTGTCCTCGCACGATCTCAACCAGGCCAGCGAGCAGTTTCCTTTGATCTTGTTGCTCAACCGCAGCGTGATTGCCTTTGGGTCGCCCGGCGAGGTGCTGACCACAACCAATTTGCTGGCAGCGTACGGCGGGCACATGCATGTTGTGCGCACAGACAACGGTGACTTGTTGTTGACGGACACTTGCTGCAACGGCGGCGCCGAGATGCTGCTGCCCACGCTTACGCACGTCGCTGCACCCGTGATTCAATCGGTGCCGCAGTCTGCTGTCGAGGAAATGCGCCCGCCGCGCTGAGTGGCTGGTGGATGTCGGCGGCGTTTCGTCCCTCCAATTCGCTCCTCCCCTGTTTTCACATAGAATCACGGAACCTCACTATGGAACTGCTGCAAGTGTTGACCGAGCCGCTAAGTTACCCGTTTATGGTGCGGGCGTTATTGGCGGCGATCATGGTGGGCGTCCTCTGTCCGGTGATCGGCGCTTATATGGTGCTGAAAGGGCTTTCATTTTTTGGCGACGCACTGGCGCACGCGATTCTACCGGGCGTGGTGTTGACGTTCTTGCTTGGCTGGCCTATGGCAATCGGCGCGCTGGCTTCAGCATTGAGCGCAGCATTCCTGATTGGCCTCATCAGCCAACGCAGCACTCTGAAGGAAGACACAGCGATCGGCATCGTCTTTGCAGGCGCGTTTGCACTGGGCGTGGCGATGTTGAGCACGGTCAACAACTACGCCGTCGACCTGACCCACATTCTTTTTGGTGACGTATTGGGGGTCTCGCAAAATGATCTCTGGGTGATCCTGGCGCTGGGGACAGTGGTGCTGGGCGCAATTTTGATTCTTTACAAAGAATTCCTGGTGTTGACTTTCGACCCGGTGCTGGCGCTGGTGTTGCGTCTGCCAGCCACCGCGCTGCGCTATCTGATGCTCGGTCTGATCGCGCTGACCGTAGTGACCTCGCTGCAAACAGTGGGCATTGCGCTGGTGCTCGCTATGTTGGTGACGCCAGCGGCCACGGCGCGCATCCTCACGCGACGCCTGCCCGCAATGATGGCGGTCGCAGCAGCGCTCGGCGTGCTCTCGAATGTATCGGGACTTTACATCAGCTATTATCTCAACATCGCCTCTGGCCCAACAATGGTGTTGGTGGCGACGTTGTTCTTTGGCCTGGTTTTCCTCTTTGCCCCTGGCCGCGGTATGATCTGGCGCATTGCACCCACCACATCTTGAGAGGATACTGTGATGTCAATCAAACCAGATCACTGGATTCGGCGTATGGCGTTGGAACACAAGATGATCGAACCCTTTGTCGAGGGACAGATGCGCAAAGGTGTAGTCTCTTATGGGCTGAGCAGCTTTGGCTACGATATTCGCGTGGCGGATGAATTTCGCATCTTCACGCCCGCAACCGGTCAGCTCAGCGTCGTCGATCCCAAAGCCATCGACGCCCGCGCCATGATTCCGTACCAAGGTGATGTTTGCATCGTGCCGCCCAACAGCTTTGCGCTGGCGCGCACGGTGGAATACTTTCGTATTCCGCGCAACGTGCTGACGATCTGTCTGGGCAAGAGCACCTATGCGCGCTGCGGCATTATTGTCAATGTCACGCCCTTCGAGCCAGAATGGGAAGGCTACGTGACCATTGAGATCAGCAACACGACGCCACTGCCTGCCAAGATATACGCCAACGAAGGAATCGCGCAGGTGATCTTTTTCGAGGGTGACGAGCCAGAAGTCTCTTATGCCGACCGCAAAGGCAAGTATCAGGGGCAACACGGCATCACGTTGCCGCGTCTGTAAGTGAAATTTAGTGGTTGGGCTGATAGAGACGCGCCTGAATTGTTCCAGGCGAACATCGGAAGACGACCGTGTCGCCGTGCAATTCGTAGGGCGCCTCGATCGTCGCATAGTTTGACCAGGAGAGCACGTCGGACAACAAAAACCGCTGCCCGTCAAGCTCCAGAATATAAGGATGTCCCCAGACTGCCGAAGCGCGCATAAAATTAAAGATGCGTCGCGCCGTCCACTCCACCGAAATTGAAAAGTCCTCTGCGTGCGGCCACGGCTGATAGCTGCCGCCGGGCGGCTGTCGTCGATAGGGTAGTTCCCCGCCGATGACGTGGTGCAGAACTTCCACCAACGTACGTCCACCGGCTCGCGCCATGAGTCTGGTGGCGTCATGCTCGGAAATACCGTCGGAAAGTGGGACAGCGCGCTGGGCAGCGATCGGCCCTGTATCGAATTGCCCATCCATCCAGTGCACGGTGACGCCGGTTCGTTGTTCGCCGGCGCGGAATTGCCAGAAGATCGGCGCCGGCCCACGATAATTGGGTAGCAGCGACGGGTGAACATTTAGAAAGCCGTGGCGCGGCACAGCCAACAGCGGTTCGGGCACAAGCCGGGGAAAACAGGCGACGATGCCAAGCGCAGGCGCCAGGGATTTCAAGATGCGCAGCGTCTCATCTGCCTTGACGCGCTTGATGCCGTAAAGCGGAATGCCATGCTGCCAGGTCGTTTGCAGCACACTTTCCTTGACAAAGGTCGAGTTGAGCTGCAACGAGTTCGGATCGTTCTCGGCCACAATGGCGTCGGGAGGAAGCAACGGCTTGATCGTCGTATCTTCGGACAGACCTGGCAGATTCTGCCCCGCAAGCCAGACGGCAGAAATCTTGATCCGCGCTGAAATCAGCATTTCCAGCACGATACGCGAGTATTCACAATCTGAACCTAGAAAGACTACCTCAAAAGCCATCGCTCAACTTGTGCGCCTTTGGAAACATGTAGATATTGATAGCACTATATTCTACATCGAAGTCCAATAACTCAAGCATTGGCAAACTATCGGCAGTGGAGTTAACGGCCAGGGCGCATTGCAGAAGAAGGGGCGTCAACAATTGCGCCAGCATCGAGGTCTGCGTAAAAGAAAGATAGATTCAGGGCTGCCGGCTTGGCATGTCGCGAGTTGCGATCATATTGACGCCGCTGCCTGCGACATTGGCAACAATGACATCGCCCATCTTCACCGGCGCCGTCACGCGCACATGGCGCAGCGCATAGCAAATGGTCAGCACCATCTCCTTCGGCGCCGGTCGATCCGAACGCACCGGCAACCTTGCCCAACGCGCATGATCGATAGCAACGGTTGTCGTGACTGTACGCTGCGGCGCAGTGTGCTCCTGGATTGCATATTCTTTGCCGAGGCGACATGAGAAACCGCGCACCTCGACGATGGCGTGGGTTTCAGGCTCCTCGTCAACTTCTAGCCGACACCCAAGCGGACAGCCGATGCACAGGTATCGTACAGTGACCAACTCGCTCATCTCGACAATCCTCTCTTAAATCGAATCTGCTTCCCTGTTCGACGCTGGCTGTCAACGGTCTGCGCGAGGCACGACATCGACGCGCAGCGCGCCGTTGTGAAAATGATGCAAGATGGCCGGACGCAGCTTCAGATTGACCATTTCCGCAGGAAAGACGTAGCGCAGCTTCTTCTCGTAGATCACTTTGCCTTCTGAATCGGTGAGGCGCAGGCTGCATGCCTCAAGGGGGCGTCGCGTGCGCATGTAGATTGTGTGCTCGCGCTCGGTCGAAATTGTGTGGGGCACGCAATAGGCTACATTTTCACCTGGCAACAGGCGCACATTGTCGGCGGGCGGCGCCGCACCAGCCACATACCGGCCTGCACTGCGCCCTGCCAACATCGCTTCGGCGCTGACAAAATCGACGAGGTCATGGATGTGCACGACATTTCCGCACGCAAAGACGCCGTTGCGCGAGCATTCCATCGTGCTGGTGACGACCGGACCATTTGTCATCGGATCGATGCGCAGCCGCAACTGTTCGGAAAGTTCGTTTTCAGGAATCAACCCAATTGAAATAAGCAGCGTATCGCACGGCACATCCCATGCCCGCTCCATCTGTGGGCGCAAATTGGCGTCGACTGGCGCCACCGTCACTTTCTCGACGCGGTCGCGACCGTGGATCTCGACCACGGTCGTCGAAAGATGGAGCGGAATGTCAAAGTCATGCAAACACTGCACAATGTTGCGATTCAAGCCGTTGGCATAGGGCATCAGCTCGAAGACGCCCACCACCTCCACGCCTTCCAGCGTGAGCCGCCTTGCCATGATCAGGCCGATATCGCCGGAGCCGAGAAGTGCGGCGCGACGTCCCGGCAGCAAGCCGTAAAGATTGACCAGCCGCTGCGCCATGCCTGCGGTGAAGATGCCCGCCGGGCGCGTGCCGGGGATATGGATTGCCGCGCGCGTGCGTTCACGCGCGCCCATCGCCAACACGACGGCTTGTGCGTCGATCAACGAAACGCCTTCCTCCTGCGTCATCAGCTTAACGCGGCGCTGTCTGTCAACATCAAGTACAAACGCATCGGTCACAACATCGATATTCCGTTTCACCACCTGCATCAGCACGCGCTGTGCATATTCAGGCCCGGTCAACTCTTGACCAAAGCGATGCAACCCAAAGCCGCTGTGGATGCACTGCACCAGAATGCCGCCGGCTTCTGTCTCGCGGTCCACCACCAGAATGTGATCGGCGCCGGCATCTTGCGCAGCGACTGCTGCCTCCAGCCCAGCCGGGCCAGCGCCTACGACGACGACATCGTAGCTGCCGCGCAGATGGCGCGGGTTGGATGTAATCATGCGTCTCCCCCCTTTTTCCCGCGCGCCCTTTCGTCGCTGTCCGCAGTTTCCTGTCGTTCACACACCAGCCACGAATCTGCACCACGCTTCGTGAGCGCAGTCATCGGCAGGCAGCGTAACCTTGACAGCAGTTCCATGCAACGAATTGTGCAAAAGCCGCCTTGACAGCGTCCCATGCCCGCGCGTGTGCGGAACTTAATGCCGTCGAGCGTCGAGGCGCCGCGCTCAATGGCGTCGATCACCTCGCCCTCGGTGACGGTCTCACAGCGACACACAATGCGCCGATAGCGCGGATGGCGCAACGTCAGCGCGATCTGTTCCTGGGTGGAAAGAGCGGCAAAATGAACCGGTTGCGGCGCCCTGCCGACAAAGTCGTTGCGCAGCGTCATCGGCAGATTCTCTGCTTGCAGGATTTCGACGATCATCCTGGCGATGGCAGGGGCGGCTGTGAGACCGGGCGATTGAATTCCTGCGGCATTGATGAAGCCGCGTCGCGCCGTCGGCCCGATGATGAAATCTTCGCCATCGGCTGGTGCGCGCAGACCGGCGAACTGCGCTATGATGTCTTTTTCGTTGATCCCTGGCGCCAGCCGTCGGACTGCATCGAAGACTGTGCGCGCGCCTTCTGCGCTTGTCGAGCGATCTTCCCGATCCATTGTATCTTCCGCGGTCGGGCCGACCATCAATGTGCCATCATAGGTTGGGATGATGAGAATGCCCTTCGACACCGGTGATGGACATGGAAAAATCACGCGCTTCACCAGCCCGCGTAATCGTTTGTCGAGAAGGTATTCCTGACCTTTGCGCGGATGGATGGCGAAGTTGCCCACACCCGCCATCGCTGCAACCTCGTCAGCATAGAGACCGGCGGCGTTGATCACAAATCGGCTTGCCAGCCGCGCACCGGGTGTCATCACCTCCCACAGTTCGCCATTCCAATGCAGACGAAGAACAGGAAAGCCGGTCAATATATCGGCGCCATTTTGCGAGGCATTTTCCGCCAACGCATAACATGCCTCGTAGGGGTTGACGACGCCGGTCGTTGGCGCATAAACGGCGGCAGTGATGTCGTGACTGAGCGCCGGCTCCTCCTGTTGGATACGCTCCGACGTCCACAGTTCGACGCCGGGAATCCCCTTGACCGCTGCATGGTGAAGCAGCCTGTCGAGGACAGGCAACTGTTCGTCATATAGCGCCACCGTGAGTTCACCGATGCGCTCGAAGCCAAAACCCAGCTCCGCCGCCAACTCATCCCAAAGCTGGTTGCCCGCCCATTCCAGACGCCCTTTCAGTGTGTCGGGGGCGGCGTGATGGCCGCCGTGAATAATGCCGCTGTTGGCTTTAGTCGCCCCAAAGCCAACCTCGACTTCTTTTTCACAAAGGGCGATGCGCAGTTCATAACGGCTTAGTTCACGCGCAATGGCGCAGCCGACAATGCCGCCGCCGATGATGAGGACATCGTAGAGCATGAAAACGCCCCTTTCGAGTCATGGTCTTCGGGGAATGTCACCGCGTTTCGTAGCTCTATTGTTACATGTAAGGGGACTGTGTTCAACAGTCAGGTAGCCAGTATTTGGAGATTTTCTGTGTACGTGATTGTACTTTCATCATGCACCCAGATACCGCTCGAACCAGGCCAACATGCGCTGCCAGGCGTCGGCTGCTGCTTCAGGACGATAGCTCTCACGCGTGTCGTTGAAGAAAGCGTGCGGCGCGCCCTCGTAAATCTGAATTTCGTTGTCGATGCCAGCGGACGTCAACGCCTCGCCCATCGCCAACACCCCCTCCACCGGGATGCCGCCATCCTCGGCGCCGTAAAGACCGAGCACTGGCGCCTTGACGCCTGCGGCTTCCTCCGGCGTGAGCGGCGAACCGTAAAAGGGTACAGCCACAGCCAGGTTGTCATTCACCAGCGCCGTCATCAAGGTCAAGCGCCCGCCCATGCAGAAGCCGACAATCCCGACCTTGTCGCCTGCCACAAAATTCTGCGCCAGCAAATAGTCGATGGCGCTTCCGATTTCCTGCACTGCTGCGGGCATATCAAGCTCCATCACTAGCTTGCGCGCTTCATCTGGTTCGGTCGCCACCTGTCCCTTGTAGAGATCGGGCGCCAGCGCCACATAACCTTCGTTGGCGATGCGTCGAGTGACATCCATAATGTGCTCGTTGACTCCCCACCATTCCTGCAAGACAATAACCGCCGGCCACGGGCCGTCGCCTTCAGGACGCGCCCAATAGCCGGTGAGCGTCTCGCCGTCGGGTCCGGCATATTCGACCATGCCTGCAACGATGCCAGCCTCGGTCGTCATGTTGGTCTCCGGCGAGCCAACGCCTTCGCCGGTTGGCGCTGACTCGGTGACAGGGCGGGGCGGGGCGCTGGCAGACTGGCAGGCAGCTAACAACAGGCTTGCCGCCGATGCAGCGCCGACGGCGGCCGTCGCCCGACGCAAGAAAGTGCGGCGGCTGATCTCGCCAACCTGAAACGAGCGAACAAGCTGCATAACGTAGATGCGATCCATGGCTCCTCCCTGTGATGGTTGCAGTCACGCCTGCGAATCTGTGGCTGACATGAGCAGGCTGCCAAAGCGCACCCAGGCAAAGCCATAGACCGCCAGCGCCAGCGCAGCGTAGACCGGCGCCATCCATGTCGCCAGCGGGATCAGCGCCTGCGCCAGCAAGCCGATCATACCCAGCACGCCGACGAGAAAAAGCGGCGCCGCAACGCGAGCCGCCTGCTCGCTGCCGTTGGCTTCGATGGCAACGAGCATGGCGGCAAGGGGAATCAACACCGCCGCAAAGAGATACATGGCGTTGTTGGGCAGCACGAACAACAATAGCGACATCGCCGCCGCCAACAAGCCGGCCAGCGCGCCGACCCATGCCATCGCCACACCGTAGCGACTCGGCGCAACGCCGCCAAAACGCGCTGGCTCGTCGCCGGGAAGATTGTAGCGCGCTGCAACACCGACGAGCGCCAGCCCCAACAGAATGAGCGCGCCGCCGCCGATTGCGCCGGTCACCCGGAACGCCGCCGGGTTGGTCACCGCAATCCACCCCAAGTCGTTGGTGTATGGGGCGACGCTGCCCAGCGGCTGCAAGGTCGCCAGGATGGCGTAAACAATCCATAACAGCCCACCAGCAATCGCCAGCCAGCCCGTCAGCCGGTCGAGCAAATTCGTAATTGCACTCATGGCGTGTAGTATACTAAACTTATATCGATTGCCGCTATCCTCAATTTGCACAGTCGCTTATGCCGCACCCTTTCGCCATCATTCGTCAGAGTCCATTCATCTTTGCCTTGCGCGTCGCCATCGCCGAATTTGTCTTCTCGGTCATCCTGATTTTTGTGGCCGCCTCTGCCATAGTGCAGTTGTATGAGGCGACCGAGATCGCACGCTTGGTCTCGTTCCCGCTGCTGCTGGCGTTGGTCATTACGTTTCTACAAGTCGTGATCATCTTCGCCGCCTTCATCAGCTGGTACTACCCTGTCTACCGTCTGACGCCGGCAGCGATCTTGCTGCGTAGCGGGCTATTTGCGCAGGAACATACACTGATCGACGCAGCGGAGATCGGGCGTGTCGAGGTCAGGCAGAGCTGGCTGGGCAGGCGGCTCGGCTATGGGACGCTGCTTGTTGAGGAACGCAGCGGACAGTTGCTGGCAAAGCTCAAGAATGTTCACGATCCACAAATCCTGGCTGAACAGGTGCGCAGCATTATGCAGGAGAAGACCGAGTTGCCCGCCATCCTCGACAGCCCTCTGCCTGACCTGATTGCAGCCGGCGAAGGCGAGTTTGTCGAGTTCAAAGCCAGCTTAATGTGGGATTATCGCAAACAGGCGGTGAACAAGGATCTGCACGAGCCGGTGATGAAAAATCTGGTCGGCTTCATGAATGCGCGCGGCGGTCTGCTGTTGATCGGCGTCAACGACGACGGCGAAATTGTCGGCATCGATCCTGACATGCGGACGCTGCGCAAGCCGGGCGTCGACGGCTTCGAGAATGTTTTCAACATGGCGTTTGGCAAAATGATCGGTATGGAGTATCGTCCCTTCGTCACGCTTGCTTTCCCCACAGTTGAAAATAAGATTGTGTGTGCGATCAGCGTCCGTCCATCTACCCATCCAACCTATCTACACCACCAGGGTAAAGAAGAGTTCTACCTGCGCACCGGCAATTCCAGCAATGCGTTGAGCGTCAGCAGCGCAGTGCAGTATATTCGTAGCCGGTTTGGGTAAACATGGTCCGGTTTTCGTGTTGCATGTCGAGCGGCTGCCATCCAATATACGCAGCGTGCAGCACGTTCACAACTCCAGCATCATGACAGTGGCTGAAGCAGGACAGGCGCCTTGAAATTCCGCCGAGGCGTGCACTGCGCCGGGGGCGTCCTGCCGCTCGATGCGGCGAAAACCAAAGCGCGGGAAATAGTCGGCGGCGGTGGTGGTAAGCAGCACCAACTGGCGAAGTCCTTGTTTACGTGCTGTAGCGATCAGATGATTCACCAAGGCGGCGCCGACGCCGTTGCCTTGACTGACGACCGCCACCGAACGTAGCAAACCGACATGTTGATAGCGCTCAATCGCAGCGACGCCTTCGATATCGCCGTTTTCACCTACGGCAACCATGAAATCGGCGATATGTTCCTGTGCGCCGTCAAGCGGCAGATCATAACCTGTGAGCAAGGCGGCGATGGCGGGCCACTCCTTGACGTCGGCGGGGCGGATGGTTATCGATGTCATCCGGTGGAACCTTTCATAGTAGCAAAACGAATTAAGGATAGGATGCCCTCCCTAGAACAGAGCAGAAGTCTATTGAACTTTCTCCGTCTCGACCCAAACCTGGCGCCCATCGCTCCACACATGAATGCGCCCATGCAGATCGTTGCGCAGCAGCGTGCGGCCGGACAGCTCACTCAACACCTCCTGATGTGGATGGCCATAGTCATTTTCGATCCCAACCTGGATTACAGCAAGTTGCGGCGCAACGCGAGCAATGAACTCCGGGCTGGAACTGTTGCGGCTGCCGTGGTGCCCGACCTTGAGCAGAGTTGACTGGAGCGGCGCATGTTGGCTGACCAATATCTGTTCACTGACAAGCCCGGCGTCACCCGTCAGTAGCGCGCTAAAATCGCCGTAGACCAGTTTGAGCACCAACGAGTTCTCGTTGTCGGCGTCCTTACCCTGCACCCCTTCTGGCGAGGGCCATAGCACCCACAACGCTGCGCCGTCCCCAAGATCGATCCAGCCGCCTGCCATCATTTCGGTCACAGCAACGTTGCCCGCCGCCATTCGCTCCTGCCAGATCATCTCGTCAGGATGCTGCGCAGCATGGACAGTGTGGATTGCCTGGGCAACCTGATAGCGCGCCGGAGTCTCGGCTTGCGCCAGCATGTGATCGCCGTCGGGATGGGTCAACACAAGCAAGTCGAGCGTGCGATCCCAGAAAGGCATGACCGCACCCAGCTCGCCAAACAGCGCCTCTGGGCTGGCGCCGCCGTCAATCAACGCTTGTCGTCCCGAAGGCGTCTGAATCAGGATGCCGTCGCCCTGACCCACATCGAGAAACCAGAGATGCAATCTGCCATCCGGCAACGAGCCGACCGCAGTCCACGTCAGCACGGTCGTCAGCGCCAGCCCGCCCACTGTCACAGGACTGACCAGTCGCCCCCACCAGTCCGATGCAGCCCAGGCGCACACACTGTCAAGCAATCCTCGCAGTCGAGATCGTTCTTTGATGACGACGATGGCTGCGTAGGTGGCGACCAGCGCGCCCACGCCGTAGCCGCCGATCTCCAGGCTGGCGCCCGGCAGCGCGGCGCTCCACTGCACGATGTGAACCGTCCAAGCCAGGCAAAGCCACGGCAGCGCCAGAATCCACTTGCCGACTGGCTCCAGCCCGGCAATGCCGACGACGACGCCCGCACTGCCCGCCAGCATGATCGGCGGCTGCACAGGCAGGATCAACACGTTGGTGAGCAGGCTGACGACGCTCAGCCGTCCAAAGTAGTAGACCACTAGCGGCAGCGTCGTGATGTTGGCGGCTAAGGTCACCATGAGGCTCTCCTCAAAGAACGAACCGACGGGACCCCGCCCGACCGATGCCAGGTTCACGCGGTTCAAAAGTTCGCGAAAACTGGCAATCATACCCGGCGCTACGAGCATCAAACCGGCTGTCGCTGCGCTGCTCAGTTGCAAGCCGACATCCCACAACGCCAGCGGATTGAGCAGTGTCATCAGCGCACACGCTGCGCCCAGGCTGACCAATCCAGTGCTACGTCGGTTCAAGCCGGCGGCGATCACAGCGAGACTACCCATCACCGCCGCGCGCATTACCGCCGCATCCCCGCCGACAAGCAGTGCATAGCATGCGATTCCGGCCACGGTGAACCAGACCGCCCGCTTCCCGCCCACCACACGCACCATGAGCGCCATGATCACGCCAGCGATCAGCGCCACGTTGGAGCCGGAAATCACGATCACATGCGAGCTGCCGGTGGCGTTGAACTGGTCGTAGAGATCGTCGGGGATGCCAGACTCGATGCCGAGCAACATCCCGTTTGCCAGCGCCGCGTAAGGTTCGGGTAGTGTACGGTTGAGGAATATCTCGCCGCGCTGACGGATACTGTAAAGCGCAGCGAACAGCGGGTAGCCTTGCGGCGGTTCGTTCAGCATGTCGATGCGGGCGCTGTAAAAGAGGCTGTGAATACCCTTCCTCGCCAGATATTCCTTGTAACTGAAAGCGTCAAATTCCGGCGGCGTGACCAAGCGCCCGGTGATGCGCACTGGCTGCCCGTAGGCGTACCGCTCGCGAATGCCGGTGCTCAGACGCACTTTGCCCGACACGATTTGGGTGCGGCCGTCAACCTCAATTGTCTTGGCGTCCACCACAAGGCGCTGCTTCACGTCGGCGACAAGCGGGTAGCTGTCGATCACGCCGACGACGGTGACTTTGGGCGCACCGCGCTCAAACGCCCGGTGAGCAGGCAGATTATAGTAGGCGAGATCAGACGGCGTCCAACATTGCGTGAAGGGATGGCCAGCGTATCGAAACGCGCCTGCGCTCACACATAGCGCCAGCGCCGCCAGCAAGCCTGCTGACCAGATCGAACGTTCCGGCTCGAAACCAGCGCTGAGGGGCCAACGCAACGGCATGGCTGTTGCCTTGCAAGTGCGGTTCAGCAAGGGCGTCAGCGGAAGCAACGCCAGCGGAGGCAGCCACAGCCAGCCCGGCAGCGGACACGTTAGCCCCAGCCAGTCGAAGATTACACGCCCTGCCAGAATCCCTATCATGTACGCAAGCGAGCCATAGAGCAAGACCATCGGCGCTTCTCCACGGGAATAGCGTGACTTTTCTGGGGCTTAGCATACGCTGATTGCGCGCCAACACAAGCGACAAAATATGCATTTTGAGAAGGGAACAGTGAAAGGTGGTTTGGTCGTAGTCTACCAGCGCGCCACACGTTCGAGGATGGCGCGTTCCTGTTCTTCGCTCTCCGTCGCCATGCAAAGCAGGATGCCCTCCGGTTCGACGGCGTCGATGAACGGCTCCAGCTCGGCGACGGTCAGATCGACGACGACCGACTTGCCCGCAGCCTGAATTTTGCGGATCAACGGAACCCATTGCAGGATCGGTTGATCGGCGCCGACGCCCTGCACCCACTGGATGGCGTTGGTGTTGGGCAGCCCCAGGATGGCGTCGAGATGGCGCGCCACACCCTTGCCGTCAAGATGGAAGATGTTGTGCGTCATGGCGGTGACCTCGGTGTGGAGCACCGGCATGACAAACTCGTTGAAGATCGCGGGCGAAATCAAGGTGGCGAAATCGCAGCTGGGGATATGCATCCGCCCAAAGAACGGGATCGCCATCCAACTGGCCGAGGGCTGCTGTTTGGACTTGAGCATGGCGTCGAAGCGGTCGAAAAGCTGTAGAAAATCGGCGGTCACAATCTGGAGCAGCCCAGCAATCGCTTCGGGGTGATCGTAGAAGTCCAGACAAAGTTGCTCCGACCCGCGCAACGCCGCCAGCCAATCCATACCGGGATGGAGGTCAGTATAGCCAACGATGAACTGCCCGGCGCAAATGTCCAGCGCCCGGCGCGTCAGGTTTTCTAGCTTGACCAGATATTCGCTTTGCCAGTCGATGGCGACCGGCTGCGCGTACCTGTGCAGGATCGGCTCCGCCCAAGAGGTCACTTCGCCAAACTCCAGATGACAGCCATAGCAGGCCGCCAGTACATTTGGCCCAAGATTGGGCCAGAAGATCGGAAAGGTCTCGCCCAGATAGCGTTGGCTGTGTAGGCGGCGTAGGAAGCGCTCGATCTGGTATTCCTCGTCAAACCAGCGCGCCTTGAGGGTAGGCCAGCGGCTGCGGTCGACGTTGTCGAGCAGCTCAAATTCGGCGTTGTGACGGCTGAAGCGCACGGGCGGACGGTCAATAATCGCCTGATGATACCATGCCTCGACGCGCTGCATTGCCTCGGCGAAATCGGGCTTGGTTTCCAGTTCAATAGTAGTTGTCTGGTTGTTGCCGTCACTCATGCGATTGCGTTCTCTCAACTTGTAGAATACGAATTTTCAACCAAACGCCAGGAAGTCGTTTTATCTGTCGCAGTGGTGTCATGCAGGACAAGCTCCGCTTCAATTCAGCTGATGCATCGAGTGCGACAATTTCTTCATGACATATTTTTATTTTTAGGTGAAGTCATGCCTCGTTGCTTATAGTCTGCCACGATGTAATCATAATAATCGAGAACATGCTGTGTGGTAAGACTGATATCGAAAAGTTTTGCTATTTCCAAGCCATGTTGTGCAAAACTTATCCTGGTTGATCTGTGATGGTACAGTTCCCTAACTGCATCAGCGAACTGGCCTTTTGTATTTACATAATATCCATTTCGCCCATCAATAACCATCTGCTCAAATGCTGCATCATTTGATACTACCACGGGCAGTCCACTTGCAATTGCTTCAAGCACCACCATGCCTTGAGTTTCACTCGTGCTAAGAAAGGTAAATATATCAGCAGATCGATAGACGTGAGGCAGCGTTGAGGAGGGGAAATAACCTGTAAACACAATTTGATCCTTGATCGTCAGTCCTCTCACCTTGTCTTCCAGATACTGCTTATCTGGCCCATCACCGACCAGCACAAGCTTGCAGTTCGCAAACTGCTCGAGAAGTGGCGCGACATACTCGATGAGGAGATCGACTGATTTCTCCTTGGCAATTCTGCCAACATAAAGAAGAACAAAGTCATCGGCCTCCACCAACCCAGCATTCACCAGGAATGTATTCTTTATTTTTGCACCTACAGCGGATTTCTCAATCGGCGCAAACATAGACAAGTTGATGCCGTTTGGAATTATGCGGATTTCCCGCTCAACTCCATGTTGCTCAAGCCAATTTTTCACCTTTCTACTTGGTACAATCAAATAATCGACTTGATTCGCCCACCATGACGCAAACCGATTCATGATCGAAATGGATAAACCACTGTCACCCAAAAAATAATGTGCATAATCGGGTAGATAACCATGGAATGTATGTACGTGGGGTATGTTGCGAAATTTGCTGATCTGTCCCGCAACCATACCTATCGGTCCGGGAGTGTGTGAATGGATAATGCGGTACGGCTGAGTGAAAGCACGCTTCAAGTAGCGGGGTTCAAACGGTACAGGTATTCGCGTTTCTACATCAAAGTAAGCAGGAATCGAACGAAATCGGTAAATATTTGTATCGTCTAGATAGTGACCCGGCATTTGGGGCGCATACAGATCAAAGTTTACGCCTTTTCGTAATATCTCTTTGACGTAGGACTCTACAACAATAGATACACCGTCAATTTTTGGTCGATACAAATCCGTGAAAACCCCAACAAAAGATACACCTTGATTGCTAGTTGGCATTGGCAAGAGTAAATGCAATCATTGAAGCACGGACGCTGCAAAGCTGTCATGGATCCATTCCGATCCCGGCTCCATCGATGAAATCGTGAACTACTGAAACTCGATTGTGAAGCGAGTCCCCGCCTCATCCGCTATTTTACAACATCCAGCATCACCTTTGCCACCGTCGGCGGGTGGAGCAGCATGTTGGCGTAGTTGGCGTTCGCCATCGGACAGGCGCACTCCTTGCGCTTGATGCTGCCGCGCAGTTGCGCCATCGCCTGCCCTTTCCAGATCGGCATGAGGTCGTAGTTGGTCTGGCGCAGGTTGCCGACCTGCTCGGCGCGGATGCAGCAGCTCCAGAGGTCGCCGTTGGGAGCGATGTGCGCGCTCGCCCAGCCAGCGTAGCAGGGAATCACCTGGTCGCGCTCGTGGAGAACGCGTTTGGCAAGCTGGTAGTACTGGGCGCGGAAAGCTTGTGTGAAGCGGGCGATGCCCTTTGCCGGCGCCTGCTTCGCTTGCTGGCTCAGGAAATCGGCGATCGCGTCATAATCTTCCGGGCGTGGGGTGATGCCCCAGCCGACAGTGTCCAGCTCGACGCGCTCCTCCGCCACTTCGGTGATGTACGAATCGGGTTCGAGAAACTTCAACCCCGCCTGGATTTCTTTGAAGCGATGTGCGTTGAAGCGGCTGATCACCGTGTGCACAGTGAGCACCAGGTTTTTGTACTCCTTTTGCAGTTCCTTTAGCTGCGCCCAGGTCTGCATCGAGAGCTTCCAGTTGCCTTCGACGCCGCGGATGTCGTCGTGTTCGTCGCCGATGCCGTCCAGGCTGAGGTTGATGCCGATGCTACTGGTCGGGCACTCGCGGCACATACGCGCCACTTTCTCGACCACGCGCTCGGTCAACATGCCGTTGGTGGGGATGGTGATCACTTTCGGCTTACAGTGCTTGTACGCGCTGATCACCAGGTCGTCCAGATCGGGGCGCAGAAATGGCTCGCCGCCGGTGAAGGTCATGTAGAAGGGCGCGTTGCCCAGGCTGGCAAAGACCTTGTCCCACTCCTCCAGCGTCAGATCGTCGTTGGGCTTGCGCCACACGTCACAGGTGCGGCACTTGGAGTTACAACGAAACGATACGCTGATCACGACAGAGAAAGGCTTGACCGTGGGCCAACCGAAGGTGCGAAACGCCCAGTAAAGGGGCAGTTTGGGGATCAGTCCAAGCATGAAAATCTTGTTTGAGTAATCATACGCACTGAGAAGTCTGTAGGCGGCGTTTTGGCATCCAGCAGAGTGGTGATGCAGGCAGAGGCATCGTTTGTGGCCAGGGCTGCAGGATCAACGTCATGCATCATCGATGTGCGAGGAATTCGTCAACTGTCAAGCCGATGTCTTTTGCGATCTGACGGAGAAGAATTGGAGATAGATCGCGGCCGCCATGATATGGAACCGTGGTGGCGCGCCCGTCAGGATGTCGATACTGGATATGTGAACCACGCTGGCGAACTTGCCTAAACCCCAAGCGATCCAAGATAACTATCACCTCCGCTGGGCGCAGCACCGGTGGTTTCTTTCCCATTTTCTATGCAACGACAATCGTTTGTGTACCGACAAATTCAGACTCTGGTTGTTGGTCTCCATCTTCTAGAAGCATAGCGATCACTTCCTGCAAATTGCGATATAACTCGTCCAATGTCTCACCCTGTGAGTGTGCTCCCGGGAAATTAGGGACATATCCAACATAGAGTCCAGTATCTGGGCATTTTTCGATGACGGCTGTGAACATTTGCATACACTCACTCCTGAACATCCGAAACATCGTGACGCTGTCTACCGTGCAGCAAACAGGTGTGCAGTATCCTGCCGTAATCCTTGATTAGCATCCCAGCAAACCATGGCATCAACCACCATTTTGCATTTACGAGCGACTCTAGTCAATAAGTCGAGAACATCTTATGGCATCCGCACCGTGAAATCAACTATGGGCCGAGGACGAATCCACTATTCCAGTGCTTTTTCAGATAATTTCATATAGATCGCGCGCTACCCACTTTGACGCCCTCATCAATCCGCTGCCGCAGCTGCCTTCTCCGCCGGCGCCTGTTGATCCTTTGCCCCGATGAAGAAGCGCTTGATCTGGGCAAAGGTGTTGGGCAGGTTCGTCCAGTTCTCCTTGAACATCATCTTTTCGACCACGCGTTCGGGGCGGTAGAGGTAGAAGCGACGATACGCCTCGCGCCACTTCTTCACGACGAGATCGGGGTCGTAGCCCTCGTTCATCGTGAAGCGCGCCTTCTGGTCGTGGATGGCGAAGTCGCCCCAGTTGTCGGCGAAAACTTGCCCTCCCTTTTCGATCATATCGTACATGACGGTGCCGGGGAAGGGCGCCGCCAACATGAAGTTCGCCAGCTTGGGATCGAGTTCGAGCGCAAGTTGGATCGTCTTCTCCATCGTCTCTTCGTTGTCGCCCGGCATGCCGAAGATGAAGAAGCCCATCGTCTGCAAACCGGCGGCTTCGGCGTTGGCGAATGCCTCGCGCACCTGGTCGAGCGTCTGTCCTTTGCGGATGACGTTGCGCAGCATGTTTTCATCGCCGTTCTCGACGCCGAAGCCAACGCGCTTGCAGCCCGCCGCCTTCATGAGCTGGAAGAGTTCCAAATCGGTGTGGTTGACCTTCATGCCATGCACCGTAACCCAGGGCACGGTGTTCAGCCCCTCCTCGATCAGGCGACGACACAGCTCTTTGGCGCGCGGCAATTTGAGGTTCCAGATATCATCGGTGACGCCGATCTCGGTGGCGCCCAGCCCTTTGACCAGCCACCTCCACTCTTGCACCACGCTTTCGACCGAGCGCGCCCGCCACGTGTCGCCGGTGACCGGCTTGGAGCAGAAGGTGCACTTGTACGGGCAACCGCGACTGGTCAGGATCGTAAAACTGCGTGCGTGCGGATCCATGCCGTCGGTCAGTGGCTGGAGGTTGGTATAGCGGTCGATCTTGAAGAGATCGTGCGCGGGGAAAGGCAGTGCGTCCAGGTCGGGAATCATCGGACTTTCCGGGCTGGCGACGATCTCGCCGTTGCGCTTGAAGTGGATGCCCGGAATCACGCCCGGCTCACGCCCGGCTTCCAGCGCATTGATCAGCTCCAGGAACGAGTACTCCGCCTCGCCCTTGAACACGTAATCCACGTACTGGTCGTGCGACGGTTGGAGCGACTCCAGCGGCATGATCGTCAGGTGAGGCCCACCCATCACGGTGATCAGCCCGCGCTGCTTGGCAAGCTGCGCCATGATCCAGGCGTCGGGCATGAGCGGCGTTGTGGCGGTGATGCCGATCAGCCTGTAGGGACGCCCCTCCAGCTCAGCTTTGTCCAGATAATAGTCGACGCCCACATCCTCGATGGATGCGTCATAGATCATCACCTCATGGCCGCCTTCGCGCAGGACAGCCGCCAGATAACCCAACCCCAGCGGAATGTGCTTACGCACGCTCCAGACTTTGGCTTCGGGACTTGCAAGAATAACGCGCATTAGTTTGTGCCTTTAAACAGAGAGATTGGAGACTAGAGATTGGAGATTGGCGATCTTGCAGACTCAGCAATCTCCAATCTCTACCATCTTTAAATTGCGCCTTCCGCCTCCACTGCTTGCCGCAAGCCCGTCTTTTCCTTCTTCGGTACGAAGGTGTTGGCGGCGATGCGCATGTTGCGCGGCAGATTCAGCCAGAAGTCCTTGGTCTTGATACGGCGAATGATTGGCGAGGGGCGCAGGTAGAACTGCCGATACGCCTTGCGATACATCTCCTCGACCAGCTCTGCGGTCATTTCGCCCATTTCATAGCGCGCCTTCTGATCGAAGAAGACGTAGTCCTCCCAGTCGTTGATCAGGAAGCGCCCCTGTCGTTTCACAATTTCGTAGACCTTGGTGCCGGGATAGGGCGTCATCATCGAGAAATTGGCGATCACCGGGTCAAGTTCGATGGCGAAGTCGATAGTGCGCTGCATCGTCTCACGCGTCTCGCCGGGCAAGCCGATGATCATGAAAGCGATCGTCTCCAGCCCGACTTCTTTGGCATTCTTGAACGCCTGACGGATCGTGTCGTGATCGACCTTTTTGTCGATGGAGCGCAGAATTTCCGGGTCGCCGCTTTCGACGCCGAACGCTGTACGCTTGAGACCCGCCTGCTTGAGCAAGCCAAGCAGCTCTTTGCTCGCCAGGTTGGCGCGGATGCCGTTGACGAAAATCCAGGGCACGTGGTTGAGCTTGTTCTCGATCAGCGCGTGCGCCAGCTCTTCCAGACGCTTGACGCGGATGTTGGCGCTGTCATCGAGCACGCCGATTTCCTGCGCGCCCAGGTCTTCGACGAGATGTTTCCATTCTGTCAATACACTTTCCGGGCTACGGCTGCGCCACTTGATCGGCATGATGCTCTGGCTGCAGAAGGTGCAGCGGTAGGGGCAGCCGCGGCTGGTCAGGATGCTGAAGCTACGCGCGCCGTCGACATGGTCGGTGGCAGGCTGCAGATTGGTGTAGCGATCCATCTTGAAGAGATGATAGGCGGGCCAGGGCAGGCTGTCCAGGTCGGCGATCGGCGTGCGATCTGGGTTGTTGTGGATGCGCCCGTCGCTGGTTTTGTAGGTGACGCCCAGGCAATCCTTGAAGACTTCGTTCTCCGGGTGCATGAACGCCTGTGTGTGATATTCCGGCTGATCCTTGAGATACGCCTCCAGCCGGTTGGAGATGTCGATCCACGCTTCTTCGCCTTCGCCGCGCACTACCACATCGACGTAGGGCTTCTCGCAGCTCTCCTCCGGCAGCACGCTGACATGGGGACCGCCGAGTACAATCAGACAGTCGTGCACTTCTTTGATGGCACGCGCTGTGCGCCACGCCTGTTTGACCTGCGGCGTGTTTGCCGTGATGCCGACCAGGTCGGGCTTGAACTCCTGCACAAACTCGGAGACCGGCTTGCTCTCCACATCGGCGTCGAAGATCACCACCTCGTCCCCGCGCTGCTCACTCATGGCGGCCAGATACGCCAGCCCCAGATGCGGCGTGGTGCGGGTGTCGATCGGGAGACGGAATTTTGGGTTGATAAGTGCTACTCGCACGCTGTTCCTCCTTCAATCAGGATGCTCGTCCGATAAGACGCTGCGCATTCTAGCATGGGGGGGGTAAAAAACCAAATTAGTATGAAACTTATTATAAAAATTAGCTGTGTGTTGCGTGTTGCGTGTTTCGTGAGTGCCTGCACGCTTTACACGCAACACGCAACATGCAACACGCAACACGCCTTACTTGCCGCGCACAATTGTTTTCTGCACCACCGCCTGGCGATCATAGAGATCGCTCAAGCTTACATCGGTGATGGCGTTGACGCCGGTGATTTCGGGAAAATGCTCTTTGAGCAGGCGCTGGATGCCCAGCTTCATCGTCAACAGGCTGATCGGACAGTCGATGCAGGCGCCCAACATCTTGAGATGCGCCACCCCCTTTGCATCGACCTCCAGCACTTCGACGTCGCCGCCGTCCATGTACAAATTCGGGCGATACTCATCGAGCACCTGTTGGATACGCTGCTCCAATGTCGTTTCTACAAACAGATTCATGCACAATCCTATCGAATGTACTCGTCAATCGGACGTCGTCCGGCAAAGCCAGCGTTGAGTTCGTGCCAGAAGTCGATGTCGTCTTCGCCATAGCGCCAACAGAGATAGACCTCGCGCCCGTTGCGCACCCCGATGAAGTCGACCAATCCGGCGTCGATATCTTTGATCGTGACGCCCAGCGCCTGAATGCCCTTGACGCCCTCTTCCAGCCGCATCACATGCACCGCCAGCTCCCCCATCTCCTTGTTGCCACCGTTGAGCGCTGCTCGCTGCACCACGGGCAACACGTCGGGACGCAGGCGCAAAATCTCGCGGCGAGCGGATTGCACCTGCTCCATCAGCGCCTTGACCTGGGGCAGCGTCGCTCTGGCTTCGTCGAGCGTGAAGTAGCGGGCTTTCATGGCAAGATCGATCTGACCGAAATGACGCCGACATGCTGACCGTGAATTTCCACGGGTACAGATTCACTTTCACTGAAGCTGCGCTGATTAAAATAAAACGGATGCGCTGTCTGTCCTGAAGGCTCTGAGTAGACTTCTATCATCCGGTCGAGCAGATTGACGATCCAGTAACAAGGAATGCCTGCACGGGCATAGATGCGCCGCTTCGAGTAGCGATCTCGCTCCAGTGTCGTGTCGGCAATCTCCACAACCAGCGGAACTTCATGCGCATAGGGATGTCGTGCTGTGTAATCTCGGATCGTCCCCTGCACAACCGCTACATCGGGTTCAGGCTCGCTGTCCTCAAGCGTGATTGGCTCTTGCATTGCAGTGTGATAGTCGGCTGGTATCACCTGGCGTAACGCCAATTCTACAAGCTGAGTCGCAACACGATGGGGTGGATGCTTCGTCATCTTCTCGACCAGGTAGCCTTCGAGCAGCTCAATCGGCGCCCCCTCTTCCAGGATGCCGGCGCGCGCCATGGCGTGGTACTGTTCCACGCTAAGTGGCGCAATTGTGTAGTCGGCTGGAATCGGTGCAGACCCAGTCGCTACGATCGGCGCGCTACGGATCATGGCGTCTCCAGTGCAAAAGAAGATGCGCAGTGTAGCCACCGGCTGCACCGGCGCACACTGCGCATCTATGCCAGTCCATCAGTGATGGCCGCAACTCTGCGGCATTTCTTCGCCGGTGTGGCTCTTGGCGGTGCGGAAGCTGCTGCCGCAGCCGCAGGAGCTGGTCGCCTGCGGGTTGTCGATGTGAAAGCCGCCGCCCATCAGGTTGTCGACGTAGTCAATGCTGGCGCCGTCGATGTAGAAGAGGCTGGTCGGATCAACGATGACGCGCAACCCGTGCATCTCATACATCTCGTCACCCTCACGCGGCTGGTCGAAGGTCATGCCGTATTGCATCCCGCCACAGCCGCCGCCTTTGACAAAGACGCGCAACGCATGTGACTCCTTCAAACCCTTCTCGGCCATAATACCGCCCAGCTTGCCAGCAGCGGTCTCGGTCAATGTAATCATGGTTTCCTGGTCTCCTTGTCTAAAAAACGTGTTGCGTGCTACGTGTTGCGTGCTACGTGTTGCGTAAATCTTGTTGTCACGAAACACGCAGCACGCAACACGAATCACATTGCTCACTTACCCGCCGATCTGGTTCATCGCCCGATTTTCGGCGAATTTGCCTGCTGATAGCTCGTGTCCCCACGGCTTGTGATAGGCGCCGTCGCGCATCAGCGCACGCAGTTCATCCCACGAAGCGCCAGCGCGTAACGGCGTCAACAAGTCTACTTCGTCATCGCGCAGCAGACAGAGACGCAGCTTCCCATCTGCGGTCAGGCGCACACGTCCGCACCCCTGACAGAACGGCTCGGTCACGCTGCTGATGAAGCCAAGCGTGCCCATCGCACCCCGGATGCGAAACGGGCGGCTCGGATCGATGTAGTCATAGCTCGCTTCCTCCAGCGGCCCAAAGTGCGCTTCGATGCGCGCCTTCATCTCGGCGTAAGTGACGACATTGGTCTGTTGAAAGTCGCTCACCTGGCCAAACGGCATCATCTCGATAAAGCGCACCTCCCAGTCGTTCTCGACTGTAAGTTGCGCCAGATCGATCATGTCTTGTCCGTCATTGAAGTGGCGCACGACTACAGCGTTGAGCTTGATCGGCGCCATCCCAGCTTCCTCCGCCGCGTAGATGCCGCGCCACACGTCGTCAAGATAACCCCAGCGCGTAATGCGGTGGAACTTCTCAGCGTCGAGGGTGTCGATGCTGATATTGACCCGTTTCAGTCCCGCCTCTGCCAGCGGACGCGCCAGCCTGTCGAGCAGAATGCCGTTGGTGGTCATCGCAACGTCTTTGACGCCCGGCGTCGCAGCGATCTCTCGCACCAACTCCACGATGCCGGGCCGGATCGTCGGCTCTCCGCCTGTCAACCGAATTTTGGTGACGCCCAGGCTGGCGGCAATCTTAACAAGATAGAGCAACTCTGCGTCGGACATCAGCTCGCTGCGATGGCGGAAGGTCATATCTTCCGGCATACAGTAGACGCAGCGCAGGTTGCAGGCGTCGGTCAGGCTGATGCGCAGATAGTTGATGCGCCGCCCGTAACTGTCATGGGTCGGTTCGATGGCAAAACTGGAGGGCAGCGGCGCGATCGTCACTTTCCCGTGCGGATTCGTGTAGAGACTGACGTTGCTGATCACGGCGTCCTCAATCGAATGATTCATAGTGGCGTCTCACGCTGCCTGCAGAATTTCCTGCGGGCGCAGCGCAAAGTCAACCGGAATTCCACGGCTTTCCCCATCGATGCGATAGGTGCAACAGCGATCGTTGTTCGCCACCGACGTTGTGCGGTCGCAATGCACTCCAACCAGGCGATCGATGAGCATCTGATCCATTATGCACAGCTCGCGATGCTCGCCCGCCATGCCTGCATAGGGACAGTTGTGCTTGTAAAGCAAGTAAGAATTTTCATCCCCTGCGCATGGCTCCCACCGCGCCAGATAGCCGCGTTCATTGAGAAAATCAGCCACGCGGTCAAGACGCTCCACCAGCGGCAGCGCCGCCAGCGCCGCCACATCCACCTCGGCGATCATTTCGTCCGCCAGCGAGTGAAAGACGGCCTCCACCTGCTCCGACGGCAAAATCTGTTTGATCTGGCGCGCCATGCTCGCTGCCAGCAAGGCAAAATTATTAGGGAAGAGTTCGTCGGCGTCGTCAGTAAGCTGATAAATCTGCTGTGGACGCCCTACGCTGCCTGTGCGTTCGATGCGCCCCACCTTGATCAGGTTATCGCCCTGGAGGATGTCAAGATGATGGCGCACAGAAACAGGCGCCATATCGAGGCGCTCAGCCAGTTCAGCGACGGTGGCGCCGCCGGACTCTTTGAGTATCTCCAGAATATGCTTACGAACTGCGTGCACTCTACTGCATTTCCTTTTGGCGATATCCCGCCCGAATTACCCTTTTCTGCGCTTACGTTTATATCACGACGCTGACGCCGTGTCAATTATTCTAAAATTCATGAGAATTATTCGGCTTACCCAAAATTGCGCGGCCCCATCGGCATTTGCGCGCTGCCTGTGAGTCCAGCAGCAGCAGCAACGCCCTTGTCAGTAAGCAGGAAAGTGGCGACGGGAAACTTCATGTTGCTCTCAATCAGCCCGCGGCGCTCCAGGCTGTCGACAACGGCGGCTTCCACAGCGACGGCGCTCGATCCATCGAGACGATGCAGCAGGTAACGTTTCTCGCCGTCAATGGTGCGATGAACTTTCAGACGGTCGCCTGCCTGCAGCGCAACGAGTATTGCCCGTTGCTCGTCGTTCAGCCGCATCTCAACCCAAATCGTTGACGTATTGTTGCAACTCGCGCTGGTTGATTTTGATGAACTGATCGGTCAGAATCTCACTCATCTCCGCTTCACTCAACCGAATGCGCAGAATCTCCAACGCTTCTTCCGGCGACTCGCCGTACGCCAATTTTTTCTTGCCGTTCTTGAGGGCGAACAGGTACATAAAGTGCGGATTAGAAAAACTACTCATTGATTCCACTCAGTCTATGAAGAGAGTGGGAGACCAGGAGAGGAGGAAATTGGAGGTTGGGAGATCATATCTGCGCACGATCTCCCAATCTCCAATCTTTAATCTCCAATCTTTAATCTCCAATCTCCCAACTACGCCTTAACCAATGTCCCCTGATAAAGTTCTGCCCCGCGCGTCACACGGTCGATGCCTTTGTTGATCTCGGCGTCGTACTTGCCAGCGAGCAGATCGCGATAGAACTGGTAATCGACGCCTCTGACTTTCTCGTCGTCCGGGTAGCGATGATAGTTGTCGTTCGACATCAGGCTTTTGCCCTCAGCGATCAACTGGAAGCCAAGCGCCGAGCCAGGATAGGGCGCGTAGTAGGAAATCGACGGAAAAACGCGCTTCATGTGCTTCAACATGCGCATCGTCTTGAAAGCGTCCTCGTGCGTCTCGCCGGGGATGCCAAGCATGATGTTCGACCAGAACTTGGGCGGCTGCTCACCCTTTGCCTCTAGCTCGTCGCCGATGCGGTTGACCAGTTCGATGGCAAAGTAGTTGTCCTCCTCGGTGCACTCCTTGTTGAGCAGCTTGAGGATGCGGTCGCTGCCCGACTCGAAGCCGATCGAAATCGTGCGCCAGTTCGTTTCTTTGACCAGCGCCTCGAAAAGATCGGGCCATTGGCGCACAGTGTCGGCGCGTCCCGCCGCCCAATATGTCCAGCGTCTGGTCTGGCGCGGGTATTTCTCGATCCACTCGCGCAGCCACTTTGGATTTTGGAAGAACATCGAGTCGTGGATCACGACGGAGCCGACGCCGTATTTGCGGTCGAGGTAGTTCAACTCGTCGATCACCTGGTCGACTGGCTTGCGCCCCATGTTGGGGATGTAGGAGTTTTCGTTGCAAAAGACGCACTGCCACGGGCAGACGCGACTGGTGATGATCGTCGCCACCGGTCCTGGCCCCCAGCCACACTCCGGTTCGAGCGGCCATTTCCACTTCCAACGCCGCTGCATCCGCCAGCCGACCGGCTTGGGCCACAGCTCACGATCCATCATGGGCCATTCGCCCATCGATTTGGCGCCGATGCCCTGCACCAGCCGCGGATACGCCGCCGGATCCTTGACCAGATCGAGAATCGTCTCCTCGCCAGGCCCCTGCACCACATGGTCGAAAGCGTCGATGTCGAGCATCTCGTGTGGCGCCACGGTGGCGTGCATCCCACCCGCAATGACGATGCCGTTGGGGTTGACTTCCTTGAAAACCTTCGCCGCTTTCTGCCCAACGGGGAAAGTGTAGCTGCGCACGTTCATCAGCAGCATTTCATAGCCCTGCATCTGTCGCGCCAGCTGATCCCACGCTGTCACCGCCCGCGTCGAGACGATGTCGGTCATCACGCCGTTGTTGTGCATGATCGTCCGCAGCAAGCCTAGCCCGTGATCCTGCCACTGCTCGTGCGGTCCGCTCGGATTCACCAGGTCGCCCAGGTCGCCGAGATCGGCCCACAGGATTTTATGCCTGACGGAGGGTTTCTTGCCCTGTGTCAGCTTGCCCCACGGCCATGAAAATCCCACGATGTTTGCTCCTCAATTTACTTGACGCCTCCAGCCGACGCGCGGTCGCTCGGTGCACAGCGCATCATTCGGCGTATCGAAAATCAACGCGAGTATAGCACGCTCAATTGAACGGTGTCAATTATTATGAAAATCGTGAGAATTATTTGTCGTCTGCCCCAGGCTGGCGAATGGAATAACAGGGGCGAATTGCGAGGGACGAAACGCTGCCGCCGATTTTCATCTTTATGGCGCCCACAGAACATGCACCACTGTTTCCAAACAAGGGGCAAGATATGAGAGAATGAGGGAAGAATACAGTACAATTGCCAGGAGCAAGAAAGGCGGCGTCCTATGGATCGAACTCATCTACTCGCCGTTGCGCGCGGCGACGAACCGGCTGATTTGCTGTTGCACAGCGGACGCGTGATCAACGTCTTTTCCGGCGCCATTGAGGAAATGGACATCGCCATTGTCGATGGGCTGATCGCCGGTCTCGGCGCAGGATACGCTGCGCGCGAGACGATCAATCTAGAAGACGCGTATGTCGCGCCCGGCTTGATCGACGCCCATGTCCACATCGAGAGCAGCCTCTGCATACCAGCGCAGTTTGCGCAGGCAGTCACACCGCATGGCGTCACCACCGTCGTCGCCGACCCGCATGAGATTGCAAACGTCGCCGGGCTGGCGGGTGTGCGCTTCATGGCGCAGAATAGCGCCAGCTTGCCACTGAGTGTGGTGCTGATGGCTTCTTCGTGCGTGCCGGCGACGCACATGGAAACGACCGGCGCTGCGCTCACCGCCACGGAACTGGCGCAGCTCCTCGCCGAGGGCGTTGTCCACGGATTGGCTGAGGTGATGAATTTCCCTGGCGTCGTCTACGGCGATCCGGAAGTGCTGGCAAAGATCGAAGCGTTTGCGGGACGTCCACGCGACGGTCACGCCCCCGCGCTCACCGGCAAGCAACTTAACGCCTACGTCGCCGCTGGCATCGGCAGCGAACACGAATGCACCACTGTAGAGGAAGCGCGCGAAAAACTGGCGCGCGGCCTTTACATCTTGATCCGCGAGGCGACCAACGCACACAACCTGCACGCGCTGCTGCCGTTAATCGACGAGCACAACAACCGCCGTCTCTGTTTCTGCACCGATGACCGCATCCCTAGCGACCTGATCGATCAGGGCACGATCGACTACATGGTGCGCGAGGCGATTCGCTGCGGCGTTGCGCCGATTACGGCGCTGCGTATGGCGACGCTGAACACGGCGGAGTGGTTCGGACTGAACGATCGTGGGGCTATCGCCCCTGGTCGCCGCGCCGATCTGATCGTCTTTGATGATTTACAAGATTTGCGACCGCGCCTTGTCTACGCGAACGGCAAGCTGGCGGCGGGGCATGGCGTCATGTGCAGCACAGCCCCGGAGACACACATTCCGCCATCGATAGGCAGCACTGTCAACATCCGCTGGGACGCGGTCGATCTGCGCATTCCAGCCGGCGGGCGCACCATGCGCGTGATCGGCTCGCTGCCCAACCAGTTGGTGACCGAAGAGCGCATCCTGCCCGTCGTCGCCGTCGATGGCCTCGCCGTGGCTGATCCGATGCAGGATGTGCTCAAAATGGCGGTGATCGAGCGGCACAAGGGCAGCGGCGCGCTGGGGCTTGGCTTCATCCAGGGCATCGGCTTGCATCGTGGCGCTATCGCTGGCACAGTTGCCCACGATCACCACAACTTGGTCGTGATCGGGGCCGACGATGCGTCGATGCTGGCTGCGGCGCGCGCTGTTGCAGAGATGGGCGGCGGCTTAGCCGTGGCTGACGGCGCCGACATCCGCGCCACGCTGCCGCTGCCGGTGGCGGGTCTGATGAGCGACCGCCCCATTGCCGAAGTGCGCGCTCGCTACGACACACTGATCGCGACGGCGCAGGCGCTCGGCTCGCCGCTGCACGACCCCTTCATGGCGATGAGCTTCATGGCGCTCGAGGTGATTCCCAAGCTCAAGCTCACCGATCAAGGGCTGGTCGATGTAGAGCAGTTTAAGATCGTGTCGCTGTTTGTAGAGTAAGCGGCTCTTCTTCTGCGTTCTATCCGCGCTCTCCCTTGCATCTTTCCTGCTTTGCCGCGATACTCTACGCATGGCTGGCCGCGAACTCGACATCATCCTCACCCACGAACGCACGGATTTTGACGCGCTGGCGTCGTTGCTCGGCGCGTCGCTGCTCTTCCCCGAAGCGCTGCCGGTGCTGCCGCGACAGATGAACCGAAACGTGCGCGATTTTCTGGCGCTCTACAAGAACCATTTTCGCTTCATTGCGCCCGACGACATGCCACGCGGCAAGGTGCGCCGCGCGATTCTCGTCGACACGCGTGCGGCGAATTCACCCAAAGGCACACAAGCCGACACCGAGTACATTGTCATCGACCACCACGCTGCGTTGGCAGAGAGCAACCTGCTCAGCGAGACGCGCAGGCTACTGCCGCAGGCGCACGAACTCTGGTGCGGGGCAACCGGCGCCAACACTACGCTGCTGGTTGAGAAGCTGATCGAACACGCCATCGACGTGACGCCGGTCGAAGCCACGCTGCTGGCGCTCGGCATCTACGAGGACACCGGCAACCTTACCTACGCCAGCACCACCAGCCGCGACGCCGCTGCGCTTGCCTGGCTGTTGGAGCCAACGCGAGGGGTCAACCTCAGCGAGGTCAACGAATTTTTACACCATCCTGTCACCGAGGAGCAGCGCCGACTGTTGCAGGTGTTGATGGATGCGTGCGAGTTTCTGGAGATCGAAGGGCACAGCGTCATCATCACCATGGCGCGTGCACCCGGCTTTGGCGACGAGCTGAGCACGCTGGCGGCGCGGCTGCGCGATTTTCACGAGCCAGACGCGCTCTTTGTCGTCGTTGACCTGGGCGACATGGTGCAGGTCGTAGCGCGCAGCACCACCGACAGCGTCGATGTCGGGCGCATCGCACAGGCATTAGGCGGCGGCGGACACAGTCGCGCAGCGGCTGCGCACATGCGCAATGTGACTCTGGAGAGCGTGCGCGCCCGCATCGAACACCTTGTGCGCACCCACGCCCGCGTGGCGCTCACTGTCGGTCAGATCATGAGCGCGGGCCGCCCGCATATGCTCCACCCTGACATGAGCATGGCGAAAGCCGACGAGCTAATGCGCCGCTTCGGGCATGAAGGCTTTCCGGTCGTCGCCGTGGATGAGACGGGCAAGGAGACGCTCGTCGGCGTGCTGACGCGGCGCGAGGTCGACAGAACGCTCAGCCACGGTATGGGCGACCAGCCCGTGCGCCGCTTCATGCGCGTCGGCGCCTACACCGTGCGTCCGGACGACTCGATTCCAACGCTGCGTCGTCGCATGATTGAAAGCAACTGGGGACAAATTCCGGTTGTGGATAGCGACGGCGCCATCATCGGGATCGTCACGCGCACCGACCTGATCAAATTGTGGGACGAGTCCTCGCTGCCGCATCGCCGCGCCGACGAGCTGGCGGCGCGGCTGCGCCGTGCGCTCACGCCCGTGCAACTTCATTTGCTGGCGCTGATCGGGCGCGAGGTCGACGCCATGAACTACGATGTCTATGTCGTCGGCGGTTTTGTGCGCGACCTGATGCTCGATGTCGTCAGTCGCCGCGCGCTGACGCTCGACGTCGACATCGTGATCGAGGGTGACGCCATCGCCTTTGCGCGACGAATGCAGGCGAAGTATGGCGGACGAGTCGTGGAGCATAAGCGCTTCGGCACTGCCAAATGGCTGCTGACGAGGCGTGACGCGCCGACCCGCGTCGATGCGCTGCTTGCCGGGCTCGACGACGCCGACCCCGCCGACCTGCCGCCGCATCTTGACTTCGTGACCGCGCGCACCGAGTTTTATTCAGCGCCGACCGTGCTGCCCACGGTGCAGCAGAGCAGCATCAAGCTCGACCTGCATCGCCGCGATTTTACGATCAACACGCTGGCGCTCTGCCTCAACCCCGATCGGTGGGGTGAGCTGCTCGACGCGTGGGGCGGTCTGGCGGATTTGCGCGCACGGCTGGTGCGCGTGCTGCACAGCCTCAGCTTTGTCGACGACCCCACGCGCATCCTACGCGCCGTGCGCTACGAACAACGCTTTGAGTTCACCATCGAACCGCGCACGCTCGAACTGCTCAACGACGCGCTCGAACTGCTCGACCGCGTCACGCCAGCGCGCATCCGTCACGAACTGGAGCGCATCCTGCAGGAGGAGACGCCCGAAAAGGCGATGCTGCGTCTCGACGAGCTGCAGATTCTGCGCCAGATTCACCCCGCGCTGACGATGACGCCGATCATGGCGCGACAGTTCGCCCAACTGCGTGCATTGCACCGGGCGGAAGACGCCGACCCGTTGCTGATCGCAGAGCCGATCGAACGCCTCTACTTTGCCATTCTCGCCTTTGGCTGGAGCGGCGAGGAATCGCGCGCCGTGCAAGAGCGGCTCGGTCTGCGCCACGAGACGCAACGTTTGCTGAACAGCATGACAATCCTGCACCGCTATTTGCCGACATTAATGCAGCCGACAGCGCGTCCAAGCCAGATCGTGCAAATTCTCGACCAGGTGCAGCCGGTCTGCCTGGTCATCTTTCCAATTGTCTGTGATGATCCGACGGCGAACGATCATGTGCGTCGTTACCGCGCCGAATGGCGCGACATTCAGCCCGAAGTGAGCGGCGACGATTTGCGCCGCATGGGCATTCCGCGCGGGGCGATCTACCGTGAGATGTTGGCTGCGCTGCGCATGGGGCGGATCGACGGCGAGATTCGTAGCCGCGCCGACGAGCTGGCGCTGATCGAGCAGATGGCGTTGATCAAGTGACAACCGGCGGCGGGCGAGTTCGTAGCTCGCCGCGCCGTTCTGCTAGAATAAAACCAAAGAAACGGGGGTTCAACCGGTTACTCCCTATAGACGCGATGCTCAACCGCATGTTCTGGATGGATAGAAAATGCGGTTGAGAAACGCACCTATGATGAGGAGTTGGGTTGCGCTCTGAGCAAGGGGATACACAACATGGATCTGGCTTTTTGGCGCGATCTCTCGTTGTTCTATTTGCTGACGATGCAGCTTGTCGTCACGTTGTTGACGGCCGTTGTGCTCTACTTTGTCGTGCGCGGCGTCATGATTGCGCGGCGCAAAGCGACGAACGGCGTCAAGCTGGCGCGTTATTATGTCGGCATCGGGCGGGATCAGAGTGTGAAATTTGCTGACAGAGCAGCCACGCCGCTGATGCGCGCGCACAGCGAGGTTGCACGCAACGCCGCAATCCTGCGCACCCTCATCCCTGGGGGAGCGAGCAATTCCAAACAAACGGATCAAATCAAGGAGTAAAGGAATATGAGTCATCGAATGCGGTCGATGCTAATCGGGCTGGTGGCCGGTGCGTTTTTGGGCGCAGCGTTTGCCTGGGTCGCCAGCGATGGCAGCAAAGATGGAGAAACTGACGCAGTCGGTGCGCTCAAGCAATTGGGCCCAATGGACTACTTTTCGCTCGGCATTGCGATCCTGACGCTGGCGCGTCAGTTTGGCGGCATGTTGAACAAGGCATAACGCTAACAATCATATACACACAAAGGAGTGTTCAAATGACAGCGAATCTGGGAAGTGCAGATCGCCCGCTGCGCGTGGCCGTGATCGGTGCAGGACCATCTGGTTTCTACGCGGCGGCCGCACTGCTCAAAGAAGGTTTCACCGTCACCGTCGATCTCTTCGAACGTTTGATCGCACCGCACGGCTTAGTGCGCTACGGCGTGGCGCCCGACCATCAGAACATCAAGGCGGTCGCCAAGACCTATGACCGCACCGCCGATAACCCTGCGTTTCGTTATTTCGGCAACGTCGAAGTCGGCCGAGATATCACCCACGCCGAACTCAAGCGTCACTACGATGTGATTTTTTACACGATCGGTGCACAGTCCGATCGCAGGCTAGGCATCCCCGGCGAAGACCTGCCCAACAGCATGTCGGCGACCGAATTTGTGGCGTGGTACAACGGTCACCCAGATTACAAAGATTTGCAGGTTGATTTGAGCTGTGAGGCTGCGATCGTCGTCGGCGTCGGCAATGTGGCGATGGATGTGGCGCGTATCCTCGCCAAGTCGGTCGATGAATTGAAAAGAACCGACATCGCCGAACACGCATTGGAGCAGCTTGCGCAGAGCAACATCAAAGACATCTACATTGTGGCGCGGCGTGGCCCGGCGCAGGTGAAGTTCACCAACGCCGAAATCCGCGAGATGGGGCATCTGGAAATCGCTGACGCCATCGTGCTCGACAGCGAGCTGAGGCTGGATCGCGCCAGCAGCGCCGCCATTGAGGGCGACACCGCCATGCAGAAAAACCTCGACTATCTGCGCGCCTATGCTGAGATCGGCGTCACCGGCAAACCACGGCGCGTACACTTCCGCTTCCTGCTCTCGCCGGTCGAGATCATCGGCGAGAACGGCAAGATCGTCGCTGTCAAGATGGAAAGGAACGAGCTGCGCCCGTCGGTCAGCGGCGATATCAAGGCGTCGGGCACCGGGCGCTACGAGACGATCCCGGCGGGGCTGGTTTTGCGTTCGGTCGGCTACAAGGGTGTGCCGCTGGAGGGCGTCCCCTTCGACAGCCGCAATGGTGTGATTCCCAACGAGGTCGGGCGCGTCGTCGATCTTGACACCGGCAGAGTGATGGCCGGCGAATATGTGGCGGGCTGGATCAAGCGCGGTCCCACCGGCGTGATCGGCACCAACAAACCGGATGCCATCGAGTCGGTCAACAGCATGTTCGAGGATTTGCAGAAGGGCAAAATCCCGCCCGCGCCTGAGCCATCGCCCGACGCCATTCCGGCGCTGCTGGCGGAACGCGGCGTGCGCTATGTCACAAAAGATGACTGGAAATTGATTGAGGCAAAAGAAGTTGCTGACGGCAAGGCGCAGGGCAAGCCACGGGTCAAGATCGTCGAACGCGAGGCAATGCTGGCGGTGATTGGCAAATAGTTTGATGGAACGCGGATGACGCGGGTTGGGCGGAATTTTCACGGATTGAATCTGCGTTGATCTGCGATCCGCGTCATTCGCGTTCTATTTTTCATTTTGCCGACGCAGTGTTTGCACTGTCTCTGCAAAGCGCTGGCAACTGGGGAAACTGTAGGCAAGGAAAGGCGCAGCTTCACGAAATGCTGTGTTCTTGATCGACAGCTCGAAGCTGATCGGCTTGGCGTAGGGCGAGGCTGCGATCAAGGCGGCGATGCGCTCCCAGTCGGCGACGCCGTCGTAGACTGGCAGGTGCAGGTCGCGCAGCCCGTCGTTGTCGTGCAGGTGGAGCACGCTCAGCCGGGTAAAGAGCGGCGCGTAGCGTTCGATGCGGTTCTGTCCCAACATGGCGTGCCCCGAATCGAAGCAAAAACTGAGGAACGCCGGATCATACGCTGCAAGCAACTGCGCCAGCAACTCGGCGTTGTCGCCGGCATGTATGCTGTCGATAATGCCTGCTTCGATGGCTGCAAAGTCGATCAAGTTTTCCAGCGCAATCTGTACGCCGCGTGCAAGTGCAAACGCTTCGAGGTCATCGAGCGACCGGCGACTCTGGTCGAAGAGATAGTCGTTGAAGATGGCAAGGTCGGGACGTACGGTCGGCGGGTAGACGTGCATCACCACGGCGTCGCCGCCCAGCCGGGCGGTGAAGTCGATGCGATTCTTTACCAATTCGACGCCAGCCAGCCGGGCGTACTCCTGTGGCGCGTACCAGAATTTCTCGATCCCTTCCGAGCCGTGTGTGTCGCTGAGCTTGAGACCATAGGTTTGTAGCCAGCGACCGATCTGTTCGATCTCGCTGTCGGCGTAAAGAAAATCAGAGCGCCAGTGATGACACCAGTGAACGTGGGTGAAACCGGCGTCCGCCATCGCACGTAGATAAGGTTCAGGATCGCCGTGGTCGGTGATATAGTCGCTGGTCATGGAAAGCATAGTTGGCTCCTTTGGCTATTTCGGTGAAACGTGTTGCGTGTTGCGTATTACGTGTTGCGTGATGCGTAGATTGTGGCACAACACGCAACGCGTAACACGCAACACGAGACACGCAACACGAGACACGCATTCTTCTGTAATCACAAACGGAGAGTACAACGATGGCGTCTCGTCTTCAAGTTCAGAGCGTCGCCCAACGCGCCAGGAACTATTGGGCGTTCAACCGTTTGGCGGCGCGTGCCGGGCTGCGCACATTGGCGCACCGTGCGCAGGGCAACCCGCGCCTGGCGGAGTGGTCGCTGCCCTACGAAGGCATTGTCGAGATGATGACGCTGGGAACGCCGCACGGCGACATCCGCAGCGCCGACGATATCCGCCGCCCGCTGGAACGGCTTACGCTGATCACGCAGCCGTCCGATGCGATGCGCCAGCCCGTGACGACCGTCTTCTTTGGCGGTGAGTGGGTGACGACTGACGCGTCGGCGCCCGAACGGGTGATTCTCTATTTGCACGGCGGTGGTTATGTCTCTGGCTCGCCAGCCACACACGCACCGATCACGGCGCGGCTGGCGAAGGAGGCAGAGGCGCGCGTCTTTGCGCTCGACTATCGCCTGGCGCCAGAGCATCCGTTTCCAGCGCAGATCGAAGATGCGTGGGCGGCGTACTGGTGGCTGCTCACCGAACAGGGCGTCAAGCCGGCGCAGATCACCGTAGCTGGCGACTCGGCAGGCGGCGGGCTGACGATTGCGCTGCTGCTGGCGCTGCGCGATGCAGGCGTGCCGCTGCCGGCCGGCGCCATCTGTCTCTCCCCCTGGCTCGATCTGACGCTCTCCGGCGCAACCATCACAACCAATGAACCGACCGACTATCTGAATTTCGATGTTCTACACGCATCGGCGCAGATGTACGCCAACGGCTATGACCTGCGCCATCCGCTGATCTCACCGCTCTACGCCGACCTTGCCGGGCTGCCGCCGCTCTTGATCCAGGCTGGCTCCGCCGAAATGCTGCTTGATGACAGCCGACGCTTTGCGTTGCGTGCGCGTGAGGCGGGCGTCGATGTCCAGCTCGAAGTGTGGGAGCACATGGTGCATGTCTGGCATTTCACCTGGCTGCTTGAACCAAAGGCGCGGCAGGCAGTCGCACAGATTGGGCGCTTTGTCCGCCATCTGACGCCGGTTCCGGGAAACGATCATGACTGACCCAAAACGCTGCGTCGTCTTTTCCACCGATCCTGAACCTGAACTGGAACGCAAGCCTGCTGCAAAGTCGCTGCCGCCCCGTCAGCAGCAAGTGCGCGTGGCGTTGGAACGCAAGGGGCGCGGCGGCAAGAACGTCTCGCTGATCACCGGCGTGATGGCAGCGCCCGCCGAACTGGAGAAACTGTGCAAACTGCTCAAGAATCGGCTGGGCGCGGGCGGGGCTGTCAAGGATCAGGTGATCGAAATCCAGGGCGACCAGCGCGATAAGATCGTTGCAATCTTGCTCGAACTCGGCTATCAGGCGAAGAAAGCCGGCGGCTGAAGCTCACTTCACCACGATCTGTGCAACCCATTTGACCTGCTTGAGCGCGTCGTCGGTTTCTATGGGCGCAATCAGACGCACCAGACCAGCTTCCCGCGACAACGCCGCACCGTCGAGCATGTAGGCGAGCAGCACAGGCCGGCCGCCTGCGTCGTCGAGCACTTCCTCACGCTGCAGCCGCGCGCCAAAGCCATCGCCGCTGACCACATCGACAAATTGCCAGTTTGCGTCAACAGGCAGGAACGCCGACAGCAGCGCCTGTAAAGTCACCCCGCCAAAGGTGAACGGTCCCGATGCGCCGTGACCAGTGCTGACGATGGTGCAGTCCGGCACAGTGGTGAAGGGCAGCGACTGCAATGTCTCGACCGTCAGCCGCTGCGCCTGTCCGCCAGGCAGGGTGAGGGTGATGGTGACGTCATCAGAAGGCGGCGCTGGATTTGGTTCGTGGGGATGTCCATGCACCCAATCCGGCTCGGCATGTGTATACCCGACGGCGCTCATGGCTCTTGCTCCATGCTGAAGGTGAGCGGGTAGCCATCGAGTCGAGCGCGCGCGCGCGCCACCTTGACCAGACGCTCGGCTTCGTTGCGCGGGCGCACGACAACAACTGCCTGCCCCTCATTGTGTGCGGTCTGGGCGACATGCTCGGCGATCTCTTCGGAGAGCAGAAAAACCTGAAGCAAAATTTTGATCACGTACTCGAAGGGCGTCACGTCGTCGTTATGAACAAGCACATACCAGCGCGGCGCATAGCCGGCTTCTTGAGATACATCGGTCGCCTCGACCGGCAGTGTAGGCGCCTCAACCGGCAGTGTGGGCGCCTCGACCGTCTGTGCGTGCAACGCAAGCAATTCCATCGTCATGTTTTGCCTTCACCTGCAGGACACCTTGTCCCCAATATTGTCAGCAACTCGACAATCGCTCAACCACTATCGTTACATTTCAGAAACTTGTTACAGTATACAGCGTTTACACCGAATTGACGATGTGATCGATATTCCGCACCGCCTTCCAGATTATTCGCTTTACGCGCGGCGTGCTACAATCGCGTGTCGGCGCGCCGTTATCGGGCCGGTTCAGAAAAGGGAATTGTTCGGTGCATGAGCCAGACGATTAGCGATCTTTGGAAACAACAGGCAGACAACGCAACTATCACAGTGGTGATCCCCACCTACAACGAAGCGCCGAATCTGCCCGCCATCACCGAGGCGCTCTTTGACTTGCCGCTGCCCACATTGCGCCTGTTGATCGTCGATGACGACTCACCGGACGGCACGGGGCGCATCGCCGACGAGCTGGCGGCGCGCTACGCGCGTATGGAGGTCATTCATCGTGCTGGAAAAGGCGGACTCGGCACGGCGTATGTGGCCGGCATGATGCGCGCCATCGCTGACGGCGCCGACTTTATTGTGCAGATGGACGCCGATTTCAGCCACTCGCCCGCCTACATTCCGCAGATGTTCGGCGTGATGCTGGCGACCGGCGCCGATGTGGTGATCGGCAGCCGTTATGTGCCGGGAGGCTCGCTCGACGAACGGTGGGAGTGGAACCGTCGGCTGCTGAGCTGGTGGGCAAATCTCTACAGCCGCGTGATTCTGGGGTTGCGCATCCGCGACATGACCGCCGGCTTTAAGCTATGGCGGCGGGCGGCGCTCGAAACGATCGGGCTGGAGACGATCCGCAGCAACGGCTACAGTTTCCAGGTGGAGATGGCGTATCTCTGCGAGCGCCTCGGCTTTCGGCTGGTCGAGATTCCGATCCATTTCGAGGATCGGCGCATCGGGCAGAGCAAGCTCGATGTGCCGGTCAAGCTCGAATCGGCGTGGCGCACCTGGCAGATTCGCTGGCGCTACCGCCATCTACAGCGCCGCCAGCCGACGCCGATCCGCTGGAATGAACCGCGCATCAACGTCGACAGCCGCGGATGACCCACGTGTGTCCGATTGATTCCGCTGAATAGACTGCCTCATCTATGTCTAGACTTCGTCGTTTTCGTTCCGACCTGCTGGCGCTGCTGGCGATTCTGCTGCTGGCGCTGCTCTGGTTTGCGCCGGTATTGGCGCCTGCGCTGACGCAAGCGACGCTGCTGCCTTTCGACAATCTTTACACCTTCGAGCCGTGGGCGTCTCTGCGTCCGGGTCTGATCCCGCACAACGATCTGCTCTCCGATCTGGTGTTAGAGAACGCGGTGTGGAAAGCACACATCCGCGAAGCTATCGCCAACGGCGAGTTTCCGCTGTGGAATCCGAAAATCCTGACCGGCATCCCCTTTCTGGCAGCCGGGCAGGCGAGCACCTTCTATCCGCTGAACATCCTCTTCTACTTGCTGCCGCTCGACCTGGCGTTTGGCTGGTTTACAGCGCTGCAGGTGGCAATTGCCGGCGCGTGCATGTACCTTTTCGGGCGCGTGCTGCGGCTGCGTGTGCTGGCAGCGCTCTTTGGCGCGGTCGTTTACATGTTCAGTGGTTTTTTGATCGTCAGCGTCGTTTTTACGATGTTCCTGGCTGCCACACCGTGGCTGCCGCTGTTGCTCGCTGTAATCGAGATGATCGTGCGCAAGCAGGAGGAGAAGGGCGTGCGCAGTTTCCGCCCGATTCCCTACGTCGTGGTCGGCGCAGCGATCATCGGCCTGGTTGTGCTGGCGGGACACCCAGAGCTGATCTACTACACGATGCTGACGGCGGGTGCATACAGCTTCGTGCGGCTGGCGTCGGCCTTTTTCCGCATCCGCAAAGATGATCTGGCGGCGAACAGCAAAGGGGCGCCGCTGGTTCGCACAGTCAAGCTCGGCAGCTGGCTGCTGGCGATGGCGATGCTCGGCGTCGGACTGGGCGCAGTGCAGTTGCTCCCGCTGCTGGAACTGCTGCCCCTCAACTTCCGCGAAGGATCGGCGTCGCTGGCGGAGGTGCTGGGCTGGGCATGGCCCGTCCGCCACGTGCTGACCTTTGCGCTGCCCAACATCTTCGGCAGCCCCAGCCACCATCAATGGTTCGACATTTGGGCGCGCACCTGGACGCCAGCCACCGTCAACGCGCTGGGCGAGCCAACGCACACGATCTTCTGGGGTATCAAAAACTACGTCGAAGGCGGAAACTACCTGGGCCTGGCGACGTGGCTGCTGGCAGTGATAGCTATCGTAGAGGCGGCGCGTTTGTTGAGCAAAAGGAGATTGGAGAATAGAGATTGGAGATTAGGAGATTCGCAGACGATTTCGCTCTCCTCACCGCAGCCAATCTCCAATCTCCAATCTCCAATCTCCAATCTGCCGACCTTTTTCTTTGCCGGACTCGCCATCATCTCGCTGCTCTTTGCGTTCGGCGCGCCACTCTATGCGATTCTGTTCTATGGTTTGCCCGGCTGGAACCAGCTTCACAGTCCGTTTCGCTGGGTCTTCCCCTTCACGTTGAGCATGGCGACGCTTGGCGCAATCGGGCTGAATGTGCTGATCGGGTGGAACAAGGGGCGATGCCAAACGCGGAGAGAGAGAGAGACAGGGAGAACGGGAGACGCCAATCTCCAATCTCCCAATCTCCAATCTCCAATCTCCAATCTCCTCATCGCTCGATTGCTGGCGCTTCTCCTGGCGCTTGCTGGCCTTGCTGCGTTGCTGCTCGTGCTTGCCAGCAGCGTTGCGCCGGGACCGTTTGTTGCCTTTGGTCAACGCATTGTGGATGGCAGCGATCTGGCGCGCATGGCGTTCGCCGACGGCCGCATGTTTTGGAGCTACCAGGCCGCCAACCTGACGCACTTCGGGCTGATCGGGCTGCTGGTCGGGCTCGTTGTGTTTTGGATGATCAGGGGCGAGGGGCGAGGGGCGAAGGGCGAAGCGGTGACGCAGGAGCGTAAGGGTGCAGAGGGTCGCAGAGAAGATACCATCTGCGTCGAGCCGCCCAATCCGCGTCATCTGCGTTCCATTGAGAATCTGGAGGAGACGGAGAAACAGGGAGAGGGGGAGACGCCAATCTTCAATCTCCAATCTCCAATCTCCCAATCTCCCAATCTCCTAATCTCTCTTTCTCTGATCGCCATCACCGTGCTCGACCTCTTCCTGGCGCACGGGCAGTTCAACCCGGCCAGCGATCCGGCGCTGTCGCCGTGGACGGAGCAGGGTGCGCCGCCGGTCGTCAAGTTCATCAACGAACGCGAGCAACTCGACGCCCCACGCCCTGCGCCGCTTGCCCCCGATTGGCGCTTCACCACGTTCAACGCGCCAGGCGAGAAGACCTTCAACGCCAATGTCGGCATGTACTACGGCTGGCACGACGTGCGCGGCTATGATTCGATCATCCCGCGGCAATATGTCGAGTTGATGAACCGCATCCAGCCACAGGCGAACGAGCTGCTCTACAACCGCATTGCGCCGATCTACGCGCAGGTCGGCGGCGATGTCTACGCCGCGCTCGACAACCCGCTGCTTGACCTGCTCAACGTCAAATATCTGATCACCGAGCACGCCGTGCCCAACCCCGGCTGGCAAGAAATCTACAAAGATGACTCGGTGCGCGTCTATGAGAACCTCGAAGTGATCCCGCGGGTCTCGATCGTGCCGGAGGCGCGCATTGCCGCGCCGACGGAGCAGCCGCTCACAGAGGTGGATCTGCGTCAGGTGCTCTTCATCGAGCAGACGCCCTCCGACCGGAATGCGCTCGTTCCGGCCAGTCCGCAGCTTCGCGAAGCGCGCATCAGTCGTTATACGTCCAACGAAGTGTTTATCGACGTCAACATCAGCGATCGCGGCTGGTTGCTCTTCACCGACGCCTATTTCCCCGGCTGGAAGGCATATCTGCGTCCCTTCGGCGGCGGCGAGAGTGACGAGATCGAGCTGCCGATCCTGCGCGCCAACAGCGCGTTCCGCGCCGTCTACCTGCCGCAGGACGGGCAGTGGACGGTGCGCTTCATCTATAGCCCGATGAGCTTCAAACTCGGTCTTTATGTCAGCTTCCTGGCGGGGATGACGCTGTTGATGTTGCTGCTCTACTGGGTGTGGGGGCGCTACTATCGTCCGGAGATCGAGGAACACGACGTCAAGCGCGTCGCCAAAAACTCGCTGATCCCGATGGGGTTAAGTCTCTTCAACAAGGCGGTCGATTTCGCCTTTGCGATGCTCTACGTGCGCCTGCTGGGGCCAACGGGCACGGGAGAATGGTACTTCGTCGTGGCGATCTACGGCTTCTTTGAGATCATCAGCCGCTACGGGCTGGGCACACTGCTGACACGCGATGTCGCCGCCGACAAGAACCAGTCGAGCCGTTATCTCACCAATGTGCTGGCGCTGCGCACGCTGCTGTGGGCGATCAGCCTGCCGCTGATGGGGCTGGTCGTGGCCGGCTACTGGACAATCGGCGTGATCTGGCCCGACTTACAGTCGATCAACGCGCAGGAGGTGCAAGCGCTGGTCTTGCTGGCGCTGGCGATGCTGTTTGCCAATTACGCCGACGCGCTGAGCAGCATGTTCATGGCCTTCGAGAAGATGGAGTATCCAGCGGGGCTGACCAACGCCGTGGCGCTGCTCAAAGTGGCGCTCGGCGCGGCGGCGTTGCTGCTCGGCTGGGGCTATGTTGGGCTGGCGACCGTGGCGCTGGGCGTCAATGTGTTGCAGGTGCTCTGGCTCTATGCGCTCTTGCGTTCGACGCTCTTCAAGCCGCAGTGGAAGTGGGATTGGGGCTTGCAGCGCTGGATGTTCGGCGTCAGCGGGCCACTGATGATCAACCACCTGCTGGCGACGATTTTCTGGCGCATCGATGTCTGGATTCTGCGTCCGCTCGCCGGCGCGGCGGCGGTCGGTCTCTACAGCATCGGACTAAAATATCTCGATGGGCTGAACATCATCCCCAGCATGTTCACGATGGCAGTTTTCCCGCTGATGAGCCGCTTTGCGCGCAGCGAGAGCAGCAACCTGTTGCGTTCGTATGTAATCTCAATGCGTCTGTTGACGATTGTGAGTCTGCCGATTGCGATGGCGGTGACCTTCCTGGCGACGCCGCTGGTCTTTCTGGTCGGCGGCGCGCAGTACCTCAATGTGACGGGCGAATTTCGTATCTTCGGGCAGGTGATCCCCTACGTGGGCGGCGCCGATCTTGCTTTTCAGGTGATCATCTGGAGCATTCCGATTGGCTTCGTCAACAGCGTGACCCAGTACGTGCTGATTGCCGCCAACCAGCAGCGCACCTTGACGCGCGCGTTCATTCTCGGCGTTGTTTTCAACGTGACCGGCAACGCACTCCTGATCCCAAGTCTCGGCTATGTCGGCGCTGCACTCGCCACGATCCTGAGCGAGTTCAGCCTGTTGATTCCGTTCTACCTGATCGTGCGGCGCACCGTGGGGACAGTGCCGTGGGTCGCGATCTACGCGCCGCCGCTGCTCTCCGTAGCGGTGATGGGCGTTGTGACCTACGGCTTGATTCAATTCGGCGTGAATGAATGGGCGGCGGTTCCAATCGGGCTAACGGCGTATCTGGCGGCGCTGCCGCTCACCGGCGCCTTCCGTGGCGAGGACATGGCCGCCATCCTGCGTTCGCTGCCGATTGGACGGCTGCGGCGGCTGGCATAGCTGTCTTGTGGATAGCTGCGTTGGGTGGCATCAGTCCCAAATGTAGATTGTCTGAATGTTCATGCGTCGTCCACGGCGCCCAACTGCAGAAGGGTGGTTCGTTGGGCTGGACTCAACCCGCTCGCTCCGGCGATCCTCATCCCCTCGTATGGCATGGCAATCGGAATTGCGCGCAGAAGGGCGTCGTTGGCGAGGTCCCACATCTGAAGCAGCGCCTCGTCATGACCGGTGAGCAGGATCGGAGCAGTGGGGCTGAGCGAAAGCGCGCTCACGGCGCTGCCGGGCGCTTGCAGCACCCGATGTGAGCGCCCGATTGCCATGTCCCAAATACGAATTGTACGATCCTCGCCCGCTGTGATGAGAAATGCGCCATCGGCAGTGAACGTCATGGCCCGGATGGTTCGACTGTGTCCGTGCAATTCTTGAATGCATGTGCCGTTGTCGACATCCCAAAGTCGAACGATTTTATCATCTCCTGCGCTTGCCAGGATACGCCCGAAAGGATGAAAGGCGATGGTCCGCACCCAGTCTGTATGCCTCGACAAGACAGCATGCGATTCGTCCTCAGCAATGCTCCACAATCGCACAGTGCGGTCATAGCCCGCGCTTGCCGCCCACAATCCGGTTGGATGAAACGCTACACACGTCACATCGCTGCGATGTTCGGCCCAAACGCGTATACATCGACCACTTTCGATGTCCCACAGACGCACCGTCTGGTCGTTGCTGCTGCTCACGAGGCGTTGCCCATCTGGCGAAAAGGCCACGCTGCGCACGCGAAATGTATGACCTTTCAGTGTGAACCACGGATGTCTGACCATGCTTTCGGCGCCAGCCTGCCCGACATCCCACAACCGAATAGTGCAGTCGTTGCTGGCGCTGACCAGGAGGCGCCCCTGCGGATGAAAAGCCACGCTGTTCACCCGCTCAGCATGGGCGCGCCAGGACGCGATTTGGGCGCCGTCACCCGTGCTCCAGAGGCGGATAGCGCCGTCATAATCGCAGCTGGCGAAGAATTCACCGTTCGGGTGAAAAGCCACAGCATTGACCCAGTTCATATAGCCGGTGATTGTCTTCAGGCAACTCCCGCTGCGTACATCCCACACCCGCACCGTGTGATCTTCGGCGCTGCTGAACAGCGTTGCACTATCGGGGCTGAAATATAGAGCGCGGATGCGATCGGAACGATGCGCCCGAACGGCCCACAGACTGGAATATGTGCGTGCATCCCAGACGGTGATCATTTGATCGTTGCTTGCGCTCGCCAGGAAACACCCATTTGGGCTGACCGCAAGCCGTCCCACAGGCGCGCTGTGGGCATGGAGCGTATGGGTGCGCTCAGCGGAAGAGAGGCGCCAGAAGTGCACTTTCGCATCGCGGCCGCCGCTGATCAGGAGCTGACCGTTCGGAAGGCAGACCACGTTGTTGACATCATGGTCATGCCCTAACCACTGGTTCTGTATGCGCCCAGTGCGCAGATCCCACACTGTGATCTTGCAATCATCGCCGCCGCTGGCAAGCAGGTCGCTGTGTGGGACAAAAGCCAGCGTGCGTATGGTTCCTCCATCGCCGTGCAAGCTTTGCACCGGCTGCCCGTTGTGGATGTTCCAGAGAATGATGACGCCGTCGTCGCCGCCGCTGGCGATCAGCGGAATGTAGCTTTGATACGACGGCGCGGTCACCGGCTGAAAGGCCACTGCGCGAACGCGTCCTGCATGACCTCGTAATGTATGGACGCAGCGCGGCGGTTGCGCCCCTGCGCCCACCTGCCAGACCTTCACGGTACGGTCTTCACTGACGGTCGCCAACAGTGCACCATCCGGGCTGAAGTCGGCGTTCATAACCCAGGCATCGTGGCCGGGCCAGATATACTTGAGGCTTTCTTCATCCACGCGCCAAAGCGCGAGTCGACCGTCTGCTGCGCCGATCGCAAGCCATGCGCCGTCAGGACTGCCGGCAAGCGCTGAGACGGCGCCAAAGGTTTGGAAGAATCGTGGCCTGACAAAGTGTGCGTGCGAAAAATCGGCGCCTTGAAGCGTTGTATTGCACAGGTTGGCCTCGCGGATAGTCAACCCCGAACAGTCGATGTGTTCGAGCGAGCAGGGAAGTCGTTGCAGCAGATTGAGCAGATTCCCTGCCGCATAGCCGGCAAAGCGGTTGTCAGCAGATCGCAGCTTCTTGAGCAAACCAAGACAAATCTGCGCGACAGCATCTGCGCGGCTATATCTGTGCACAAGCTGTTGCAACAAAGGCTGAACGATCATTCTTTCCTGACTCTGACGTACATATTCCTTTGCCTGCGTCTGCACCAACGGCAAATGATCGAGCGTCGTCAAATCCCCCGCAATCACTGCCTGGCGCAAGCGCTCGACCAGGCGCTCCGTCCCATACTCCAGCACCATGTTTTGCAGGCTGAAATGATGAGCCTGTGATTCGATCAACGAGCGCCTGTGCAACGACTGGAGGGCGCTGAGGAGATCACTTTTGGCGACCGGTTTGACGCACCAATCTAGCAATGCATCGACTGCAATCGGCTCACGCGCAACGACCAGCCAATCCAGCGCCTCGCGCTCCAGCGTGGAAAGTCTGCTTATCTGGACATCGAGCGTCTGACGAACGTCGCCAAACACAGTGCTTTCTTCTTGCAGAAAGCGGGCAATGTTTCCAGCAAAGAGCTCTTGAATCGTATAGGCGGTCAGCAATAGCGCCAGTGGGTTTCCTTCATAGTGATGCGTGAGCGCCGTCCATGCATCTTCCACACCGTGAATCGGGCGGCTGTGCAGCAAACGATGAACGTCGGCGGGCTTCATGCCTTTGAGCCTCAAGATGCGCGCCGGCGCCGCACCGGTTTCCAGCCGAATCAACTCCGGTGACGCTTCGCGGCTGGTGAGGAGGAGGCAGCTTTGGTGGACGCGTTCGCCGATGCTGCTGATCAATTGATCGTAGGCTTCGTAGCCGGGCCGGTGCTGTCCAGATGGTGCATTGGATTGAAAGATGGTCTCCAGGTTGTCGAGAATGAGCAAACAGCGCCGGGTGCGCAGCGCCTCTATCAGTCTACGAATGCCTTCGTCGATCGTGTCGAATCCAGCCGCTGAAGGACCGGCGAGAAAATGGATGCATTCACGCAAGATCGATTCGATGGGCGGCGCGTTCACCAGCGAGCGCCAGATCATCGCATCAAATTCATTCACAAGCTCGGTGGTCAGTTGCTCGATCAGCGCCGTCTTGCCGACGCCGCCAATGCCGATCACGGCAACGAGCCGGCAGCGCTCCTCTATCACCCAGCGACGCAGTTGCGCCAGCTCCGCCATACGACCGCAAAAGCCCGTCACATCGCGCATCTCGCCCCAATCTGCACGCACAACAAAGGCATGCTCAGACCAATCGGGCGGCCTCTCGCGGCTGGCGAGCTCCCATTCGGAGAGCACGGCCACAAGACGATCCAACATCGCCGCCTGTTCGTGGTCATAGGTGCTTGCCGCAATGCTCATTTCCACCTGCAGGTCGTGCGGATTGCGCCTCGCCACATACTCTTGGGCGACCAGGTAATGCCGCCACTCCCGCTCCTGGGGCTTGGGCGCGCCGTTGTCTGGTCGGAGCGCTTCGACCGCCATGCGCAGCAGATCGCGCAGAGCAAGACCACACCCCAGTTGATTGTCAGGATAGTTGGCTTTTGCTCTTTGCACGTCAACGATGCGCAACGCCGCCAGCGGATGCGCGCCGAGTTTCATAGCATCGTCCAGCGACTTGAGCGTGCTGCGCACAGCTTTCCGCGTGATCTGTTGGTCGGAAAGCGCAACGTGTTGCGGGGAATTCTCCACGGTTTCCTCCTACACTGGCATGCGAGTACTCAACTTCGTTGACGGCTCAATCCAAAAGCAGGCAAAATTTCGGCAAAACAGGCGCGCTTAGTGATGTTATTATCTGAATCGTGAAATCTAGCTGTGATCCCTCGGATAGCTAGGTTTCAATGCATGCTTGTTGTATTGTAGCTCACGCAACCTGGTATGTATGAAAGTCAGGAGATGATGGATGTCTCGCCGTATTACTGATAAGAATGGTAGAAAGTCAGGCTGTGAGTTGCGAGTCTGGAACATGCGTAGAGGGTTTAACACAGCGGGCAAGCGCTGAACAGAATGAATAAGCGTTCTGAAACAAGCATCACAAAGGTGCTTGCCATGCCAACCGTTGTTTTTACAGATCCAGAAGTCACACCCCGATAAGCTCGATAACCGCAACCAAAAAGAGTCCAACATCTTGTTGCTCCTGCTCCGGACAGACCTTCCACCACTTGCTATTCACCATTCACTGGGGGAAATGCTTTTGTTGGGCGGCTTTGGCGTGAGCTGGGAGCGGGGCGTGAGAAGGGAGTGTGCTTTCCACCAAAATTTCCCCCAATTTGCCAACCATCCGTATGGCAGGTACGGGGTCGAAGGGTGCATTCTGAGGCTGAAACTTACGCTCATGTGCACACCGCATCATCTCCTGAAAATGGTCGTTCTTTCTCAGTTGATTATGAACTAAGTCACAGATTCGATAGCTACACGGCAATGTACCGCTCGCCATTGGTCTATAGTTCTATAGTAAGGTTTATCTTGAGAGTTTCCGAACGCTTTCACTTGTGAGAAACCAACCTGGTTATCAGTAGGAGAATTTTCCATGCAAACTAGCCCCCTTCGATTGTGGACATGGATTGTCGTGATTGTGCTGCTGTTGGCTGGCACGTTGCCGGCGAGCAGTACTACTGCGCAGTCGGCGCAGCCGGCAGACAAGCCGATGCCGCCTGCCGGAATCAGGTCGCCGGACGCGCCGCTGGGCGCAGTTCAAGATGCAAACGGCCTATGGCGCATGAAGAAAGGCGCCGAACCCGTGCAAAGCGCGGATGTGGCTGCCACTGGTGGACCAGATGACTACGGCTATATGTGGAATGACAGCGTCGCCCTCAACTGGATCGATGCCACTGATGGCACGGACACCGGTCTGAGTGGCGAAAGCTGGGATCAGCGCACCGGCGCGATCCCGCTGCCCTTTGCATTCAAGTACTACGACACTGTCTACTCGAACGTTTATATTGGGGCAGCAGGCTACATCACTTTCCAGGATTCCCCAAACTGGACGTGGCGAGATCAGGCGCCCACTCCTCGCCCTTCTGTTCCCAATACCATAATTTCGCCATTCTCAACGCCGCTCGATTTGGCGACAAGTGGCATCAGTGGACGCGTCTTTTACAAATCAGGTGGAGTTCCATCCAATCGCTACTTCGTCGTAACATGGAATGACGTGAAGGCGCGCAATACAGATGAACGCTTCACATTTCAAGTTGTCCTGTATGAAAACGGTGAAATCCTTTTCCAGTATCAGACAATGACTTGGGGAGAGGATGAGTGGTATTACTGCGGGTATGTTGGCATTGAGGATGACGAAGGGTTGGACGGACTTGGCTACGGCTTGCCGAATTGCGTGCCGTCATCGATCCGGTCTGGGGAAGTTCGAGCAATTCGTTTCACCCGTCCGGCGCCATCGGCACGAGTGAAGTTTACGCCGCGTGAGCAAGGACGCTTGAGCCGCGCTGGCTCAACTGAATCCTTCCAGACAGTGATTCGCAACACCGGTGAATTGGGCGCCGATACGTATGATCTAATTTCATCTTCCACATGGCCTGTCACTCTTTATGCCTCTGACGGCGTTACACCTCTCTTGGACAGCGACGGCGATAGCGTCGTGGACACCGGCAGTCTGTCTCAAGGGGGAACCTATACCGTCACGGTAAAAGTGGAGATCCCACCTGGATCTGTGGTGGGAGCCAGTGACGCCGTTTCAATCACTGCGCGATCCTCGCTCAACAGCAGCAAGAGCAAAACTGCTGTCATACGTACCGCCATTCCCGCTCCTTTTGCCCAAGTCTATCAGGACGCAGACGGCGCCATGAGTCTGCATCTGGCACAGCCTGCTGGCCAGACAGTGAAAAAGGTGACGTCAGATCAGCATTTGGGCTACGATACGACGGTCGCCGAAACGCCGAATGGAGACTTTGTTTACGCCTGGTCGAGAGGACGTTGTTTAGATTCAGACTGCGCCATCTATGTGGTCGAGATAGAATATGCGTTGCTCAATCGCTATGGAGAAATGATCCAGTCAGCGAGCAAATTGGTGAATAACAACAGCGCAACAGTGGACACATACGATGTGGCGCCTGTCATTGCCGTGGCTCCTGACGGCCGCATCGGAGTGCTGTGGTATCGCTATCTCTGGAATGGAAACACTGCGCAATTCAATTACAACATCTATTTCGCCATCTTGGACGCTTCCGGCAACCGTGTATACGGCTCAGTCAACCTGACAAACAACACTACCTGGGGCGCCTGGGGTGAACTTGGCGTGCCGAGTTTCTGGGACCCAAGAATCGCTGCAACTGGTGACAATCGCTTCGTTATTGCCTGGAATCGATACAGTGTGGAGCCGCCTTCTGGCGATTGCACTGCTCAGTGCCGGCTGGTTGACATCTATTATGCGATACGCGACACAAATGGAGGAGCGATTCGCGAACCAACCAAACTTACGAATGCCGTGGTGGGGGGAATTAGATACAATACGCCAACTTTAGCCGCCTTGAACAATAACCGTGTGTTTGTAGGGTATAGATCGGATTCACGAATTCACTATGTTGTGCTGAACAGCAGCGGCGGCATAGTCAAAGCACAGTCGGACATCGCAAGCCGAGGTTGGAATCTGGACGCTGTGCAGTTGACTAATGGCAGGATAGCAATGGCCTGGGCAAGCCCGGCCCCGGTCAACCCTGGTGAGGGGACGTGGACGACACAATTCTACAACAACGAGACACTGACAGGGCCGCCGGTTCTCACACGAATTGACTCAACTATCGACTTCGATTGGTGGGAGGATGCGCCAGAGCCAGAGGTAAATCCCGACTTCTTTTCCGTACGCTGGTCTGGAACCATCACGGTGGATGAAGGAGTCTACTCTTTTTGGATGGGAAGCGACGATGGAAGCCGGCTATGGATCGATGGTCAACTTGTCATGGATCACTGGAATGAGTGCTGTGAGTATTGGTCAGCCGCTGTGCCCCTTTCAGCTGGCGCCCATCAAGTCCAGATGGAGATGCATGAACATGATGGGGCGGCGTGGGCGTATCTCTCGTGGCAAAAACGAGACGATAAATCGGCGACAACTTTTGCTGTGCTTGATGCGGCGTACAATCCCATCGCTGGCCCCACCAGACTCAACAATCCTGCCGCTCTCACTGGCGATGAGTATGTTTCTGTTGCTGCCGATGCCGCAGGTCGCGCCGTTCTAACGTGGATGGACAATGACTTGGACGTTCGTTACAACCTGTATTATGCGCTGGTGGATGGCAACGGCGTCGTGCTGACTCCACCCATGATCTTCCGTTCTGGGCAAGGTTCTCTCCTCGGCGATGGATACATCACCAGCAGCTATGAAGGCTATGGCAACACCTCCTATAGCTGGACGCCGCCTGCGGGGGTGGATGGAGTAGCAGCCTTCTCTGCCTCCCTCACCAACGGGCCGCCAGGCGGCAGCGCAGCGATAGGCATCCAGACAACCAACCGAGGCGCAGCAATCGCCGCCGGCGTAACCCTGACGACGACGTTGGCCGATAGCTTGACCTATGTCAGCGACACATCGGGCGTCACGCCTACGGTCACCGACAACATAGTAGTCTGGAATCTACCGGACATGGGTCTTTTCGATAGTCACAATTTCGTACTCTATGTTCAAACGTCAGCCGGAACGAATTATGGCAGTCGCTTCCCCGTCACGCTTACGCTGACATCCAATGGACCGGAAGTCAATCCAAGCAACAACACGGCCACGACCGAGGTCATGGTCGCCAGGCAGGTTTTTCTCCCTGTGACCAGTCGCAGCAGGGATTAGGGGCTGTGTAGCGGTATCCAATAGCAGGGGAAGAGACAGTGTTATACCGACCATCTCTTCCCTTGCATTCTTTCAGTCGCTCTCTCACCGAAAACCTGCAGCTGAGAGCCGTCACCACCCAGCTTCGCCACCCCTGCGCGTAGACGCCGCTCGCAGCGGCGTGGTCTCGTTCTCCAGCGCGTGTCGTTCTTGCACCGAGCATCGGCGGCTGCGAGCCGTCGCTACGCAACTCCGCCACCCCTTGCGCGTAGACGCCGCTCGCAGCGGCGTGGTCTTGCTTCTTACGTGCGTCATTCTTGCACCGAGCATGTTCAGCGTCCGGCTTTTCAATCAATAGATGCGTCGTTCAACACAGCCAGCAAACGCGGCATGTACGCCGCCATCGGCTCGCCGCTTCTCTCGTAGTCGGCCAGACGTTCAGCCAGCGGTCGCACCAGTGCAAAGCCGTGCGCCTCTTCCTGTCGGATCAGTCGCTCGCGGTCGGTTGGGTCGGCGAGACGCACCTCCACCGCGCGGATCACGCTTTCGTGCAGGATGGCGGGCCAGTTTGCGTAGCCTGCACCCACGTGT